>JBDHBX010000011.1:0-91670 GCA_039592335.1 Gemmatimonadota bacterium | reverse complement strand
GCCGTTGTTTGGCCTGTCCCCGGCGACACATTACCGGCATCCGTCGAACCGCCTGCGGTTTCGACGGCCCGCTGCCAGAGCGACGCCCCGAACCTCCCCAGGACGCCCACCGACAACGTGACCGCCGAACCACGGGCATGGCACTCGCGCCTAGGGGGAGGCGATCATGCGACTCAAGTCGATCCTCGCGGCTCTCACGACCGCCACCGTCATCTGGATTGCCTGCGGGACTGAGACGCCGACGACACCACTCACGAAGACTGCACCGCCCGCTGAGGCACGAGAAGCGGAGCAGGAACCGGTCGGCGCTGTTCTTGCCGCCGAAGCTGACGTGTCTGCACTGGCAGATGCGACAATCCTCAACTCAAACCCTGCGGAGATGGTGTATTTCTGCTACAAGCCATCGGACGGCAGTGTCTATCGTATCAAGGCGGACGGTTTAGAAGACGCGTGCAAGCACGAGAAGCATGTTGAGTTCAGCTTCGCCGCTACAGACGGGTTCTCGATGGACGCGCCTGACGGTGGGCCCGCTGATGCGCTGTACGTGGACCCCGAAGGCGGTGTGCACGCGACAGAGAGCCTGCACGTTGGCAACACGGTCACCATTACCCACGACCCGAACGTGATCGGCACTGGTGCCGACGAGCCCTTGGAGTTTCATGTAGGCGGCGAGCGCAGGCTGCGCTTGGAGCCTCCTGGGAGTTGGAACATCATCGGTGGTCACCTCGGCAACTCGGGCACCGAAGCTCGGTGGGGCTTCATCGGTGGTGGTGGTATGGGGGCAGAGGGAGGAAACAACTTCATAAGGGGCGACTTCGCAGCCATCGTGGGTGGAAACGCCAACGAAGCAGACGTGTATGGATTTGTCGGCGGGGGAGCCGGCAATAGTGCGGAAAACTCGTATGCCGTTGTCAGCGGGGGTTCGAGCAACACCGCCTCGGGCGTCGCGGCGACGGTTCCGGGTGGTAGCTACAATAGAGCGACTGGTGATTACAGCTTCGCTGCGGGCACGCAAGCTATTGCGGGGCATGAAGGAACGTTCGTCTGGGCCGACAACCACTCGGAGGCGTTCGCGTCCACGGCCGCAAACCAGTTCCTGATCCGTGCCGAGGGTGGCGTTGGGATCGGCACGAATGCGCCGACCGAGATGTTGACCGTGGACGGGACCATCGAGTCCACGGAAGGTGGCTTCAAGTTCCCTGACGGAACCGTACAGACTTCAGCTGTTCACGGGTGGACCTGGGTATCGACATATTTTGAGGTGGAACCAGGAGGCTTCAATACGTCAGGTATCCACTGTCCTGAGGGGAAGCTAGTGGTCGGTGGGGGCTTCAGTGCGCCGCCCGGAACCGTGTCCCACTCGCAACCGAACGGGCCTAGTGGCTGGTATATCGAGGTGCATAACCATGGCACCGAGACGTTTGGCGTCAACGGCCATGCCGTCTGTATTTCTGGTCTTGTGTACGATCCTGATTAGCAGCCTGACTCCTGCCGCACGGCACCCACAGCGCCCGGCCCCGCGCCGGGCGTTGTCGTTTCCGCGCCGCTAATCCAGAGTCGGCACGCCAGGGGCAGGCGTTCCGGGTAACTTGCCGGGAAACAGCGACTTCCGAGCATCGGCTGCCCGGTCAACAAGCTACTCTTGCCCGCATTTGCCCGGAGAAACGCTCACAGAAACGCTCACACCTCCAGCGTCCGCCCCCAGTCGGGCACTGCCGTTTCCGGGCCGTGGGGACCAGGGCGTGATCCGGCTAGAGCCAGGGGAGACCAAGAACGGCCAGGGCCGGACGTTCCCGTTCGATGCCCTGCCCGACCTCAAGGCCGTCCTGGAGGCCCAGCGGGACTACACGCGGGCCGTGGAGCGCCGAACGGGGCGGGTGGTGCCCTGGGGTGTTCCATCGGGAGGGTCGGCCCGTCAGGAGCATCCGGCAGGCATGGCGGACCGCCTGCAAGAAGGCCAAGCTGGTCGGCCGCATCCCCCACGACTTCCGGCGGACAGCCGTCCGGAGGTCGGAGCGGGCCGGCGTCGCCCGGTCTGTCGCAATGGCGCTTGTGGGCCATCAGACCGAGGCGATCTACCGCCGCTACGCGATCACCAATGAGCAGGACCTTCGGGACGGCGTGGCGAAGATGGTCGCCGGATCGGCCCCGAAGGGCACACTTAAGGCACACCTCTCCCGCCTATAACGCCGAAAGGCCACGGATTTCGTGGCCTTCCCTGATGGAGGCGCGGGGAATCGAACCCCGGTCCGAACCTCGATCCAGATCCGCTTCTACGTGCGTAGGCTGCGCTTGAGGTCTCCGTCGACTGGCGCCCAGCCGGCCAAATCGGCGGACAAGCCTCCCAAGAATCTCACGCTGCGTGCAGAGGCATCACGCCGCGCCAGCCCGAATTTGCGATACCCGCGTGCCGCCTCGGGCGGGCTACCTCGCGGGCAGGTGCAGTAAGCAGAGCTTACGCAGCCAAGGCCAAGTCAGTATTGGCAGTTGTGTAGTCCCCAGTGATTGAACCAGGACACCGGGAATCCTGGACACGCTGCGAAACCTTCACCAGACCCGTCGAAGCCAGTCGCCCCCTTTCTCGGCTACCATGAAACATACGCAACGCCGGGAGGCGCCAGCAAGCGCCTCCCCGCACGGGAATCCCCTCACGCGGCGGGCTTACTAGGGAGAGGGTGCCCTGCTGCCCGTCCCCGCCGCCGCTTCCACCCGGTTGCGCCCCCTGTGCTTGGCCTGGTACAGCGCGGAATCGGCCGACGGCAGCAGGTTCCTCAGGTCGGACACGATCTGGGGGTAGGCGCTCACGCCGACCGAACAGGTGATCGTGAGCTCCGTGCCACCCCACCGCACGACCGAGCGCTCCACGGACTTGCGGATGCGCTCCGCCACGTCCAGGGCCGACGGCAGGGGCGTATGCGGCAGCCAGATCGCGAATTCCTCGCCCCCGATGCGGGTCGCCAGGTCGTCGTCGCGCAGGGCCTGGCGGAAGAGCCGGGCCACGTGCTTCAGCGCGGCGTCCCCCGCGGCGTGCCCGTGGGTGTCGTTCACTTCCTTGAACCGGTCGATATCCACGCACAGCATTGTAGCCGGGCCATCCCCCCAGTTCTTGAGGGCTCCCTCCAGGGCAGCGCGATTGGGGAGTTGCGTGAGCCGGTCCGTCATGGCCTGGGTCTCGGCGGCCCTTACCTTGACCGCGTTGTTGAGCCGTGGCCCGGCGTCGACGGTCATGAACGCGATCCGTTCCTGCACGCTCGGTTCCAAGGTGTGTGGTGGCCCGAACACCACCAGGGCACCGCATCCTTGCGCGCCGTCGTGCAGCGGGAACGCCGTCCCCGGATCGGTGCGGCGGCGCCGGTCCTCGTGGGACCTGCCAAACAGGTCGTCGGGCGACGCGCCCGCGACGGGGATGTCGCCGGAGCATGCCCTGCCCACCGCCGAATCGGGCCTCACCCGGAGCCCGAGCAAGCGCCGGTCCGCCTGACGGGACACGGCGACCACCGATGCCTCCGTGACCGCAGGGTCCCGCACCACCACCGCCGCGTGGCGGCCGGTGAGGGCCCGCACCGACTCGCACAGGCCGAAGGAGATGGCCTCGACCGACTCGGCCCCCATCACCATCCAGTCGGGCGCGCCGGCCGGGTCCTGGTGCATGCGGTATTCCCGCAGGCGTTCCACCCTCAGCTCGGCCAGGAACTTCCGCAGGTCGTCGGCGATCTGGCGCACGTCCGCGGGCGCGACCGCGTCGAACGCCAGCACCACGGCGCTCCCGATCTGCCCGTCGCCCACCGCCACGATGACATCCCCCTCGCGCAGCACGTGCTCCCGCCCATCGGCCAGCGAAAGCCGCGCCGTCGCGATCGCCCGGTCCACCAGTGCGTCCGGTGGCGGGGGCTCGTCCAGCGACAGCACGGGCTCCCCCTCGGGAATCACGAGACAGGCGGCGGCGGCCCGGTGTGCTCGCCGCAGCAGATCCACCACGTGGGGCACGTCGGCCGGCATGAGCTCCGGACCCACGCCCCCCATGCGACGCCGCTCCCACCAGGCGTGCACCACAGCACCCAGGAGGAGGCCGAGCACGAGTCCCACGACGAAGGGCAAGAGGGTCATGAGTGCAGGTGGTTGATGCGGGACGCCGCCACCGCGGCACCGAACCCGTTGTCGATGTTCACGACGACCACACCGGAGGCACAGGAATTGAGCATCGCAAGCAACGCCGAGATCCCTCCGAAGGCAGCTCCATAGCCCACGCTGGTCGGGACAGCGATGACCGGCACTCTGACCATCCCCCCCACGACACTGGCCAGGGCACCATCCATGCCTGCGACAACTATGAGGACTGAAGCCTCATTCAGCAACTCCGACTGCCGCAGGATGCGGTGGATGCCGGCCACCCCGACATCGGCCAGGACCTCAACCCGATTCCCCATGGCTCGGGCCACCACCGCCGCTTCCTCGGCCACCGCCAGATCTGAGGTGCCCGCCGTCACGACGAGGATCACGCCGGCACCTGTCACCGGGGCCTCCCTATCCGGCCTCAAATGCACCGTTCGTGCCAGCTCGTTCACCTCCACGCGGGGGAACCGCTCCCGCAGCGCGGCCTGCACTGCCGGCTCGGCTCGGGTGGCCAGGAACCCTCCCGAGCTCGCCTCCAGGGATTCGCAAATCCCCAGCACCTGCTCCACGGTCTTGCCCTGGCAGAACACGACCTCCGGGAACCCCTGGAGCAAAGGCCGCAGGTGATCCACCTGCGCATATGGGAGTTCATCGATGGGGAATCGGCTCAACTGCTGCAGGGCCTCGTCCGGGGTCAACTCCCCCCGGGACACCTGCTCGACGAGGGCGCGGAGGTGTTCCTCGCTCACCCGACGGCCTGGAAGGGCTCCAGGTACCCGCGGAAGACGCGCTCGATCTCAGCCATCGACTCGATCTGATGGAGGCGCTGGCGCAGGGCGGCCGCGCGGGGAAGACCGCGCACGTACCACCCCAAGTGCTTGCGGAACTCGATCGCGGTGCGCCGGTCGTCGCCCTGAATCTCGACCTGGAGCCGCGCGTGCCGCAGCGCGACGGCAAAGCGCTCGGCCGCCGAGGGGGCCGCGCGCGGCGTGCGTCCGTCCAGCAGCGCACGCGCCTGCTGGAACAGCCAGGGGTTGCCGAACGATCCGCGCGCGATCATCACACCGTCACAGCCGGTCTCACGCCGCATGCGCACGACATCCTCGGCCATCCGGATGTCACCGTTGCCGATAACCGGGATCTCGAGGGCCTGCTTCACGTCGGCGATCTCTCCCCACCGGGCGTGCCCTTCGTACATCTGCGTACGGGTCCGCGGGTGCAGGGCGAGCACCTGCGCGCCGGCGTCCTGGCAGCGCAGCGCGATCTCAACCGGACTGCGCGTGGCCTCGTCCCAGCCGCTGCGGATCTTCACAGTGACGGGTGCCTGCACTGCCGCCCGCACGGCCCCGATGATGCGCTGCACCAAGTCGAGGTCCTTGAGGCACCCCGACCCGCCGTTGCGCTTCACGACCTTCTTGACCGGGCACCCGAAGTTGATGTCGATGAAGTCGGGACCGTAGTGCTCCTCGACGAGGCGCGCCGCCTCGGCCATCGCGTCGGCGTCGGCGCCGTACAGCTGGATCCCGATGGGACGCTCCTCGGGCGTGAAGTACGCGCCGTCGTGCACGCTCTCGATGCCCCGGCGCAGCCCCTCGGACGACAGGAACTCCGAAACCACTACGTCGGCACCGAACGAGCGGCACAGGCGTCGGAACGGAGGTTCCGACACCCCGGCCATGGGAGCCAGGAAGAGCGGAACGCTTGCGCGCACAGGATACGGAAACGCCATCGTAGAGCGAACTTAACGAGCCTCGGAGCCACCGGCAACCGAACGGTTTGACAGGCTCGCCGGCGTGCCGTTACGTTTCGCGGTCATTCCACATTCAACCACGACGATCATGCATCTAAAAGAATTCTTCTCGCCTGACGCCATCTCCCTCAAGCTGGAGGGATCGGAGAAGGACGAGATCCTGAAGGAACTCATCACGCTGCTCAAGCTGGACGAGAAGTCCGAGGCGATGCTGTACAAGATGCTCAAGCGGCGCGAGAACCTCGGATCCACCGGCATCGGGCGCGGAATCGCGATCCCGCACTGCCGCTCCCTGGTGGTGAACCGCTTGCGGGTGGCCTTCGGCCGCAAGGCTGACGGAGTGGACTTCAAGGCGATCGACGACAAGCCGGTCTACGATTTCTTCCTGATCGTGGCGCCGCCACTGGAAGTCTCGAATCAGTATCTCCCCGTGCTGGGGAAGATCGCCCAGTTCGCGAAGGAGCCGGACGTACCCGACCGGCTGGGCGCGCTCGACTCGGCGGACGCGTTCCTGCAGCTGCTGGACGAGAAGGGCGTTTGAAGGGCGGGGTAGCTACTCCCACTCGATGGTCGCGGGTGGCTTCGAGCTCACGTCGTAGACGACGCGATTCACGCCGCTCACCTCATTGATGATGCGGCTGGCGATCTGGCCGATCACGTCGGGCGCGAAGGGATACCAGTCCGCCGTCATGCCGTCGGTGCTTGTCACCGCGCGCAGGGCGACCACGTTCTCGTAGGTGCGGGCGTCACCCATGACCCCCACTGCCTGCACGGGAAGCAGCACCGCGAACGCCTGCCAGATGTCATCGTAGCAGCCCGCCCGACGGATCTCCTCCATATAGATCGCGTCCGCCTCCTGCAGTACCCGGACGCGCTCCTCGGTGACGGGGCCGAGGATGCGCACGGCGAGCCCTGGACCCGGGAACGGATGGCGCGCTACGATCTCCTCCGGCAGGCCGAGCTCCCGTCCCACGTGGCGCACCTCGTCCTTGAAGAGCTCGCGCAGCGGCTCGATGAGTTCGAACGGGAGGTCGGGCCGGAGCCCGCCGACGTTGTGGTGGGTCTTGATCGTGACCGAGGGGCCGCCGCGCGGGGACACCGACTCGATCACGTCGGGATAGAGCGTCCCCTGGACCAGGTACCCAACATCGTCGCCCACGTCCTGCGCTCCCTCCTCGAAGACGTCGATGAACGTGTGCCCGATGATGCGTCGCTTCTCCTCCGGGTCCTCGATGTCGCGCAACCGGTCCAGGAACAGCTCGGAAGCGTCCACCGACCGCAGGTCGATGCCCAGCGCCGCTCCAAACACGCGCTCGACGTATTCCGCCTCGTGCATGCGCAGCAGGCCGTGATCCACGAAGATGCACGTGAGCCGGTTGCCGAGCGCCCGGTGCACCAATGCGGCGGCGACCGCGGAATCCACCCCCCCCGAGAGCCCGCAGATGGCCCGCGCGGAATCGCCCACGCGCTCTCGAATCGCTGTGACCTGTTCCGCGATGAAGTGCCCGGGGGTCCAGTCGGGTGTGCACTGGCAGATTTGGAACAGGAAGTTGTTGAGGATCTCGCCACCGCGGGGCGTGTGGTGCACCTCAGGATGGAATTGCACACCGTACAGCCGGCGCTCCGGGTGGGCGAAGGCGGCGATCGGACTGTTGGCACTGGAGGCGCGGACCTCGAAGCCGTCGGCCAAGCCGGTCATGCGGTCGCCGTGGCTCATCCACACGTGCGAGCGCTCACCCGGATCGAAGCCTGCGAACAGCGTTCCCGGATCGCGAATCTCGATCTCCGCGCGCCCGTACTCCCGCTCCCCCGCCGGCTCGACCGTGCCGCCGGCCGCCAGGTTCAGCAATCCCATCCCGTAGCACACCCCGAGGATCGGCATCTCGAGCTGGGCGAAGCCGTCGGGGAGTTGGGGTGCCCCTTCCTCGTAAACCGACCGCGGGCCGCCCGACAGGATCACCCCTTTGGGGTGACGCCTGCGGACATCGTCTACCGATTCGGGCGGCGGGTGGATCTCACAGTACACGTGCGACTCGCGCACCCGCCGCGCGATGAGCTGCGTGTACTGTGAGCCGTAGTCCAGGATCAAGATGCCGTTGGAGAGATCCGTCATGGTTGCTCTATCGCACCGAGTTCTGTTTCCTCGAGCAGTCGCTCACCGCGGATCAGGTCCTCGAACGTCTCCCGCCGTCGCACGACCGCCCACTGCTCGCCGTCGAGCAGCACCTCCGCCGCCCGCGGGCGTGAATTATAGCTCGAGCTCATCGTGAACCCGTAGGCACCCGCGCCGGACACCGCGAGGAGGGCTCCGGGCGCCGCCCCCGGCAGCTCCCGGTCGAGCGCCAGGAAATCGCCCGACTCGCAGATCGGCCCGACCACATCCACTCGACCTGGCCCCGGTGCGTCCGAGGCCGCACTCACCTGTTCGGCACCCGCGACCACCCGGACGTCGTGCTCCGCGCCGTATAGGCTCGGCCGCAGGAGATCGTTCATGGCCGCGTCGGTGATCACGTACTCCCTCTCGCTGGTCGCCTTGCGGTAGAGACAGCGCGCGAGCAGCACGCCGGCATTCCCCACCAGGCACCGCCCGGGCTCCACGATCAGGGGGAGCCCCGTCGTCTCGTGCAGCGGTCGCACGGCCGCCGCGAACGCCTCCACCGCCAGGGCCGGCTCCGACCGGTACTGGATGCCGAGTCCGCCACCCACGTCGATCGAGCGCATGCTCGTGACACCCTCGGCCAGCAGTTGGCATACCATTCGCCCGAGCCGTTCCGCCCCCTCGCGGAAGGGTCTCGCCTCGGAGATCTGGGAGCCGAGGTGCATCCCGAGCGAGAGGAACTCGAGGCCCGGCTGCTCCAGAGACCAATGCACCATCGGGAGCACGTCCTGGACGGGCGTACCGAATTTCTTCGCCGCATCGCCGGTCTGCGTGTAGGGATGTGTGGGCGTCGGCACATCCGGATTGACCCGGATTCCGAAGGGCGCCACGAAACCCTCCGCTCGCGCGATCTCATTGAGGAGGCGTAGCTCGGCGAACGACTCCACGTTCACCAGCGATACGCGCTCGGCGAGCGCCTGGCTCAACTCGTTGGCGGTCTTGCCCACGCCGCTGAATACGATGTCGGTGGGATCGAAGCCCGCGCGGCGAACGCGGGCTAGCTCCCCGGCCGAGACAATATCGGCGCCGGCACCGAGCCGGCGCAGCAACCCCAGCACGGCGAGGTTGCTGTTGGCCTTGACCGAGTAGTAGATGCGATGAGGGGTCGGCGCCAGCGCGCTCGCGAGTTCCTGGTACTGGGCGCGCACCGCGGCAGCGTCGTACACGTAGACTGGCGTCCCGACGGCCCCGGCGATCTCGGCGAGGGCCGTCGTCTTCTCGCTCAGTAGGCGCGTGCCCACACCGCCTCGAGGCTGGCGTTCTTGCCGCACCATACGCACGTGGACGGAGCGGGATCGGAGCGGAACTCCTCGTCGGGTAGGACCCGGATCGTGGCCTTGGTGGCCTGCTGCACCCCCTCTTCACAGGCCGGCGAGCCACAGTACCCACCGTACGCGAATCCTCCCACCCCCTCCATCAGCTCGATGAGTTGCTCCTTGGTGACGTTCCTGACCGTGTTCTCGTCGCGCCGCTGGCGCGCCGCGCTCAGCAGGCCATCCTGGATCTCGGCCAGCACGGTCTGGACCGTCTCCACGATGCCGGCCGCCGGCGCCGGTGCCTTCCCCCCGGTGCGCCGCGCCAGCATGGCCTGCTGCTGCTTGACGTCGCGCGGTCCCACCTCGAGGCGCACCGGCACGCCCTTCCCTTCCCACTCGTAATACTTCGCCCCCGGCTTCATCCCGTCGCGGTCGTCGACGTGCACCCGGAGGCCCGCCGCCCGGAGTGCCTGCGCGAGCTGCTGCGCGCTCTCCAGCACAGCGGTCTTCTCGGCGTCGGACTTCCAGATCGGAACGACGGTCACCTGGATCGGCGCGAGGCGTGGCGGGCAGATCAGACCGACGTCGTCGCTGTGGCTCATGATGAGGCCGCCGACCAATCGCGTCGACACACCCCACGATGTGCTCCACACGTAATCCAGTTTGCCATCGGCCGTCTGGTACTGCGTGTCGAAGGCCTTAGCGAAGTTCTGCCCCAGGAAGTGCGATGTCCCGGCCTGCAGCGCCTTGTTGTCCTGCATCAGGGCCTCACACGCGTACGTCCGGACCGCCCCGGCGAACTTTTCCGCGTCGGTCTTCGGCCCCGTGAGCGGAGGCATGGCCATCCACTCTTCCATGAACCGGCGGTAGATCTGCAGGATGAGGAGGGTTTCCTCCTCGGCCTCCTCTGAGGTCGCGTGGGCCGTGTGCCCCTCCTGCCACAGGAACTCCGTGGTCCGCAGGAACAGCCGCGTGCGCATCTCCCAGCGCACGATGTTGGCCCACTGGTTGAGCAGCACCGGGAGATCGCGGTAACTCTGGATCCACTTGGAGAGCATCGCGTAGATGATCGTTTCCGAGGTGGGGCGCACCACCAGGGGCTCTTCCAGCTCCTTCCCCCCACCGTGGGTCACCACCGCCGTCTGCGGCGCGAATCCCTCGACGTGCTCCGCCTCCCTGGCCAGGAACCCCTGGGGGATGAACAACGGGAAGTAGGCGTTCTGGTGTCCCGTCTCCTTGAACATGGCGTCCAGCGCCCCTTGCATCAGCTCCCACACGGCATAGCCGTTGGGGCGGATCACCATGCAACCGCGCACCGGCGAGTAATCGGCCAGCTCCGCCCGCATGATCACATCGTTGTACCAGGCGCTGAAATCCGTCGTTCGTGGAGTAATCCGCAGCTCGTCGCTCATCCGCTCTTCGCCCTGCCCGCTCTCCGTTGGCTGTGAAGTGACTTGCCGGTTGGCCGACGACTCACCCGCCGCCTCCGGCACGGACCCGCTCGGCCACGCGCTCGAACGGCACGTGCTCCTCCTCGCCCGTGTCGAGGTTGCGTACCACCACTCTGCCAGCGGCGCGCTCATCCGGACCGACCAACACGGCTGTCCTGGCCCGGCGCGCCGCCGCGAGCTTCAGCTGCTTTGCGACCGACTGCAGCTTGAGCGCGAACTCTACGCTCGCTCCCGCATCGCGCACGGCATGCGCCACACGCAACACATGGCTGACGTCTTCCCCGGTCACGGCCACGAGGAACGCATCGAGCCGGGGAGGCTGCGGTACGACCTTGGCGTGCGCCTTCACGAGCTCGCCGAGCACCACGTCGCCCATGCCGAAGCCCGTCGCCGGGAGATCCACACCGCCCAATGCCTGCAGCAGGCCGTCGTAGCGGCCGCCGCCACAGATGGCGCGCAGCGATCGCCCGGCATCGAACAGCTCGAACACAATGCCGGTGTAGTACGCCAGACCCCGTACCACCGATACGTCGACTTCGACGTAGGCGCCGAGGCCCATCGCCTCCAACGCCTCCACGCACTCGGTGAGCCCCTCGGCCGCGCGCCCGTCCGCTCCGATGGCGTCGAGCGCGGCGCGTGCCGCCTCGAGGCTCTTGATCGCCCCGACATCCATCACCCGCGCCGCTGCCTCGTTGTCCATCTTCGCCGCCTTGGCCAGGCTCTTCACCAATGCCTCGCGTGGCTCGCGTTCCGCTTTATCGATGTGTCCGTAGGCCAGGGCGATCTGCTGCTCCGACAGTCCCTGCCCCTCGAGCAACGCATGGGCCAGGCGCCGGTCCGACACCCGCGCGCGTACCGTATCCGCCGTGAACCCCAGAGCCCGGAGCACATCCACCGCCGCGGCGATGAGTTCCGCATCGGCCAACGGGCCGGGCTCCCCCAGGATATCCATGTTCAGCTGGAAGTGCTCTCGCAGGCGTCCCCGCTGCTGCCGCTCGTAGCGAAACAGCTGGGGCATCGAGAACCAGCGAATCGGCTTCTTGAGCGCCCGGGCCCGGCTCGCGACCATGCGCGCCAGGGTCGGCGTCATTTCCGGGCGCAGGCTGACCTCGCGCCCCCCCTTGTCCTCGAAGGAGTAGAGCTGCTCGACGATCTCCTCCCCGCTCTTCTTGGTGTACAGCTCCAACGGCTCGAGTGGCGGCCCGTCGTATTCCTCGAAGCCGTACCGCACCGCCACGCTGCGCCACACCTCGATGATGTGATTGCGGAGAGCAGTGTCGTCGGGGTAGAAGTCGCGAAAACCAGGCAGCGACTGGGCTTGCATCGAACCAATCTACCCGAGCGGAGGGAATCCGGGCAACCGGGCCATGGCGTCGCCGACGGTGTGGAACGACCCCGCGACGACGACCGTCTCGGCACTCTGCTGCACCTCCGCGAGCGCGCGATCGAAGTCCGGCTCCGCCGTGACGTTTGGGAAGCGCTCACGCACGGGCTCCAGGTCCCAACACCGCTCCACGGGTGCCGTGGGTGGGATCGTGGCCCAGACCGCATCGACCACGCCCTCCAGCTGAGCCAACATCGCGGCCCAGTCCTTGTCCCGCATGATGCCGACCAGGGCGTGCCGCGGCCGCGGAGGTGCCAGTTCGCGCACCGTCGCTGCCAGCACCGCGGTGCCGGCCGGGTTGTGCGCGACGTCCAGGATCCACTTGCCGCGGCGCTCGAACCGCCCCGGCAGGTGAGCCGCCGCGAAGCCGCGTCGCACACCCTCGTCGTCCGGGCGCAGCGGTGGCGGAAGCTCGTGCAGCACGGCCTGCGCCACTGCCGCGTTGCGTCGCTGGTGCCCCCCGGTCAACCCGAGGGGTCCCTCATACTGCGCGCCCGGCGGGACGATGACCACACGCGCTCCAGCCGCGGCCGCATGCTGCGCGAGCACGTCGCGCAACGCGGGGTCGGTCTCGCCCACCACGAACGGGGTATCGGGCTTTGCGATGCCCGCCTTCTCGGCCGCGATCCCGTGCAGGGAATCTCCCAGAAAGTCCGCGTGGTCCCGTGTCACGTGCGTGACCGCGCTGACCAGCGGGGCGAGCACGTTGGTGCTGTCCAGGCGCCCGCCCAACCCCACCTCCACGACCGCGACCTCGGCACCCCGTGCCGCGAAGTCGGCGAACGCGATCGCCGTCGTCGCCTCGAAGAAGCTGGCCTCGGTGGCCTCGACGTCCTCCTGCAGGACCTCCGTCCACTGCGCGAATGCCTCGGGGGTGATGGGACGATCGTCCACCACCATGCGCTCGCGCGCGTCCACCAGGTGGGGCGAGGTGTACAGCGCCGCGCGCACGCCGTGCGCTCGTAGCGCCCGGTAGACGAGCAACGCCACGGACCCCTTGCCGTTCGTGCCCCCGATGTGGATCGCGTGGAAGTGGAGCTCCGGGTGCCCCAGGCGCTCCAGCAGATCTCGGGTGGGGCCCAGAGACCACTTCTTGCCGCCTGAGAGACGTGGGAAGAGGAAGCGGATGGCCTCCTCGTAGGTAAGCGTCAGGTCGCGGCCTCCGCGGCGTCGAGCCCCTGCATCATCCGCAGCAGCTGCGACACCGTCCGGCGCATCTTGTGCCGCGGCACCACGGCATCGACCATACCCTTCTCGACCAGGAACTCCGCGGTTTGGAACCCGTCGGGAAGGTCCTGCCCAATCGTCTGCTTGATGACCCGCGGCCCCGCAAAGCCGATCACCGCCCCCGGCTCCGCGATGTTGACGTCGCCCTGCATGGCGTACGAGGCCGAGACGCCTCCCGTGGTCGGATTGGTGAGAATCGAGAGGTACGGGATGCCCATGCTGCGCAGCTGCGCCATGAGGGCCGACGTCTTGGCCATCTGCATGAGGCTCAGGACGCCCTCCTGCATTCGCGCGCCGCCCGACGCCGACACGAGCGCCAACGGGATCTTCCGTTCCAGGGAGAGGTCCGCGAGCCGCGCCACCTTCTCTCCCACCACCGAGCCCATCGAGCCTCCCATGAACCCGAATTCCATGACGCCGAGACTGAGCGGCGCCGCCTCGATCGTGGCGTGTCCCGCGATCATCGCCTCGTGGATCCCCGTCTTGCGGTGTGCGCGCTCTAACCGATCGGGATAGCCCTCGAACTCCAACGGGTCGGCGGAGCGCAGGTCGGCGAACAGTTCCTCGAAGCTGCCGGGATCGGTGAGCAACTCGATGTAGCGTCGTGCCGTGACACGGCGGTGATAGCTGCACTCCGGACAGACCTGGAGGGCGCGGTCGAAATTCTCCCGAATGTCGGTATGCCCGCACTGCTCGCACTTGTCCCACGTGTCGGCCGGGATCTCCAGACGCTCGCGCGAGGGGGCGCGGGACTTACGCTCTTTGCGGAACCAAGCCATCCGTCAATCTCGCCGGGGCGGGCCTCACACGCTAGACCCGCCGGAACTCGCCGGTGATCTCGAGATACCCGGAGCGGCGCGATTCCCACGCGACGCGTAGCGCCATGCCGATTCCCACGAGGCACGTAATCAAGAACGAGCCACCGTAGGAGAAGAACGGCAGCGGGATGCCCACGATGGGCATGAGGCCGACGGTCATGCCGACGTTCACCAGCACGTGGGTGAGCAGCACGCCGCCGATGCCCACCGCGACCATCGAGGAGTAAGGGTCGGTGGCGCGACGCGCGACGCGAAGCAGCACCAGGAGGAGCGTGATGAAGAGACACAGAATCACCAGCACACCCACAAAGCCGAGTTCCTCCCCCGCCACGGAGAAGATGAAGTCGGTGTGCTGCTCGGGCAGGAACGCCAGCCGCTTCTGCGTTCCCTGCGTGAAGCCCTTGCCGAAGAACCCGCCCGATCCGATCGCCACTTTCGACTGAATGATGTGCCACCCCGTGGCGCGGGGATCCACCTCGGGGTTCAGGAAGGACAGCAACCGGTTCTGCTGGTACGGGGCCAGCCGCTGCCAGAGCTCCAACGCCATCACGCCCATGGCCACGTTGATGAGCCAAATGACGAGTCCCTCCAGTACGTACGGGCGCACCCACAGTAGCAACAACGTGAGCACCACGATCCACGCCCCCCACGAGACCGTTGAGAAGGCGAGCAAGAGGCTGATGAGCGGTGAGATCAGGAGCAGCAGCAGGCGCGGCTTCACCCCGACCCAATAGAGCACGGCAAAGAGAAACCCCAGGAAGACCATCGCGCTGCCGAGGTCCGGCTGGGCGCCCACCAGGAGGAACGGGATGCCCACGATGACCAGCCCCGGTATCAACTCGCCCAGCGTGGTCGGGGGATCGCGCCGCGTACTGTAGTGGCGCGCCAGCATGAGGATGGTGGCGAGTTTGGCCAGCTCCGCCGGTTGGCCCACCCGTACGCCGCCCACGGCGAGCCACGAGTTGGCCCCCGCCGCGGTTCCGGCCCCCACGCCGAAGAACAGCACCAGCACGAGGAGCGAGATCGCGATCGCATAGAGGAACGGTGTCGCCCACTCCAGGATCCTGGGTGACACCCGGAACGCGACGAAGGCGAGCACGGTGCCCACGCCCAGCCAGAGCAGCTGGCGCTTCCAGATGTCTGCCACGGGCGACGGGAAGTCGGTCTGCCCCGCCGAGTACAGGGTCAGGAACCCGATCACCAGGAGGAGCCCGGTCACCCCTAGAAGGGGCTTATCGAGGCCGCGTTGTCCCACCACGGAGAAGCGATGTGTCGGGAAGGATGGGCACCGGCTCCGGGGCAGAGTCCGCCGGCATCTCGAGACTCCAGATCGGTCCCGTTGGGACCGCATCGGGACCGAGCAGGTGACGCGCAATGATGCGCGTGACCATGGGCGCCACCGACGAGCCGTGCTCCGCGAACTCGACGATCGCTCCCACGACCACCTCCGGATTCTCCACCGGGGCAAACGCGATGAACCAGCCGTGATCGGGGCCTTGTGGGTTTTGCGCCGTGCCGGTCTTGCCGGCGATGTGGAGATCCGCGATCTGCGCACCCGCCGCCGTGCCGCGGTCCACCACGGCCACCAGGGCTTCGCGCAGGCCGTCGAGCGCCGGCTCCTCCAGACCGAGGGCGCGGATTTCTCCCCGGCCCCCGCCCACCAGGTGCGGCCTGGGCGCCCCGCCCCGCCGGTTCGCCAGCATGGAGTAGAACAGCATCATGTTGACGAGCGTCTGCGCGTTCTCGCCCTGCCCGATGGCCAGGTTCAGCGTGACTGCGTTGGTCCACCCGCGGGGACCGTACAGCTGGTTGTAGTACTCGGTCGAGGGCGGAAACTGGGAGCGGTACTCGTTGGGGAGGTCGATGCCCGATCGCTCACGGAATCCCAGCGCCACCGCATCGTGCAGCAGGTTCGTGAGCCCGAGCGTCAAGCCGAGCTGGTAGAAGAAGACGTCGCAGGAGTGCTGGATCGCCTCGAACAGCGTCAAGTGCCCGTGCCCCTCGGTGCGCCAGCACCGGAAGTAGCGGTTGTAGTATCGCATCCCCCCTTCACACGGCATGGCCATCTTGCTGTCCATCGTGACGAGACCGCGCTCGAGCGCCATGGCTGCCACGGCGAGCTTCCACGGCGAGGCCGGCGCGTACCGCGCCTGCGTGGCCCGGTTGAACAAGGGAAACTCCTCAGACCCGGCCAGCTGCTGCCACGCCTCGGGATCGTACCCGCCGATGAAGGCGTTCGGGTCGTAACCGGGCGCCGAATACAGCGCCAGGATTTCGCCTCGCGTTGGCTCCATCGCGATCACCGCCCCACGCCGCCCGGCTGGAAACAGGTCCGCGATGTACTGCTGCAGCTCGATGTCGATCGTACTGCGGACCGTCTGCCCGGGCTCGGGCAGCAGCACCTCGACCTCGTCCGCATTGCGCACCGCGCGCCCCAGGGCATCCACCTCCACGAACCGCACCCCGTCGTGGCCACGCAGCAGCTCGTCGTACACCTGCTCCAGTCCATCCCGCCCCACGAGTGTCCCGCCGCGTGCATTGCGGTACTCCGGCGTCTGCAGCTCGTCCTCGGTGATTTCTCCGACGTACCCCGCGAGATGCGCGGTGACCTCTCCGTACGGATAGCGCCGCTTCGGATCGCTCCGAATCACCAGACCTGGGTTCCACGCACGCTGCTCCTCCAGTGCCGAGACGATGTCGAACGGGGCATCCCGCAACACCATGACCGGCTCGGTGGGAGCACGGACGTAGCGCCGCACGATGCCGTCCACCTGCACCGAATCGAGTGGCAGGAGAGTCGAGACGCGGTCCAGCTTTGCCATCAGGGAATCGACCGACGAGGCAAGCAGCGCGACCGAGTAGCCCGGAACGTTGTCGGCGAGCACGACGCCACGCCGATCGGTCAGCAGGCCACGAGGCGCCGGAAGGGTGACCGGCCGCAGCCGGTTCTCCTGGGACTGGACCTCGTAGCGCTCCGAGCTCAGCACCTGTACCCGGAAGAACGCGAAGGCGAGCACCACGAAGACCACCACGGTCACTGCCCGCACCGCGGTGGCCCGGTGGGTCAGCTCGTACGGATTCTGCCAGGTCACTCCGTAATCCTAATCGGGAGCCAGCGGCGGAACAGCATGAGCACGATGACACCGACCAAGGCCGTCGTGAGTGCCTTGATGGGCGACCAGAAGAACAGCTGCCACACCATCGCCGACTGATCCATGTGACGTCCCGCCACCAGCACGAGCAGATCCCGCAGCCACGAACCGATGAAGAAGAACCCCGCGTTCACGACCAGGTTCTCGGCGAAAAACACGGCCTTCCCCCAGGCCGCCAGGTACCCCACCACCGTATGGGCCAGCATGCCGGCGCCGAACGCCACGGGCGTGAGCGAGTCCACGACGAGACCGACCAGGAACCCGGCGATCGCGGCCTGGCCCGGCTGGGCGCGAATCGCGTACACCAGCAGCGCGAGCAGCAGGAGATCGGGACTGCTCCGGAAATCCCCCAGGAAGGGACGGAGCGCGAAGTGCAGCACGGCCAGAAGCAGCAGCACGGCGACGAGGCGATACCTCTCGCGGCTTCGGCTCATCGGGCGTGCTCGGCGAAGGCCTCACGCAGGTCGATCGCCGGCCCTGTCAACACCACCACATGCGACACGGCGGCGGGGTGGACCGCCGGTTGGACGACGTACGTACGCGACCACCCCTCCCGTTCCTCACCCACGGCCACGATATGCCCGATTGGGATGCCTCGCGGGTAGACGCCGCGATCGCCCCCCAGACCCGAGGTGTAGATGACCGTCCCGATCGGCACGCGCTCCTGGTACGGCACCCCGGACAGCTCGAGCATCATGGTGTTGGGTCCCTCGGCCCTGCGCGGCGCCACGATACCGAACACCGAACCATCGAGCGTCATGGCGCTCACACGGAAGTCGGTATGCGTCCACAGCAGGGCGACCGACGATCGGGGGGTGACGCTATGTACCACGCCCACGAGTCCCGCGGCCACCAGCACCGGCGCCCGCGCGACCACGCCCTCGTCGCTCCCCGCTGACAGCACGACCATCAGGCCGCTGTTGGGGCCCGACTGGTGTAGCACCTCCGCCGCCACGTGGCGCACCGGAAGCCTGGCCGTGAGCTGCAGGATCTCCCGCAGCCGCTCGTTCTCCTCCTCAAGCGCATGCGCGGCGAAGGCGCTCACCAGCGCCGAGTCACGCAGTACGGAGATCGCGGCAACCCGGCTACGCGATTCCTTCACCAGCTCCGCCTGGTGCTGCACGGCGAGGAGTGGGGCGAGCGCCGTGCTGCTGACGGCGCGCGCCACGGTGTCCTGCACCGCCGGAGGAGCTACCCGGGCGGCGACGGACAGCAGCAGGCAGACGAGGAAAGCGAACGTATCGCGGCGCGACGAGAACCGGTCGGGCGCGAAGGTCACGGTAGGCTAGCTGGTGAGCACTGAGCGGTACTTCTGCGGGTCCTCGAGGATGCGCCCCGTACCACGCACGACACAGGTGAGCGGATCCTCGTCTACCCGCACCGGCAGCGCCGTTTCCTGCGAGAGTAGCACGTCCACCCCACGAATGAGGGAGCCGCCACCCGCCATGACGATGCCGCGGTCCACGATGTCGCTGGCCAGCTCGGGGGGGGTGATCTCCAGCGACCGACGCACCGCATCGATGATCTGCTGGATCGGCTCCTGCATCGCTTCGCGTATCTCGCTGGAGTGGACCCGCACGACCTTGGGGATCCCCGATACGAGATCGCGGCCCTTGGCTTCCATCTCCTTCTCTTCTTTCATGGGAACCGCGCTGCCGATCTGGATCTTGATCGCTTCGGCGGTGGGCTCGCCGATCAGCAGGTTGTAGTTCTTCCGCATGAACTGAACGATGGACTGGTCCATCTCGTCCCCGCCCGTGCGGATGGAGGTGTCGCTCACGATGCCGGACAGGGCGATCACAGCGATCTCGGTCGTGCCTCCACCGATGTCGATCGCCATGTTCCCCGTCGGCGTCTCCACCGGAAGTCCCACGCCGATGGCCGCGGCCATCGGCTCGGCCACCATGTAGACCTCCTTGGCGCCGGCCGAGTGCGCGCTGTCCCGCACCGCGCGGCGCTCCACCTCCGTGATGCCGCTGGGCACGCACACCACGACCAGCGGCTTCACGCGGAAGAAGTGCTTCTGGATGATCGTGGACAGGAAGTACCGCAGCATCTTCTCCGTCACGTCGAAGTCCGCGATCACCCCGTCCTTGAGTGGGCGCACCGCCACCACACCCTCCGGCGTGCGCCCTAGCATGCGCTTGGCCTCGAGCCCGATGCCTTTGACCTTGCCGGTCGCCTTCTCCACGGCCACGACCGAGGGCTCGTTCAGGACGATACCCTGCCCGCGGACGTAGATCAGCGTGTTCGACGTTCCGAGATCGACCGCGATCTCATTCGCCGGCAAGAAGTTACCTAGACGGATCTTGCCCCAGCGCATCGGCATCGTGTCGGGTAGAGATGGAGGGGGGGCGCCGTGCAGGATCGCCCCCAACGAATCGGGCGCCCTAACATAATCGCCCCCCTAAGTTATGACAACCTGCGGACTTACCGCTCAGACGAGCTTCTCCGGATCGGCCAGCTTCAACCCGAAGGCCTCGGCGACTCCAGGATACACGACCTTCCCCTCGATCACGTTGAGTCCGAGGAAGAGGCTGCGGTCGGCCTTGCAGGCGTCCCGCCAGCCGCGCTCCGCAAGCATCACGGCATACGGGAACGTGGCGTTGGTCAGGGCCAGCGTAGAGGTTCGGGGCACGCCACCGGGCATGTTCGCCACGGCGTAGTGCACCACGTCGTCCACTACGTAGGTTGGCTCCTCGTGCGTCGTGGGCTCGATCGTCTCCACACAACCGCCCTGGTCGACCGCCACGTCCACGATGACCGCACCCTGCTGCATGCGCTTGAGATCGTCGCGCGTGACCAGATGTGGGGCCTTCGCCCCGGGAAGCAGCACGGCGCCGACCAGCAAGTCGGCCCGGGTGACGGCCTCCAGAATGTTGTGCCGGTTGGAGTAGACCAGGTCTACGTTGGCCGGCATGACATCCGACAAGTACCGCAGCCGCTCGAGCGAGAGGTCGAGAATGGTCACGTGGGCTCCGAGACCGGCCGCCATTTTGGCCGCGTTGGTGCCCACCACACCGCCGCCCAACACCACGACCTCCGCCGGAAGCACGCCCGGCACCCCACCGAGCAGGATCCCACGCCCACCGTAGAAGCGTTCCAGGTACTTGGCTCCCTCCTGGACAGCCATGCGGCCTGCCACCTCGCTCATGGGCGTGAGCAACGGGAGCTCGCCGCTGTCGAGCTGGACCGTCTCGTATGCGATGGCGACGATGCCGGAGTCCATGACAGCCCGGGTGAGCTCCTCGCTCGCCGCGAAGTGGTAGTACGTGAACACGACTTGTCCGGAGCGCATGTGGGGCCACTCGGCCGCGATCGGCTCCTTCACCTTGACGATCATCTCTGCCTCAGCCCAGACGTCCGTGGCCACCGAAACGATCGTCGCCCCGACGGCCTCGTAGGCGTCGTCGGCGAACCCACTGCCCTCACCCGCTCCCCGCTCGATCAGCACCGTGTGTCCGTGCGCCCGCAAGACCTCAGCCCCGGCGGGCACCAACGCGATGCGGTTCTCGGCGGTCTTGATCTCCTTCGGAACGCCTATGATCATCGCAACCTCGTCAGTGTATACGGGTCCTAGTTCGGCCCCAACCAGACAGTAGTCTGGCGTGCCGGATCGAAGAACTCCGCCGCAACCGCCCCCACCTGCTCGGCACCGATCCTGTCGATCCCGGCCATCACCTGATCGATGGTGCGGTACGGCTCGCCGTACAGCTCCACCGTCGCCAGCCGGTACATCCGCGCCGTGGGGCTCTCGAGGGACAACGTCACCTGTCCCTTGAGCTGCTGCTTGGCCTCGGCCAGCACGCTGCCCGACAACCCTTCGGTAGCCAGGGTCTTCAGCTCATCGAGAATCACGTCGACGGCCTGCTCGGCCGTCGATGGATGAGTACCCACATAGACACCGGTCAGGCCAGCCTCGTGATAGAAAGACTGGTACGTCGACACGGCGTACGCCAACCCCAGCTCCTCGCGCACACGCTGGAACAGGCGGCTCGACATACCGCCGCCCAAGACCGTGTTCAGCAGCAGGAGCGGCTCCCGCCGCTCGTCGCGGTGCGCGAACGTGTCCGTTCCCGCCACGATGTGCGTCTGCACGCTGTCGCGGTGCACGCGCTTCGTGGTCCGCTGTCCGGGAGGAACCGGGGTCACCGTCGGCGGCTCGGGACCCGCCTCGTAGGTGAACCACCCACACTTCGCCACGAGCTTGAGCAGGAGGTCGTGGTTGAGATTCCCGGCCGCGGTGATCACCACGTGCCTCGGGTGATACGCGCGGCCGTGCAGCGCCCGCAGGTCCGTCGCGCTGAGCTGCGAGATGGTATCGCGCGTACCGAGGATGGAATACCCGTAGGGATGTTCGGGCCACAGGGTCCGGGAGTGCAGCTCGAAGACCAGGTCGTCGGGCGTATCCTCCACGGTGCTGATCTCCTCCAGCACCACCTTGCGCTCGAGCTCCAGGTCGTCGGCGCGCAGGACCGGGTTGCGCACTAGGTCGGTGAGCACGTCCAGCGCTCGCGGCAGGTCCTCGTCGAGGACCCGTGCCTGATAGGAGGTGTGCTCGCGGGAAGTGTAGGCATCGAGCGCACCGCCGCGGACCTCCAACTCGAGCGCTATGTCGCGCGCGCTGCGCCGCTCCGTGCCCTTGAAGACCATATGCTCGAGGAGGTGGGAGAGACCCATCTTCCCCACCTCCTCGTGCACCGACGCAGTCTTGACCCAGATGCCGATCGCCACGGATCGAACGCCCGGAAGCACCTCCGAGAGCACCGTGACGCCATTCTCGGCGTCGGTGCGATACAGCCGGTCGTCGAGCTTGACGGTCTGCATAGCACCGGTCAGCGCTTTGTTGCAGTCCTCTTCGTTTCCCGGCTCTCCCCGTCCGCGGACGGCTCCTTCTTCAACAGCGCCTTGCGGGACAACCGCATCTTCCCGCGATCGTCGATCTCGAGCAGCTTGACCTGCACACGGTCGCCTTTCTTGACGACATCTTCCGTCTTGTTCGTGCGCGCGTGCTGCAGTTCGGAGATGTGCAGCAGACCCTCCTTGCCCGGCAGGATCTCGACGAACGCGCCGAAGGCGGTCGTGCTCTTGACCGTGCCCTCGTACACGGCGCCCACTTCCGCCTCCTTGACGATCGCCTCGATCATGGCCCGCGCACGCTCGCCGGCAGCGCCGTCGACCGAAGAGACGGTGACCAGCCCGGAGTCGTCCACGTTCAACTCGGCCCCGGTCTCATCCTGAATGCCGCGGATGATCTTCCCCTTCGGGCCAATGATGTCGCCGATCTTCTCCGGATCGATCTGAATCGTGATGATCCGCGGCGCGTACTTGGACAGGGACGTCCGTGGGTCGGCCAGCGTCTGCGCCATGACATCAAGAATGTGGAGCCGCGCCGTCCGGGCCTTCTCCAGCGCCTGGGCGATGATGTCGAGACTCAGCCCCTGGACCTTGATGTCCATCTGCACCGCGGTCACGCCGTCCCGGGTGCCGGCGATCTTGAAGTCCATGTCACCCAGGTGATCCTCGGTTCCGAGAATGTCGGTGAGGACGGCAACCTGGTCACCCTCGGTAATGAGGCCCATCGCTACACCGGCGCAGGGCGCCTTCATGGGCACCCCCGCATCCATCAACGCCAGCGAGCCGCCGCACACCGTGGCCATGGACGAGGACCCGTTCGACTCGAGAATATCCGACACGAGGCGGATCGTGTAGGGGAACTCATCGTACGGCGGCAGCAGCGCCTGCAGCGCCCGCTCAGCCAGGTGTCCGTGACCGATCTCCCGTCGCGACACGCCCCGCACCGGCCGCACCTCGCCCACCGAGAATGACGGGAAATTGTAGTGCAGCATGAAGCTCTTGGTGGTCTCCTGCGCCAGGTCGATGTTGTCGATCCGCTGCTCGTCGGAGACCGTGCCGAGGGTGGTGCTCACCAGGCCCTGCGTCTGGCCGCGCGTGAAGAGCGCCGATCCGTGGGCTCGCGGAAGCAGGCCCACGTCGCAGCTGATGGGCCGGACCGTATCGAGGTCGCGGCCGTCGACCCGCTCGCCCTGCTCCAGCACTTGCTGCCGCATCGTGGACGCCTCGAGCTCGTCGAGCACCTTGCGGATGTCCTGACCGCTCTCGGGGAACTCCTCCACCAGCATCTCGCCGATGTCCTGCCGCACCGTGGCGAGCGCCTGAATGCGCTCCGTCTTCTCGGCCAGGCCGAGGGCTTCCTCGAGGCGTCCCTTGGCGAGCTCTTGTACGCGGCTCACGACCTCGGGGAGCGGCTCCGGCTTGGTCCACTCCAGTTTGGGCGCGCCCAGCTTGGCCACGATCTCCTGCTGCATGGCCACCTGCTCGGCGATGCCCGGCTGCCCGAACGCCAACGCGTCGGTGATGTCCTGCTCGCCGATCTCCAGGGCCCCACCCTCAACCATCGCGATGGAGTCGGCGTGGCCGGAGAGCACCAGATCCAGGTCGCTGAACTCCAGCTGCTGGAAGGTAGGGTTCATCACCCATTCACCCTCCACGCGCCCCACCCGCACCCCTGCCACGGGACCGTTCCACGGCACCCTGGAGAGGGACAACGCCAACGACGCCGCCGTGATGCCCAGGACGTCGGCGTCGTTCTCCTGGTCGGCGGAGAGGACGTAGACGAATACCTGGACCTCGTTCTTGAAACCCTTGGGGAAGAGGGGACGCAGGGAGCGGTCGATCAGGCGCGCCGCGAGGATCTCCTCTTCGGTGGGTCGTCCCTCACGCTTGAAGAAACCGCCGGGGATCTTGCCGGCGGCGTAGCTCTTCTCACGGTACTCGACGGTGAGGGGGAAAAACGGCAGAGAGGATTCGGAGTCGGAGACCGTCACGGCCGCCAGTATCATCGTCTCGCCAAACTGTACGACGGCGCTTCCCGCCGCCTGCTTCGCCAGTCGCCCGGTCTCCATTCGAAACGTCCGACCGGAGAAAGGCCGTTCTACATGCAGCACTGTGCCATTCCTTGTTGAGCAGCTGAGAATGCGTAAAGGCGCCCGAGGTGCTCATCTCGGGCGCCCCTCTTGCCCGCGCCGGGGCTCCTAGTGGCGGAGGCCGAGCTCATCAATGAGCTGACGGTAGCCTTCGCGGTCAGTCCGCTTGAGGTAGTCCAACAGACGGCGGCGCTTGCTCACCATCATGAGCAGTCCCTGCCGCCCATGGTGATCCTTTTTGTGGGCGCGGAAGTGGTCCGTAAGATAGTTGATCCGCTCGGTCAGCAGTGCGATCTGCACCCGCGCGGACCCGGTGTCCTCGGGGTGCTTCGCGTACTTCTCGACCACGGTTTGCTTGTCAAAGCTCATGAAAAGTGTATCCTCCAATGGCGCGGGCGGGCCAAACGCCCTGTGCCCGTATTTTACAACAGCACAGCAATTTAGCCGGCTCCACAGGCACTGTAAACCCCGCTCGTGACCAGCGATCCCGACGAACTGATCGGTCGTACCGTCGGCCCCTACAGGCTCGACCGCCTGCTCGGCCAGGGAGGCTTCGCCTGGGTCTATGCCGGGCGCCGCGCGGCCGACGACCAGCCCGTGGCGGTCAAGGTCCTCAAGCCCCGCTACGCAGGGGACCAGCAGTTCGAGCACCGCTTCCGCAACGAGTCCGAGGTAGCCTCCGAGCTACACCACCCCAACGTCATCCACATGCTTGAGGTGGGCCACGCCGACGGGTTCACCTACTTCGTGATGGACCTCTACCCCGGCTCCCTGGCCTCCCTGCTCGAACGGGAGGAGACCCTGGCTCAGGATCGGCTGATCCGGATCGCCTCGGACGTCGCGGCCGGCCTGACGTTCGCCCACGACGCTGGCTTCGTCCACCGTGACATCAAGCCGCACAACGTGCTGCTGCGGGACGACGGCACGGCGGTGATCGCGGATTTCGGGATCGCGCGTGCCGTCTCGGGCTACGTCTCGGCCACCGGGGTGAACATGACCATCGGCACGCCCCAGTACATCTCCCCAGAGCAGGCGCAGGGTCGAAAGCTGGACGGCCGCAGCGACCTGTACGCGCTCGGGGTAACGCTCTACAAGGCGGCCACGGGAACCGTGCCGTTCCGCTCGAGCGACTGGTTCGAGCTGGCGCGGATGCACGTGGAGGAGCAGCCGGTCGCCCCCCACAAGAAGGGGGGCAGCCTGTCGCCCCGCCTGGAGCGCATCATCCTCAAGTGCCTCGCCAAGCACCCGGAGGACCGCTACCCCTCGGCTCAGGCCCTGCGCGAGGAGCTGGACCAGCTGAGCGACACCGAGCGCGCGACGGAGTCCTTCGGCATGGCGCCGCGCGTCACCGCCGAGCTCGTGGCGCTGCTGACCGAGAAGCAGATTCCCAAGTGGGTCCTGCCGGTGGCCGCCGTGGCGGTGGTGCTGCTCGTGGCGCTGCTGGTCGTGGTTATCGGACGCTAGCCCGCCACGAGCCTCACGATGTCGTTCGTGAACACGTAGACCATCAGCGCGATCAGCACGACCATCCCCAGCTGCGTGAGCCGCAGCCGGGCGTTGAGGCTCAGCGGCTTCCCGCGCACTCCCTCGAGGAGGAGAAACACCAGGTGCCCCCCATCCAGCACCGGGATGGGCAGCAGGTTGAGCACGGCCAGGTTCACCGACAGCAACGCCATGAAGGTGATCAGCGACGCGAGGCCCCGGCGCGCGAACTGCCCCGACATCTGACCGATGAGGATGGGACCGCCGATCTCGCGGGTGGAGATGTCTCGCAGCAGGATGCCCTTGAGCGTGAACAAGACGAGCTCGACGTTGGACCACGTCCGATCCCATCCCTCGACCACGGCACCCACCACGCCGTACCGCGTGCGCAGCGGCTCCATGAAGGGAGCGATCCCGACCCGCACCACCGGCACGGGATCCCCGGTCAGGGGATCGGGCTCGGTCGCCTCCCGCGGCACCAACGGCACCGCGAAGACCGAATCGCCGCGCAGCATGGTGAATTGCAGGGTGTCGCCGGCGCGAGGCTCCACGTTGCGCCGGATGTCGTGGAACACCTCGACCGTATCTCCGTCCACGGCCAGGATCTGGTCGCCCGCCTCGATGCCCGCATCCGCGGCCGGGAAGCCCGGCACCACGCCACCGACCTTGGGACCCCACCCCGGCTCCAGAGCCACCCCGACCGCCGCTCGGGCCAGGGCCTCGGTGCCGGGAATCGGGAGGATCACCGGGTCCACACCCCCGGCGAAGTCGAACCGCAGACGATCGGACGTCGGGTCGAATACGCGCTGCTGGATCTGATTCCAGGAAGCCACGGTGTCGCCGTTCACCCGCACGACCTGGCTCCCCAGAGGCACCTCGGCCAACGCGGCCGCGTCGGGGGGCAGCCGTTCCACGTCCACCCAGCCGATCGTGGTCGTGGGATCCTCCGTCCGCCCCAGCGCCGCCGCGAGCGCGGCGTAGGCGATCCAGGCAAACGCCATATTCATCGCCACCCCGGCCGAGATGACCAGGATGCGGGCCGGCAGCGACTTGCTCTCGAACAGCTTCTCCGGCGGGTAGTCTTCCTCCAGCTCGCCGCCCTCGATGGCGGCCATGGCCTCCTGCTCCTCCTTGCTGGCCATCTTCACGTAGCCGCCGAGCGGGAACCACGCCACGACGTACTCGGTCTCGCCCCGTCGGAAGCGTAACGGCGTGGAGGGACCGAAGCCGATCGAGAAGCGGGGCACCCCGATCCCAACGGCCTTGGCCGCCAGGAAATGCCCCAGCTCGTGCACGAAGATGAGGACGCCCAGCACGAAGATGAACGCCGCTAGCGAGAGGAGCACAGCGCCTCCCCACGCTCGCGCGCCCAGCGATCGGCCGCGAGGACCGTGGCCAACTCAGTGGCCGGTTGCACGTCGTGACTCTCCAGCACGCTCTCGATCACCTCTCCCATGGTTCCGAACGAGATCCGCCCCTCGAGGAACGCTTGCACCGCAATCTCGTTCGCCGCGTTGTACACCGCTGGGGCCGTACCGCCCATCCGCCCGGCGCCGACCCCCGCGCGGAAGGCGGGAAAGTCCTGCTCGCGCAGCGGCTCGAACGTCAACGGACCCGCCGCCACCGGATCGAACCATTGCGCTCCGGCGTCGGCCACACGCTCCGGATGCGTGAGCGCGTACAGAATCGGCAACTCCATCGTGGGAAAGCCGACCTGCGCCAGTACCGATCCGTCCACGAACTCGGTGAACGCGTGCACGATGGACTGCGGGTGCACCACCACTTCGATCGCGTCATACCCCAGGCCGAACAGATGGTGCGCCTCGATCACTTCCAGGGCCTTGTTCGCCAGTGTGGCGCTGTCCACAGTGATCTTCGGACCCATCGCCCACGTCGGATGCTGCAGCGCCTCTTCGGCCGTGGCGTTGGCAAGGCGTGCTGCCTCCCACTCCCGAAACGGCCCGCCCGACGCAGTCAGAATCAGCCGACGCAGCTCGGGTGGCGCGTGGCCCGCGACGCACTGCAACACCGCGCTGTGTTCGGAGTCGACCGGGACGATCTCGCCACCTCCCTGCGCGGCGGCGCCCAGCACCAGCTCGCCCGCCATCACCAGGGTCTCCTTGTTGGCGAGCGCCACCCGCTTCCCCGCCCCCAGCGCGGCCAGTGTGGCTTCGAGGCCGGCCGCCCCGACCACCGCGTTCAGCACGATATCGGCGTCAGGATGCGTCGCCGCCTCGACGAGGCACTCCCGCCCGGCCGCCACCGGGGTGTCGCTCCGGTCGCAGGCCTCCTGGCTGCCGTTGACCAGCCCCACGTAACGGGCCCCCGTCGCCACGGCCTGCTCACACAGCAGCTCCGCCGCGCCGTGTGCCGTCAGCGCCACGACGTGAAACCGGTCCCGGTGACGCTCCAGCACGCGCAGGGTGCTGGTGCCGATGGAACCGGTCGAGCCCAGCAGTGCCACACCCGTGGTCATAGGATGCCGAACGCGGCCAGCAGGGCGACCGATGCGGGAAGCACCCAATACAGGGAGTCGAACCGATCCAGCACCCCGCCGTGTCCCGGGAAGAATCTCCCCGAGTCCTTTACCCCTACCTGCCGCTTGAACAAGGATTCGGCCAGGTCCCCGACTTGCCCCACGACAGAGATCACCAACCCGAAGACCACGAGCAGCCACCAGGCGATCGCAATGCCGAACTGCTCGAGCACGAGCACTCCGTACAGCGGGGCCAGCACCGCCCCCCCGACCGCACCCGAGATGGCACCCGCCCAGGTCTTGTTGGGGCTCAGCACCGGCGCCAGCTTCGGCCCCCCGATGAGGGAGCCACCACCCATCGCCAGGGAATCGCTCACCCAGGTGACGACCAGAGGGAGGAACACCAGCCACGTCGCCGCCCAGGCCGAGGGCAGCGTGTCGGCGTGACGGATGGCGAGGAGAAACGCAGGAAGACCACCGGCATAAAGGGCCGCGAACACCGTCAGGGATATCGACTCGAGGGGGTTATCGGCCGGGCGCCGGGTGGCCACGGCCACCGCCACCGTGGCGATGAGCCAGCCTGCCACGCCGAGCACGACCCACCGTAGGTCGAGCCCCGGCCCTGCCGGGGTCACCACAAACGCCACCAGGGGGAATGCCGCCGCCCCCAGGTAGCCCGGCTCCACCAGCGACCGTACGCCCGACCGGGAGCCTAGACGGTAGAACTCCGCTGCCCCGGCCACACCGAAAAGCGCCAGCAGCCCGGCCAGCACCCAGCCGCCCAGATACACCAATCCCAGTGCCGCCGGAATGCCGACGGCAGCGACCGTAACGCGGCGGATCATGTTGGGGGACATGGCTGGGCTCGGCCTCGCAGGAGGGCGCGGCGACGCGGGGGGCGGACGCGAGTCCGCCTCAGACCTCCATGATCTCTTCTTCTTTGGCCTTCACGAGGGAGTCGATCTGCGCGATGTGGTCGTCGTGCAGCTTCTGGATCTCCCCCTCGGCTCGGCGCTTGTCGTCGTCCGAGACGTGCTCGACCTTCTTGGCCCCGGCACGAGCCTCCTCGCGCGCATGCCGCACCGCGATGCGGCCTTCCTCGGCCAGCTTGTGGACGATCTTCACCAACTCCTTACGGCGCTCCTCGGTGAGCGGCGGGAGCGGGATCCGAATCAGGGTACCGTCGTTCGCCGGATTGAGTCCCAGGTCGGCCGTCATGATGGCCTTCTCCACGGCCCCGATCAGCGCCTTGTCCCACGGCTGGACCGTGAGCATCCGCGGCTCCGGGGCCGCGACGGTGCCGACCTGGTTGAGCGGCATCTGCTGACCGTACGCGTCCACCTTCACGGTGTCGAGCAGGCTGGTGGTGGCCTTCCCGCTGCGGATCGTGGCCAGCTCCCGCTTGGTGTTCTCCACCGCCTTCTGCATCGACTGTTTTGTCTGCTTCTTGATGTCCGGCAGGTTGTCTGGCGTGCTCATCGGACGATGGTCCCGACGCGCTCGCCCTGAAGCACCCGGGCGATCGCACCGCGGTTGTTGACGTTCATGACGATGATCGGGAGGCTGTTCTCCTGGCAGAGCCCAAAGGCATTCGCGTCCATCACCCTCAGGCCCTTCACCAGCGCGTCCCGATAGCTGATCTCCGGTATGAATTCCGCGGACGCATCCTGTTTCGGATCGGCCGTGTACACCCCGTCCACGCTCGTTGCCTTGATCAACACGTCGGCCTCGATCTCGAGCGCCCGGAGGACGGCGGCGGTGTCGGTCGAGAAGTACGGATTCCCGGTCCCGCCCGCGAACAACACGATCCGTCCCTTTTCCATGTGACGCTGCGCGCGGCGCCGGATGTACGGCTCGGCCAGCTCCTCCATCCGGATCGCGGTCTGCACCCGTGTCTTGACTTCCTTGCGCTCGAGCACGTCCTGCAGTGCGAGGGCGTTGATGACCGTCGCCAGCATGCCCATGTAGTCCGCCGACACCCGGTCCAGGCCCTGCTGGCTGGCTACCGCTCCGCGAATGATGTTCCCACCGCCGATGACGAGACCCAGGTCGACGCCGAGGCCATGCACCGCCTTGATCTCGTCCGTGAGCCGGTCGAGCGCGCCGAAGTCGAGACCGTACTCCCGGTCCCCGGCGAGGGCCTCGCCGGAGAGCTTGAGAAGCGCCCGCCGGTAGGCGAGCTGTGCCATCACTCCTCCCCGAGCTCGTAGCGCACGAAGCGCCGCACGATCAAGTTCTCACCCAGCTTCCCGGAGACCTCCTGCACCAGATCACGAATGGACTTCTTGTCGTCCTTCACGAAGGCCTGGTCCAGCAACACGATCTCCTGGTAGAACTTCTTCATCTTCCCGTCCACGATCTTGCCTCGAACGTGCTCCGGCTTGCCCGACTCCGCAACCTGCGCCTCGAAGATGGCGCGCTCGCGCTCGATGACGTCCGCCGGCACGTCCTCCTCGGTCACGGCCATCGGCTTGGCCGACGCGATGTGCAGCGCCAGGTCCTTCACCAGCCCCTGGAAGTCATCCGTGCGCGCCACGAAGTCGGTCTCGCAATTCACCTCCACGAGCACGGCGACCCTGCCGTTGAAGTGCAGGTAGTTTCCGATGGCGCCTTCCTTGGCCGCCCGACCCGACCGCCTCTCGGCCTTCGCGATCCCCTTCTTGCGCAGCAGCTCCACCGCCTTGTCCATGTCGCCGCTCGTCTCCTGCAGGGCCTTCTTGCAATCCATCATCCCCGCACCGGTACGGCCGCGGAGCACGCTCACGTCTTTCGCATTGATCGTTGTCGTCATGTTCACTGCCCCATCTTGAACTTCCTGTGAAAAACCGCCGCCTCGGGCTGCGAGCAGCTCGATCAGCGGCGGTCGACTCCGGCTCGCTGCGGGCCAGCCGTGCTTACCCCTGCTTCTCGTCTGCCACCGGCGCCGGCTGCTCCACCTGGCTCTCGCTCGGCGCCGCCTCGGCTGTCTCGGCCGTCTCGGCGGACGCTTCGGCCTCCGGTGGCGCGTTGGGTTCGTCTTCCTTCAGCCGCGCCGCGATCGCCTCCGGCTTGGGCCGCCGCTTGCGCCGCGGACGACGACGACGGCGCGTCTCCTCCTCGTCCGCCGCACCGGACTCCGTGCTGTAGGTCGAGTAGGCCTCCGAGTCGCTCGCGGCCTCCCGCACCGGCACCTGGCTCCGTGCCTCCGCGACGATGTCCACCAGCGCGCCCGTGATGAGCGACACCGAGCGGATCGCATCGTCGTTCCCCGGAATCGGCACGCTGATCAAGTCCGGATCGGCGTTCGTATCGACGATGGCCACGACCGGAATTCCCAACTTGTTCGCCTCCGCGATGGCGATGCGTTCCTTGCGCGCATCGACGACGAAGATCGCGCCGGGCACCCGCGTCATGTTCTTGATGCCCTCGAGATTGCGGTTCAGCTTCTGCCGCTCTCGGTCGAAGTGCAGCCGCTCCTTCTTCGTGAAGAACTCGAACGCGCCCTCGTCCTGCCCCTGCTCCAGCTCCCGCAGACGCCGAATCTGGCGCTTGATGGTCTGGAAATTGGTCAGCGTGCCGCCGAGCCAACGCTCGGTGACGTAGTAGGCGCCGCACCGCTCGGCCTCGGCCTTCACGATCTGGTTGAGCTGACGCTTCGTGCAGACGAACAGCACGTTCTCGCCCTGCAGCACCACTTGACGCAGCAGGTCCTGCGCCGCCTTCAGCTGACGCAGCGTCTTCTGGAGATCGATCAGGTAGATGCCGGAGCGCTCGGCGAAGATGAAACGACGCATCTTCGGGTTCCAACGGCGTGTCTGGTGCCCGAAATGCACTCCCGCTTCAAGCAGATCCTGCAGCTGCGGTTCGCTCATGTACCTCGTCCTTCAGGGTTTGTCGTCCACCGCCTTCTGCTCCCGCGCCGATTCGCCTGCCCGGCGAACACCCCGTGCGGGATCCAGCGGTGTGGGTATTTACCGCTTCGAGAACTGGAAGCGCTTCCGCGCTCCCGGCTGTCCCGGCTTCTTACGCTCCACCGCGCGCGGATCCCGCGTGAGCAACCCGTGCTCGCGCAGCTTGCGCCTATGGGTCTCGTCCGCCTTGACCAACGCCCGCGCGATTGCCAGGCGCAGGGCGCCGGACTGTCCGGTCGAGCCCCCACCCGCGAGGCGCGCCTTCACGTCGAAGGCCCCTAGGGTGTCGGTCACGGTGAACGGCTGCTGGATATGCTGGATCAGCGACCGCCGGGGAAAGTAGTCACCCAGCGTGCGCCCGTTGACGTCCCACTTGCCCGACCCCGGCGTGAGATACACTCGAGCCACCGACGTCTTGCGACGCCCGACGGCGTGCCACCGAAGCTCCGGTTGGACTGCAGTCGACATATCCAGGTCCCTACTTCAAGTCGAGGGGTGCGGGGCTCTGCCCCTGGTGCGGGTGCTCCGGGCCGGCGTAGACCTTGAGCTTCTTGCGCAGCACCTGTCGTCCCAGGGTCCCCTTGGGGAGCATGCCGAACACGGCCTTCTCGATCACGCGCTCGGGATGCTCCTTCAGCATCTTCGCGACGGGCACGAACTTCTCGTGTCCCATGTATCCCGTGTACCGGAAGTACTGCTTCTGCTCCATCTTCTTCCCGGTGAGCCGCACCTTCTCCGCGTTGACCACGACCACGTAGTCCCCGCCGTCCATGTGCGGCGCGAAGGTGGGCTTGTGCTTGCCGCGAATGATCTGCGCCACCTTGCTGGCGAGCCGCCCCAGCACGACGCCCTCGGCGTCCACCACGAACCAGCGGTGATCGAGCTCAGCAGCTGTTGGCGAGTACGTCTTCATCGATCCGGGAAACCTCGTAACCCCGTGCAAACGTGAGAATTAAGACAGTCACGAATGCTAGCGACCGCATGGGCAGCGGTCAAGCCTCTGCTTGGGCCACTTCCACGAGCGGAGCGCCCTTCTCGACGGCCGCTCCCGCCTCGACGAGCACCGTCTTCACCACGCCCGGCCCCGGGGTGGTGATCTCGTTCTCCATCTTCATCGCCTCCAGCACCACCACACCGGCACCCTCCTCGAGCTGCTGGCCCACCTCTACCTCCACGCGCACCACGAGCCCGGGCATCGGGGCGCGAATCAGGCCCCCGGCCGCATGCTCGGTGCCCCGCCCGGTGAGCTCCCGCAGGGCCTGCGTGCGCTCGTCGAGCACCTCCACGGGCCAGCCACGACCGGAGGCCTGAATCGTCCAGCCATCCGCACCGCGCACCATGGCAAAGGTGCGGGCCTGGCCATTCAACACAAGCTGTCGCAGCGGGGTCTGGGGGATGCCGACGAGGGCCGCTCGCACGGGGCGCCCATCCAGCTGCACCGAGTCGCCCTTTACCTCGACCAGGATCGTCCGCTTGCCCACCGTCACCGTGTACTTCACGCCGCCTCCAGCACCGCCAGGGTCTCGACGTGACTCGTCTGTGGAAACAGATCGTAGGCTGTGACCGCCGTGAGCCGCAGGCCCGGCATGCGTGCGACGTCGCGGGCCAGCGTCGCCGGATCGCACGAGACGTAGCTCAGCCGAGCCTCTCCGCGACCCGCGGCCCACCGGTCGAGCGCGGTCGCGACGGGCTTCCCGACCCCGCCGCGCGGCGGATTCACGATCACCACGTCGGGCTCGGGCAGCCGATGCAGCACCTCCTCGACCCGCTCGGCGATCCGCTGGACGGACCCATGCGCCGCGTTCCTTTCCCTTCCCCACTCTACCGCGCGCCGGTCGGCGTCCACCGTCCAGACGCGGGCGCCGCGCGCCGCGAGCAGCTCGGCAGTTTCCCCCACGCCGCCGTACAAGTCCCACGCGACCTTGCCATGCAGCAGACCCAAGGCATCCACCGCATCGTGGCGAATGCGCGCTCCGAACTCGGGGTAGACCTGCTCGAACGCCACCACCGGGAACCCCTGCTCCCGGCCCGCCACCGCGCGAGGCGCGCCGCGACCGGGTCGCCACCAGATCGTGCAGCGCGGCTCCTCGAGCGCCGCCAGCAGCGGCGCCGCATCCCAGGGCGCCGCGTGGGGGGTGTCCACCAGCACGTGGAGTCCCCCGTCCCGGTCCTCGCGCAGCGTCACGCCGTCCAGCTCGGCGGGCATCAGGGTCAAGTGAGGACGGATCCGGCCCCACAACTGCATCACCCGCTCGCGCGTGATGGGGCAGTCCTCCAACGCGAACACCCGTGCCGCATCGTCGAACCGGTGGAACCCGAGCTGCCGCCCGCGTGCCGCCAGCGTGACCCGGGTGCGGTAGCGCCACGCCCGCGGGGCGGGCACGATCTCCGGATCGTCGACCTCCTGCCGCGCGATCCGGCGCAGCGCGTCGCCCACGATGCGTCGCTTGGCCTCGAGCTGCCCCGCGGGCCCGAGGTGTTGCAGCTGACACCCACCGCAGCCGTCGTCCATGTAGTGTCGGCAGCGTGGGTCCACCCGCTCCGCACCGGACGCCGACCGCTGGCGCACGCGGGCCCGGGCAAACCGGCGCTTCCGCTCCACGATCTCGAGCTCCACGAGGTCCCCCGGCGCGGTGCGTGGCACAAACACCGTCATCCCGTCGTCCAGCCGACCCACGCCGTCGCCGCCTGCGGCGATGCGCTCGATGGCGACGGCGCTCATCGCAGCCCGCGGAGACGGGAGACGCGCAGCCAGAGGCTCTCGGTCTGCCCCACCCCACCATCCTCGGCGACGGGGACCATGGCGCTCCGCGCTTCGTCCTCGGCGAGGGCCGCCGCGACGGCGATGTGCTCCAGATCCTCATCGCTCAGCTCGGCAGCGAGCAGCGCATCGCCCACCCGCTCGAGGTAGCCGATGTCATACTCGCCACTCAGGAAGGTGGCCTCGTCCATCACGCGCCGATGGAACGGCTGCGACGTCGGCACTCCCACGATGACGAGCTCGTCGAGCGCACGCCGCATGCGCCGGACCGCGCGTTCGCGGTTCTCCCCCCAGACGATCAGCTTCCCCAGCAGCGAGTCGTAGTACAGCTCGACCTCGCTCCCCGTCTCTACGCCAGCGTCCCACCGCACGCCCGGACCGGAGGGCGCGTGCAGGTAGCCGATCCGGCCGGTGGCCGGCAGGAAATTGGCGAAGGGATCTTCCGCCGTGAGACGGCACTCGATGGCGTGACCGCGCGGGCGCATGGGCCGATTGGGGCAGGTCATCGGCTCGCCCGCCGCGATACGCAGCTGCTCCCGCACGATGTCCACCCCGTACACCATCTCGGTGACGGGATGCTCGACCTGGAGTCTGGTGTTCATTTCTAGGAAGTAGAACTTCCCTTCGGTGTCGAGCAGGAACTCCACCGTCCCGGCACTGAGGTACCCCACGGCCTGCGCCGCCTTCACGGCGGCCTCCCCCATGCGCAAGCGCAGGTCGAGGTCCACCGCCGGCGACGGCGACTCCTCAATCAGCTTTTGGTGCCGGCGCTGCACCGAGCACTCCCGCTCTCCCAGGTGGATGGTGTTGCCAAACCGATCGGCTAACACCTGGATCTCCACGTGGCGCGGTCGCTCGACGAACTTTTCCAGGTAGATCGCGTCATCGCCGAAGGCCGACTTCGCTTCGGACGAGGCCGCGGCGAATCCCTTGCGCGCTTCCTCGGGCGTGGCGGCCACGCGCATCCCCTTGCCACCACCACCGGCCGCTGCCTTGAGGAGTACCGGATAACCGATCTCCTCCGCCGCGCGCAACACGGCATCCCCGTCGGCCAAAGGCTCCGTGGTGCCGGGCACGATGGGCACACCGGCCTTGGCCATGCGCCGCCTCGCTTCGGTCTTCTCGCCCATGGCCCGAATCGCGGACGCGGGCGGCCCGACGAAGGCGAGCCCCGCCTGTTCCACGGCCTCGGCAAACCGGGCCTGTTCGGCGAGGAAGCCGTACCCCGGGTGGACCGCGTCGGCGCCCGTCCGGCGGGCTGCTTCGAGCAGCCGCTCCACGCTCAGGTACGATTCGCTGGCCGGGGCGGGACCCAGCTCCACGGCGGCGTCCGCCGCCTTGACGTGGGGGGTGAGCCGGTCGGCCTCGGAGTAGACGGCAACCGCCTCGACATCCTGTTCGTGGCAGGCGCGGATGATGCGGAGCGCGATCTCCCCTCGGTTGGCGACCAGAACGCGCTTCATGGGACGCTCAGTGGACCGCGCCGGGACTGCGGCGGCGGGACTAGCGAGGGTGGGGTGTCGCCTGAGCGTGCATCAGAGCGCGTTGCTCGTGGTCCAGGGTGAGTCGGTGGGTCGGCCGGCTCTGCCGCTCGCGAAGGCGGCGTCCCGGCCGAGCAGATCGGACGCCGGTGGTCACAGCGGAATGTTGCCATGCTTCCGCGGATGCACGCTCTGTCGCTTGGCAAGCAAGCTCTGCAGCGCCGAGATGAGCCGCGGCCGCGTCTCGCGCGGGTCGATCACGTCGTCCAGGTAGCCTCGAGCCGCCGCCAGGTAGGGATTGGCGAACTTTTCGCGGTAGTCCGCGACCAAATCGTCCAGCTTGGCCTCGGGATCGTCGGCCGCGGCGAGGTCCCGCTTGAACAGGATCTCCGCGGCGCCTTTGGGTCCCATCACCGCGATCTCGGCCGTCGGCCACCCGACGTTGAAGTCACCCCGCACGTGCCGCGAGCTCATCACGTCGTACGCGCCGCCGTAGGCCTTGCGCGTGATCACCGTGAGCTTCGGCACCGTGGCCTCGGCGTAGGCGTAGAGCAGCTTGGCGCCCTGCTTGATGATGCCGCCGTGCTCCTGATCGATGCCCGGCAGAAAGCCCGGCACGTCCTCGAACGTGAGGAGGGGGATGTTGAACGCGTCGCAGAATCGGATGAACCGCGCGCCCTTGCCCGACGCCTTGATGTCGAGCACCCCGGCCAGCACCGCCGGCTGGTTGGCGATGATCCCGACCGGATGACTGCCCAGCCGAGCGAACCCCACGATGAGGTTCGAGGCGTACTCCCGATGGATCTCCAGCAGCTCGCCGTCGTCCACCACGCGCCGGATCACCTCGTGCATATCGTACGGCCTGTTCGGGTTGTCGGGCACGATCGTGAGGAGCTCTTCGTCGCGCCGGTCGGGCGGGTCGTCCGTGGGCTTGACCGGCGGGCTGTCGACGTTGTTGCCGGGGAGGAAGCTCAGCAGCCGCCGGATCTCGGTGAGGCACTCCATCTCCGAGTCGTGGGCGAAGTGTGCCACACCCGACACCGACGCGTGCACGTCGGCGCCACCCAGCTCCTCGTGCGTCACATCCTCGTGCGTTACCGTCTTCACGACGTTCGGGCCGGTGACAAACATGTAGGAGATCCCGCGCACCATGAACACGAAGTCGGTGATCGCGGGACTGTACACCGCACCGCCGGCACAGGGGCCGAGGACCGCGCTGATCTGCGGCACCACCCCGGACGTGAGGGTGTTGCGCAGGAAGATGTCGGCGTAGCCACCCAAGGAGACGACGCCCTCCTGGATGCGGGCGCCCCCCGAATCGTTCAGTCCGATCATCGGGGCGCCATTCTGCACGGCGAGGTCCATCACCTTGCAGATCTTCTCGGCGTGTGCCTCCGCCAGGGACCCGCCGAACACAGTAAAGTCCTGGGAGAACACGTACACGAGACGCCCGTCGACGCGCCCATAGCCGGTGACGACGCCGTCGCCCAGGATCTTCTTCTTCTCGAGGCCGAAATCGGTCGAGCGGTGGGTCACGAACCGGTCCAGCTCGACGAACGAGCCGGGATCGAGCAGCAGGTCGAGCCGCTCGCGGGCGGTGAGCTTGCCCTTGTCGTGCTGCTGAGCCACACGCTCCTCGCCTCCGCCCTGTTCCGACTCAGAGCGGAGGCGATGGAGCGTGTCGAGCTTCTGTTGGATCGTCATGAGAGTGCCGGGACACGATGGGTTAGGGGTGTCACCGGACGCATCGGGCTACTCGGAGGCCGGGTCCGACTTCGCTTCCGCTTCCTCCGTGGCCTCTTCGGCCGACGCCTCGGGTTGTGGCACCTCGGTTGGCGCCTCGGTCTCCGCCTCGGCCTCGGCCTCTACAGGCTCCGCCGGCTCCGCGGCCGGTGTCTCGGTCTCAGCCTCGGCCGCCAGTTCTACCTCGGGCTCCGACAGCATCACGAGGTCCTCGGCGGGCATCTCGAGGAACTCCGTGGCGGCCAGGATGATCCGATGGTGGATCGGGTCGACCTCCACCACCTTCAGCGCGACACCCTGGCCGGGCTTGGTCTCCTGCTCTGCCGTCTGTCCATCGGCCAGCGGGAGCTGCGCCTGGGGCACGAAGCCCTCGAGGTCACCTCCCAGGTCCACCACGATCCCGCCGTCCTGGTAGCGCACGATCTTGCCCTCGACCTCCATCTCCACCGGATGGGTCTCGGCAATCTTGAGCCACGGATCCTCCTGCAGCTGCTTGAGGCCCAGCGAGATGCGCTTGTTCTCGGGATCGATGTTGAGGATCGAGACCTCGACCGTGTCGCCCTTCTTGACGATCTCCGACGGGTGCTGCACGCGCTTCGTCCACGACATGTCGGAGATGTGAATGAGGCCGTCGATACCGGGCTCGATCTCCACGAACGCGCCGAACGAGGTGAGGTTGCGGACCTTGCCGCTGATCTGCGTGCCCACCGGGTACTTCATGGGCAGCATCATCCAGGGATCCTGCTCGGTCTGCTTCATGCCGAGGGAGATCTTCTCCTCCTGCGGATCTACCTTCAGCACGACCGCCTCGATGGTCTCGCCGATCGAGACGACCTTGGACGGATGCCGTACGTTGCGCGTCCAGCTCATCTCGCTGATGTGGACCAGGCCCTCGATGCCGGGTTCCAGCTCCACGAACGCGCCGTAGTTGGTGATGCTCACGACCTTCCCCTGCACGCGCGCGCCGACCGGGTACTTTTCCCCGACGTTCTCCCACGGATAGGAATGCAGCTGCTTGAGACCGAGCGAGATGCGCTCCCGGTCCCAATCGATGTCGAGCACCTTCACCTCGATCTCCTGCCCCAGCTCGACGATCTCCGACGGGTGAGATACGCGGCCCCAGCTCATGTCGGTGATGTGCAGTAGCCCGTCGACGCCGCCCAGATCGATGAACGCGCCGAAGTCCGTCACGTTCTTCACGATGCCCTTCCGCGCCTGCCCCACCTCCAGCTCCTTCATCAGGAACTCGCGCTTGTGGGCCCGCTCGGCCTCCAGGATCACGCGGCGCGAGACCACGATGTTCCGGCGGCGTTTGTTGAGCTTGATGATCTTGAAGCGGAAGCTCTGACCCAACAGCTGGTCGATGTTGGGGACACGCCGCAGCGCGATCTGGCTCCCGGGCAGGAAGGCGTCGACGCCCATCAGATCGACGACGACACCACCCTTGATCTTCTTCTGGAGCGTGCCCTCCACGGGCTCGTCATCCTCGTAAGCCTGGCGGATCTTCTCCCACACCCGCATGAAGTCCGCCTTCTTCTTCGAGAGGACGATGGAGCCTTCCTCGTCCTCGAGGCGCTCGAGCAGTACGTCGACCTCTTCGCCCGGCTCGATGGTCTGGGGATCCTTGAATTCCTCGATCTGTACCGCGCCCTCCGACTTGAAGCCGACGTCGAGGATGACGTGGCTCTCGGTGACGCGCAGGACCTTGGATCTGACGATTTCCCCTTCCTGGATGCTCTGCAGCGTACCCTCGTACAGCTGCAGCATCTGCTGGTACTCCTCGTCGGAGTAGTCTTCGTCGTACAGGTCGGGGCGAACGGGGAACGGCGTCGTGGCTTCGGACGCGGGATCGTTGGCCACGTCGGAGGGCGACGTGGGTTCGGGTGAAGTGTCAACCATCGGTTGTGTCAAGATTCCTACTTGTGGTGGTGCGGTTCGCGATTGTCACGTTCGCAAGAAAAGCGATCGCTACGAGCCTATGACGATAGACCGCCCAAACAGCTATGTCAAGCTAGGAAAAGAGGTTGCGTGCGCGCTCCACGATGGCCTCCACCTGCTCCTCGAAGCTCAAATCGGAGGTGTCGAGCGCCACGGCATCGGAGGCCTGCCGCAGTGGAGCCACCGCCCGGGTTGAGTCGTACGCGTCACGCCGCTCGAGCTCCGCGACCTCCCGCGCCAAAGACACCGGATCCACTTCCCGACCGTCCTGCAGCAGCCGCCGCCGCGCCCTCACGGCGGGGTCCGCGACCAGGAAGATCTTGAGCACCGCGTCGGGGAACACGACCGTCCCGATGTCCCGGCCGTCCAGCACCGCGCCACGGGGGTGACGGGCCACTGCGTCCCGCACCTCCTCGTTCACCCACTCGCGCACCTCCGGGAGGGCCGACACCTCCGACACCTTGGCGGTCACACGGGCGGACCGAATCTCCTGGGTGACATCGACCCCGGCGATCTCCGGCCGAAAGCCCGCATCGGTGAGATCCAGCCGGATGGGGAGGGAGCGCGCCAGAGCCACGAGGCGCTGCCCGGCGAGCTCGGCCCCGGCGTCCAGGGCGGCCAGGGTGATGGCCCGATAGAGGGCGCCGCTCTCCACGTGCGGGAGCCGCAGCCGGTCCGCCACCGCGCCGGCCGTGGTGGATTTTCCCGAGCCGGCGGGGCCATCGATCGCGAGCACACGACTAGGCATCGACACGAATCCGAGCCAGGTCCTGGAAGAAGTCGGGATAGCTTACCGCTGCGGACGCGGTCTCGGAAAGCTCGACCCGTGCCCCCGGCAGCGTCCCCAGCACCGCGAAGGCCATGGCGAGACGGTGGTCGCCGGCCGTCTCGACCTGCCCGCGCGGCGGTCGGTCGGACCCCCGCACCAGCAGATCGTCCCCCTCCACTTCGGCCTCCGCACCCACCGCACGCAGGTTGGCCGCGAGGAGGCCGAGGCGGTCGCTCTCCTTGAGGCGCAGCTCTCCCACCGAGTGAAACCACGTCTCTCCCTCGGCGCGAGACGCCGCGACGGCCAGTAGCGGGATCTCGTCGATGAGGCGGGGGATCTCCTCGGCGGGCACCTCGGTGGCACGCAGGGCGGCCGGCCGGATCACCAGGTCGGCCACCGGCTCGCCGGCGGTCTCGTGCTCGGCCTCGCGCTCCACGGTGCCCCCCATGCGGGACAGCACCTCCAAGTAGCCGGTGCGCGTCGGGTTGACCCCCACGGCCTGGAGCTGGAGCTCGCCCCGCCGCGCCAGCAACGCCGCACCGACCAGGAACGCCGCCGACGAGGCGTCGCCGGGCACGTCCAACTCGAACGGCGGCAGCCGGGGCCAGCGCTCGCCAGGTCCCGTGAGCGTGACGCTGGTACCCCGCGCCGTCAGATCGAACCCCAAGTGGGTGAAGAGTCGCTCGGTATGATCGCGGGAGCGCACCGGCTCGGACACCGTGACCGGCACGCCGCCCGTGACGCCGGCCAGCAAGAGGGCCGTCTTGAGCTGGGCGCTCGCCACCGGCGTGTGGTAGCTGAAGGGTCGCAGCCGCCCCCCGCGAATGCTGAGCGGCAGGCCGTCCCCGGCTTCCTCCTCGATCCGGGCGCCCATGGCGCGCAGCGGGGTCGTTACCCGCCGCATGGGACGCCGCCTGAGTGAGGCGTCGCCCGTGAGGCGCGCCCGGATCGGCTGCCCCGCCAGCGCCCCCAACAGGAGCCGCGCCGTCGTGCCCGAGTTGCCGCAGTCGAGCGTGCCTTTGGGGCTAGCCCAGCGTTTGCCGGTGATAGAGACGCTTGCACCGGCCCGCAGCGGACCCACCTCGGCTCCCAGCTGACGCAGCGCCGCCGCCGTGGCGCGTGCATCGAGTGCGGTGAGCGCACCTCGGAGGGTGACTCGAGTGCGCGCCGCGGCTCCCACGATCAGCGCGCGATGCGTGATGCTCTTGTCGCCCGGCGGGCGAACGCTGCCGCCTACGATCATGAGTCGAACCTGCCCCGCCAGTCGGCCCCGGCTTGAAGCCACCGCACCACCGCGTCGCGGTCCCCAGCCGAGAGGGCCGCACGCAGCTCACCGAACCCGTCTTCCATCGCGTCCAGCGCCTCGAGCAACCCCTGACGCCCCATGAGGAAGAGATCCGCCCATGCGGCCGGGTTCTCGGTGGCCAGCCGCGTCTCCTCCAGCGCACTCCGACCGTAGGTCACGCCGTCTGGGCCTTTCTCGGCCAGCACCCGCGCCAGGGCGGACGCGACGGCGCGCGGCAGTTGGCTGGTCCAGGCGAGCAGCGCGTCATGCCGCTCCGCGCTGAGCGTGACCGGTGCCGCCCCGATCACCCGCTGCCAGAAGTCCGCCACCTCGGCACGGGCCGCGTCACCTCCCATCAACGGAGTGACGTACACCAACGCCCCCTCGAGCACATCGGGGTCGGCCGCGCCGAACCCGCGCCCGGTCAGATCCACGAGGGGGTGCGAGCCGGCAAACCAGGGCTGCAGCTCGAGCCGCTCGGCAAGCTGCACCACCGGCGTCTTCACGCGCGTCACGTCGGTGCAGTACACCTCACGCCGCCTCAGCGGCTCGGCCAGTTCCTCGAGCAGACCCAGCGTGGTGGCCGGCGGGGTGGCCATCACGACGAGGTCGGCGGCGCGCACCACGCCCTGGGGATCGTGCGCGATTTCCGTGACCGCGCCGGCCCGCGCCGCCGCTACACCGTCTCTCGTGCTGTGAGCACATCCCACGATGCGCGACACGCCCGCCCGCGATGCTTGGCGCGCAATGGAGCCCCCCAAGGCCCCCAGTCCCAGTATGCCAAGGGTCTCGGGCTTCACGACTCAGCGGGCCAGCCAGGCACCGAGCATTGCGACGGCCAAGGTCCCGAGGACGTAGCCCACCAGCGTGGAGCGGCGTCGGCCGGCGAATACCCCAATCCGAACCAGCGCCAGAAACGGCCCCCCGATCAGCGCTAACACGCCCGCCGCCGACAGGAGACGCCCGGCGGCTCCACCGACCAGGAGGCCCGACACCACCCCCGCCACTGCCAGCAGCTGGCAGATCACCAGGAGCCCCGACACGACGCGGCTCAGACGCGCGTCGTCCACCACGCGGTCAGAATGCGGCGAGTCCACGAGATCCCATCCGGAAGGCCACGTATGCGAGGAGGAGCGCGAAGATCAGCTTGAGTGCACGCTGATCCAGCCTCCTGCCGAGCAGCGCCGCGACGCCCGCGCCGGCCAGGGTGCCCACCATCACCACGCCGGCGATGCCGATCTCCACATCGCCGCGCGCCAGATACACGAGGGCGGCGCCGGCGGCGGTCACCCCGATCATATACACGCTGGTTCCCGCGGAGCGATCGAACGGCATCCCCAACAGCAGGTGCAGGATCGGCACGTTGAGGATGCCGCCCCCTACCCCGAGCAAGCCCGAGATGACACCTGCGCCCACCGACGCGCCCGCGGCGAGCGGGCGCCGCTCGCGCACCACCTCGGGCGACGGTGCCGCGGCTGGTCTCCGGGGCCACATGCGGTAGGCGGTGATCAGGAGCAGGAGGGAGAAGGCCATGTAGAGGGGACCGGCCGGGACCTGCGCTGCGAGCAACCCCGCGGTCACCGCGCCGAACACCGTGAACAGCTGGAGCCGCACCCCGACAGCCAGATCGACCCGACCCTGCCGGAGGTAGACGGCGGACCCCGCGACGGAGGTTCCCACGATACACACGAGGCTCGCCGCGACGGCACTGTGAAAGGGAAGACCTGCCACCAGAATCAAGCCCGGCACCAGAATGATGCCGCCCCCCACTCCCAGTACCGCCCCGAAGCTGCCAGCCAGGAGGCCGACCGCAACGAGCTCGAGGAGAGATGCGCCCACGATAGGCGCAAACTTAACGGCGGGCTGTGGACGGGGCTACGCTCGGAGACCTACCAGAGCCTCACCTCAGGCCAGCGTCTCGCCAGGTAGTAGTCCACCCCGAAGGCGCGTCCCGCGGCGCCGAGCATCACGATCAACGCGATGAAGAAGAAGGCGGCGTCGTTGCTCGAGCTCATCCAGAACCAGCTGCCTTTGAGGAACATGAAATTGAGCATCATAAACATCACACCGCCCGCGGCGAGCCGGGTCGCCGTCCCCGTGAGCAGCGCGAGACCCCCCAGGACCTCCCCCATCACGACGAGCGCCGCGAACAGCCCGGCGTTCGGCAGGACCTGCCCCTCGAGAAAGCCCTGATAGAAGCCGTGGGTTGCCTCGTTGGAGATGTTGCGCTCCACCATGCCCACGAGCCGCGGGGTGAATCCGCCCTCGCGCCACAGCTTGCCCCACCCCGCCACCAGCAGAATGACACCGAGGTACACTCGCAACGCGACCAGCAGGACGCGCTGCACCCGTTGGGACCGGCTGTCGGACACGAAGCTCACAGGCCCTCCTGGATGGTGTCAGGAGAGAGACGTCTCAACAGGCACCGGGGTTGCAGCGCGGTCCTCGGAATCTGCATCCGATGCTGCGGAGAATGGCGCCACGTCGCCCGCCTGTCGGATCAGGCGCTACCGGTCTTCAGGAGGGAGAGCTCGACCTCCGAGTCGTCTCGCGGCGGGGCGGCCGACACCTTGCGCAGTGCGGCCACGATCTCCCGCGCGAAAGTCTTGCCGGCGCCCTTCTCGATCTCGTCGATCGCCGTCCACGGGGCGAAGGCCGGCCGCAGCGGCGTGGGCATCTGCAACGTCTCGAAGCCGTCGGCCACCGCCAGGATCTTGGTGCTGGGCGTGAACGGCAGGTGGTCGATGGGCCAGTCGTCGCCCACCACCTCGTAGTACCGCTCATACTCCTGCAGGATGTCGAACGCGCCGCGCATGGCGCCCGCCAAGGGCAGCTCGCGGAACGCTCCCGGAAACTCCGAGAGCAGTCGTAGCAGCCGCGGGTCGCGCGGGCCCACCTCGTGCAACAGCGCGGCGATGCGCAGGTTCTCGAGCTCCTCCTCCCGCAGCCCGATCTCCGTGCCCAGCAGCGTCGCCAGCTTGGCCACGCGGTGGCTGTGGCCCCGATGGGCCTTCTCGCTCGACTCGAGGTGAAGTGTGAGCAGCTCCAGTACCGCCATGTACGCCGATTTGAGGTCCCGCAAGCGTTGCTGCCGCTGCTCCGCCAGCCAACCGACCACATATCCGGTGAGAATCAGGAAGCCGGCCCAGGGCACCAGCGTAAACAGGATCTCGGGGGAGAGTCCCGCAGGACCCTCGAGTCCTTGTACGGCCTGGAAGAACAGCACCAGCGCCACGATGAGGACCGCGGCCCAGACCGCCGCGTTCCGTCCCAGGAAGAACCCCGCCACGATGATGGGGAGGTAGTAGAAGCTGAGGAACGCGATCTTGTAGTCGATGAACCAGTGGATGAGGAGGAGCGACAGCACCAACCCCACCACTAGCACTTTCTCAAAGTGGACGTAGATGAACCACTTCACCGTGTCCAGACCGGTACGCTGCGGCATAGGCCTTCCTGGCGGAGCGTTCTTCCTACGCTCGGCAGGGTCCTGCGAGCGCTCCCAATCTGGGTCAAACGCGTTGTCGGTCAAGAGGTTGAGCGTTAGGCGCCCGTGATTCGGATGCGCCGATCGGAGCTTGCGGCCGGACCCTGGCCGCTTAGGTTTGTGGGCCGCGACGACCGCACGGCACGAGGGAATATGTCCAGACCGACCCAGCCCAAGCCCCATGCACTCCTGGCCGACTACCCCGTGGTCGAGACCATTCCCGTGCAGTGGGGGGACATGGACGCCTACGGCCACGTCAACAACACCGTGCTATTCCGCTACTTCGAAACGGCACGGATCGCATATCTGGACCGGTGCGGATTCCTGGAGAGTTACGACCAGCACCGCATCGGGGCGATTCTACACTCCACCGACTGCCGTTTCCGTCGAGCGCTCATCCATCCAGACACGGTCCAGGTCGGGGGGCGCGCCGTGTCGGTGGATCGGGACCGGTTCACGATGACGTACGTGGTGGTTTCGCTCGTGCACGGCGACATCGTCGCCGAGGGCTCGGGCGTGGTGGTCTCGTTCGATTACCACACGCGGGAGAAGACGCGGCTCCCCGAGAGCGTGCGCAAGGGGATCGAGCAGCTGGAGGGGAAGTAGGCGGGCGGCGACTCGCTTCGGCGTCAGGGTGTCCCGGGACCCCAATCTGGATCCCAGTTGTGACCCTGTCTCTCCGTGAGCTGCCGCGCCCCCGTCCCGTCGGCATTCATTACGTAGATGTCGTAGCGACCGTCCCGGCGGCTGTTGAAGGCGATGAACCGACCGCCCGGGGACCAGGCCATGCGGCTGACCACGTAGCCCCGGGTCCACTCCATGCGCGCCGGGGCCTCGTTGAGCCGCCGTTGGTTCGAGCCATCGGGGTCCATGACATACATCTCCCACTGCCCTTCCCGCGTGGACCAGAACGCCAGGCGGCTCCCGTCCGGGGACCAGCTGGGCAACCACTCGAGCGCCGAGTTCTCGGTCAGCCGCCGGGGCTCACCGCCCTCCACCGAGACGACGTAGATCTCGCGGTTCTCGTCATCCCTGGTCGAATGGAACGCGATCTCATTCCCGTCGGGAGACCAGTGGGGATAGGAGTCGACCTCCTCAGGGTCGGCCGTGATCCGTAGCAGGTCGGTCCCGTCCGGCGTGGTGGCATAGATGTCGAGCGCGCCGTCGCGGTTGCTGTCAAACGCGATGTACCTCCCGTCCGGAGACCATGCGGGAGAGAAGTCACCCTTCGGGTGTTTCACAAGTCGGCGCTGCTCGCTCCCGTCGGCGTTCATCAGATAGATCTCGGCATTGCCGTCTCGCTCGGAAACGAACGCGACAAGACGGCCGTCGGGTGACCATGCCGGCTCGACATCCATCCCCTCGCTGCGCGTCAGCCTCGTCTGGTCTCCACCGTCCGCGTCCATGACGTAGATCTCGAAATCGCCGTCGCGGTTGGACGTGAACACGATTCGACCGGCGGGTGAGGGACCGTCGTGGGGCTCTTGGGAGCGGGCACTGGTGGGCGGGCCGATCCCCCCCAGCGTGAGGGCCGAGAGGGCACAAACCCTCAGGACTCGCATCTAGAACGTCATCCCGGGGAACCGGACACACTTCGTGCCCTCGGGCACGGCGACGTGGGGCCGCCACACCAGGAAGGGACCCTCCACCCGGTGGGCCTGGCGCGTATAGGTCACCCGGATCACTTCCGATCGGATCTTCGTCGTCTTCGCATCCTTGTCGCAGTGCGCATCCCCTCGCACGAACGGCACGTCGAGGCTTTCTCGCGCGCCGAACTCGATCTTGACCGGGACCACCTCGAACTCGTCGTCCAGCACCCACACCCGCAACTCAGCCGGCAGCGACTCCGGCAGCGTCGCGATGATCGTCTCGATGAGGTTCGCCGGCAGCACGCCCCGCTCCACGGGTTGCCTCACATCGATCCCCGCCGAGTCGTAATGCAGCTCGTCGCCCTCCATCTCGATCATCCCCTCGCTGGCCAGGTGCTCCAGGCTGGCGTGCAACGGAACGATCTCGACGAAACTGGTGACTTGCTCGCGGGAATCGAGTGCAATGAGCGTGCGCCCGTTCTGCCGGAAGAACTCGGCACCATGCCGCTGTGAGAGGATGTTCCCCGTTTGGCGAAACAGTCTGCTCTCGAAGTACTCTAGCACTTCGGCACCGTCGTCATCCGTGCCGATGCTGTAGCGAAGCTCGGTCTCGATGCGGCGCCCGCCGTCCCCCTTTTCCTCGTGGAACACTTCGAGACCGTCCAGGACCCGCCAATCCACATCCAACGAGTCGTTCACGGTCCGCGCAGCCGACACGGGATTCCCACGAACGATCGCATCATTCGACCATTCCCAATCCGCCAGCGACGTCGGCGCCTGTGCGCTGGCAATGCCCAGGTACCCCCGCAGGTAGTTGATCGGGAGCGCAAAGTTGAGGTTCTGGGCCGACTCGTCGATGATCCCGGACACGACAAAGCCGACGACGTTGCCCTGCTCCGTCGCGATGGGCCCACCACTGCTGCCAGGCGAGACCGGCGCCGAGATCTGGAACACCTTAATGCCCTCCGAGAGGCGAATGCCACTGAGCAACCCATCGGATACCGTTGACTCCAACCCGAGTGGGGCCCCAATGGCCACGAGGCGCTGCCCCACCTCCACACTGTCCGAGTTCCCGAGGCTCACGGTGGGCAAGCCGAAACCCGCAATCCGCAGGAGCGCCATGTCACGCTTCTCGTCCACCGCCACGAGGCCAAGTACCGGGAACTCCTCGCCACTCGCCAACCTGACGCTCGCTTCGCTCGCCCCGGCGAGCACATGTGCTGCTGTCGCGATCACCCCGTCGTCCGACAAGATGAACCCGCTTCCCGCGCTCCCCTGCTCGCCGCCCACGTGAATCAGCACCGTCGCGCGTCGCACGTTCTCCACCCCCTCGAGCGACACCTCCTGGGCGGCGGCTCCGGCTGCTCCCATGACGATGGCAGCGCCGAGCGCGATTCCCCGCAGCACCCCCCTCCCTCTGCTACAGATGCAGATTGAACGAATGGGGCAGATCATGGCGACACCTCCGCGCTATTGCGCGGAACAGAGGATCCCGGATGGAGAATCTCCACAATAGTGGTCTTGAATGTTGATGTGGCAAGAGCACTTCCCGATAACTAGACTCGGGTTTGGCCATGCCCCAACCGGGGGGACCAGGATCGGGCCCGGCGTGTTCAGGACGCCGCAACCCAGTCAAGGCTCGGTCAAGCGCGGCTTGCTAAGGAGGGAACCGACTCAGAGCAGCCCGGACTTGGCGGCGCTCCAGAGCTTGTACAAGCGGTCGAACCCGTTCTGCAAGATGTCCACGGATTGCGGGCTGGGGTCGGCGCGACCGGCGGTGAGCAGCTCGTCACAGATCTTGGGCATCTCGCGGCGACCCTTGGCAGCCGACTCCCGCTTGACCTGCTCGAGGATCTCGATAATGCGCTGCCGCGTGGGGGCGTCGTCCGGAGCCTGCCACAGGAACGTGGCCGCGTCGCGGCCCTCGAGGATGGCCTGGCCCGTCTGGTCCAGCAGCGGCTCGCTCTTTCGTTCCTTGCGGTCCGGGCCCAAGTTGTCGGCGTCATTCATGGCCTGAAGCTAGTCAGGGGCGCGTTTGCGTGACAGTGCACTCGATCACGTCTGGGGCGTGACGCCGCGACGTGGAACCGCCTACGCGTTCTGAACCCTGATCGACGGGCGGGCGGCATCCGGATCTCCCACTTCGTCACGCTGGGGCCAGATCGAGACCACGCTGCGCCTGGCGCTGGGCGGTGAGTGGCGCGTGCCGCTGGCGTGGATCGAGTGGCACGTGGGAGAGGACTTCGCGTGGAACGCCGGGCACCAATCCGGCGTGAACGCCACCGAGTTCGTGGCGCAGCTCAGGGCGATGCTGACGTGGAAGACGTGGGGCCGGCTTTAGGCCTTTTCGTCCTTTCGCACGACCCGACCCACCAAGATCGTGATGTTGTCGCTGCCACCGGCGTCGAGCGCATCGTGCAGCAGATCCTTGCATACCTGCTTTGCCGTCTTCATGGAGCCGAGCCGCTCGGCGATGCGCTCGTCCGGCACGTGCTTCGTGAGCCCGTCACTGCAGAGAAGCCCTACGTTGTGCCATGCCTGGTCGAGTCGCATGACGACCGGCGCACTCTGGGTACCACCGATCGCGCTCGACAGCACATGCGCCCAGCGACTGTTGTCCGCATCGGTGCGCGTGAGCACACCCTGATCCATGAGATCCTGCGCCATGGTCTGGTCGCGTGTAATCTGCGTGAGCTTGCGTTCCCGAAAGAGGTAGAACCGGCTGTCGCCGACCTGCAGTAGATAGGCGCGCGGCCACACACCGAGCCAGACGGTGAGCGTCGTCGCCATGCCGCGCCGGCCGCTGTCCTCCTCGGTCTTCTTGACGATGCTGGCGTGGCACTGCATGGCCGCTTCGTTGAGCGTATCCAGGAACGTCTGCTCGTCGCCCGGATCGGCCGTGTAGTAGGCGCGCATGCTCTGGCCCACGTACTGGGTCACCGCCTCGATGGCGAAGCGACTCGCTTCCTCACCGGCCTGCCCGCTTCCCACTCCGTCGGCGACCATCGCGAGGTACGCGAGCGGCTCATCGACCAGCGAGAGCTCTCCGGTCTGGGGGAGGCTGGTGCGGTGAATCTGCATGTGCCGCCGCAGCGAGCAGATCATGAAGTGATCCTGGTTGGTCTTCCGCACCTTCCCCGCGTGCGTGAGGCCGTAGGCATCGATGTGCTCGTAGAGGGGCCTGCCCCTCATCGAGCTCATGGCGGTGGCGGTGTCAGACCATAGCACGGCGCGCCCCCTCTGAGTAAACGGGATCGACCCGATCGCCCTTCCCGCAATAGTACGGTTCCCAGCGGCGAATGGCGAGGCCCACCACTCCCTACCTTCCCAGAATCTCGTGCAGCGCGGCGATCAGGTAATGAACGTTGCGCTCGCTGCAGGAGTACCCCATCAGGCCAATGCGCCACGCCTTGCCCTTGAGCGGCCCGAAGCCACCCACGATCTCGATGCCAAAGTCCCGCAACAGGCGCTGCCGGACGGCCGCGTCCTCGGCGCCGCCTGGAATCATCACACACGTGAGCATGGGCAGCCGGTTCGCCGGATCGCCGAACAGCTCCATCCCGAGATCGGTGAGCCCCGCCTTCAACAGGTCACCACACTTCTGATGCCGGGCCACCCGCCCCTGCAACCCCTCCTCCTGGATCAATCGCAGGGCCTCGCGCATTGCGAACACTAACGGGCCGGGGGCGGTGTGGTGGTAGACACGATCGGCGAACCAGTACTTGCAGATCAGCAACAGATCCAGGTACCAGGTGTCGACCGGTCGGCTGCGAGACTCGACCACCTGCATCGCCCGCTGGTTGAGGGTGATGCACGAGATACCCGCGGGCCCGCCGATGCACTTCTGCCCGCCGCTATAGCAGATGTCGATGAGGTACGCATCGACCGGGATGTCGGCCCCAGCCAGGGAGCAGACCGTGTCCACGAGAAAGAGCTTGCCCTGCTCGCGAACCAGCTTGCCGATCTCTTGCAGCGGCTGGCCAACGCCCGACGAGGTTTCGCCGTGCACCACCCCGACCATCTTGGCGTTGGGGTGAGCGCTCAGGGCAGAGTCGATCTGCTCGGCCTCCACCACTTGGCCGAACTCGACCTCCACCCGAATCGCCTTGCCGCCGTGGCGCTCGACGATCTCAGCCATCCGCTGGCCGAAGAAGCCGTGGATCCCCACGATCACTTCGTCGCCTGGCTCGACCACGTTGCAGATCGCCGCCTCCATCCCCGCCATGCCCGTGCCCGGCAGCGTGATGGCCACCTCGTTCTTCGTCTGGAATAGCTGGCGCAGCAGGACCATCGTCTCGTCCATGACCACCGTGAAGTCCGGATCGAGATACCCCAGGGTGGGGCTGGTCATGGCTTGCACGACGCGCGGATGCAGGTTGCTGGGACCCGGCCCCAGCAGGACGCGCGGTTGGTGACGCAGTTGATCGAATGTCTGGCCGGTCGTAGTCATCGCATCCGAGCGCACAACTCAGAGTTCAATCGGCGGAGGACCCTCGTCAATCTCTCGCTGAAGTCTCCGCCTCGCAATCTCCAGCACACGCAAGACGTCCCCGTGTCCCGTCGATGGCGCGTTGTTGTAGTCCATCAACGGGTGCTCGAATCCATGGTTGGGGACCACGTCGTTGACAACGAACCGTACGGTGTTCATGGCGGTGTTGTGATGATTGTACTCGCCCATCGTCTCCGTAGAGGCATGCCTCAAGGCGCAAAAGAGACTCCATCGACGGCTCTCGACATCGTCCTCACATCTCCGGTCGTCTCGTTGGTGCCAGTGGGCCGAGTCAGCCAGCAGCGTCTGGGCCATCTCCAACGTCGCCAGGTCGACGGGACGGGCAGGAGGGGTGTACCACCAGTCAATGACGAAGCTGAGTCCGTCGCTGTGGGCAACCGCAGCCTCCCACACGAAGTACCCCATGGTCGTCTTCATGTAGATGTCTTCCGCCTCTCTGTGGCGGACGACCTCGAACTCCACCTCGGTAGTCGCGCCGTTTGGATAGATGAGGGAAGCCGTCACCCTCTGCGCGGCAATCGCTTCCATTAGCTCCGCAACGGCGAGATCTGAACCCAGGTCCTCCCGACGGATCTGGATCGAGAGGGTGAAGCCTGGCAGATACTCGCACCCTCCCGTGAGCTCACCTTCCCCCCGGTGCAACGTGAACAGGAGATGGTTTTCGGGCAGCGTATCCTGCAGGATCTCCTGCGCGCACAGCTCGTGGGCACCGCCGCACAGCACCACGATGAAGGAGGCAGCCGGCAGGAGTCGGCGCGAGCCGGTCGAGGGACGGAGTGCGAGCGGTAGTCCTCTCACTTGATCCTCTAATGCCCGGGGCGGGAGTCGAACCCGCACGCCATCTGGTGGCCAGGGATTTTAAGTCCCTTGCGTCTGCCCGTTCCGCCACCCGGGCCTCGCTCCCATCCTACTCCGACCGTGCTCCAGGGGCCAGGTGTCGCGCCGTCGGGCGGCGTGCCCGCCCCCCAACCGCCGCGGTCTGCCTCATAGCGGTATCCCCCCATCCCACAAAGGGTTCCGGCGCTTGACGCGGACCACGGCTCTCCCCACCTTGTTCGCCGTCGAGCCGTCAGGTGCCGACACGCGGCCCGACTCACGCACACCCTTGGCGGAGGCGTCGCATGGCACTCTCCCGTTCCGCAGCCAACACCATCGTGGCCACCATCGTGCTCGTCGGGCTGGCCACCATGGGGGCCATCATCTGGTACGTCGAGGAGCCGGGCCTCCGGCTGCCGTTCGCAGTCCTGGCCATTGTTCCCGTAATGTGGGCAGCCATCTGGGCATCCAAGAAGGGGCTCACGGAGGAGTTCCGACCCCCACCCATGCACAAGCGCCGCTACCTCAAGCTGCGGGCCAAAGTGAAGATGTTGATCGACGAGATCACCCGCCTCCACTGGACCATCGTGGACGGGCGCCGCGGTCTGCGACCTGCGTCAGAGGTGCAGAAGGAAGCCGACCAGATCGAGGAGCGGCTTCACACGATGATTGGCGAGCTGCGGCAGGCCGCAGGAGATATCGCTCCAGGCGAGACCTGGGACTAGCGCCGGGTCCAACAGCGTGACCCGCGCCTGTTCGCAAACGGCGCCCTACGGGGCGCCGTTTGCGTTATCTTCCGCCCGCCATGCCTGACCTCGGCCGCCTCCGCGCGCTGCAGCGCGCCCTTTCGGCGCGGGTCTCCGGTTGGGCCGACCTTCTGATCTCCCAGCTCCCCAGGCTGGGCATCGACGAGAACGCCCTCCTCCTCGCTTTCGCGGTCGTCATCGGGACCGCCGTCGGCCTCTCCGTCATCGTCTTCTACAAGCTGATAGACCTGGTGCAGGCCGGCGCCCTGACGGCCGCCGGGCGGATGACCGGGATCGGCAGCCTGGCCATCGTGCTCGTGGTGGTGGCCGGCCTGAGCTTCTCGCGGTTCCTCGTGCGGTACGCCGCCAGCGACTCGGACGGCGAGAACATCCCCGATGTCATGCGCGCGGTGGCCAAGCGCAGCGGCGTGGTACACACCTGGCCCGTACTGGTGAAAACGGCAGGCGCCGCGATCGCGATCGGCACGGGCGGCTCGGTGGGGGCCGAGGCCCCCGTCGCGGTGGCCGGCTCCGGGCTGGGCTCCAAGATCGGGCGCTTCTTCCGCTCCGGCCCCGAGCGGCTGCGCCTGCTGGTCGCATGCGGTGCGGCCGCCGGAATCTCCGCCGCCTTCAACGCGCCGATCGCCGGCGTGTTCTTCTCCCTCGAGAAGGTGATCGGGACGTTCGGGGTGCGGGCTTTTCCTCCCGTGCTCGTGGCCAGCGTGATCGCGGCCGCCATCTCGCGGGCCGCCTTCGGCGACTCGCCCGTGATCGAGATCCCCACCGAGTACGGCGTGGGTGACGCCAGCGAGCTGCTGCTGTACGCCCTCCTCGGGATCGTGACCGGGGTCGTGGCCGTGCTCTACACGCGCGGCGTCTACTGGATGCAGGACATCCTGGGGAAGATCAGGGGCATCTGGCCCCAGGTGCTCGTCGGAGCGCTCCTCGTGGGCGCGCTGGACGTGGTGTTCAAAGCAGACCTGTGGGGCCAGGGACACGAGACCCTGTCCATCGAAATCATCGGCGCCCGGACCGGCTACTTCCTGGTCGGCCTGGCCCTTGCCAAGATCGTGGTCACCGCAGCGACCCTGGCCGTGACCCGCGCCGGCGGCGTGTTCACCCCCGCCCTGTTCATCGGGGCCACCCTGGCCGGCGGGCTCGCCACTGCGGCGGCGCAGGTCATTCCTGGGTTCACCATCGCGCCCGAAGCCTTCGCCCTGGTCGGGATGGCCGGTCTCGTGGCCGGGAGCACCCACGCGCCCCTCACCGCCATCATGATCGTGTTCGAGATGACCAGCGACTACGCATTGATTCTCCCGCTGATGTTGTGTGGTGCGGTCGCCTACATCACCGCACGACGCATCTACCCCGAGTCGATCTACTCCGAGTGGCTGGTGCGGCGCGGCGAGAGCATTCACCTCGGGCGCGATACGGCCGTGATGGAACGCCTGCGGGTGCGCGACTCGTACCACCACGACCCCCAGGTCATCGGTGAGGCCGCGACCGTTCCCCAGATCCTCCAGGCGATCGGCGCGAGCCCTCAGATCGAGTTCCCCGTGATGGACGACGAGCTGCATCTCGTGGGAATGATCACGTACGATGACCTGCGCACCGTGCTGTCGGACGCCGAACGCTACGCGCCCGTGGTCGTCGCCGGCGACCTCGCCAGCCTCAGCTTCGAGCGTGTGACACCCGACGACTCCTTGGCCACCGCGTTGCAGAAGCTCGCGGTGCGCGGCAGTCATTACATCCCCGTGGTCGACTCGGCCGAATCCGACCGACTCGTGGGGGTGATCGGGCGGCAGGAGATCCTGGCCGCCTACGATCGGGAACTGCTGCGGGAGCGGGATTGAACGCCCACCGACCTCGTTGACATTCCCCGGACCCAGGGATAATGTCGCCTTTCCACTCATATGGCGGGTCTGTTATGAGACGAGCGATCTCTGGTTTGGTTGTGGCCATGGCGCTCACCGCCCTCCCCGGGACTATTCTGGCCCAGGGATTCCAGGTGAACGAACATGGCACCTGTGTGATGGGACGGGCAGGAACCGGCGTCGCCTCTCCCTGTGATGACGCGTCCTCCATCTTCTATAACCCGGCTGGCCTCGCCGGGATGCAGGGGTGGACGATCAGCGTCGGTGCCACAGGCATCTACGCCTTCGGTGGATTCACCGGAGATCTGACGGGCGGGGAGACGGACCTCGAGAACGACATCATCCCGGTGCCGCACGTCTACGTGGCGTACGGCAGGGACAAATGGGCGGCCGGGGTCGGAATGTTCGTACCCTACGGTCTCGGCACCGAATGGCCCGACACCTTCGAGGGCCGCTTCCTCGGGTTCGACAACGACCTGCGGTCCATCTACATCCAACCATCCGCCGCGTATCAGGTGCTCGACTGGCTCATGATCGGAGCCGGCCTGGACATCGTGATCGGGTCGCTCGAGCTGACGCAGCGACTGGACCTCTCCGCCCAGGAGCTGCCCCTGCCCGGTCTTCCCGTCGGCACCACCGTCGGCCAGCTGGGGATCCCGTTCCACACGGAGTTCGCCGAGGGCCTGTTGCACGCAAGTGGGGCGACCGGGTTTGGCGGCAACTTCGGCGTTCGGATCACGCCGGTCGAACGTGTGGACATCGGGATACGCTACCTCACGCGGGTGAAGCTCGACTACGAGGGCACGGCGGTGTTCGAGCAGGTACCGAGCGGCGTGATCCTGCCCCCGAACAATGCCATTGCAGGAGCGGTAGGGGCAGATCCGAATCAGCCGCTGCCCGTTGACTCGTTGGTCGCCGGGCTGGGGCTGTTTGCCGCGGGGGCGCCCCTGTCCGATCAGACCGTCACCACGTCGATCACAATGCCCGATCAGCTGACCGTTGGCGTGGCCGTCGACGCGTTCGACGACCTCAAGGTGCTAGCCGAGTGGCAGTGGGTGCACTGGTCGCTGTTCGAGACCCTCGAAGCGGTCTTACAGTACGCGCCCGACATCACGCTGCATGAGAACTACCGCAACACGAGTGCATTCCGCTTTGGCCTCGACTGGAGCACCAGCGACAAGGTGAACCTCCGGGGCGGGTACCTCTACCACCAAGGTGCCGCGCCGGACGAGACGGTCACACCGCTGCTACCCGAGGGATCACGCAACGAGTTCACCCTCGGTGGCGGATTCCGAATCGGCAGCCGGTTCCTGCTCGACCTGGCGTACCAGTATATCCGGCAGAACAAGCGACGCGGCCGCGTGCGCGACGCCGACCCAGATCAACTGCCGACCACGGATCTCAACAGTGGGTTGTATACGTTCAACGCCCACCTCCTCGCAGCCACCTTCGCGGTGCACTTCTAGGAGGATCGAGACATGATTCGCCGATACACGAAGTGGATTTCGCTGGTGCTCGTTGCGGGTGTGGCGCTGACCGCTGCCTGCTCGGACGACATCCTCAATCCACCCGCATCGCAAGTCGATAGCCTGTTCAACAAGTACTTCGCCATTGGCAACAGCGTCACGGCGGGGTTCCAGTCGGGTGGGATCTACAAGGCGGGCCAGGAGGAATCCTACGCCCGTCTGCTGGCCAGGCAGCTCGGGGTCAGCGAGTTCAACATCCCGTTCCTGAACGCGCCGGGGTGCCCACCGCCGCTGGTCAACATCCTGACCGGCGAGCGGCTCGGCGATCCCGTGGCGCCTCCGTGCGCCCTCAGGGAAGCGCCCATCCCCGAGTACCTGCACAATGTCGCTGTACCGGCCTCGGCCGTCATAGACGCGCTCAGCAACCTGGCGCCCACGAGCGACCCCAACGAGCTGACCACGTTCCTTTTGGGGGGACTCACGCAGCTCGAGTGGGCGGAGGTAGTGATGCCCACGTTCGTCTCGGTCGAGTTGGGCAGCAACGACGTGTTGGGCGCGGCGCTCGCGATGGACGCGTCGCTGGCGACTTCGGTAGCGGACTTCACCACGCAGTACACCGAGGTCGTGACCGCGCTCACCGGGCGGGGCGTACAGGGCGGCGTGTTGCTGGGCGCGTTCGACGTCACGCTCATTCCGCACTTCAACCCGGGCCAGTGGTACCTGGGGCTGTTCATGGCATCGCAGCTCCCACCGACCTACACGGTGGCGCTGAGCTGCGCCCCCACGGCGTCGGGCGGCGTGGGCGACCAGGTGCTCATCCCCTACAGCTACGGGTTCGGGGTGCTGGCCGACAGCGCCACGCGGGGGTTCGCCGTGACGCTCGACTGCGCCAACGACGCGCAGACGCTGACCGGGGCCGAACTCGTGGCACTCGGGACCGCGGCCGCCCAGTACAACGGCGTGATCCAGGCGGCGGCCACCACCGCAGGGTGGGCGTACCTGGATCCCAACCCGATTCTCCAGGCGCTGAAGGATGCGGGTGAGATACCACTCTTCCCGGATCTCACTGACCCGACGGGCGAGCCGTTCGGCCCGTGGTTCAGCCTTGACGGCATTCACCCCAACGGCGCCGCGCACGAGGCGATCGCCGAAGCGGTGATCACGGCGATCAACGCGACGTACGGGACGAGTGTTCCGACGCCGTAATTGTTGATTGTAGGACACAGCGTGCGGGGGGCTCACCTTGGTGAGTTCCCCGCTTTGCTGTAGATTGCCGCACCGATGGCAGGCTTGTTCACGACCCCGCACACGACTGTGGCAACCGTACCGACGGTCGCGAGACGCCGCGTTCCCGCGAGCCTCGGTACCGTCACGACCGTCGTTATCGCCCTCGTCGTCGGTGCGGCCGCCCCACTCGCCGCCCAGTTCCCCGACGCGTGGATCGTGCCGCGGGGCGTGCTGCGCATCAGCTTCGAGCCGCAGTACACCAACTCCGGGCAGCGGTTCGACGCCGCCGGCAACACCGAGCCGCTGGGCACCGACTTGTCGGATGCCGCGGCCGGCGTGCGGCTGGTGCCGACGATGTACTCGCCACAGATCGCGATCCGCTCGATCACCGCTGACTCGGTCTACACCGTCAACACCGGCGCCTGGCAGACGACCTGGGAGGCCGACATCCGGCGCTTCCCGCTCAACCTGCAGCTGGGACTCTCCAACCGACTGACCTTCATCGCCTCGATCCCCCTCGTCTCCACCCGCAGCCAGGTGAGCTTCGTGGTCGACTCCACGGACGCCGACCAGGGGTGGAACCAGGCAACCGTGGAGGCGGGCAACGCCGGGGCGAGCGCCCAGATCCAACAGCTGCTCACCGAGCTGGATGCGGGCGCGGCCTTCGTCGAGGGCCGGATCGCCGCCGGCGACTACGGCTGCCCCAACAGCACGCAGTGCGATCAGGCGCGAGACCTCGTGGACCACACACGACGTCTCACGGCCGACCTCACCGTGCTCACGGGTGTGGCACCGGACGGCAGCACTGGCGAGATCCTCCCGCCCTTCGCGCCGCTGTCGTCCTCGACAGCCGGTCAGTCGATCCTCGGCGTCATCCAGGCCACCTCGACCGAGCTCCAATCGTTCGGCGCGTCGGGGCTCACGACCACGCTGCCGCTGCCGGGCGCGCGGCTGTCGTCCGACGACGTGAACGCGATGTTCATCAATCCCGCGTTGGGGTATGACGCGTTCCCGCTGGAATTCGTGAAGTACCACCTCAAGCTGGGAGACGCCGAGGTGGGGCTCCGCTGGGGCGCCGTGCAGCGCCCGAGCCTGCGCGCGGTGCTCATGGGGATCGTGCGGTTGCCCACGGGACAGCTCGACCTCGCCAACAACTTCGTGGACATCGGGACGGGCGATCGACAACCCGACGTGGTGCTGGGGGTGGAGGGAGCGTGGGAGCCGGGGAGCGTGCTCGCGGTGAACGCCGAGGCGTCCTATACACTGCAGCTGGGCGACCACCTGCCGCGTCGCATCACCCCGCACGACCGTCCCATTGCCATCCTCGCCACCCAGCAGGATGTGGCACGCAACCTGGGCGACGAGCTGCGCCTGGGTCTCTACCCGGCGCTGCGCCTCAGCCAGACCTTCAGGGTGTACGGCTCGGTGTACTACTTCCGCAAGGGCGCCGACGGGTTCTCGCTCGACGGTGGGTTCACGGTGCCGCCGGGTCAGATTCAGACCGACGTCTCTGACCTGGAGTTCGAGACCTCCATGAGCAGTGTGAGTGTGGGCGCGGGTATCTACTACCGGGCGACGCAGGGGCGCGACGGTCCCAAGCTTCCCATCGAAGCCGGCATCGACTATCGCTCAGCGTTCAGTGGCTCGGGTGGACAGACACCCAAGTCGACGTCGGTCTCTCTGTACCTGCGGCTGTACTGGCGATTGTGGGGCGGCGGCAGCGAGGAGGTCGCTACTTCGCCACCCTGAGGCTCTGTCTGCGCAGCAACTCTCCTGCGTGCTGCACCACCACCGGGTCACGAGCGTCACCCAACATGCGGGCGATCTCCTGCACGCGATCGTCCCCCGAGCGCACTTCCACGTCGGCCGTCGCTACTCCACCCTTGGGCCGCTTGGCGACCGAGAGGTGGTGACTTGCCCGCGCGGCTATCTGAGGGAGGTGCGTAATCACCAGCACCTGTCGCGCTTCGGCAACGCTGCCCAGCGCCTCAGCCACCCGCAGTGCCACCTCGCCGCCGATGCCCTGATCGACCTCGTCGAACACCACCGTGGCGATGGCATCGTGTCCCGCGAGCACCACCTTGAGTGCGAGCATGAGTCGGGAGAGCTCGCCGCCGCTGGCCACCTGCGCCAGCGGTCGGGCGTCGAGCCCGGGATTCAGCTGCACCATGAACGTCACGCTGTCGGCGCCGGAGGCGGTAGCACCGGGCAGCGGTTCCACGGCGACCGAGAACTTCCCGTCGGGCATCCCGAGCCCGGGCAACAGCTCTTCGACCGTACCGGCGAGCCGGGCCGCGGCCTTGGCACGCTTGGCACTGAGGGCCTTTGCGGCATCCTCGAGCTCGCGCTCGGCCGCTGCGCGCCGCTCGCTCAGGGCTTGCAGGTCGAGGTCCGCGGTGTCGAGCAGGTCGAGCTCCTGTTTCGCCTCGTCGTGCGCGCGGAGCACATCCGCGATGCCCGGACCGTATTTCTGCGTCAGGCGGTACAGCACGTCGCGGCGCCGCTCGACTTCGGCGAGCCGGGCGGGATCGCTGTCGATGTCGGCCGCATACTCCCGGATCTCGAGCGCCAGTTCCTCCACATTGGCATAGGCGGCGTCCACCAACTCGCGCCACTTCGCAACGCTTGCGTCGATGCGCTCGAGCTGCGCCAATGTCTTGGAAGCTCCTCCGAGGGCCTCGAGCGCGGCCCCTTCCTCTCCACTCTCCAGCAGCTGTACGAGGCGCTCGGCCAGGCGGGTCAGCTCCTCCACGTTGCCGAGGCGCTTTGCCTCGATGGCCGTCGCCTCGTCCTCGCCGGGTCGCGGCTTGGCCGCCTCGATTTCCTGGACCACGTGCCGCAGGTAATCCGCGCGGCGTTGCACGTCGTCGCGCCGTGCGACGAGCTCCGCCTCCTCCTGCCGCAGCCGCGCGGCCGACTCGAAGCCCGTCGCCACGCGTCCCCGCTCCCGCTCGGCGTCGCCGAAGGCGTCCAGCATATCCCGCTGCGCCGCTGCCTTGAGCAGGGACTGCGCCTCGTGCTGGCCGTGCAGGTCCACCAGCATGCGGCCGAGCGCGGCGAGCGCCGACACCGTGGTGGGACTGCCGTTCGCCCATGCGCGGTTGCGCCCCTCGGTGTTGATCTCGCGGCGCACGATGAAGCGGTCGTCCTCCAGCTCGACACCGAGCTCGTCGGCCACTGACGCGAACCCGGGCACGTCACCCACCTCGAAGGCCGCCTCCACCACCGCGCGGGTGGCGCCGGGACGCACGACCTCGGTGCTGGCTCGCTCTCCGAGCAGCAGCGCCAGGGCGTCGATCAGCATCGACTTCCCGGCACCCGTCTCGCCAGTGAGTACATTCAGGCTTGATCGGAGAGGAAGGGTGACGTCCGCGATGACCGCTAGGTCACGAACGCGGAGCTCAGTCAGCACGGTTGAAGCGCTCCCGATCGCTCAGGTCTCCCCACTTCAACTTCTTGCGCAACCGCGAGAAGAAGTTTTCGCGCCCCAACCGTACCAATTGCACCGTCGTACCGGACGGACGGACCACCACGCAGTCGTGGTGGTGCAGTGTGCCGCCGGGCTGCCCGTCGTAGGCCACGCGTATGTCTTCGGCTCGGGTCGGCTCGATCTGCATTGTGACCTGCGAGGAGCCGGGCACGACGAGCGGCCGCACGGAGAGCGTGTGGGGACAGATCGCGGTCACCACGAGTGCGTCGACCTCGGGCAGGAGCACGGGACCGCCGGAGCTCAGGGTATAGGCGGTGGAGCCCGCCGGCGTGGCGACGATCATTCCGTCCAGGGTGTATTGCCCCACTTCATCGCCATCCACGAACAACCGGATGCGCATGATACGCGACGAGCCCGCCTTGTGCACTACCACATCGTTCATCGCGAGCTCACCGGCGAGCCGCTCCCCGTCGGCGTCCACGATGTGAGTCTCGAGCTTGCGCCGCGGCTCGACCGTGTAGTCCCCGTCCACGACGGCGCGCAGCGCCTCCTCCATGATGTCGGCCGTCGCGGCGGTGAGAAACCCGACACGACCCAGGTTCACGCCGAGGATCGGCACCTCGCGCCGGTCCAGCAGGCGCGCACCGCGCAGCAGTGTGCCGTCGCCGCCCAGCGTGAGCAGCAGATCGAGTTGGTCCTCAGCGAAGTCCAACGGGACGATGGGCGTGGGCCACAGATCGACCAGCTCCGGCCCCGAGGCGAGCTCGATGCCGTTGGCCGCGGCATGGCTGCTGAGGCGGGCGAGGAGCCCGTCCACCGCACTGTAGCGCGGGTTGCCGACGACGCCGATTCTCATCGTGGCGAGAGGCTCTCCTCGGCGGCCAAGGCCCGCACGCGCTCGGCCAGCCCCGCCCCGGTCAGGCCCACCCACTCGAGCTGCTCGCCGCGCGGGGCGTGCTCGTACGTGCGATCGGGAATGCCAACCACTTCCACCCGCACCTCCGAATCGATGCGCTCACAGGTGGCGGCGGTGAACGCGCCGAAGCCGTTCACCTCGATGCCGTCCTCCACGGTCATGAGCACTCGGTGCTCCCGCACCAGAGACTCCAGCGTCGCGTGGTCGAGCGGCTTGACGAAGCGGCAGTTCACGACGCTCACCTCGAAGCCCTCGGCCGCCAGCATCTCCGCGGCCTCCATGGCCGGCTGGCACATGACGCCGACCGCCAGAATCGCGCACTCCTTTCCCTCGCGCAAGACCTCCCACGTGCCGTAGGGAACCGGCTCCACCTCGGCGGCGGGCGGCGCCGGCGCGGGAGCGTTGTCGCGCGGATAGCGCGTGCTGAACGGACCGTCGTGCTCCATCGCGCAGCGTAGCAGCCCCACCAACTCCGTGCTGTCCTTCGGCGCCGTGACGGTCATGTTCGGGACGGTGAGCATGTACGCGATGTCATACAGCCCCATGTGGGTCTGACCATCGGCCCCTACCATGCCCGCCCGGTCCATACAGAACGTCACCGGCAGGTTCTGGATCGCCACGTCATGGATGATGCTGTCGTACGCGCGCTGCAAGAACGTGCTGTAGATAGCCACGACCGGGCGCACCCCCTGCGTGGCGAGGCCGGCCGCGAACGTCGTGGCGTGCGCCTCGGCGATGCCCACGTCGAAGAACCGGTCGGGCCATGCCTTCTGGAAAATGTCGGTGCCGGTTCCCGACGGCATCGCGGCCGTGATGGTCACCAGCTTGGGATACTCGCCGGCCAGCTCGGCCAGTGCCGTGCCGAACACCTTGGTCCACCCCGGCGGCCCCGATGCCTCGGGGCGCAGCACCCCGGTCTCCGGATCGTAGGGATTGCGGGCGTGGAACTTCTCGGGGTGCGGCTCCTGCAGCGGGAAGCCCTTCCCCTTCTCGGTCACCACGTGCACCACGCGGGGACCCTCCAGGCTCCTCACCAGCTCGAACGTCTTCAGCAAATGCTCCATGTTGTGGCCGTCGATGGGGCCGAAGTAACGAAAACCCATTTCCTCGAACAGCATCCCCGGCGACCAGAGATTCTTGATGCTCTCCTCGACGGTCTTGGCGAAGTCCACCATGCGGTCGCCGCCCACCAGATGCGACGCCTTCTCGATCAGGTGCTTCACGTGCCCGCGCATCCGGTTCGTGAACGGGCTCGCGATGATTCCCCCCAAGTACTTGCTGATGGCACCCACGTTGGGGGCAATGGACATGCCGTTGTCGTTCAGGACCATGATGACGTCCCGATCCGAGTGCCCGGCGTTGTTCAGCGCCTCGTAAGGCAGACCGCAGGTCATGGCGCCATCCCCCACGACGGCGACCACCTGATAGTCGTCGCCCAGCAGGTCCCTGGCTGTCGCGATGCCGTACGCCGCCGACATCGCGGTGCCGGCGTGCCCGGCCCCGAACACGTCGTGCTCGTTCTCGACCCGTCGCAGGAACCCGGAGAGCCCGCCGCTCTGGCGCAGCGTAGGAAGCCGGTCGTTCCGGCCCGTGAGGACCTTCCAGGGATACCCCTGGTGGCCCACGTCCCACAGGATCTTGTCACGCGGGGAATCGAACAGGTACGCGAGGGCCACGGTGAGCTCCACCACGCCGAGACCGGCGCCGATGTGCCCACCCGTCTGCGACACCACGTCGATGAGGCGCTGGCGCACCTCGTCGGCCAATGGCTGTAGTTGCTCGCGTGGGAGTTGCTTGACGTCGCTAGGACTTGAGATCGTTTCCAGCAGAGACATACCACTCACCATCTACGCTTCTCGTTTCCCGCTCCCCGCTTCCCAGACCTGTCTTACCGTTCCCCCTTCCCCGTTGCCAGTAGTCACTCATGCACTTCGCTCCACGATGAGCCGCGCGAGCCCCGGCAGCAGGCTGCAATCTACCCGGCAGGCCCCGAGCAGGTCTATGGCCCGCTGCATGCGCTCGTGCGCCACACGACGCGCCTGGTCGACCCCGAGCAGCGCGGCGAAGGTCGCCTTGTGCTGCGCCGCGTCCTTCCCGGCGGTCTTGCCGAGCTCGGAGGAGGTGGCCGTGGCGTCGAGCACGTCGTCCACGATCTGAAATGCGAGCCCGACGTCCCGACCGTAGCCACGCAGGGCCTCCACCTGCTCGTCGTCCGCACCCGCCGCGAGTCCACCGATCACCACGCTGGCCGTAATCAGCGCCCCCGTCTTTGCGGCGTGTACCCGCGCCAGGGAGTCGAGGTCCAGTTCGCACCCCTCGGCCTCCAGATCGAGCACCTGTCCGCCAATCATTCCCGCGGCACCGGCCGCGCCGTAGAGCTCGGCCGCGAGCGCCGCCGCGCGCGCGTCGGCCAGACCCAGCTTGGCAGCGCCAGCCGCCAACACGCGCGCCGACAGCGGCACCAGGCGGAACCCCGCCTCCGAGGCCGTCGCCACGCCGAAGGCACGGTGGGTGGTGGGACGACCGCGCCGCAACTCGTCGTCGTCCATACAGGGAAGGTCGTCGTGCACGAGGGAGTAGGTGTGCACGATCTCCACGGCCGTCGCGACCTCGACCGCATCGCGGGTGCCGCCCAGTTCCCGGTATGCCGCCAACACCAGCGCGGGCCGCAGCCGCTTGCCGGGAGCCGCCATGCTGTACGCCATGGCCCGGCCCACCTCTCCGGCGACTTCCCGCTCGACCCGCTCGCACCAGAGCTGGAGTTCGCGCCCCACCGCCTCACGCGTCTCGGCGAGGAAGGTCCGCAGCTCAGCGCTCGAGGTCGTCGGTTCGGAGCGTTCCGTCCGCATCCTCCAGCACGCGCTTGACTGTGAGCTCGGATTCCTTCAGCAGATCGCGCGCCGCCTTCAAGCGACGCACACCCTCCTCGAACAACTCGAGGGCCTGATCCAGATCCACGTCCGAGTCCTCCAACTGCCGCACGATGGCCTCCAGCTGCTCGAGCTCGACGCGGAACGACGGCTTCTCTTTGGTCATGCATCGCCCTCCACCGTGCGGGCCCGGACCTCTCCGTCGGCGAGACCCAGCCGGAACGCCAGCCCGGGCGAGAAGTCCACGGCACGCTTCAGCACGTGCCCGGTTTCGTCACGCGCCACCGCATAGCCGCGCTCAAGCACCTTGAGCGGGCTCAGCGCATCCAGCGTGGCCGCGAGCTGGTCCAATCGATGCCGCCGAACCTGCAGTTGCCGCTGCACGGCCGCACCGAGGCGGTCCGCCGTGCGCTCGAGCCGCTCCTTGCCCAACTCGGCCTGCCCGCCGAGCCCGCGGGCAAGGCGGCGGGCGAGCGCCGCCACGCCGGCCTGGGCGGCTGCACGATCCGGGACCGCCGCCTCGGCAGCCGCCGACGGTGTGGGTGCGCGCACGTCTGCCACGAGATCGGTCAACGCCACATCGGTCTCGTGCCCCACCGCCGAGATGGTGGGCACCCCCACGGCCGCCACGGCCCGCGCCACCTGCTCGCTGTTGAACGCCCAGAGATCCTCCCGTGAGCCGCCCCCGCGTCCCACGATCGCGAGATCCACGTCAGGCAGCGCGTCTACCGTCGCCAGCGCCGCGCAGAGCTCGCTCTCGGCGCCCTCTCCCTGCACACGCGTGGGCACGACCCAGAGCTCCACGGCAGGCCAGCGTCGCTCGAGCACGCTCACGATGTCCCGCAGCGCAGCCCCGTCGGTGCTCGTCACCACGGCGATTCGCCGGGGATAGGGAGGCAACGGCCGCTTGCGAGCGGGGTCGAGCAGTCCGTCGCGCTCCAGCGCGGCCTTGGCCCGCTCGAGCTGCAGCTGCCACAACCCACCTTCGGCCGTCGGGATGAGTTGCTTGACGGTGAGGCGGAACTCGCCACGCTCCTCCCACAGCGTTGGGCGCGCGTGGACGAACACCTCCATGCCGTCCTCGGGCGAGGTCGGGAGGCGCTGGTTGTCGCTGCGCCACATCACGCAGCGCACCTGCGCCTGCGCATCGCGCAGGGTGAAGTACCAGTGGCCACTGCGGTAGGTCTTGAAGCTCGCGACCTCGCCACGCACCCAGAGACGGTCGAAGCCCGATTCGATCAGCTGGCGCGCGCGGCGCGTGACGTCGGCCACGCTCCACGCCCCCTCGGCGGACGCTGGTGGAGTCGCGCTGAAGAGGTCTAGTCCGCCCACTGGCGCGCGGCCTGGACGGTGTTGTAAAGCAGCATCGTAATCGTCATGGGTCCCACACCACCCGGTACCGGCGTGATCTGCGAGGCCACCTCCCTCGCCACCTCGAAGTCCACGTCCCCGACGAGCCGATAGCCCTTCTCCGTGCTGGGGTCGTCCACCCGGTTCACACCGACATCGATCACTACCGCGCCCGGCCGAACCCAGTCCCCCTTGACGAACTCCGCCACGCCGATGGCCGCAATCAGGATGTCGGCCTGCCGGGTCACTTCCGGAAGATCCTTGGTGCGGGAGTGGCACATGGTCACCGTCGCGTTCGCCCCGTCGCCCTTCTGCGACAGGATCGACGCCGCCGGCCGACCCACGATGTTGGAGCGCCCCACGATGACCACGTGGGCACCCGACGTCTCCACGCCGCTGCGAATCAGCATCTGCTGCACTCCGTAGGGCGTCGCCGGACGGAACCCCGTCGGATCGCCGATCTGCACCTTGCCGATGTTGACCGGGTGAAACCCGTCCACGTCCTTGTCCGGCCGGATGCTGAATAGCACGCGCTTCTCGTTGACTTGGTCGGGGAGCGGCAGTTGCACCAGAATGCCGTGCACCTTCGGGTCGTTGTTGAGACGCTCTACCACGTCGAGCACCTCCGCCTCCGACGTGTCGGCGGACATCCTGATCGTCTCGCTCTCTATGCCGACCTTCTCGCAGGCCTTGCCCTTCATGCGGACATAGACCTGGCTCGCCGGATCGTCACCGACCAGCACCACCGAGAGGCCCGGGGTTACTCCCTTCCCCTTCAGTTCCTCGATCTGCGGCGCCAACTCGGCGCGCATCTCCTCGCCAATCGCTTTTCCGTCGATGATCTTAGCGGGCAAAGTCCACGGCCCTCGTTTCTCGAATGACTACGATCTTGATCTGTCCGGGATATTGGAGATCCTGCTCGATGCGCCTCGCGATCTCCTCGGACAGCTCCACCGCCGTATCGTCGCTGATCTGGTCCGGCAGGACCGCGATGCGGATTTCCCGGCCGGCCTGAATCGCGAACGCCTTCTCGACGCCCTTGAAGCCGGTGGCGATCTCCTCCAGCTGGCTCAGCCGCTTGACGTAGGTCTCGAAGGCTTCGCGCCGCGCGCCCGGGCGCGCGCCACTCGCGGCATCCGCCGCCTGGACGATCATCGATATGGTCGTCTCGTGCGGCACGTCGTCATGGTGTGCCGCGATGGCGTTGATCACCGTGGGGTGCTCGTTGTAGCGCTTGGCGACCTCAATCCCCAACTCGACGTGCGTGCCCTCGTGCTGGTGCGTGAGCACCTTGCCGATGTCGTGCAGCAGCGCCGCGCGCTTGGCCAAATGGACGTCCAGCTTGAGCTCCTCGGCCAGCATGCCGGCGAGCCAGGCGACTTCCTTCGAGTGCTCCAGCATGTTCTGCCCGTAGGAGGTGCGGTACTTCATGCGGCCGACGAGCTTGACCAGCTCCTCGTGCATCCCGCGCACGCCGAGCTCGTAGACCGTCTCCTCTCCGGTCTGGACGAGCTGCTGCTCCAGCTCGGTGCGCACCCGCGCCACCACCTCTTCGATCCGCCCCGGATGGATGCGGCCGTCGGCGATCAGCTGCTCCATGGCGCGGCGGGCCACCTCGCGCCGAATCGGGTCGAAGCAGGACACGACGACGGTGTCGGGCGTGTCGTCGATGATCACGTCCACGCCGGTCGCGGTCTCGAACGCGCGGATGTTGCGCCCCTCGCGTCCGATGATGCGGCCCTTCATATCGTCATTCGGGAGGGCGACGGCAGAGACCGTGGTCTCGGTCGCCTGATCGGCAGCGAGCCGCTGCATCGCCATGGCAATGATCTTGCGCGCCTCGCGGTCGCCGGTGCGCTTGGCGTCTTCCTTGATGTCGCGGAGGGACGCCGCCGCTTCGCTCTTGGCCCTGACGACGAGCTCCCGCTTGAGAGCCTCTTTCGCTTCCTCCGCCGAGAGGCCTGAGACCTGCTCGAGCCGCTGGCGGTGCTCCGTCACCAGCTCGTCCAGCTCTTGCTCGCGCTGCTGCACCGCCTTCTTGCGATCGCTCACCGACTGTTCGCGTCGCTGCAGCTCCGCGTCGCGCTCGTCCATCGCGTTGAGCTTGCGGTCGATCAGCGTCTCGCGCTCCTCCAACCGCTGCTCGTGCTTGTCGAGCTCCTCCCGCCGGTGACGCTCGTCCTTCTCCCACTGCTCCCGCAGGCCCATGATCTCTTCCTTGGCCTGCAGCAGCGCCTCGTGCTTCGCCGAATCGGCGTCGCGGCGCGCCTGGGAGAGAACCTGTTCGGCCTGCTGCTCAGCGGCGCGGCCCTGCCTCGCCGCCTCGCGCCGCTCCGCCCACCGCCCGAGCACGAAAAAGACCGCCCCGCCCAGGATGGCTCCAGCGAGGACGGCCACGATCGTGACGAGCGGATCGGCTGTCATATCTATAGACCCCAGCGGCGCCGGCCGCTTCGGCGGCCAGGCTCCGCAGTGTTCGGAAGTTGGGAGGCGCGTCCGTCTCTAACCCGTGATGTTCGCTGAACTTACCCGTCGTCCTGCGACGTGGCAAGCGAGCCCTACCCGCGGCTCCTCCGCTTGGCGGGTGGAAGCAGGCGGGAGAGCTCCGCCGTCATGGCCCGCAGCTGTTCGGCCAGATCGGTCTGCGACCGCCGCGCCTGGAACAGCTCGTCGGTGATCGACAGGGCCGCGAGGATCGCGGCCTTTTGCGTCTCCACCATGGCCCCAACCTGGAAGACTTCCTTCAGCGCCCGGTCCACGTGCTCGGCCACCGCACGCGTGTACTCTGGGGGCCGATCGGACCGGAGCGAGTACTCCTCGTTGCCGATCGTGACGGTGACGACGGTCTTCTTGTCCGTCACCGGCTCTGCTCCTCCATGGAGACCTGCTCCTCGAGGAACCGCAGCCGGCCAATGAGATCGCTCACGCGCGTGCGCGCCGCGTCGAGTCGGGTGGTGAGCTCCGCGTTCTGGGTCTCGAGCTCGAGGATGCGCTCCCGGTTGGCCACGGCGTCGTACTCGGCACCCATCTGCTCGCGTTCGCCCTCCGCCTTGAGCGCACGGCGGCGCCACGTGGAGAGCTCGCCCGTCACCTCGTCGAGGACCTTCTTCAGCTCCTCGAGCGCCGCGAGATCAGGTCTACCGTCGTTCGACACCCAATCGCTCCTTGAGCGCGGCCAGCACGGCGTCCAGTGCCTCGTCGGCTTCCCGGTCGCGCAACGTGCGATCGGGCGCCCGGAACACGAGCCGCCAGGCCACGCTTCGTCCTGCCATCTCCGCACCGCGGTACTCGTCGAAGATCGCGGTGCCGGCGAGCAGCGCCCCGCCCGCCTCTCGCATCACGTCCTCGATGGCGGCGGCCGTCACTCCCTCGGGCAAGACCAGGGCCACGTCGCGCTCGACCGGCGGTGTCGTCGGCGACGTGCGATACTGCACGTGCGGCCGCTCCCACACCACCAGGTCCACCTCGAAGCCAAGCAGCTGGGCAGCCCACGGTGGGCGATCCGCCGCGAGCGCTCCCACCCAGCCTCGGCGCGCGCCGTCACGATCCAGCACCTGCCAGCCCCCGTCCACCTCAACGATGTCCCCCTCGGGGCCCGCCACGCGAACGGCCTCCTCAAACATAGCCTTCGCGTCCCACAGGTCGTAATCGGCCGACTTCCCCTGCGCGGTCCAGTGCAGCGGCGTCCGCTCCCCGGAGATCACACCCGCCAGCCGCTGCGTCTCATGGGGACGCGACTCGCCCGTCGCGTGGAACACGCGCCCGACCTCGAACAGCCGAACGTCGCGCTCGCGCGCCGCCCAGTTGCGCTCGGCGGAGCGTACCAGGCCGCTCAGCAGGTCGGCACGGAGGTAGGCGTCCTCGGCCGAGAGCGGGTTGAGCACGCGCCACGCCTGCTCGCTCCCCGCGCTCGTGAGGGAGAGCGAGCGAGCCTCGTTCAGTCCCATCCCGGTCATGACGCGGCGGATCGTCGCCTTGAGCGGCTCGATCGGATCGTCGGGGACCACGCTCGTGCGGAACGGCCGCAACTCCGTTGGGAACGTATCGTACCCCCGGCAACGTGCGATTTCCTCGATCAGGTCGATCTCCCGGGTCACGTCGGGGCGCCAGCCCGGGATCTGGACGTGCAGCCGCTTCGCCTTGGGGGCCACCGGGAAGCCGAGGCCCACCAGGATGCGCTCGATCTCCTCCCGCTCGACCGGGGTGCCCAGCAGATGTGTCACCCGCTCCTGCCGCAGGAACACCGCGCGCGTCTTGACCGGCTTGGGATACACGTCGATCGCCGGCTCGGGCTCGTCGCCGCCCGCCACGGCACGGATCAGCTGCACCGCTCGGCGCAACGCGTCGGGCATGGCGTCGGGGTCCGTGCCCCGCTCGAACCGGTACGACGCCTCAGTGTTCATCTTCAGCGCCTGACGCGTCTTGCGAATGCGCGGCGGATCGAAGTAGGCGCACTCCAGCAGCACGTCGGTCGTGGTTGCCGATACCTCGGAGTCGGCCCCACCCATCACGCCACCAATGGCCGTCGGGCCTTCGCCGTCGCAGATCATCGTCATTTCAGGCGTGAGGTCACGCCTCTCGCCGTCGAGGGTGGTCATTTGCTCCCCCGGCGTGGCACGTCGCACGATGATCGCGTTGCCCCGCACGTTGGCCAGATCGAAGGCGTGCAGCGGCTGGTTGAGCTCGTACAGGATGTAGTTGGTGGCGTCCACCACGTTGTTGATGGGCCGCGCCCCAATGCTGCGCAGCCTCGCCTCGAGCCAGGTAGGCGAGGGGCCGATCTGCACACCGCGGATCACCGCCGCCATGTATCGCGGACACCCCTCGAGGTCCTCGATGCTCACCTGCACGCCCCCGACGGTGCCCTTCTTCTTCACTTGTTTGGGTGCCCCGCCGTCGTCGCCCGGGGCGTCCGGGATCGGCGGCAGCTTCACCGGCACCCCGTACGATGCCGCCAGCTCGCGGGCCACGCCCTTGTGACTCAACAGATCGGGTCGGTTGGGCGTCACCTCGAGCTCGAGACGCGTGTCCTCCAAGGGGAGCGCGTCCAGAAACCGCGTGCCCGGAGCCGCGTCAGTCCGGACCTCCATGATCCCCTCGTGTTCCGTCCCGAGCTCCAGCTCGCGCGCCGAGCACAGCATGCCGTGCGACACGATGCCCCGGATCTCGCGAGCTTCGAGCTTGAGCCCGCCGGGCAACACGGTGCCCTCGGCAGCGTACGGGTACTTGGCTCCCTTTTTCACGTTGGGCGCGCCACAGACCACCTCGACCATCCCATGCCCGTCGTTCACGTGACACAGTGTCAGCCGGTCGGCGTTGGGGTGCCTCTCGACCTGCTCCACCAGCCCGATCACGATGTCATCGAGCGATGGGCGCAGCTCCTCCTCAGCTTCCACGGGCGCGCCCAGCATGGCGAGCCGGTCGGCCACGTCCGCGGCGGCGAGATCGCGACCCAGCAAGGCGGAAAGCCAGTTGAGCGAGACGATCATCGCTACTCCGCGAACTGCGAGAGGAACCGCATGTCGTTCTCCCACAGCAACCGGATGTCGGGGATGCCATGTCGCAGCATCGCGATGCGCTCTGCGCCCATGCCGAACGCGTATCCGGTGTACCGCTCGGCGTCGATGCCGCAGTTCTCGAACACGGCGGGGTGCACCATGCCCGCCCCCATGATCTCGAGCCAGCCGGTCTGTTTGCACGTTGAGCAGCCGCGCCCCTTGCACATCTGACACTGCGCGTCGACCTCGGCCGACGGCTCGGTGAACGGGAAGAACGACGGCCGGAAGCGCACCGCGGTATCACGGCTGAAGAACAGCTTCACGAAGGTGTCGATGGCGGCCTTGAAATCCACGAAGCTCACACCCTCGTCCACCGCCAGCCCCTCGATCTGCTCGAACACCGGTGAGTGCGACGGATCGAAGGCGTCACGCCGGTACACCCGGCCGGGGACCACGATCCGGATCGGCGGCTCGTACTGTTCCATCACGCGCGCCTGCATGGGCGAGGTGTGCGTGCGCAGCAGCGTTCCGGGCGCCAGGTAGAAGGTGTCGTGCTCGTCCGCGGCAGGGTGGTCCAGGCCGATGTTGAGCTTGGTGAAGTTGTAGTCCTCGGTCTCGGCCTCGGGACCCGTCACCCGGGTGAACCCAAGCGCGCGAAACACTTCGCAGATCTCGTCGACGACGGCGGTCACCGGGTGCACCGCACCGTGCCACACGGCGCGGCCGGGCATGGTCCAATCGAGCTGCTTGGGCGCCCGGGCCTCGTCCTCCAGGGCGCGCTCTCGCGCGGCGATAGCCTCCTCGAGCTGCTGCTTGAGCTGGTTCGCGCGCGCGCCAATCGCGCGGCGCTCCTCGGAGGGAAGCCCGGCTAGCGACCGGAGGATGAGAGTGAGCGCACCGGCCTTGCGGCCGAGGATCTCCGTCTTGAGCTCAGCGAGGGTCGCCGCGTCCGCCGCGGACGCACGGTCGACGGCTTGGGCGACGGCGTCGAGCTGTTCCTGAGGGGTGGAGGACTGTGGCATCGGTGGCCGGCCGCTAGAGGCTCTTCTTCGCCACCTCCGCCAACTCACCGAATGCGGCCGGGTCCCGCACCGCCAGATCGGCCAGCACCTTCCGGTTGATTTCCACGCCAGCCTTCTTCAGACCAGACATGAAGCGGCTGTACGACAGATCGTGCATGCGCGCCGCGGCATTGATCCGTACGATCCACAGCCGGCGGAAATCCCGCTTCTTCTGGCGCCGGTCGCGGTACGCATAGCGCAGGCCGCGCTCGACATTCTCCTTCGCGGACTTGTACAGCTTGCTGCGCCCGCCGCGCGCGCCCTTGGCCTCGCGCATGATCTTCTTCTTGCGCTTGAGGCGGGCGACGTTACTCCGAACTCTCGGCATCGCTCTCTCCTATCCCTGCAGCAGGCGCTTGACGCGGCGCTCTTCCTGGGCCGCGACCAACGTGGCCTGGCGCAGGCGCCGCTTCCGCTTGGGATGCTTCTTCGTGAGAATGTGGCTCTTGAACGCCCGGCGTCGCTTCACCCTGCCCTTCCCGGTGAGCTTGAAGCGCTTCGCGGCGCCGCGTTTCGTCTTCATCTTCGGCATCGTGCTTCCGTCCTATGTCCGTCGGTTGCCGGATGGCGTGCTGCCGCCGGCTGTCGTCGTTCCCGTGGTGTGGGCCTGCGCTCGAGCTGCCGTCTACTTGGGGGCGAGCACCATGGTCATGTTGCGGCCCTCCAGCCTCGGCCACGCCTCGATCTTGGCAATGTCCTCGACGGCCGCATAGACCCGGTCGAGCACTTCCTTCCCCAGCTCGGGGTGCGTCACCTGCCGACCGCGGAACATCATGGTGAGCTTCACCTTGTTTCCCTCTTCGAGGAACGTCCGCGCGTGCCGGGTCTTGAACTCGAAGTCGTGCTCGCTGATCCCGGGCCGGTACTTCACCTCTTTGACCTGGATGTTGTGCTGCTTCTTCCTTGCCGCCCGGGCCGCCTTCGCCTGCTCGAAGCGGTACTTCCCATAGTCCATCACCTTGACCACGGGGGGGCGGGCCGTGGCGGCAACCTCGACCAGGTCGAGCCCGGCTTCGCGGGCTGCCTGCTGTGCGTCCTCGATGGGGACCACCCCCACCTGTTCCCCGTCGGCTCCGATCAGCCGCACCGGGCTGATCCGGATCTGATTATTGACCCGTACCTTCGCTCTGTCGTCTTGCAGTGACGGTCCTCCTTCGCATAAGGCCAACAAAAAAAGCGGATCCGAGCCCTCCGGAGTCCGCACGGCACCGGGGCGAGTGCTGCCCCCGGTACTAGATGGGAACCCTAGACGCGCGTCCGGTCGGAGACCGGCGGCAGGAGGGTGAAGCGCTCGGGCGCTTGCTTACTGTATTGTGAGGGCGGAACTTACGCCCGCCCGCGGGGGGTGTCAAGCGGCTGAAAACCGTAGGACCTGCCCTGCCGGATCACGCGCCCCAACCCCCGCTCGGCGTCGTGCTCGAACACCAGCACCCACCCCTCGGCCTCCGCGCGCCCCAGCAGGGCCCGCTTGGTCTCCAGCGTGAGCAACGGGTCCAGGTCGTACCCCATGATCCAGGGCAGCGGGAGGTGGGCCGCCGTGGGCACCAGGTCGCCCAGGAAGCAGACCGTCTCCCCGCCGCTCTGTACTAGGACGGACTGGTGCCCCGGTACGTGCCCAGGCGTGGGTACCAGGTGGATGCCCGGGAAGAGCTCCGCCTCACCTCGCACTAGGTGCCACCGCTCGGCCTGCGAGATGGGCTCGAAGTTGGGAGGGAGATAGCTGGCGGCGACGCGCTCGTTGCGTTGCCCGGCAAACTCCAGTTCGCGCTCCTGCACCACGTAGGTCGCGTTGGGAAAGGCGATCAACGTCTCCGGCTCGCCCGCGGCTCGCGGCACGCCTCGCGGTTCCCGGCCGTCGTCCCGTTCCCCGTTCCCCGCTTCCCGTTCCGCTTCCACATAGGTATTCCCGCCCGCGTGGTCGAAGTGCAGGTGGGTATTGATCACGTAGCGGATGTCCGCCGCGGTGTACCCGGCCTCTGCCAGCGCGTCGTCCAGCCGGGTGGGCCCGCGCCGCCCCGCATTCTCCACCCCGTAGATATCGAGGAACTTGTCGGCTTCTTTGTTGCCGAGTCCCGTGTCGACCAGCACGGGGCCGGCATCGTGCTCGATCAGCAGGCAGCGCATGCACAGCGGAATGCGGTTGCGCTCGTCGGGCGCGATCCGTTTCTCCCACAGCGGTTTGGGGACCACCCCAAACATGGCGCCCCCGTCCAGGCGCTGCAGCCCGGCGTCGAGCGTGTGGCAGGTCAGGCTTCCGATGCGGAACCTGGTTACCAGGCTCATGACTCTCCCATGGGCATGGGGAGCGCGCTCTTGCTGCGGCGCCGGCGGCGCCCCAGATGCTGCAGGTCGCTCAGCGTCTCGGCGCCCTGCTCCTCCGCACGGGCCAGCAGGTGCTTCAGAATGTGGGCCGTTGCCAGCGCATCGCCGCGGGCGCGGTGGCGCCCGGCGATCTCGACCCCCAGGAAGGCCGCCACGCTGTCCAGCCCTCGGGAGCGCAGTCCGGGGAGCAGCCGGCGGGCCAGCCGCACCGTGCACAGTCGAGCGCCCTCGAGGTCGAGGTCGCGGGTGCGTCGCAGCTCGCTCGACAGAAATCCCCAGTCGAACGGGGCGTTGTGGGCCACGAACACGCGACCCGCGAGCGATGCCAGCACATCGTCGGCAATCTCGTTGAACGTCGGCTGGTCCCGTACCATGTCGTTCGTGATCCGGGTGAGCGACTGCACGAAACTCGGAATGGACCGCTCCGGGTTGATCAGGGTCTCGAAGGCGACCTCCACCTCGCTACCCGAGAGCGTCACGACGGCCAACTCGGTGACGCGGTCCCCCCAGCTGAATCGGGTCCCGGTTGTCTCCACGTCCACCACCGCGAACGTGCACGAGGCCAAGCGCGGCGAGCCGTCGGCCTGCGTCGCCAGCGCCCAGCGACCGTCGTGCCGCTGATGCACGCGGGGGTCCGACCCCAGCAGGGCCACGGCGACCCGGTCGGCGATGGCACGCGTGGCCTGCGCCAAACCGAGCACCTCGCGCGCCAGAGTCAGGCTATCGGCCGCCCCGTCCTTGAGGCGGCGCAACGCGCGATCGACCAGGGTACCGCGCGGGGCCGCCCGCACGCCTTCGGTGCTTGCACTCATGCAGCGCAATCTACACAGGGGCGCGCCACCCGACTCAACGCCCCGCCTCGCGGAACAGTCGGGTGAACGTGGACGGAGGCAGCGTCTCGCTGCGCGCGGTCGGGTCCACCCCCACCGCCTCGAGGCACGCCTCGACCTCCGACCGTGCACGCCCAGTGACGCCGCGCAGCGCCCCCACCAGTTGCTTGCGCCGGCGCCCGAAGAGCGCCGTCACGAACCGCCGGAACGCCGGATGGTCGGCCTCGGCGATCAGCGGCTGGTCGAGCGGCACCATCCGCACCACGGCTGAGTCCACCTTGGGCGGCGGCCGGAAGGCGCCGGCCGGCACGTCGAACAGCCGCTCCACCGCAGCGACCGCCTGCACACCGACGGTGAGCGCGCCATAGGCCTTCGAGCCCGGATCGGCCGCGAGGCGATCCGCCACCTCGCGTTGGACGAGGAAGACCACCGCCGCCGGCATCGGGGGGGTGAGGGCCTTGTCGATCAGCGGGGTGGTAATGGAGTAGGGGATGTTGCCCACGACTTTGGGCTCGTGCAGCACGGGCTCGAGCAATCCCCTCCAGTCGATCTCCAGCGCGTCGCCCTCGATCACGCTCACGTTGCCCGGCAGCGCAGCAAACCCCTCCCCCTTCCCCGTTCCGCGCTCCCCTCTCAAGAACGCCGCCAGTTCCCGATCGCGCTCGACGGCGATCACGCGTCCCACCTGTGCCGCCAGCCGCGCTGTCAACGTCCCCCTCCCGGCCCCGATCTCGAGCACCACGTCCTCAGGCAGCGGATCGAGCGCATCCACGATCCGATCCAGAATCGAGGGATCGAACAGGAAGTGTTGGCCGAGGCGCCGGCCCACTTAGATCCGCAGAGCGAGAATGGTGCGGTCGTCCCGCGCCACCGCCTCGAACGCGGCGGCTTCCGCCAGCACCGTCTCCACCGTCTCGGCAGCGGGGCCGGTTCGGTGCTCCGTGGCCAGCTCCAGCACTCGCTCCTCGCCCAGTTGCCGGCCCTCCTCGTTGCGCGCCTCGACGATGCCATCGGAGAAGACCAGCAGCGTATCTTCCCCGCGCACCCACTCCGACTCCGCCGCGGCGATCGCGTCGGCCCTGGCGAGGCCGAGCGGCGGTGACGTCGCGCCGAGCCGCTCCGCGCCACGCGGGGTGATACGGAACGCGTGGGGGTGGCCCGCATTGGCGTAGCGCAGCACGCCGCCTTGGGCGTCGAGCACGCCGTAGAAGAGGGAGAGGTGCATCTCGGTTTCGGCGAGCTCCTGCTCCACCGACTCGAGCAGGCGGCGCAGCATGCCGTCGGGCGACGCGATCTCGGCCGCGTGGATACCGGCCGCCGACAGCACCAGCGCCATGATGAGCGCCGCCGGAAAGCCGTGGGAGGAGACGTCGCCCAACATGACGCCCACGCGTCCCTGCGACAGCCGCACGAAGTCGTAGAAGTCACCGCCCACGGTGAGCGCGGGGACGCAGCGCGCCGCGGCGTCGACACCCGCCCCGAGAAGCTCCGGTGAGGGCAGCAGCTTGAGCTGCAGGCCGTGCGCCAGCTCGAGCTCGCGCCGCACCCGCTGCTGCGCCAGGTCGCGCTCCACCAGGCGCGCGTTCTCGATGGCGGCGCCAATCTGGCTCGCCACGGCGCCCACCAGCCGCCGCTCGCCCCCGCTGAACACGTCGGTGCCCAGGCGGTCGGTCAGATTGATGACCCCGATGGGCCGTGGCACGCCCTCGGGGGTGGGATAGATGATGGGATAGGAGAGGAACGCAGAACCTCTGTACCCGCGGTCCGGACCGATGCCCGGGTTGGGATCGCTCACGCTCCGCGGATCGTATGCCACCGGCCGCCCCGACCGGAACACGCGGGCCGTGATGGACTCCACGTCATCCACGGGGATGCTCCCCAGCACGTCGAGGTCCTTGCCCAACGCGGCCACGGGCCGCAGCACGCCGCCCGTCTCGTCGTGCACGAAGATGGAGGCGCGATGCGCCCCCACCACGTCACTCACCTCCCGCAGGATCGTCTCGGCCGCCCGCTCGAGCCGGATGGTGCGCCCCAGAATGCTGCTGATGGTATACAGCAGCTCCGTCTCCTCATAGCGGGACGCGAGCTGCTTGGCGAGGTTCAGGGTGTCCCGCTCACCGTCGATGAGCCGTGCCAGCAGCGGCGCCAGCGTCCCGGACACCTCCGCCGGGTCGCGTTCGGAATCCACGATCTCGAACCAGTACCCCTCCGTGTCGGGCACGGGCACCACCCAGCGCTCGCCGTCGAGCGACGTGACCACGCCCTCCTCGTCCACCTGCACCGGGGGCGGCTCCACCCGACCCACGTCGAGCACGGGCCGCAGCCGGCCACGGCCGTACCGCCACAGCCGGAGTCGACACCCCGCCATTGCCCCGAGCGACTGGAGGATCCCGTCGAAGCGATCTAGGCGCGGCGCATGATCATGCAGATGGCGTTTCCTCGGTCGTTGAAGTGCACCTCGTCCACCAGCTGGCGGATGAGGAAGAGCCCGCGGCCCTGATTGAGCTCGATGCGGTCGGGTTCGGTGGGATCGGGGATGCCGGAAGGGTCGAAACCGTCGCCCTCGTCACTCACGTGCAACTCCACGGCCTCCTCACCGACCTCCACGCGCACGTCCACGCGCTTGGCCGGGTCGAGCTGGTTGCCGTACACGATGGCGTTGGCGAGCGCCTCGCACAGCACCACGCGCACGACGAAGCGAGCCGCCTTGGGCGGCACGCCGCTGGCGAGACAGTGGCGGGCGACGAGGTCGACCGCCTCCTCCACCACATCGAGATCCGTGGGGACCCGAACCGAGATGTTGACGCGGCGCTCCGAGTCCGGTGGCGCGGACTCGCTGCGACGGACGTAGAGCCTGAGCGGGGCCGTCACGTCGTCAGAAGGAGGCGGTCGCCTCCTCTGCCGAGCCCATGATCGTGAAGAGGGTGTCGAGCTTGGTCAGCTCGAACAGGGTCCGCAGGTCATCGTTGAGTCCGGCGAGCCGCAAGTCGCCGCCCGTTTCGCGGATCTTCTTCGAGAGGGATACCAGCACGCCGAGTCCCGAGGAGTCGATGTAGCCCGTCTCGGCAAAGTCGATCACGAACTTCCGCTCCCCCTCCTCCATCGCGTCCATGACCTTCTTCTTGAGATCGTGTCGATTGCCGACGATCAACTGGCCATCTACGCCGATCACGACCACACTCTTCGCGTCGTCCTTCCGCACGGTAAAGCTCATGCCTCCTCCTCCGTTGGAAACCCGGTCGATTCGCCCGCCTGCAGCACACCGACGGCAGCGACGTCCACGACGTCGTCGGCCGTCGCACCGCGGGAGAGGTCCATCATCGGGCGCGCGAGCCCCTGTAGGACGGGGCCCGTGGCGGTCGCACCGGCCAGGCGCTGCACCAGTTTGTATGCAATGTTGCCGCTGTCAAGGTCGGGAAAGATGAGCACGTTGGCACAGCCCCCGACCGCGGATTCCGGCGCCTTGCGCTCCGCGACCGCGGGCACGATGGCGGCGTCGCCCTGCAGCTCGCCGTCGCACTGGATGTCGGGCGCCAGCGTGCGAAACCGCTCCGCCGCCCGCCGCACCTTGTCGACTCTGGGCCCACCGGCGCTCCCGCTGGTGCTGTAGGACAGGAACGCCACGACCGGCTCCTCGTCCACCACCAGGAAGTGGTCCCGCGCCGCCGCCACGGCGATCTCCGCCAGCTGCTCCGCGTCGGGATCGGGCACGACACCGCAGTCGGCGAAGCTCAACACACTGGCTCCCTCCTCGCAGGGCCGCCGGGCCAGCTGGAACAGCGCGTGGCCGGGCGCCTCGTCGAACGCCATGTAGAATGCGCTGCTCACGGTCGCGGTGCCGCCCGCGCGACCGATGGCCCAGAACGCCGCCCGCAGCACGTCGGCCGTGGGGTGCACCGCCCCTGCGACGGCGGCGTCCGCCTCGCCCAGCGCGACCAGCCCGGCGGCGAAGTAGAGAGGCTCGGCGGCCAGCTCCCGCGCCCGGGCCGGCCCGCTCACCCTGTCGGGACGCTTAGTCGCTAGGAGCTCGGCGACCCGCTCCAGGCGCGGGTCGCCGGCCATAGAGCGGTCCAGCACCACGGGCTGCGCGACGCCGTCCCGCTCCAGGATCGCGGCCGCCTCCCGTACCCGCTCGTCCCGTCCCTCGGCAAGCACCACGGTGCGACCCCGCGCACCCGCCCGCCGTCGCAGGTCGTCCCGAAAGCTCACGCCGCGAACTTCGCCGTGAGTGCCTTCTGGACGATGGGATGTACGAAGGGGCTCACGTCGCCGTCGAGCCGCGCCACCTCCCGCACCAAGCTCGAACTCAGGTAGGTGAGGTGCAGCGCCGGGACCAGGAACACCGTCTCCAGATCGGGATACAGCTCCCGGTTCATGAGCGCCATCTGCGACTCGTAATCGAAATCGCTCACCGCCCGGAGACCGCGGATCACCATACGCGCTCCCGCCTCGCGCGCGAATTGGGCAAGCAGCCCGTCGAACGAGCGCACCTCGACGCTCGGCTCGTCCTGGAGCACCTCCTGGAGCAGCGCCACCCGTTCCTCCAGCGCGAAGAGCGGCGCCTTTTCGAGATTCACCGCCACGGCGACGACCACCTTGTCGGCCAGGTGGAGCGAGCGCCGCACGATGTCTTCGTGCCCGCGGGTCACGGGGTCGAACGAGCCGGGATAGATCGCGATGCGTGTCATGGTGCGTAGACGAAGGTTAGGGCCACGTCGCCGTAGCGGCGGGTGTCGTCGCCGGTAAGTGCGAGTGTCGCACGATGCTCCACGCCGAGCACCGCCGCAAACCGGCGCTCGCGGAAGATGTCGACGAGCCGTTGGGCATGATCAGTAGTATACGGCGGGTCCGCCACTGCCACATCATACGCGCCCTCGGGTAGCCGATCGGCGATCCGCAGGGCGTCGCCCCGCCGGATGCGCACCCGGTCGCTCACGCCCAGCGCGGCCACGTTGGCCTTGAGGGCCGCGAGCGATTCCGGGAGCAGCTCCACGAACTCCACCCGCTCGGCCCCGCGCGAGAGCGCCTCCAGCCCGAGCGCGCCGGAGCCGGCAAACAGGTCCAGCACGGTGGCGCCGGCGACGCGCTCTCCCAGGATGCTGAACCACGCCTCCCGTACCTTCTCGGTAGTGGGGCGCACCCGAGCATCCTTGGGCTCCTCCAAGCCGCGTCCCTTGAACTCGCCGGCGATGACTCTCACGAGGGCCGAATCCCCACGACTCGGGCCTGCAGGCTGCTCCTCCCCTGCCACTCGTTGCGCTCCAACCTGAGCGCGACGTCCACCGGAGCGCCCAGCCAACCGGACTCGACCCGATCGGCCCAGTTGAAGGCGATCGCCTCGATCCGCCCGGTCCCGTCGTCCAGCGTGAACTTGAGATGGTTGGCGCCCACCGTGTTCTGGTGGCGCACGGCGCCGCCGCTCACGCCGAACACGGGTGCCGGATTGCCCGGCCCGCACGGCTCGAGGTGACGCAGCAGTCGCTCCAGCTCGTCGTCCATCCGCTGCACGGAAACCACGGCGTCGATCCGCTGGGTGGGCACGAGGTCGTCGGGGGTGAGCCGCTCGCGGGAGACCACGCCGAACGCCTCGCGGAAGGCCTCCAACCGGTCGCGCCGCAACGTGAGCCCGGCCGCCATCTTGTGGCCGCCGTAACGCTCGAGTTGCGGCGCGCACGCCTCCAGCGCCGCGTGCAGATCGAACCCCGCGATCGAGCGTCCCGAGCCCCTGCCTTCCTCACCGTCCAGCGCCACGAGAATGGCGGGACGCGCGTAGCGCTCCACCACCCGCGAGGCCACCAGCCCGATCACGCCGGCGTGCCACCCCTCGCGCGCGAGCACCAAGCCGTAATCCCGATCCAGGTTCACCTGCGCGTCGATCTCCTCGATGGCCTCGTCCAGGGTGCGTTCGTCCACTGCCTGGCGCTGCTCGTTGATATGCTCCAGCCGGCGCGCGAGGTCGCGCGCTTCCGTGTCGTCGTCCGACAGGAGCAACCGTACTCCGTCCATCGCTTCGGCGATCCGCCCCGCGGCGTTGAGCCGGGGCGCCAGGATGTAGCCCACCTGCCCCGCGCGCAGCTCCCGTCCCGCGAGCCCCGCCGTGTTGACCAACGCGCGCACGCCGCGCCAGCGGGACGCCGCCAGCATCTTGAGCCCGTAGCGCACCAGCGTGCGGTTCTCGCCCGTGAGCGGCACCACGTCGGCGACCGTTGCGAGCGCCACGAGGTCGAGAAAGTGGTACGGCAGGTTGTCGGGCATGTCGAGCGCGCGCACCAGCGCCTGGGCCAGCTTGAACGCCACGCCGGCGCCGCACAGCTGACCGAGTCCCGACGCGCAGTCGGGGTGTTGCGGGTTCACCACCGCGTTGGCCGGCGCCACGACGCCGGGCAGATGATGGTCCGTCACGACCACATCGATGCCCTCGGCCCGCGCCTGGCGAATTGGCTCGACCGCCGTGGTCCCGCAGTCGCAGGTGACGATCAGCGAGGCGCCGTGCTCGCGGGCCTGGGCCAGCCCCGCCGGCCCGAAGTCGTAGCCGTCCCGGATCCGGTGCGGCACGAAGGGTACCACCTGGGCGCCCGCCTCCCGCAGCACCCGCGTGAGCAGCGCCGTGGCGCACTGTCCGTCCACGTCGTAGTCGCCGTGCACCAGGATCGTGCGGCCCTCGCGGGCGGCCCGGATCGTCAAGTCCACAGCGGTGTCCATGTCGCGCAGGAGATAGGGATCGCTCAGCGTCCCGAGCTCGGGACGGAGGTAGCGTTTGGCGTCGGTCGGAGACGTATACCCCCGCTGCACCAACAACGCGGCGAGGGTCTCCGGAATGTCGAGGGCATGCACCAGCGGATCGACGTGTGCCGGGTCCGTCGGCTGCGCCACGGCCCACCGCGGCGGAGCTGCGGTCATTCGCCGCCGTCGTATATCAGCACCCCGCATGCCTCACACGGCTCCACGCCGCTTCCCCCCAACACCTTCTGCCGCCGGTGCAGCGGCACCGACGTGTAGCAGTGCCCGCACGCCCCGTTGTGAATCGGGTACAGCGCAAGCGGCGCGCGACCCTGGCGGATCCGGTTGTAGCGATCCTGCAACTGCGACGGCACGGGCTTGGCGGTCTCCGCGCGGTCGGCGCGGGCGGCCTGCAGCTTGTCGCCGATCTCGGCCTGCTTCGCCGCGATCTCCTCCCGCTTGGGCGACTGGCCCGCACGAATCTCCTCGAGCCTCTGCTCTTCCTCGGCCGCGAGTCCCTGCGCCTCCCGCACCTTGTCGGCCGAGCGGACCCACTCCGCCTCCTCCTTGGCCAGCACCGTGCGGGCGAGGTCCAGCTCCGCCATGAGGTTGGAGGCCTCCTTGGCACCGCGCACCCATTCGAGCCGCTGCCGCCGACGCTCCTGCATCACGCGGTAGCTCTCGATCTTCCCCTCCAGGTCCTGGCGCCGCTTGTCGGCCTCGTCGACCCGCGACCGCGCCCCGCCAAGGGACTCCTCGGCCTGCCCAAGCTCGTCGTCCAGCTGCTGCAGCTCCGGCTCCAGGGCGGCGAGCTCCGCCTCCAGATCCATCACGATCTTGTCCTTCCCCTGCAGCTTCAACAGTGCTTCGAGATCAGCGTGCACTCCGGCTCCTCCGTTTCGTGATCACGTTCCAATACCCCGGGTCGAGACTGGCGATACGACGGCTCAGCGATTCCTTCTGCTGCGACAGCTCGACCTTCTCCTCTTCGCTCGCGACGGTGATCTGTCGATCGATCGCGCGGAGCTGCACCACGAGCGCCCGGCTCTCGATCTTGCGCAACGCCCCATCGACCATGGCGTCCACGTTGAGGTCGCCCCACTGCTGCACGAGCAGCTCGGTCAGCAGGCCTCGGTCCTCCGGGGCGACGTGGTTCAGCACCTCCCCTCCCACGACCTTGGCATCCAGACCGCCCACGTGCTCCAGCAGCCTGCGCTCCGGCGTGTCCTCCGACTCCAGCTCCGCCAATCGCTCGACGATGCGCTCGCGCCACCCCACTTCGTGCAGCATGACTCGCAGCAGGTCACGCTCGGGCCGCCCCACACGGCCGGGGCGAGCCTGCGGCGCATCGCCCCCGCCCAGCCCAGCTGCTTCCGGCGGCCGCGGCGCCGACCAACGTCCCGACTTGAGCTCCTGCAACACCGACTCACGAGAGATCCCCAGCGCCTCGGCGGCCCGGTTCACGTAGAGATCGCGGGTCACACCGTCGCTCACCGCCCGGAGCGTAGGCAGCAGGCGGTCGAGCGCGCGCCGTCGTCCCGAGAGTGATCCCAACCAGCCCTTGCGCTCGAGCAGTTGCAGCTTGCGCTCGAACACGTCGAGCGCGTCGTCCAACAGGGCGCATACGGCGTCAATGCCGCCGCTCAGCGCCACCGCGTCGGGATCCTGGCCCGGTGGCGGCGTGGCGATCAACACACGCAGGCCGGTGTGCAGCAGCACGTCGGCCGCCCGGAAGCTGGCGCGCAGCCCGGCCGCGTCGTTGTCGTACAGCAGAACCACGCTCTTGGTATAGCGCTTGAGCAGCTTCGCCTGCTCGGGTGTGAGCGACGTCCCGAGCGGCGCCACCGTCTCTTCAATCCCCACCTCGACCAGCCGCAGCGCGTCGAAGTACCCCTCCACGACCACCGCCCGTTCCGCCTTGCGGATCGCGTGCTTGGCGTCGTGCAGGTTGTACAGCAGGGATCCCTTGTGAAACACCGGCGTGTCGGGGGAGTTCAGGTACTTGGGCTCGGCGTCGCCGAGCACGCGCCCGCCAAACCCCACCACGCGCCCGCGCAGATCGTGAATCGGGAAGAGCAGCCGGTTCCAGAAGCGCGGCCTGAGCGAGCCGTCCTCCCGCTTCACCGCGAGCCCGGCCTCCATGAGCACCTCGGTCTTCACGCCGAGCTGCTCCATTCCCTTGAGGAACTCGCTCCCCTTCGGCGCGAACCCCAGGCCCAGCGGCAGCAGCTTCTCGAGATCGAACGACCGCTCCTCCAGGTAGCGCCGCGCCGACTTCGCGTCGTCCGCGTCTCGCAGGTGGCGCGCATACCACTCGCCCGCCGCGCTCACCGCCGTGAACAGGGGCTCCCGCGGGTCGGGACCGGCGCCGCGCCGCTCCGGGATGGTGACACCGACCCGGCGCGCCACCTCGCGCACCGCCGTCGGGTAGTCCATCCCCAGACGCTTCATGAAGAAGGTGAAGACGTCCCCCGCCTCGTGGCACACGAAGCAGTAGAACATCTGCTTCTTGGGAATGACGGCGAAGTTGCGGTGCTTTCCACCGTGGAACGGACAGGGACCGCGGTAGTCGGAGCCCGTGCGTCGCAGCTCCACGTGTTCCCCGATGACCGCCACGAGGTCGGCCGCGTCGCGCACCTGCTCGATCACGTCGTCGGGGATGGTGCTCACGACGTGAACTCCGCGATGGTGACGCCCGAGCCGCCGTGCTCGGGCGGCGCCAGACGAAACCGTGCCACCCGCCGGTCCCGCGTCAGCAGCTCCTGCACCACGCTGCGCAGCACGCCGGTCCCTTTGCCGTGGATGATGCGCAGGAACGGCAGGTCGGCGACCACCGCCGCATCGAGGGCCGCGAGCACCTCCGCCTCGGCCTCCTCGACACGCATACCGCGGAGATTCAACTCCGAGGAGACTTCGGTGTCGGGGGGAACCGGGAACGACGCTTCAGCTGCCACCCCGCGCTGACGCTCGGCACCTCTCGAACCCTTCTTCGGCTGTGAGGCGGCGACGCGGCCCGTTCCTCCTTCCCCGTTTCCCGCTCCCCGGACCTTCCACCCCTGCTCTTCGAGCTTCTTGAGCGCATCCGCCTCCTCCTGCACTCCCTCTTCTACCAGCCGGCGCGCCTCCTTGGCGGTCGCCTCGCTCACGGCGGCGCGGGCCGTGCCCAGGGCCTCCTCGACACGCTTGCGCGCCTCGAGCAGGAAGCGGCGCGCCTGCTCGCGCCCCTCGCGTTCCAGCTCGCGCTCCCGCTCCCCGATGGCCGCGAGCCGCTGCTCCAGCTCGGACCGCTGGGACTGCGCCGCGCTGCTCTCCCGCGTGAGCCGCGCCTGGGTATCGGCGACCTCCTCCTCCCGACGGCCCAGCTCGGCCTCCCGCCGCTCCAGCTCCGCCAGCATGGCGTCCAGCGTGCGCGCCTGTGCCGGCGTGAGCTCCTCGGCACGGGCGAGCACGTCGGCCGGCAGTCCCATGCGCCGCGCGATCGCCAGACCGTAGGAGCGACCGGGCTTGCCCTTGAGGAGACGGTACGTCGGCGCCAACGTCGCCTGGTCGAACTCGAGGCTCGCGTTCACCACGCCCGGGGTGTCGGCGGCCAGCTCCTTGAGCTGTCCCAGGTGGGTGGTCGCCACGGTCACCGGCTGGCGCGCGTTGAGCGCGAGCATCACGGCACCCGCGAGGGCCGCCCCCTCGATCGGGTCGGTGCCGCCTCCCAGCTCGTCGAGCAACACCAGCGAGCTGGCGTCGGCCTCCTCGAGAATCGCCTTGAGCCGCGCCACATGCGCGCTGAACGTGGAGAGGCTGGCATCGATCGACTGATGGTCGCCGATGTCGGTGAAGATGCGCTGGAACACCGGGAGCGTCGTCTCGGGTCCCACCGGCGGAATCACCCCGGCCTGGGCCACCGCGCTGAGCAGTCCCACCGCCTTGAGCAGCACGGTCTTGCCCCCCGCGTTGGGACCGCTCACCAGGATCGTGGTCTCCGCCTCCTCCAGCACGAGGTCGAACGGCACCGCGTCGCCCGACTCCGCGAGCAGCAGGGGGTGCAGACCTTGCCGTATTGCCGGGGGCGCCGGCGCCTCGCTGAGCCGCGGAAGGCTCGCCTCGGACACGAGTGCGTACCGGGCGCGCGCGTAGCAGTCGTCCGCGGCCACGCACATGGCCAAGCCGTCCTCGATCTGCGGTGCGAAAGGCCGCGCCTCCTCGGTGAGCGCTCGCAGCACCGCCAGCGTCTCCCGTGCCTCCTCGGCCTCGCACGCGTTCAGCTCGTTGCCCAACTCCACGGCCTCGGCCGGCTCGACGAACAGCGTCGCGCCCGAGCTGGACTCCCCGTGCACGATGCCCTGCACCCGCCCGCGACGCTCGGCGCGCACCGGGATCACGTAGCGACCCCCGCGCAGCGTTACTTCCGCCTCCCCGTCGTGCGGCGACAGGTCGCGCAGATGTCCCTGCAGCATGGTGACGAGCCGTTCGCGCGCGTCGCGCAAGCGGCGGCGCGCGCGCTTGAGCGCAGGCGACGCGTCGTCCTTTACCCGTCCGTCGGGCTCTATGGCCCGCTCGATGGCCTGCTCCAGGCGGCGCGGCGGGATCTCCACGCCGAGCCCCGCCACGCGCGGCGCGTCCTCGTTGAGCGCGGCGAGCTGGCCCGCCACCTCCCGCATGCCGGCGAGTCCCGACTGGAGTGCGTGCAGCTGGGTGCCGTCGAGCACGCTGCCGTCGATGGCGAGCTGCTCCAGCATCTCGGTGAGATCGGGGATCGCCAGCGGCTGAAAGCGGCCCCGCTCGTGCAGCTCACGGGCAAGCTCCCACACGGTCGCGAGCTCCTCTCTGACGAATTCCACGTCGGCGAGGGGCTGACGCGCACGGACCGCGGCCGCTCCCAGATCGGACACGGCGTGCCGCGCTACCACGCCGAGAACACGGTCGAACTCCAGCTCGGCGAGGGTTTGGGAAGCTGCTACCCGCGAGAATGAGGAAGGGGTGCCGGCGACCTGCGTCACCTGCACCCCTTGCCGCACACACTCTGGCCCTCGCGCCTCATGCTCCGCGCGCGGGCCTCTTGATCACAAGTCGATGGAACATCCAGAGACGGGGAAAACTCGATTCAGAATCGGTAACAGAGTGCTCAAGTTAGACCTGCCCCTTGCCCTTGGCAAGCGCGCGCACGCTAGCCCGGCGGCCACGCCATGGGCCGCCCGCCGAGCACGTGCGCGTGAACGTGAAATACCGTCTGGCCCGCGCCGGCGTTCGTGTTGATCACCACGCGATAGCCATCGTCGGCCAGCCCCTCGTCGCAGGCCACGTCCCGCGCAAACAGCACCAACCCACCCAGCAGCGCGCCGTCGTCGGCCTCGTTCAGGGAGGGTACGTGTCGCTTGGGAATGGCCAGGACGTGCGTGGGCGCCTGGGGACTGATGTCGCGAAACGCGAGGTACCCCTCGGTCTCGGCCACCGGCGTGGCCGGAATCTCGCCCGCCACGATCTTGCAGAAGAGACAGTCGCTCATGGTCAGGTCCCGAAGGCCTCCTTCATCATGTCCCAGATCCGCTTGCCGAGCCCCTCCGTGGGCGGCTCACCCTCGACCTCGGACAACTGCTCGAGCGCTTGCTTCAACTCGGGGGTCAGCTTGGCCGGGGTCCAGACCCGTGCCCGCACGTAGAGGGTGCCCTTGCGCCCACTGCTCACGTTGGGGAGCCCGTTGCCGCGCAGCGTGAACACCGTGCCGCTCTGGGTGCCGGCGGGGATGCTCAGCGCTTCTTCGCCATAGGGCGTGGGCACCATCACCTCACCGCCGAGAGCGGCCTGACTGAACGAGAGCGGGAGATCGTACAGCAGATCGTCGCCGCGCCGCTCGAAGCGTGGGTCCTCCTCCAGCTCGAACTGCACCAGGAGATCGCCGTACGGGCCGTTGCGCGGACCGGCGACCCCCTTCCCGCGCAACGTGATGTAGTTCTCGCCCGAGACCCCCGCCGGTACCTCCACCTCGACCTGTTTTTCCCGCCTTACCCGGCCGTCGCCGCGGCACTCCGGACAGGGATCGGATATCACGGTGCCCTCGGCCTCACAGGTGGGACACGGCGCCACCGACACGAACTGGCCGAAGACCGATTGGGCCGCGCGGCGTACCTCGCCCACCCCACCGCAGGTGGGACAGGGCCGCGGACTGGAGCCCGGCGCGGCGCCGCTGCCCTCACACTGCTCGCATCGCTCCAGCGTTTTGAGTTGCAGTTTGCGGGTGGCCCCGTGCGCGACCTCCTCGACGGTGAGGCGCAGCTTCACCCGGACGTCCTGCCCGCGGCGCTGGTCGCGGCGCGCGCGCTGCCCCCCACCGAAGAAGGCATCGAACCCGCCCAGCCCACCGAAATCCCGCATGAAGATGCTGAGCGCCTCGGACAGATCCACATGGTGGAAGCCAAAGCCGCCCGCGCCCCCGCCGCCCCCCTTGACCCCGGCCATGCCGAAGCGGTCGTACTGCGCCCGCTGCTGCGGATCGCGTAGCACCTCGTAGGCCTCGGTGACCTCCTTGAACCTCTCCTCCGCCGCCTTGTCCCCGTCGTTGCGGTCCGGATGGTACTCCATGGCGAGACCGCGGTACGCCTTCTTGACCTCGGCCTCCGATGCATTGCGATCGACGCCGAGCACGTCGTACAGATCCCGGGCCATGGCGCGCTACGCGATGAGGTCGCCCAGCAGGCGACTGGTGTGCTCCACCATCGTGACGACTTTTTGGTAGGGCATGCGGGTGGGTCCCATGACGCCGATCATGCCGGCGAACGGTCCGCATTCGTACGTCGAGGTCACGATGGTGAGCCGGCTGAGTCTGGGATCCACGTTCTCGGTCCCGATCGTGACGCTGATGCCCGGCGAGGGGCGATTCTCCAGAGCCGTGCGCAGCAGCTCCCGCCGCTCGGTGAGCTCCAGCAGGTTGCGCATCTCGTCGGACGAGTGGAACTCGGGCTGCTCGACGAGCATCTGGGCGCTGCCCAGCACCAGCTCGCCACCCTCACCGCCACCCAGCTCGAATAGCGAGTCCGCCTCCTCCACGAAGATGTTGAGCAGCTCCCGGGCCTCCCGGTCGCCGCCCACGTCGCGCAGTCGCTCCCGCAGGCTCTGCCGAATGTCGCGCAACGTGTGCCCGCTGAGTCGCTCGTTCAGCACCAGTTGCACGCTGGCGACCGCTTCCCGCGGCAGCTCGTTCGAGACCTCGACGAAGATGGTGCGGGCGGCACCGCCCTCGAGGACCAGGATCATGAGCAGCCGCTCGGAGGAGGCCTGCACCAGCTCGAGCCGCTCCAGCACGGCGTCGGAGAACGAGGGTGCCACGGCGATGCCCAACTCCTGCGTGAGCACGCCCAGCACGTCGGCCGCCTTCTGGAGCAGGCCCTCGATGGGCGTCCGCTCCTGCCGCAGCCCCCGGCGCAGCGCATCCCGTTCCACGGGGGTGGGCGCCAGCGGTGCCATGAGGGCGTCGACGTACACCCGGTAGGCCTGGTCGGTGGGCACGCGGCCGGCCGACGTGTGCGGGTGCGACAGGTAGCCCCGCTCCTCGAGGTCGCTCATGGTGTTGCGGATCGTGGCCGCCGACACCCCGAGGTCGTAGCGCTTGGCAATCGTGCGCGAGCCCGCCGGCTCCGCGGTCTCCACGAAGGCGTTGATCACCGCCTCCAGGACCTGGCGCTCGCGGTCAGTGAGTCGTTCGGGTTGCATAGTCCAAGTTGTGACTTTGCAGGAATTTAGCCACCTTGGCGCGAGGTGGTCAAGCGGGTGGTTAGCGCGTCCAGCTTGAGCCAACCCTGGGCCGTCGACCGGATGCGATCGCCGTCTGTTAGCAGCCAGCCCTCCCTGGCTGCTGCCTCGACCTGCTCGGCGTCACGTTCGGTGAGCCTGGTGGCGGCCACCCCTTCGCTGGTGCGCAGTCCCAGGTAGACCGATTCGAGCCGCTGCTGGTCCGCACCGAGTCGTTCGCGCTCGGCGACGGCGCTCCCCCGCTCCGCGACGGTGCGCTCGTACCGCGCCCAGTCCCGCACGTTCCACGCCCGCTCCCCGCTGCGAAAGGAATGGGCCGACGGCCCGAGCCCCACGTAGGGCCGCCCGATCCAGTACGACTGGTTGTGACGTGCGCGATAACCCGGAAGCGCGTAGTTGGACACCTCGTAGTGCTCGAAGCCGGCCGTCGTGAGCAACGCGTCCGCGAGTAGGAACTCCTCGGCGTAGCGTTGGTCGCCCGCGGGCACCGCGGCGCCGCGCGAGATCCACCGTGCCAGCGGCGTGCGTGCCTCGACCGTGAGGCCGTAGACCGACAGGTGCTCCGGCTCGAGCGCCAGGGCCCGCTCGATGTCGCGGTGCAGGTCCGGCTCGAGCGACTCGGGCAGCGCGAAGATGAGATCGAGGGAGATCGACCCGATGCCGGCTGCCCGCAGCAGACGCACCGCCTGCTCGGACGCCGCCACGTCGTGGGTGCGGTGCATCCACGCGAGCGCGGCCGCGCCGAACGATTGCACCCCCAACGAGACGCGGTTGATCCCAGCCGCGACCCACCTCTCTACCACGCCCGCGGTCACGTCGTCGGGGTTGGCCTCCAGGGTGATCTCCATCTCGTCGGCGGACCCGGCACCTTCCGCCTCGCACAGATACCGCAGCAGCTCTCCGAGCTGCGCCGCCGGGAGCAACGACGGCGTCCCCCCTCCCAGGTACAGCGTCTCGAGGGGCGCGGCCTCCCACGGCTCGCGCGCGCGCCGGGTGTCGTACTCACGCAGCACGGCGCGCAGGTAACGCTCCGCCGGCACCTTGCGGCGCACCGCGATCGCGAAGTCGCAGTACACGCAGCGCCGCCGACAAAACGGCACGTGAACGTAGAGATGTCGCACGCAGGAGAAGCTAACCGAC
>JBDHBX010000010.1:0-101338 GCA_039592335.1 Gemmatimonadota bacterium | reverse complement strand
ATGCACACCCTCGCCATCATCAAGCCGGACGCCGTCGGCAGTGGCAACGCGGGGAAGATCCTGGCCCACCTGGAAGAGGCCGGCTTCGTGGTTCGCGCCGCCAAGCTGATGCGCCTCTCGCAGGCCGAGGCCGAGGCGTTCTACGAGGTGCACCGGGAGCGGCCGTTCTACGGCTCCCTGGTGGCGTTCATGACGTCCGGTCCCTGCCTGCCCATGGTCCTGGAGCGGGACGACGCGGTGAACCACCTGCGTACCGTCATCGGCGCGACCGATCCTGCCGAGGCCGCGGAGGGCACCGTGCGGCGACTCTATGCCGAGAACAAGGAGCGCAACGCCATTCACGCGTCGGACTCCCCCGAGAACGCCGCGCGCGAGGTCGCGTTCTTCTTTGAGGAGAGCGACATTCGGCGGCTGTGGGACGCCGCCGCGCGTTGACGCAAGTCTAGGTCCCGAATAGGTTTAACCGCTATGTTGCGCGTCGAACTACGCGCGCTGCACGAAGGTCCCATTGAGACAACTGCGGACGTCCCCGCGGACGACCCGCTCTTTGTGGACGTGAATTTCGTGCTCGCGGAGCCAGTGCAGATTCGCGGGCGCCTCATGGAGAGCGGGGGCGGTCGCTACTACTGGCACGGTCGCCTCAAGGGCGTTCTCGCGGCGAGCTGCCGGCGCTGTCTGGCGGACGTGACGGTGAAGCTGGATGCCGAGGTGCGCGCCCTGTTCACGGAGGACCCGGCAGAGGACGAGCTGGCCTATGCCGTGTCGGCCGAGGCCGCCGAGCTCGACCTGAGCGACATGGTGCGCGAAGAGCTGATCCTGGCGGTGCCGGAGTACGTGGTGTGCCGCGAGGAGTGCAAAGGACTCTGCGCGCAGTGCGGCAAGGACTTGAACGACGGCCCCTGCTCGTGCCTCCCGGAGCCCGATCCCCGGTGGGGGGCACTGGAGAAGCTCAAGCAGCGGCTGCATAACGACGAGGAGTAACGATGGCGGTTCCCAAGCGACGCACATCCAAGACCCGCAAGCGCAAGCGGCGCACGCACCAGAAGGCGAAGGTCGCGGCGTTGCAGCCGTGCCCCCGCTGCGGGGACCCGCGGCGACCGCATCACGTGTGTCCCAGCTGTGGATTCTACGGCGACCAGAAGCGCGTGGAGGTCGAGGAAGCGTAGCGTGATCCGGATCGGGTTGGACGCGATGGGCGGTGACCGCGCGCCGGTCGTCCCGGTGACCGGGGCGGTCGAGGCAGCGCGTGAGCTGCCGGAGTCCTGCGAGATCCAGCTGGTAGGTCGCAAGGCGGAGGTCGAGGAGGCGCTTCACCGGTTCGAGGTGCCGGAAGGACGCATTCGCGTCATTGAAGCGTCGGAGACCATCGGCATGGGCGAGAAGCCCCTCCAGGCGATTCGGGGCAAGCGCAAGTCGTCCATCCGCGTCGGACTCGAGCGGCTCAAGGCCGGCGACACCGACGCCTTCATCTCGGCCGGGAACACCGGCGCGGTCATGGCGGGGAGCGCGCTGGTGCTCGGGCTGCACCAGGGGGTGGAGCGGCCCGCGATCGGCGCGCTCTTTCCCACGGCGTCCAAGCCGGTGCTCGTGCTCGACGCAGGGGCCAACATCGACTGCAAGCCGCGCGAGCTGCGGGGCTTCGCACACATCGGCGCGGTGTACGCCCGCGACGTGTTGGGACGCCACAATCCGTCCGTCGGCCTGCTGAACATCGGCGAGGAAGAGGAGAAGGGGAACGAAGCTGTGCGGGAGACCCACACGCTGCTGAAGGCCGACCAGCAGCTCAACTTCGTGGGGAATGTCGAGGGGACCGACATCCTGCGCGGCGAGCTGGACGTGGTGGTGTGCGATGGGTTCGTGGGGAACGTGCTCCTCAAGTTCTACGAAACGGTCGCGCACCTGTTCGCCGGCTTCCTGGAGCGGGAGATCGAGCCCGAGTTGCTGCAGAGCCCAGGGATGGGACGGGTGTTCAAGATCCTCGACTACTCGGAGTACGGCGGCGCGCCGCTGCTGGGTGTGAAGGGCGTGGCCATCATTTGCCATGGGAGCTCGCCGGCCCGGGCCGTCAAGAACGCCATCTTCGTGGCCGTCCAGGCCGTGAAGGTCCACCTCAGTCAGCACATCGCCGCCGAGATGGCCGGCGACGGGGCGGCCGCATGAAGCGACCGATCGCGCAACTCGTGGGCACGGGCCGCTACACGCCCGCCAAGATTCTCGACAACGCCTACTTCGAGAGCATCCTCGACACGTCGGACGAGTGGATCCGGGAACGCAGCGGCATCCGCGAACGCCGCATCGCCGAGAAGCACGAGACGCTCGCCCACATGGGGGCGGTGTCGTGCCGCCAAGTGCTGGACGACGCGGGGCTCACCCCGCTCGACGTGGACGGCATCGTGCTGGGCACGGCGAGTCCCGATCGCCTGCTGCCGTCCACGGCCTGTGATATCCAGGCGGAGCTCGGCGCCAACAATGCAGCCGCGTTCGATGTCGCGGCGGCCTGCAGCGGGTTCCTCTACAGCATTTCCGTCGCCGAAGGGATGATCGCCAGCGGGCAGGCGCAGAACGTGCTGGTCGTCGGCGGCGATCGGCTCTCGACGATCGCCGACTACACCGACCGCACGACCGCCGTGTTGTTCGGCGACGGGGCCGGGGCGACGCTGGTGCAGCCGACGGCCAACGGCAAGCGGGGCATCCTGTCGACGTACCTCAAGACCGACGGCCGGCTTGGGGAGCTGCTGTACCGGCCGGGGGGTGGTGGCAACCGTCCCCCTGACGAGGAGATGCTCAAGGACGGCAGCTACTTCATCAGGATGGCCGGCCGCGAGGTGTTCAAGAACGCGGTGCGCTCCATGGCCGACGCCTGCGACAAGGCGCTGCAGCAAGCCGCAGTGAGCGCGGAAGAGGTGGACGTGCTCATTCCGCATCAGGCCAACATCCGCATCATCGAGGCCACGGCCAAGCACGCCCACGTACCGATGGACAAGGTGTACGTGAACGTAGACCGCTACGGCAACACGTCGGCGGCGTCGATTCCCATCGCGCTGGACGAGTGCGTGCGCGAGGGCCGCATCAAGGAGGGCTCGCTGGTGCTGTTCGTGGCGTTCGGTGGCGGGTTCACCTGGGCGAGCGTGCTGGTTCGGTGGTAACGGCAGTGCTCCTGTGCCCCGGGCAGGGGGCGCAGAAGGTCGGGATGGGGAAGGACCTGGCGGAGGGCTTCGACGCCGCGCGTGAGGTGTTCGAGGCGGTGGACGAGGCGCTGCAGGTGAGCCTCTCGCGTCTCATGTGGGAGGGTCCGGAAGACGAGCTCACGCTGACCCATAACGCCCAGCCGGCGATCCTCACGCATTCGTTGGCGGCACACGCGGTAGTGGGCGAGGCCCTCCGGCCGGTGGCTGGCGCGGGACACTCCCTCGGAGAGTACAGCGCCTACGTGGCGGCGGGCGCGCTCGCGCCGACCGACGCGGCCCGTCTGGTGCGGCGTCGCGGCGAGCTGATGTTGCAGGCGGGGCAGCAGCGCCCCGGCACGATGGCGGCGGTGATCGGGCTCGAGGCCGAGCAGGTGGTGGCGTTGTGCGAGGAGGCGAGCGCCGCCGACGAGGTCGCCGTGGCGGCCAACTTGAACGCCCCCGACCAGTCGGTGATCTCCGGTGACCCGGGTGCCGTGGAGCGGGCGGGTGCGCGCCTCAAGGAAGCGGGGGCCAAGCGTGTGATTCCCCTCAAGGTGAGCGGCGCCTTCCACTCGCCCCTGATGGAACCGGCGGCCGCGGGCCTGCGGCAGGAGCTCGAGCAGGTCGAGTTCACCGACCCGGGCTTTCCCGTGATCGCCAATGCGACCGCCGAGCCGGTGCAGGACGCCGCCACCGCGCGACGCTTGCTCGGGGACCAGCTCACCGCTCCGGTTCGCTGGGTCGAGTCGATGCGGTGTGCCGTGGACGAGGGGGGTGACGCCACGTTCGTCGAGGTGGGACCCGGGACCGTGCTCAGCGGGCTGCTGAGCCGCATCGTCAAGGGGGTGCCCTCGGTGGCGCTCGGCACGGCCGATCAAGTGAACCAGTTCCTGGAGCAGCACGCATGACCATCGATCTCACGGGCAAGGTGGCGCTGGTCACCGGTGGGGCGCGGGGTATCGGGTATTCCGTCGGGCAGGCGCTGTACGAGGCCGGTGCCCATGTGGCCCTGAGTGACTTGCAGGGCGCGCCGGAGGCGGCCGCCACTCTCACGGGGAAGGGCAAGGCCTTCGGGGTAGCCGGCGACGTCTCGGACGCCAAGCAGGTCGAGGAGGCCGTGACGGCCGTGGAGCAGGAACTCGGGCCGATCGACATCCTGGTGAACAACGCCGGCATTACGCGCGATGGGCTGCTGATGCGCATGAGCGAGGACGACTGGGACCTCGTACTCAAGGTGAATCTGCGGGGTACCTTCGTCGCCACGAAACAGATCGCTCGGGGGATGATGAAGCGCCGCGCCGGGCGGATCATCAACATCTCCAGCGTGGTGGGCATTCGGGGCAACGCCGGACAGGGCAACTACTCGGCGTCCAAGGCGGGCGTCATCGGCTTCACGAAGTCGATCGCCCGGGAGCTGGCCGCCCGCAACGTGCTGGTGAACGCCGTCGCCCCGGGGTTCATCGATACGGAGATGACCAAGAAGCTGTCGGACGACGTCCGCACGGCCCTGCAGGAGCAGATCCCCCTGCGCCGCCTGGGACAGCCGGAGGACATTGCCAGCGCCGTCCTCTTTCTTGCATCCGACCTGGCGAGCTACATTACGGGCCACGTCCTGGTGGTGGACGGCGGCATGGTCATGTAACGCACGAAACCGATCGGAGAAACGCAACGATGACCGACATGAGCGAACTCGAAGGCAAAGTCAAGGACATCATTGCCGAAGAGCTGGGTGTCGAGCGGGAGAAGCTGACGAATGAGGCCAGCTTCATGGAGGACTTGGGAGCCGACAGCCTGGACACCGTCGAGCTCGTGATGGCCTTCGAGAAGGAGTTCGACATCGACATCCCGGACGAGGAAGCCGAGAAGCTGCGCACCGTGGGGGACGCGCTGAAGTACCTCCACGACAAGATGGGGTCGTGACGGCTTGAAGCGCCGCGTCGTCGTTACCGGACTCGGCGTCGTCTCCCCCCTCGGCAACACAGCAGCAGACAGCTGGGAGAACCTCGTCGCCGGGAAGTCCGGCGCAGGCCCCATTCAGCGATTCGACCCGTCCGAGATGGACGTGCGCTTCGCCTGCGAGGTCAAGGAGTTCGATCCCCTGGACTACATGGACCGCAAGGAGGTCAAGCGGTCCGACCGGTTCGTGCATTACGCCATGGCCGCGACCGCGGAGGCGGTGCGCGATGCGGGCTTCAACGGCACGCTGCCGGATCCCGACAACACGGGCGTCTTGATCGGCAGCGGCATCGGGGGGATCTATACCTTCGAGGAGCAGTGCCGGATCTCGATCCAGAAGGGGTACAAACGCGTGTCCCCCTTCTTCGTGCCCATGTTCATTCCCGACATGGGCTCCGGGCTGATCTCGATCAAGTACGGGGCGAGGGGGCCGAACTACTGCACGGTCTCGGCCTGCGCTTCCTCGGCGCACGCGCTCGGGGAGTCGTTCCGCCTGATCCAGTCTGGTGGGGCCGAGATGATGATCGCGGGTGGGGCGGAGGCCGCGGTCACCCCGCTGGCGATCGCGGGGTTCGCCAACATGAAGGCGCTGTCGCCCCGCAACGACGAGCCGGAGAGGGCTTCCCGGCCGTTCGACAAGGAGCGGGACGGGTTCGTCATGGGAGACGGGGCCGGCGTCCTGATCATGGAGTCGCTGGAGAGCGCCCAGGCCCGCGGTGCGACGATCCGGGGCGAGGTGCTAGGGTACGGCATGAGCGCCGACGCGCACCACATGACCCAGCCGGTGCCCGGTGGAGAGGGCGCCCGGCGGGCCATGGCGGCCGCGCTCGAGGATGCGAACCTGGCGCCGACGGACATCCAGTACATCAACTCGCACGGCACCTCGACACCCCACGGTGATATCGCCGAGACGCAGGCCGTGAAGGCCCTGTTCGGCGACCACGCCTACGAGCTGGTCATGAACTCCACCAAGTCCATGACGGGGCACCTGCTGGGGGCGACCGGTGCGCTGGAGGCCGCCATCACCCTGATGGTGATGGAAAACGGGGTCATCCCGCCCACGATCAACAACGAGTTTCCCGACCCCGAGTGCGACCTGAACTGCGCGCCCAACGTGAAGTTGCAGCGCGAGGTCGACACGGCCATCACCAACTCCTTCGGTTTCGGCGGCCACAATGTGACCCTCGCGCTCGGGCGCCGCGACGCATGAGCGTGGGGGAGCTCGTGCACGATCCTCGGCTTCGCGAGATCGCCGCGAAAGTCGAGGCGGGCGAGCGACTCTCCCGGAAAGATGGCATCACGCTGTACGAGAGCTCCGATCTGTTGGGGATCGGCGCACTCGCGGACGCTGCCAATCGACGCACCAACGGCGACCGCGTCTTCTTCTCGGCCAACCAGCACATCAATCCCACCAACGCGTGCATCCTGCGCAACGTGTGTGTGTTCTGCTCCTTCGCGCGGCTGCCGAAGGAGGAAGGGTCGTACACGCGCTCGCTGGACGAGGTGCTCGCGGAGGCGGAGGCGGCGCGGCACGCCCCTACGACCGAGTTCCACATCGTGGGTGGGTTGCACCCCAAGCTGAAGCTGTCGTACTACACCGATATGATGCGCGGCCTCAAGGAGCGGCACCCGGGCGTGCACATCAAGGCCCTCACGGCCGTGGAAATCGCGCACCTGGCCCGGATCGAGAAGGCCACGGTCGAGGAGGTGCTGCAGGAGCTGAAGGACGCCGGCCTCACGTCGCTGCCGGGCGGCGGCGCCGAGGTGTTCAGCGAGGCGGTGCGCGCCACGATCGCCGACCGCAAGCTAATCGCGGACGAGTGGATCGAGGTGCACCGCCTGGCGCACGGCATGGGAATCCCGAGCAACTGCACGCTGCTCTACGGGCACGTGGAGACGGCGGCCGATCGGATCGACCATCTGCTGCAGCTACGGGAGCTACAAGACGAGACCGGCGGCTTCCTCACCTACATCCCGCTGGCGTACCACCCCGACCACAACGAGTTAGGGAAGGAGCTGGGGCGCGAGGGCACGGCGACCACGGGCTACGAGGACCTGTTCAACGTCGCGGTGGGCCGGCTCTTCCTGGACAATGTGCCGCATGTGAAGACGCACTGGCCCATGGTGACGCCCTTCGTGTCGCAGGTGGCGATGAACTTCGGCTGCGACGACGTCGAGGGCACCGTGGTCTATGAGCGGGTCTATCACGACGCGGGGGCCCATACGCCGATGATGCTGTCGTACGGCGAGCTGGTGCGGCTGATCAAGGGGGCGGGGAAGGAGCCCGTGGAGCGCAACTCGTTGTACGAGACCGTGCGCACGTTCGATCCCGACGACCCCATCTTCGACGCCGAGGCCGGTTCGGCGCTGGGGGCGCCGGCGGGACCCGAGCTGGTGCAGCTCGTGGGCACGGGGAGGGCGTGATGCGACTCGGCCGGATCGGGTACATCAACTGCCATCCCGTGTACGGGGCCATCGACCGCGCGGTGGTCCCGGTCGAGGCCGAGTTGGTGACGGGCACGCCGACCGAGCTGAACGGGCTGCTCGCGGCCGGCGAGCTGGACGTAGCCGTGGTCTCCGCCGTGGAGTACGCGCGCAACGCCGACGCCTATCATCTGCTGCCCGACCTCGCGATCTCATGCGACGGTCCCGTGCGCAGCGTGGCGCTGTTCAGCAAGCGCGCCGTGCGGGAGCTCGATGGGGCCACGGTGTTGGTCTCGGCGTCGTCCCGCACCTCGGTGCACCTGCTGGAGCTGCTGGCGCACGACGTGTGGCAGGTGCGTCCCACGCTGGTGGAGGCGCGCACCGAGGCACAGGATCTCGCCGAGTTGGAGTCGCTGCCGCACGAGGGGGTGCTCGTGATCGGCGACGCCGCGCTGCTGCTCGCAGCCGACGGGCGGTATCCGTACCGCTACGACCTGGGTGCGGAGTGGAAGGGCTGGACGGGGCTGCCGTTCGTGTTCGCCGTGTGGGCCGCGCGGCGCGAGGCCGAGCGCGACCGGGTGGCGGGCGTGCACCGCGCGCTGCTCGCGTCGCGGGAGTGGGGGTTGGCGCACCTCGACGTGCTGGCCGATGAGGCGGCCGAGCACACGGGCATTCCCAGAGAGCGCTGTGCCGACTACCTGAGCGGTCTCGACTACGCCCTGTCGTACCGGCACCTCGAGGGGCTCACCTCGTTTTTCCGCCGGCTGGCCCAGCGGGGGGTGGTGCCGGACGGGAGCCTCAGATTCCTGTCGGTGGCGTGATGATCGATCGATCCTCCTCCGAGTTTCGCGCGTTGCTCGAGCAGTACGAGCGGGCGCCGTTGCTGGAGCTGGGTATGCTCGCCGACCGGCGGCGCCAGGAGCTGCACCGCGGTGACGCGGTCACGTACATCGTGGACCGCAACATCAACTACACCAACGTGTGCGTGGCCGACTGCAAATTCTGCGCGTTCTACCGGCGGCCCAAGCACGACGAGGGCTATGTCCTTTCGTTCGAGCAGATCGGGGAGAAGATCGAGGAGGCGAAGATACTCGGCGCCGTACAGATCCTCATCCAGGGTGGGCACAACCCGTACATCCCGTTCGAGTGGTACCTCGAGCTCATGCGGTACGTGAAGCAGCACCACCCGATCCACATCCACGGCTTCTCCCCGTCGGAAGTGGATTTCTTCGCGACGCGCTTCCGCATGAGTGCGGAAGAGGTGATTCGCGAGCTCCGGGCGGTGGGGCTCGACTCCATTCCCGGTGGCGGTGGCGAGATCCTGGTTCAGGAGGTGCGGGATCGGGTGGCCAAGAAGAAGGCAGGCGCCGACCGGTGGCTCGAGATCATGGAGCTGGCGCACCGGCAGGGGATGAAGACGTCCGTGAGCATGATGTACGGGTTGGGCGAGAGCGCGGCGGACCGCATCGAGCACCTCGTGCGCGTGCGGGAGGTGCAGCAGCGTACCCACGGCTTCACGGCGTTCATTGCATGGCCGCTCCAGCCCGAGCACACCGAGATGGAGGGCACGCCCAAGACCGACGCGGTGACCTATCTGCGCACCATCGCCATCGCACGCATCATCCTGGACAACGTTCCCAACCTGCAGTCCTCGTGGGTGACGATGGGGCTCAAGGTGGGGCAGGTCGCGCTGCGGTTCGGGTGCAACGACTTCGGGTCGCTGATGATCGAAGAGAACGTGGTTTCGGCGGCCGGCACGACGCACCGGGCGACCCTGGAGGAGATGGAGCGGCACATTCGTGACGCGGGGTTCACCCCGCGCCGGCGGCGCCAGGATTACTCCATAATCGAAGCGGCGGCATAGCAACCATGGCCAAGAAAGACATTCTGATTATTGCCGGGTCCGAGAGCGACCGGGAGCGGGTAGCGGCGGCGTTGAAAGTGCTCGACGAGGCGGGCGTGGGCTACGACTTCGTCATCTCGTCGGCGCATCGCAACGTGGAGCAGACGGGCCAGCTCGCCAAGGAGGCGAAGGGGAAGGGGTACCGGGTGATCATCGCGGCGGCCGGACTGGCGGCGGCGCTGCCGGGGGCGGTGGCCGCCCTCACGGAGCTCCCGGTGGTGGGACTCCCCCTCGATGTCGGACCACTGCGCGGAGTAGACGCGCTGTACGCCATCACGCAGCTGCCACCGGGATGCCCGGTGGCCACCGTGGGGATCGGCAACGCCAAGAACGCGGCGCTGCTGGCGCTGCGGATCCTCGAGGTCGCAAAGACCTAGCACTTCCCGGTTGGCGCATGCACAACGCCAGGCGCACCCAGACCTTCACCGAGTCGGTGATCCGGGGAATGACCAGGATCGCCGCCGAGCACGACGCCATCAACCTGGCGCAGGGGTTCCCCGACTTTCCGGCGCCCGAGGTGATCAAGGAGGCGGCGCGCCTCGCCATCCGCCAGGACCAGAACCAGTACGCCATTACGTGGGGCGCGAAGTCGTTGCGCGACGCGCTCGCCCGGCGGTACGGCGACTGGTACGGAATGGCGGTGGATCCGGAGACTGAGATCACGATCACGTGCGGCGCCACCGAGGCGATGGCCACCACGCTGATGTCCATCGTGGACCCGGGCGACGAGGTGATCGTCTTCGAGCCCTACTACGAGAACTACGGGCCGGACGCGATTCTGTGCGACGCGCAGCCGGTGTACGTGCCGCTGCCGGTGACCGGGCAGATCGATCTCGAGCGGCTGGCGGGGGCGTTCTCGGAGCGGACCCGCGCGATCATCGTGAACACCCCCAACAACCCCACCGGACGAGTGTTCTCACGGGATGAGCTCCAGGGCATCGCGGATCTGTGCCGCAAGTACGACGCCTACGCCGTGACCGACGAGATCTACGAGCACATCTGCTACGAGGGCAAGCACATTCCCATGGCAACGCTCCCGGGAATGCGCCCGCGCACGATCACGATCAGCGGTGCGTCGAAGACGTTCAGCGTGACCGGATGGCGCATCGGGTCCATCGTGGCGCCGGCCGAGATCACCGGCGCGATCCGCAAGGTGCACGACTTCCTCACCGTGGGGGCGCCGGCGCCGCTGCAGGAAGGTGTGGCGGCGGGGCTCGAGCTGCTGGACCGGGATTACTACGACAACCTGGCGGACGAGTACCGCGAGCGCCGCGAGGTGCTGTGTCGCGGTCTGCTCGACGCCGGGTTCAAGCTGGAGCCGCCGGAAGGGTCGTACTACGTGCTGGCCGACTTCTCCGAGATCAGCGACCAGACGGACGACGAGTTCGCGACGTGGCTCACGAGTGAGGTCGGGGTCGCGCCCGTGCCCGGCTCCAGCTTCTTCGGCGACGCAGAGCAGGGCCGCACGCTAGTGCGGTTCGCGTTCTGCAAGAAGCTGGATACGCTGCGTGAGGCGGGGAACCGCCTCCGGGGCCTGGGGCGCTAGGACCCTTGCTCCTCCTCCAGTAGCGCCTCCACCTCCTCCCGCCCCTCGAGCAGCCGCTCGACCGCCTCCGACACGTCCTTCGCCGAGGCGAGGTCACGCGTAATGCTCGCGATGTCACCCTTGCCGGCGTGCATGCGCAGCAGTCCGAGCCGGATCGTTTCGAGCGATGCGACGGCGTCCGACAGCCGCCGCTGCGCCCCGTCCCGCGTGGCCGTCAGGTCGCGGACCAGCGTGTCCTTGCGCTCGGCCACGCTCGTCTGGGCGTCCCCCTCGCCCGAGACCAGCAGTCGGCTCAGCGCGTGCTCGCCCGTCACGTTGGCGATCATGGCGTTCAGGTCCTCGAGCCGCATCCGCATCTTGCGGGCGTCGTGCTCCAGCCGTCGGACCACCTCGGGCAGGTCCGTCAGGTTCTTGCGGGTGTCCTTTGGCAGGTCCTCGAACAGGCGGTCGGCCGCCATCCCAATGGCGATCTCGGTGCGGCGGTAGGCCCCTGCCTCGGCGGGAGCCGTTGGCTTGAGCCCGATGCCGGCGAGCTTGAACAGCCAGTCGCCGACACGCGAGTTCCATACCCTGATGCGGCGCCTCGCACCGCTGTCGGTGCGTCGCTCGTAGCGATTGGCGGCCAGCACGCCCGCGCCCACCGCTGTCGGAATGGCGAGCCCGAGGATGCCGTAGGCCGGATACCAGGTCGGATCCACGGCGAGCACCCCCAGCCCCACCAGGAAGCCGCCGATGCCGCCGAAGGTGACCAGACGTGCCATCCGCTCGATCCACGTGGGCTTGCGGCCGTACTCGAAGGCCAGCTCCTCGCGGTGCCGCTCGAAGTCGGCCTTGAGCGCCATGCGGGCGTCCTCGGGGCCGTAGCCCGACTTGAGCAGCCGCCGCCCCGTGTGCGCCATGATGGCGAGCGGCGACAAGGCGAACCCCGCGATCACCGTGGCAACGACGCCGATGCCGGTGAGGTCCGCTCGCGTGAGGGCCGAGATCAGCGCCGGGAACAGCAGGAACAGAAACAGCGCCAGGATGCCGGAGGCGCGGAACGACTCGCGGTTCTGTTTCACGAACACCCTGAGCGGCATGGGGAGGTCGCGGCGTAGCTCGAGGGATTGCCCCAGCGCCTCGGCGAGCTCCTCGCCATTGGCGAACCGATCCCCGGGCTCCTTCACGAGACAGCGGTCGACGGCGCGAACCAGTCGCCCCGGCGCCTCGGGCGCCACCGAGCCCAGGGGGGGCGCGGGCTGCGTGATGTGCTTCGCGAGCACCGCCGAAACCGTGGGTCCGTCGAACGGCACCGAGCCCGTGAGCACGTAGTACCCGAGCACCCCGAGGGAGTACATATCGCTGCGCTCGTCGACCGCCTCGCCGCTCGCCTGCTCGGGGCTCATGTACTCCGCGGTGCCCACGACCTCGCCCGCTGCGCTGCCGCCCGACTCCCTGCGCACGTGCGCGATGCCGAAGTCGGTGACCAGGGCGCGACCCGACCCTTCCTCGAGCAGGATGTTGTCCGGCTTGATGTCCCGGTGCACCACACCCTGCGCGTGCGCGTACGCCAGGGCCCAGGCGATCTCCCGTAGGATGCGGGCGGCGTCGGAGGAGGAGAGGGGCCCGCGGCGGCGGATGCGTTGGCCCAGCGTCTCGCCCTCGATGTAGGCCATCGCGAAGAACACGAACTCGCCGACTTCGTCCACCGCGAAGATCGGCACGATGTTCGGGTGGGAGAGCTTGGCGGCGGTGCGCGCCTCGCGCAGGAAGCGCTCCCGCAGAGCGGGCAGCAGCGCCAGGTTGGTCGGCAGCAGCTTCAGGGCCACGGGCCGGTCGAGGCGCACCTCCCTGGCGAGGTACACGATGCCCATGCCGCCCCGACCCAACTCCCGCTCGAGCGAGTAGCGGCCGACCAGGGCTTCCTGGAGTGCGAGGAACGTGTGGTCCGGCTCGTGCGGCATGGCTTTCACGATGGCCTGCTTGGCCGCCCCCGGCAAGGGATCTCAAGGGCTCTACGTACGGTCGCGTGCGCCGGTTGCGCGAGGGGTATCGACGGCTATCATGCAGCCATGCGCCAACGGTTCGGGATTGGATTCGACTCCCACGTCTTCGTGGAACGGCGCCCCCTCATCCTGGGGGGCGTGAAGATCAAGCACACCAAGGGGCTCAAGGGTCACTCCGACGGTGACGCCGTCGCCCACGCGGTGATTGATGCGCTCCTGGGTGCGGCGGCGATGGGCGACATCGGGCGGCTGTTTCCCGATACGGATCAGCGGTGGAAGGACGCCGACTCGATGCTGCTGCTGCAGGAGGTGAAGCGGCGTATCCTCGCGGCGAGCTACACGATCGTGAACGTCGACGTCACGGTGGTCACCGAGGTCCCCAAGCTCGCGCCCCACATCGACGCGATGCGCGACAACGTGTCCCGCGCCCTCGGCCTGCCCGTGGCGGCCGTTTCCATCAAGGCCAAGACCAACGAGAAGATGGACTCGGTGGGGCGGGGAAAGGGTCTCCAGGTCTTCGCCGTCGCCTCTCTCGGAGGCGCGTAACCTGCTCGAGCAGGTGCTGCAGTGGCTGCTCGGTCTTCCCGACGCGTGGGTCTACTGGGCCATCGGGAGCTTAGCGGCCGTGGAGAACATCTTCCCACCGGTGCCGGCGGACACCGCGGCAGCCCTCGGGGCATACCTGTCCCAGCGGGGGACCATCTCGGCCAACGCGGTCTTCGGCATCACGTGGAGCGCCAACGTGGGCGGGGCGATCGCTGTGTACGTGACGGGTCGCACGCTGGGTCGGCAGTTCTTCACCGGGCGGTTGGGGCAGCGCCTGCTCCGACCCAAGCGACTGCGCCGCATGGAGCGGCTGTACCAGCGCTACGGCTCCTGGGGGATCTTCCTCAGCCGATTCGTGCCGGGCGTGCGGGTGGTGGTGCCGGCGTTTGCCGGCATCGCGCATCTGAGCTGGCCCAAGGCGGTCATTCCCATGGCGGTGGCATCGGGCATCTGGTATGCCGCGCTGGTCTTCACGGTATCGCGCGTGGCCGGACGGTTGGAGGACGTGGCACGCGTCCTCAGCGGACTCAACTGGGGTGTTCTGGCCGTGGGCCTGTTGTTCGTGGGGTTCGTGCTGTGGGTGATTGTGGCCGGCCGCCGGCACTGGCACACCGACGAGCACGCGACGCCCACGGAGCGGGAGTGACATGACGACAGCGCTCCAGGCCGATCTCGATCGCGCCTTCTGGGTGGAGGGCTTCCAGGACTTCCTCGCCTTGGAGAGCGGAAACAGCCCCCACACCGTGGACAACTACACGCGCGACGTACGGCGGCTCGCGGCGTACGCGGCTTCGCGTGGGGTCGGGGAGCCGAGCGCCATCACCCCGCGCCTGCTCCGCGAGTTCGTGTACCACCTGAAGGACCTCGGCCTCGCGCCCGCCAGCATCCGGCGGCAGATCTCCTCCACCCGTACCTACTTCCGGTTCCTGGTGGCCGAGGGACAGGTGGGGCGCGATCCCAGCGATCGGCTCGAGCTGCCCAAGGCATGGCGCAAGCTGCCCGACGTGCTCTCCCACCAGGAGCTCGAGGCCCTGCTCTCGGCACCGAACCCCGACCAGGCGCTGGCGTGGCGCGACCGGGCGCTGCTCGAGGTGGCCTATGCTACCGGGGTGCGTGTGTCGGAGCTCGTCTCGCTGGGGATGCAGGACATCTGGTACGACGACGCGTTGGTGCGGGTGATGGGGAAGGGGTCGAAAGAGCGGCTCGTGCCGATCGGCCGGCGTGCGCTCGGCGCGGCCGCCCTCTACGCCCGCGAGATCCGTCCCACCCTGGATCGCGGTGAGACCAAGGCGCGGTTCTTTCTCAACGCCCGTGGCCGGCCGCTGACGCGGGTGGGTGCGTGGAGCATCATCAAGCGGTGCGCCGAGCGCGCCGACTTGGACAAGCGCGTCAGCCCTCACACGTTGCGCCATACCTTCGCGACGCACCTGCTGGAGGGCGGTGCGGATCTCCGGGCGGTGCAGGAGATGCTGGGGCACGCGGACCTCTCGACCACGCAGGTCTATACGCACGTGGACCGCGAGTACCTGCGCACGGTACACAAGAACTTTCACCCGCGCGCGTGATGATCTTCGTTCTCGACAACTACGACTCGTTCACCTACAACCTGGTCCAGTACCTGGGTGAGCTGGGTGCGGATCCGGTCGTGCGGCGCAACGACGAGACCACGGTGGAGGAGATCGAGGCGCTCCGGCCGGAGGCGATCGTGATCTCACCGGGTCCCGGGCGGCCCAAGGACGCCGGGATCAGTGTGCCGCTCATCCGCGCCCTGGCCGAACGGCGCCCCATTCTGGGCGTGTGTCTCGGGCACCAGGCCATCGGCGTGGCGTTTGGGGGGCGCATCGTGGCAGCCAAGCGGCTGATGCATGGCAAGACGTCGCCGATCGCCCATACGGCGAGCGGTGTGTTTCGCGGGTTGCCCTCGCCGCTCACCGCCATGCGGTACCACTCGCTGGTCGTGGAGCGCGACAGCCTGCCGGCGGCGCTCGAAGTCACTGCCTGGACAGAGCATCCCTCCGACGGACTGCAGATCATGGGGCTGCGGCACTGCGAGCTCCCGGTCCACGGGGTGCAATTCCATCCCGAGTCGATCGGAACCGCAGAGGGCAAGCGGATCGTGGAGAACTTCCTGGGGATCGTGAAGGGGGAACAGGGAACGGGGAACGGGGAACGGTAGGTCCGCCCACAGTACTGTTCCCCGTTCCCCTCTCTCCACAAGCACGGCTATAAGTCGTTGCTGGGCAATAGGTTGGCAGTCATCAGCCCCGGCGTGCGCGTCCTGGCACGAGTTTTGACAGCGGACCCGGGCGGCATTACCTTTCGCTGTGCAACTCCTCTGTATCATTCCGGCCCGTCTCGGTTCGACCCGTCTTCCCCACAAGCCCCTTCGTCTCCTTTCCGGCGAGCCACTCGTGCGTCTGGTGGCGCGACGCGTGCTGGAGCTCGGCGTGGCGCAGGAGGTCGTGGTGGCGACCGACGACCAGCGCGTTGTCGATGCGGTGGCCCCGCTCGGTGTGGAAGGTATTCTGACCGATGCGGGAATGCGCTGTGGCACGGAACGGGCGGCGGCGGTGGCCGGAATGACCGGATTCGCCCGATTCGATGCGGTGTTGAACGTGCAGGGGGACGAGCCGTTCTTTCAGGTGGAAGCCGTGGACGGCGCGGTCGAGCGGGTGCTGCGTGGCGATCCGATCGGGACGGCGGCATCACCGCTCGCGACGGAGGACGTCGCCGACGTGAATCGGGTGAAGGTCGTGGTGGACGGCAACGGCCACGCGCTGCGCTTCTCGCGGCGGCTCCCGGCGTCGGGTGCGTGGGCCTGCGAGGTTGAGGTTCGGCACCACATAGGCATTTATGCGTACGAGCGGCGGGCCTTGTTGCGTTGGGCGGCGCTGCCCGAGGCGGCGGAGGAACGTGCGGACGGGCTGGAACAGCTGCGGCCGCTGGCGCACGGCATTCCCATCGGCGTGGCGACGATCGACACGCCGGCACCGCCGAGTGTGGATACGGAGGAGGATCTCGTTGCGGCGGAGCGATACGCGGACACGATGGGCCAAAGGGTAGGGCCATGAGCACGAAGTACATCTTTGTCACCGGTGGCGTGGTCTCCTCGCTGGGAAAGGGCATCGCCGCCGCGTCGCTTGGGCGGCTGCTCATGGAGCGTGGGATCAAGGTCACGCTCCAGAAGTTCGATCCGTACATCAACGTCGACCCGGGCACGATGTCGCCGTACCAACACGGTGAGGTATACGTGACCGACGACGGTGCGGAGACCGATCTGGACCTGGGCCACTACGAGCGCTTCATCGAGCGTTCCCTGGCGCAGGTGAACAATGTGACCACCGGCCGGGTGTACCTCTCGGTCATCACCAAGGAGCGACGTGGCGAGTTCCTGGGCGGCACGGTCCAGGTGATCCCCCACATCACCGACGAGATCAAATCGGCGGTGCGGCGGCTGGCCCCGGAGCATGACGTGGTGATCACGGAGATCGGCGGAACGGTGGGCGACATCGAGTCGCTGCCCTTCCTCGAGGCGATCCGGCAGTTCCGTCAGGAAGTGGGACGGGACAACGCCTTCTTCATTCACCTCACGCTCGTGCCCTACATCGCGGCCTCGGGTGAGCTGAAGACCAAGCCTACGCAGCATTCCGTGCGGGAGCTCATGGAGATCGGAATCCAGCCCGACGCGCTCATCTGCCGCAGCGACCGCCCGCTCTCCGAGGCCATCAAGCGCAAGATCGCGCTGTTCTGCAACGTGGATCACGACTTCGTGGTGGAAAGCCACGATGTCGAGACCATCTACCAGATTCCGCTGCTGTTCCAGAAGCAGAAGTTCGACAAGCTAGTGTGCGACCGGCTGGGGCTCGACGTGAAGGATCCGGATCTGCGTCCCTGGGGTGCGATGGTGCAGAAGATCCTCGAACCGAGCGACCGCGTGCGGATCGGGATCGTCGGCAAGTACACCGAGCTCACCGATGCGTACAAGTCGATCCACGAGTCGCTGGTCCACGGTGGCGCCGCCAACGATGTGGGTGTCGACCTCAACTGGATCGCGAGTGATCGGTTCACCGACCAGGAAGCGGCCGGGAAGCTGCTGAAGGACTATCATGCGCTGCTCGTGCCGGGCGGCTTCGGCGAGCGTGGTATCGAGGGGATGGTGGAAGCCGTGCACTGGGCGCGCGAGCACAACCTGCCATTTTTCGGCATCTGCCTGGGGTTGCAGGTGGCGATGATCGAGTTCGCCCGCAACGTGTGCCAGCTGCCGGAGGCCAACTCGAGCGAGTTCGAGGCCGAGTGCGAGAATCCGGTGATCTCCCTGATGGACTCGCAGCGCAACGTGGAAGACATGGGTGGCACGATGCGGCTCGGGGCCTACCCGTGCCAGCTGAAGTCGGGGTCGCGCGTGGCGCAGATCTACGGCGCCGACGAGGTCAGCGAGCGGCACCGGCACCGGTACGAGGTGAACAACGCGTACCGCGACGTGCTCGCCGAGTACGGCATGCGCTGCACGGGGCTCTCGCCCGATGGGGCGCTGGTCGAGATCATCGAGTTGGCCGAGCACGCATGGTTCATTGGCTGCCAGTTCCACCCCGAGCTCAAGTCGCGGCCGATGCAGCCGCACCCGCTGTTCGCGGGATTCGTGAAGGCGGCGTTCGAGCGGAAGAAGCAGCAGGCAACCCGAGAGGAGTTGGCGGGGACGCGCGCGTGACATGACGGCATTCTGGTCACCGACGCCGCTGCTCGTCGCAGGCCCATGCGTCGTGGAGAGCGACGCGACCAACCTCGCGATCGCAGCCCAGTTGGCCGAGCTTTCCACGAAGCTCGGCCTTCGCGTCGTGTACAAGGCGAGCTTCGACAAGGCCAACCGGGCGGGTGTCGACGCCCCGCGGGGGCCCGGGCTCGAGGCCGGGCTCGAGGCGCTGGCGCGAGTGCGTGCGGAGAGCGGTTTGCCGGTGCTCACCGACGTGCACGAGCCGTGGCAGGCGGAGTGCGTAGCGGCGGTGGTGGACGCGCTGCAGGTGCCGGCGTTCCTGTGCCGGCAAACGGATCTGCTGCGGGCGGTCGGCGCCACGGGGCGGCCGGTCAACATCAAGAAGGGGCAGTGGATGTCGCCCGAAGCGATGCGCGGGGCGGTGGAGAAGGTGCGCGACGGGGGTGGTCACGAGATTGCCGTCACCGAGCGGGGCACGTTCTTCGGCTATGGCGACCTGGTGGTGGACATGCGCAACTTCCGGCGGCTTGCCGAGGCGACGGGCGCAATTGTGCTGTTCGACGCCACGCACGCGGTGCAGCAGCCGGGGCGGGGTGCGGGCGGTACGAGCGGTGGCGAGCGCGGGCACGTGCCGCGGCTGCTCCTTGCCGCCGCGGCAGCCGGGGCGGAAGGGTTCTTCGTGGAGACGCACCCCGAGCCCGAGACCGCGCTCAGCGACGGCGCGAGCATGTGGCCGCTGGCCGACCTCGCACCCATGGTGGAGCGCGCGCTGGAAGTGTGGCACGCCGTGAGAGAGAAGGGAGCCGTGCCGTGGTCGCGATGAAAATGGCGGGGCATGTGTTCGCCGCCGGCCTCCTGCTCGCCGCGGCGGCGTGCAAGGGGAGCGGTGAGCCACCCACGACGGGTGCCGCGGCCGACACTGCCGACCAGGTGCTCTACGGCTTCGACCACAACGTCACCCTCGACGGGGTGTTCCGCGCCCGCCTCACCGCCGACACCGCGTTCTTCTATCAGGGGACGCAGTCGGCGCTGCTCTACGGGTTGCTTGTCCGGTTCTACACGCCGACCGGCGAGCTCTCCTCTACCGTGACCGCGATCGACGGAACCTACGACTGGCGCAGCGGCGACATGGAGGCGCGGGGCGACGTGGTCGCCGAAACGCCGGACAACCGCGTGCTGACGACCTCGATCCTGCGCTACGTTAGGCGGGAGGATCGCATCACGGGTCCCGAGGCCTTCGTGTTCGACGCGCCGGATCAACACCTCGAGGGTGCCGGGTTCACAGCCGACCCAGACTTCACCAACGTGGAGACGCAGAACCCGCGGCGCGGCCGCGTGGGTGAGATGGAGGTGAGGCGGTAGTGGTGCGCCGGGTGCGGATCTGCGCGACGCTGTTGGTGGGACTGGTCCTCCCGGGGGTCGGCCTGGCGCAGGGCCCCGGCACGTGCCGGCCGCAGCTCGACAGCGCGCGCGTCGGGCGGCACATCGAGATCGCCCCCGGCCAGTTCCATCAGTTCGGAGCGGGTGGCGTGTTCGCGCGATGCCTCGACCAGCCGACCACCATGCAGGCCGACAGCGTCGCGTGGTTTTCCGAGCAGGATCTCATGGAGTTCATCGGCTCGGTGCGGTTCCAGGATGCCTCGATATTCCTCGACGCCGAACGGGCGCGCTACTACCCGGGCGATGAGCGTCTCGAGGCCTTCGGCGACGTGCGCCTCGAGAACCAGTCCACCGGTGCGGTGCTGGAGGGTCCCAACCTGCTCTATCTGCGGGCCGTGGCCAGCCTGCGCGACACGTCGGAGCTCTACGCGGTCGACCGTCCGCTGGTGGAGTACCGCCCCACGCGTGACCCGGAGGCGATGCCCTACATCATCCGCGGCGACCACGTGCGGCTGCGCGGCGAGTCGGACGCGTGGGCGGGTGGTGCGGTCACCATCGACCGGGAGGACTTCGCGGCGAGCGGCGACAGCGCGGTCCTGAAGATGGATCGTGGGGAGGGTGTGCTGATCGGGCGCGCGCAGGCCGCGGGGACGGACTCCGTCGGCTACACGATCCTGGGGGAGCGTGTCGCGTTTCGGCTTACCGACGATGAGCTGACGTGGGTGCAGGCGCAGGAGCATGGCCGGGCACGCAGCGCCGAGTGGCGGGTGGCGGGTGACACGATCGAGTTCAACGTGGCGGACGACATGGTGCAGGGCGGCTCGGTGTGGGGTGACTCGGCGCGCTCGCAGGCGGAGTCGACGCAGTACGAAATGGAGGCGGATTCCATCGCGATCGACAGCCCCGACCAGGTCTTGACCGAGGTGCGCAGCTTCGGGATCGCCAGGGCAGTCTCTCTAATGGATACGCTGACGGCCGAGCCGGACTGGATGGCGGGCGACACCCTCGTGGCGCGGTTCGATGACGCGCCGTCCGGGCGTCGCATCATCGTGCTGTTGGAAGCCCGCGGCCACGCGCAGGCCTTCTACAACATCTACGAGAGCCCGCTGCGCTTCGGCCCTCCCTCGATCAACTACTCCCGTGGCGGACGCATCACCGCCTACTTCCGTGAGGACGTGCTCGAACGCGTGGACGTGCTGGAAGCCGCGGACGGCGTGTACCTCGAGCCAGCGGGGAGGAGGCGTCCGTGATCAAGCTGTTGCGGCAGCAGCTGGCCGGGCGCGACCCGTCGTTGCCGCTCTCCGTGGCGGCTCTGCTCGACCGGGTGGACGACACGGGGGCGGTCACGTTCCGCGACCTCGCGGTGGCGTACCGGGAGTGTCACCTGGAGCTCCACCGCCGCGAGTGGGGGGAAGCCACGCGCCAACGCGGCACGCTGTCGGTCGACGAGGCGCGCCGTCACCTGCAGACCTCGGTCCTGCCACGCCTCGTCAGCGCCGCGGTGCTCGAGGCGCTCCCCGAGAGACTGGAGGACCAGCAGACCGTGCGGCTGCGGGAGGAGTTGTGGCGCTGGATGCAGTCGGACGTCACGGCGACGCGCGGGGAGCTGATGGAGGTGGCGCTCGAGGCGCTCAAGGCGGCCGAGGGGCTGAGCACGCAGGCGGTGGCCATGGGGAGCACGCTGCTCGCGCAGGGGCTCACCAAGTCGTACCGTCGGCGCCGGGTGGTTGATGGTGTGGAGCTGGAGGTGAATCAGGGCCAGATCGTGGGGCTGCTCGGACCCAACGGCGCGGGCAAGACCACGTCGTTCTACATGATGGTCGGCCTGGTGCGCCCCGAGGCGGGTCGCATCTACCTCGACGGGGAGGACATTTCCTCGGTGCCGATGTACCGGCGTGCCCGCATGGGGATCGGCTACCTGGCGCAGGAGCCCTCCATCTTCCGCAAGCTCACCGTGGAAGACAACGTCATGGCGATTCTCGAGACGCTGCCGCTGTCCGACTCCGAGCGTCAGGCGCGGCTCGACGACCTGCTGGACGACCTGTCCATCAAGCACCTGCGTGACACCCGGGCGTACAAGCTCTCGGGGGGGGAGCGGCGCCGGCTCGAGATCACGCGTGCGCTCGTGACCCGGCCCAAGTTCCTGTTGCTGGACGAGCCGTTCACGGGGGTGGACCCGATCGCGGTGGCGGACATTCAGACCATCGTCGCCGGACTACGGCGGCGTGGCATCGGCGTGCTCATCACCGACCACAACGTGGAGCAGACTCTGGACATCGTCGACCGGGCGTACATCATGTTCGAGGGGAAGGTCCAGGTGTCTGGAACCGTGCGGGAGCTCGTGTTCAACGATCAGGTGGCGGACCTCTATCTGGGTCCCACTCTCACTGCGCGGCTCAGAGAGCGGCTGGGAGCGATGGTGTGAAGACTTCGCTGCAGCAGAGTGTGGCTCTGAAGCAGGAGCTGCGGATGAACCCTCGCCTGTACCAGGCGATGGATCTGCTGTACATGCCCCTGCTCGATCTACAGCAGCACCTCAAAACGGAACTGGAGATCAATCCCTTCCTGGAGCTCTCTGACGGCGACGAGCCCAACCCGGTCGAGACGTCCGAGGAAGAGGCGGAGAACACCGAGGCAGAATCCACAGACGAGGTCGACTGGGAAGAGATCATTCTCGACGGCTTCGAGGTAGGGGGCGCCCGCCCCGAGTACGAGGATCGGGAGTTCTACCGGCCGGTGGCCGTGGAGACCCGTTCGCTGGCCGACCACCTGCGCGACCAGCTCCAGATGCTCGATCTTCAGGACCGGCAGCTCGTGCTGGCCGACGAGTTCATCGGCAACATCGGCGACGACGGGTACCTGCGCGCGACGCTCGAAGAGATTCTGGAGGGGGTGAATGCCCAAGCGGGGGAGGGCGACACGGACGATGACTCGACCCGGCCCTACTCGATGGAGGAGATCGAGAAGATGCTGCACGTCATGCAGCACCTCGATCCCCCGGGCATCGCGTCGCGCGATCTGCGCGAGTGTCTGCTGCTCCAGCTCGAGAACGAAGGCGAGCAGGGGTCGCTGGCGTTCCGGCTGGTGGATGAGGCGTTCGACGACCTCATCAACCACCGCTGGACCGAGCTGGCCAAGCGATACGGACTCGAGCCGAAAGCGGTCCAGGCGGCCGCCGACGAGCTGGCACGACTCGATCCCAAGCCGGGCTTGCAGTTTGCCCAGAGCGGAGAGGAATACGTGGTCCCCGATCTCGTGGTGGAGAAGATCGACGGGGAGTACCGCGTGTTCCTGAACGACGGGGGCATGCCGCGGCTGCGGATCAGCAAGATCTATCAGGAGATCGCCGGCGACAAGAAGAAGTTCGTGGGCGAGAACCGCGAGTTCATCACGCAGAAGCTGAACAGCGCCACCTGGCTCATCCAGGCGATCGAGCAGCGCCGCCAGACGATGCTCAAGGTGATGCACTTCATCGTGGACCGGCAGCGGGAGTTCTTCGAGAAGGGCGTCGAGCAGCTCAGACCGCTCACCCTGCGGGAGGTTGCCGAGGTCGTCGAGATGCACGAGTCCACCGTGAGCCGGGTGACGAGTCAGAAGTACGCGCAAACTCCGCGCGGCGTGTACCCGCTGAAGTTCTTCTTCTCGAGCAGCCTCGGCACGACCACGGGCGAGGACGCGAGCTCGCGGGCCGTCAAGGCGCAGATCGCCAAGCTGGTGTCGGACGAGGATTCGGCCCGCCCGCTCACCGACGCGGCCGTCGTGGAGCAGCTCAAGCAGCGCGGGGTCCGCATCGCTCGGCGGACGGTGGCTAAGTATCGGGAACAGTTGGGCATCCTTCCCGCGAGAATGCGGAAACGCGTATGACCATGACACGAGGAAGTGACGCCGAAGTCAGCGTGCTCGTCCCCGCAAAGGACGAGGCCGAGAATCTCCCCGAGTTCCTCAAGCAGTGCGAAGCGGCGCTGCGGGACGTGCCGTACGCCTGCGAGGTCGTGGTGGTGGATGACGGGAGCGGCGACGAGACGGCCACGGTGCTCGAAGCGCTGCAGTCGAAGTACGGCTTTCTGCGTGTCGTCACTCACCGGTCGGGGCGCGGCATCGCCGAGGCGTTGCGCTCCGCGGGCGACGCGGCCAGCGGTGACATCTTTGTGTTCTACCCAGCGGATCTTCAGTTTCTCCCGAGCGAGATCCCGCAGCTGGTGAAACCGATTCGCGCCGGGGAGGCGGACATCGTCACCGGCGCGAAGCAGGGCGACTATGAGAAGGCCTTCGTATCCAGTGTGTACAACCGGCTCTGCCGCTGGCTGTTCGGCATTCGCGTCACCGACCTCAACGCGGTCAAAGCGTATCGCCGCGAAGTGCTGGGCGCGGTGCCGGCACGCCCTGATTGGCATCGATTCATGGTGGTGCTCGCAGCCGCCGACGGATTCCAAGTGAGCGAACAGCCCGTGACCCTGCTCCCGCGTCGCGCCGGGGAGTCCAAGTTTGGCATCGGCCGCATTCCGGTCGGCGCCGTGGACTTGCTCTCGGTGTGGTTCCAGCTGCGGTTCGGCCGCAAGCCCCTGCTGTTCTTCGGCATCTCGGGCGGCCTCCTGTTCCTGCTCGGCTTTCTGGTGGGCGTGTTCGCGCTCATCCTGCGGTTCGGGTACGGGATCGGCTTCCGGCCGCTGCTGGACCTCGTGATGGTGCTCGTGATCTCGGGCATCGCGCTCTTCGGCTTCGGCTTCGTTGGCGAGATGCTGGCCGGTGCGCGCGAGGAGCTCCGCGGACTGGAGCGGTCGGTCGAGGAGCTGCGCACCGAGTTGCGGCGTCGCTCCCGGGGTGAGTAGCGAACCGCCGCGCCCCCCCCGCACCTTGCACATCCTCTTCGTGACGCACGCCTACCCCCGTTGGGATGGGGACGTGGCGGGTGCCTTCATCGAGCGCCTGGCGTTGGCCCTCGCGCAACGTGGGCATGCCGTGTCTGTGGTGGTCCCCTCCGACGCAGGGAAGGGTGGGCAGGACGCGCGGGACGGGATACCGGTCACCCGAGTGCGCTACGCCGCGCCACGCCGAGAGACCCTGGCGTACCGCGGTACCATGGTCGAAGCGGTGGGATCAACGGGGGGCAAGCTCGCCGCCGGGAGGCTCATGTTCGCCATGGCCCGCGCGGTGCGCCGCGCGTCGCGCGCCGGGCGCGTCGATCTGGTGCACGCGCACTGGTGGGTGCCTGCCGGCGTGAGCGCGTGGCTCGCCTCGATGGACCGTGGCCCCTCCTACGTCGTCACGCTGCACGGAACCGACGTGGCCATTCTGGAGCGGTCGGGGATCGCTCGGGCACTGGCGCGGCGGGTGCTCCAGGGCGCGGCGGCCGTGACGGCGGTATCGTCGTTCCTCGCCGAGCGCGGAGGTGCGGTGGCGAAGCTCGATCCCGAGGCGATGCTGGTGCAGCCGATGCCCGCCGACCTGGTGCGGTTGTCGCGGCCCAGCGAGGGTGGTGGTGGGGTGATTACGGTGGGGCGCCTGGTGGCGCAGAAGCGGGTCGACCTGGTGCTGGAAGCGGTCGCGCGTCTCAAGGAGCACGGCAAGGAGGTCCCGCTCACTATCATCGGTGACGGTCCGCTGCGCGGCGCGTTGGAGGAGCACGCCGAGCGCCTTGGCATCCTGGGGACGACGCGGTTCGCCGGCGAGGTGGAGCCCACGGAGTTGGCCGGCGCCATCGGCAACGCCGACGTGTTTGCCTTCCCCGCGGTAGGCGAGGGCCTCGGCCTGGCCGCCGCGGAGGCGTTGATCCTCGGGATTCCCGTGGTGGCCACGCGCGCCGGCGGCGGGGTGACCGACATCGTTCCGACGGAGGGAGCCGGCCGGCTGGTGGATGCGGGAGACGCCGGTGCGATGGCGCGCGCCCTCGACGAGCTGCTCGACAATCCGGCAGCCCGCACGCTGGCGACCGAAGTGGGCGCCTCGCTGCGGGAACGCTTCGACCCCGAGCGCGTGGCCCAGCGCTTCGACAGTCTCTACGATCGGGTGATCCATGCGTAGGCCGTGGGTCTGGGTGGGACAGGTCGTGCTGGCGCTGCTCGTCGCCGGACTGGTGGGACGTGCGCTGGTCCGCTATTGGGACGAGTTTCGCTCGCTCGAGATCTCCCTGGATCTCCACGCCGGCCCGATCGTATTGGCGGCGCTGACCGTGTGGGTGACCTACGCGCTCCTCATCGAGGCTTGGCGTCGGGTCATCCTGGGATGGGGAGAAACGCTGGCGTACCGGCCGGCAGTGCGCATCTGGTGTCTCTCCAGCCTGGGCCGCTATCTCCCGGGGAAGGTCTGGGGCGTGGCGGGCCTCGCCGTGTTGGCGCAGCGGGCGGGGGTGAGTGGTTGGGCAGCCGCGGGCTCGGCCCTCGCAATGCAGGCGCTGGCGGTGGGCACGGGCGCGAGCGTGGTGGCGTTGTTCGCTCCGGGGGTTGTCTCGCCAGTCCAACTCGTGATCGCGGCGGGCCTGGCATTGCTGGCCGTGTGGGCACTCACGTCCCGGTCGCTGTGCGAGCGGGTCGTGCGCTGGGTACGGCCCGATGCGGAGCTGCGTGCGCTCGCCCCGGGGACGGCCCTGGCTGCGGCGGCGATCACGCTGTTGGGGTGGCTGGCCTACGGTGTCGCCTTCTGGCTCCTCGCGCGCGGGCTCCTCGGCGAGGGCACGCTGTCGCTGGGGGCGGCGACCGGGGTGTTCGCGGCTGGTTACATTGTAGGGCTTCTGGCGCTGTTTGCGCCTGGCGGTGTGGGGGTACGAGAGCTCGTGTTCGTGGCGATGCTCACACCGTTGATGGGGAGTGGGGGAGCGGTGGCGCTGAGCGTGGCGTCGCGGCTCCTGCTTACCGTGACGGAATCGGGTGCGGCCCTCGCGGCGCTTGTGCTGGGGCGGCCGGCCCAAGGAGGAAGGTGTTGACGGCGAAGCCGTTTGAACCGGCGCGGCCACATCTCACCGCGCTGGCGATTCTGCTCCTCGGCGTGGCAATCCTGTCGCTTCCCATGCTCACGGGGCAGTTCCTGGCGGGTCCCTGGAGCGACCAGTACGCCACCGGCTACGCCTTCCGCGCATGGCTGGCAGAGCAGTGGCGGGCCACCGGTCACGTGCCGCTGTGGAATCCCGAGATCTTCGGTGGGCTGCCGTTCGTCGCCGCCCAGCACGGCGACATCTTCTATCCCACCGCATGGCTGCGCCTCGTCCTGCCGACCGCGACCGCCATGAACCTCGGTTTCCTGGTCCACTATGTGTTGGCCGGGTTCTTCACGTACCTCTTGCTCCGGCGGCTCACGGTCAGTTGGACGGGAGGCGTGGTGGGAGGCGTGGCGTATCAGCTCACCGGAGTGGTCGGCACGCTCGTCTCCCCGGGGCACGACGGAAAGCTGTACGTGAGCGCGCTGCTCCCGCTGGCGCTTCTCGCACTGGTGCTCGCTATTCGCGAGCGGCGGTTCGAGGGCTACGCGCTGCTCGCCCTCGCGGTGGGGCTGTCGTTGCTCAGTCCCCATTACCAGATGGTGTACTACCTGCTCATCGCGGCGGGAGTGTTCGCGCTCTACCTGACGTTCGGGGAGCAGGAGGAGCGCACGACCCGGCAAAAGGTGCAGGGGCTCTCGTTGGCGGCGGCGGCGGTGGTCGTGGGATTCGGGATCGCGATGATCCAGGTCCTTCCGTTCTTCCACTACCTCCCGTACTCGCCGCGCGCCGAGGGGTACGGAGGGTTCGCCACCTCGGCCTCGTACGGCATCCCATGGGAACACGTGCCGGAGTTCCTGCTGGCGCGCTTCGCCGGGGATCGCGAGGTCTATTGGGGCTCCAACTTCATCAAGCTGCACTCGGAGTATCTCGGACTCCCCGTGGTGGCTCTGGCGGTGCTCGGCGCGCTCGGCCCGCGCCGCCGCCTCGCCTACTGGCTGGGTGCGATCGGCCTGCTCTTCCTGCTGGTGAGCCTGAGCGACTCGACCCCGTTCTACCGGCTCTGGTGGGCGGTGATGCCCTTCGTGAAGCAGACGCGCGCCCCGGGGATGGCCTTCTTCGTCGTGGGCTTTGTGGTCGCCGTCCTCGCCGCATTCGGTGCGGAGCGCGTGGAGCGCGGAGAGGCCAGAGCGCACACCACGGCGTGGCTCAGCATCGGCGCCGGCGTCGCCGTGCTGGCGCTCGTCGGAGTTGTTGGCGGGTTCGCCAAGGCGCTCGCGCTCCCGCTCGAGAGTGTCGCGCAGGGTGCCGTCATGCGCGCGGAGGCGGGCCTGGGTGTGATCCGCTGGGGCGCGTTCCTGAGCGGGGCATCCCTCGTGGCGATGGCCGCACTGGTCATCGGGCGCGCCCACGGCAAGGTGCCGGCCGCCGCCCTCTGCCTGGGCCTGCCACTCCTGGTGGGCGCCGACCTGTGGCGCAACGCCCAACCCTTCTGGGTGTACAGCCGGGTGCACCAGGAGCTACACCAGCCCGATCCCGTGACCGAGCGTCTCAAGGCCACCGCCGAGCCCTACCGCGTACTCAGTCTCCCGGGCATGGAGGTGTACCAGGGTTCCGCGCTGATGGGCCTCGGGGTGCCGCAGCTCCTGGGGCATCACGGCAACGAGTTGCACGCCTTCGACCAGCTGTTGGGGGGCAAGAATCGCTGGGCCCGTCTCGCCAGCTTCCGCATGTGGGACCTGCTCGCGGTGCGGTATGTGCTGCTGCCCACGGAGATTCGCCAGCGTACGGACAGCATCCCGGGGTATGACCGTATCCTCGGCGGTGTGGCGGCGTCCTCGGGCACGGTGGCCGACCTCTACGAGCGGCGGGAGCCGCAGCCGTATGCCCGCTACGTGACGGCGGCCCTCAAGGTGGCCGATGACCAGGCGGCGTTCGCGATTGCCAACCCGAGTTCACAGTTCGATCCCAGCAGCCTCGTGCTGCTCTCCCTGGACGCGCCGGTGGAGCCGGCGCCGGTGGCCGAAACGCGCGAAACGGAGCCGGTGGCGGCACGGGTCGTGGCCTGGGAGCCAGGCCGGATGCAGCTGCGCCTGGAGCCGGCGGCTCCGGTTGACGGGTATGTGATGGTGAGTGAGAACTGGTACCCTGACTGGCAGGCCACGGTGGACGGGGCCGACGCGACCGTGGCCCGGGGGAACGGATCGCTCATCACCGTGGTAGTTCCCGCAGGGGCCGAGATGGTGGAACTCGAGTTCCAGAGCGCCGATTATCGGAGTGGCAAGTTGATCTCGTTGCTGAGTCTCGCCGTGGTCGTCATCGGCATGGTCGTTCCTCCCGTCTCGCGCAGGAGAAAGCCAGGTGGCTGAGCGCGCTCTGGTCATTATCCCGACGTACAACGAGTCGGAGAACCTGCTGCGCATCGTACCGGAGGTGCTCGCCCAGGACGAGCGGCTCGAGGTGCTGGTGATCGACGACGACTCGCCGGACGGGACGGGCAAGCTCGCCGACGAGATCGCCGCGCAGGATCCGCGCGTGCACGTGGTGCACAGGGAAGGGAAGCTGGGGCTCGGCACGGCCTATCTCACAGGCTTCCGCTGGGCCCTCGAGCGGGATTATGAGTTCGTGTTCGAGATGGACGCGGACCATTCGCACGATCCCACGCACCTGACCCAGTTCCTCGACGCCGTGCAGGACGCGGATTTGGTCCTGGGCTCGCGCTACCTCGAGGGCCGCGTCACGGTGGTCAACTGGCCCATGACGCGGCTCCTCCTGAGTTATTCGGCCAACATCTACGCCAAGGTGGTCACCGGCCACCGGATCTACGACGCGACGGGGGGGTTCAAGTGCTTCCGCCGCCGGGTGCTCGAGGCCATCGACCTGGATGCCGTCCACTCCAACGGCTACTCCTTTCAAATCGAGATGAGCTTCCGCGCCTGGCGGAAGGGCTTCCGCATCGTGGAGATCCCCATCGTGTTCGTGGATCGGGTCGAGGGGACCAGCAAGATGTCGGGGGCGATCGTGCGGGAGGCGATCTGGATGGTCTGGCGCCTCCGCTTCAAGGCTCTTTTCAGGCGTCTGTAGCCGAGCGCATTCCAGCACTAGATTAGGGTCATGGCCGGCAACGGCATCGTCATCTACAAGATGTCGGGGTCGGGGAACGACTTCGTGATGTCCGACGGTCGGACCCAACCCGTGGAGCGGTGGACCCCCGAGCTGATTCGGGAGGTCTGCGGGCGGGGCACCGGTGTGGGCGCCGACGGCCTCGTGGTGCTCGAGCCCGGCTCTCGGGCGGGGGCGGTGCGGTTCCACTTCTTCAATTCCGATGGGAGCCGGGCCCCCATGTGCGGCAACGGGGCCTTATGCGCCACCCGCCTCGCCGCCTGGCTGGAGCTCGCGCCGTCCGACGGGCTGACCCTGGAGACCGATGCGGGCGATCTGGAGGGGCGGTGCCTTCCGGGCGAGGAGGCGGCCGAGATCCTGGCCCCGCCCGTGGGTGAGCTCACCCAGCCCGAGATCGACCTCGCGCCTGGCGAGCACTCGATCCACTTCACGACGGTCGGTGTGCCCCACTTGATCGTCCGAGTCGACGATCTGGCCGCGGTGCCCCTGCTCCAGCGGGGCAGGGCCCTCAGGGCTCATCCGGTCCTTCCCGGCGGCGCCAACGTCAACTTCCTGGCCAACGGCGACGGTGGTTGGGCGATGCGGACCTATGAGCGTGGGGTGGAGGCCGAGACCCTGGCGTGCGGTACCGGAGCGGTGGCCGCCACGGCCGTCCTGGCCCAGGGGGGAGAGGCCGAGCTTCCGCTGCGGATAGGAACGGCGTCTGGTACCGTCCTTACCATCTCCGCCGATTTGGCGGCCGACCGCTCCCTCGAGCGCCCTCGGCTGGCGGGTCCGGCCCGCCTCGTGTTCCGCGCCGTGCTCGGCGACTGACGCTGCCACCGTAGCGGGTCCGGCTGCCGCTTCGACTCGCGTTCACAAGTCGCTCCAGAGCTGTCTCTTTGGCGTGGTATGCCTCTCCTACCAGCCATACCCTAAACCGTTGGGGTAGGGCCGCTTGAACCCTGCTGTCGCAGCGTGTCGACAATTATCCACACACTCGCAGAGTTTAACTTAACATAACATATCTTATACGCACTTCATGCAGGTCCGAGAGAAGGCGGGCGAGAGCCCGAAACTCCCGCCCGCGGTCACCTGATGTGGTGCCTCAGCCGCCCGTGGCTGCCCTCAACTCCGCCAGTCTGACACGTGCCTCCGTCGCCGCCGGAGCCTCCTCATGATCGCTGAGGATGCGCTCGAACACCGCCATGGCGCTGGTCGTGTCCCGGGCCGCGATGAAGGCACGCGCGGCGTCATTCAGGTACTGGGCGGCCAGGTAATCGTACCAGGAGGTCTCGGAGGCGCGCTGGAAGGCCCCTGCGGCCTCCCGGTGGTTCCCGATCTCCTCCAGCGAGGTCCCCAACAGGCCGTACGCGGCCGCCTCGAACTGCGACCGCATACCACCGGCCAGGGCTGCTCTGAGCTCCTCTGCGGCCACGGTGGGCTGCGCCTGCTCGAGCCGGACCTGGGCGAGGAGGATGGCCGCCTCGTCCGCGGCGACGGTCCCGCCGTAGGTGCCCACGATGCGGGACAGGTCGCTCGCCGCCAGCGGGAGGTTGCCCGACTGGAGGGCGACGCGCGCCTCGTCGAGCGCGCCCGTTGCAGCCACTTCCTTGCGTTCCTGGTACTCGAGGATGAACCAACCGATCAGGACCGCGGCCGCCACGGCGGCGGCGAGGCCGATCACGGCTCGCTGGTTCTTGACGACCCACTCGACTAGCTGCTTGCCCGAATCCTGGTGGGCCGGTTGTTGTGGTGGTGTGCTCTTTGCCTTCACGAATCCTCTATGCGTACGCGTGCGCGGTCTCTGTCATTCTCGAGGGTGCTCGTCCCCGCCCCCCGCCCGGGATCAATGCCCCTGGGGTGACTCGAACACCCGGCCAACGGTTTAGGAAACCGCTGCTCTATCCAACTGAGCTACAGGGGCGGAACGAACAAAAGTAACTGGGTGGAACTTGGGCTCCAACCGCGTTCCCCCTTCCCCACTCGAGAGTGTGCTCAGTACTTCCTGGGGTACGTGAGCATGCTCCACAGTGGGACAGGGTCGAGCATGCCGCGCCCGTCCAGCTCCAGCAGCTCGAGCAGGACGCTCACGCCCACGACCTCCCCACCGGCCTCCCCGACGGCGCGCACAGCAGCTCGCGCGGTGCCGCCCGTGGCCAGCACGTCGTCCACGATGATGACGCGCTCACCCGGCTCCACCGCATCCTGATGCACCTCGATGACGTCGGAGCCGTGCGCCGGCCCATACGGCACCTGGTGCGTATCGTGCGGTAACTTCCCGGCCTTCCTGGCCGGGAGGAACCCCGCCTTCAGCTCGGCGCTGAGAGGGCCTCCGAGGATGAATCCCCCGGCCTCGATCCCCAGCACCTTGTCGACATTCAGCTCCCGGGCCGGGCCGGCCATGCGGCGCACGGCCTGCCGAAATAGCACGGGGTCCAGAAAGATCGGGGTGAGGTCTCGGAATACGATTCCCGCACTTGGGAAGTCAGGTACCTCCCGCACGGCATCGTACAAACGACGTAAAGTATCCTTCGCTGTTTGTTGCTTAGTCATAACTATTTAATAATGAACGAGTTAGAGTCTACTTGGTTATGTGGAATCTCGTCCTTATCCACATTTTCCACATGGCCGAACCTGGGACCTTCTCGCAGCGCGCTCTCGAGTTCTCGCAACGCCGCGGCCGATCCGGCCGCCACCACCTCGACGCGCCCGTCTGGCAGGTTCCGCGCCCAGCCCGCGAGACCCAAGCGCTCGGCGTGGCGCAGGACGAACCAGCGAAACCCCACGCCCTGGACCCGTCCCGAGACGAGCCAACGTGCCTCCTCATCGGCCGCCTCGTTCATGAGGGCTCCCCCGCCCCGTTCCGGGCCGCTCCACCCCGCTTACGCTGCCGGTACATGTAGACACTCACCACCACCACAATGAGCGGCAGGAGCGCGAGCGCGGCGATCGAAGTGTAGCGCTGTACGTCCGGGTCACCGATCAAGGCGTCCAAACCCGGAACGACCTCGGCGTGCCGGCCGACCTCCCAACCGATGAAGGTAAGGATCGCGCACCAGATGCCGGCCCCCAGGGCCGTGTAGAGCGCGAACCGGTCGAGCCGCATCCGGGCGACACCGGCCGGGAGGGAGATGAGCTGCCGGATCACGGGGATGAGCCTCCCCACAAATGTGCTGATCTCCCCGTGTCGACGGAAGAACTGCTCGGCACGGTCCAGCGAGGACTCCCGCATCAGGAAGTAGCGGTGGTACTTGTGGAGCAGCGGGCGCCCCAGAAAAACGGCGAGGTAGTAGTTGACGAGAGCGCCGATCAGGCTTCCGCCGAGTCCCGCTCCCAGCGCCAGCCACACGTTCATGCGTCCCTGCGCGGCGAGGTACCCGGCTGGCGGCAGCACGACCTCGCTGGGGAACGGAAAGAACGACGACTCGATGGCCATGAGGAGCGTGATTCCCGGGTAGCCGAGCTGGAAGATGGTGTCGGTGAGCCATGTGACGACCGCTTCGAACACCTTTACGCCTCCTCGTCGAAGCCGTGCTTGCCGATCAGCGGTACGAACTGCGCGGCTCGGAGCGGCTCCGCGTAGTACTTCCCGCCCTGCCGCGTAACACGCACGAGCACCTGTCCTTCCACCGGCTCCTGGAGCCTCCCCAGCACTTCCGGTGGCACCTGCGCCCCATCGAGTGGCAACACCAGCCGTCCGCCCTCAGCCAACTGTCCTAGCAGCGGCTCCGGTACGGTTGGGCTGGCGGCCGCCACCAGAATGGCATCGTAGGGTGCCTCGGGGCGCCACCCCAGCGTGCCGTCTCCCACGACGACCATGACGCCCGCGATCTCGGCTGCCTCGAGGGCGGCCCGGGCCGCTTCGGCGAGCTCGGGCACGCGCTCGACCGACACCACCATCTCGGCGAGGTGGGACAGGAGCGCCGCTTGATAGCCTGAGCCGGTGCCGATCTCCAGCACGCGCTCCCTCCCACCCAGCGCGAGCGCCTCGAGGTAGCGCGCCTGGGTCGTGGGCTGGGAGATGGTCTGGCCGTGGCCGATGGGCAGGGCACTGTCCTCGTAGGCGCGGTGACGCAGCGCTTCCGGCACGAACAGGTGCCGCGGGGTCTCGCCGAAGGCTCGCAGCACCGCGAGATCCTGGATTCCCTGCCCTCGCAGGCTCTCCAGCAGCCTCGCCCGGTACCCGCCGTAGCTATCGGCTAGCCGCCCAGCTGCCATCCCCGCACGTCCTCCAGCAGGCCGTAGTTGGTGAGGTCCACGTGCAGGGGGGTGACCGAGATGTGGCGGTCCTGGATGGCGCGGAAGTCCGAATCCTCCCGTCCCGACCAGGAGATCTGCCCGCCCCCGATCCAGTACCCGGTCCGGCCCCAGGGATCATTGGTCCTGACGAGGGAGTCAGAGTACACCCGCTTCCCCAGCGTGGTCACCCGGATGCCCTCGATCTCATCGCCCGGGATCGGTGGGAGGTTGATGTTGAGCAGCGTCTCTTTCGGGAAGTTCTCGACCTTCACGATATCGGCCACCAGCCGCTCGAGCCAGGGCTGGTGGCTGTCCAGGAGCTCGATGTTTCCCCCCGCGAAGGACATCGCGACACCCGGAATGCCATACGCCAGCCCTTCCATGGCGGCCGCCACGGTGCCGGAGTAGAGCACGTCCTCGCCCATGTTAGGGCCGTGATTGATACCGGAGAACACGAAGTCGGGCCGGTCCTCCAGTAGCACCCCGAGCGCCAGCAAGACGCAGTCGGTGGGGGTGCCGTCGACCTGCAGCGAGCCGTCCGGCCGCTCCGTGGACCGCAGCGGCCGGCCCAGGGTGAGCGAGTGGCTCGCCCCGCTCTGCTCGCGGTCGGGGGCCACCACGGACACGTTGGCGACCGTGCGGCACACGGTGGCGAGCACCTCCAGCCCGTGCGCCAGAATGCCGTCGTCGTTACTGACCAGGATCTTCAACGGGAGCTTTGCCGTCGAGGATGTCGAGCAGCGTCCGCAGCTCGCCGGAGAGGTTTTCGATCGTCTCTCGTTGCAGCGCGAACCTGGCCTCGGTCTTGAGCAGGCCGGTGCGACGATATTCCTCGATGCGCCGGCGCGCGCCCTCGATGGTGTACTTCTCGTTGTACAGCAGGTGCTTCACGAGCATGATGAGCTCGATCTCGCGCCGCTGGTACACGCGGTTCCCCGAGCGGTTCTTGGCGGGGTTGAGAAAGCGGAACTGGCTCTCCCAGTACCGCAATACGTGCGGCTTGAGATTGGTGAGCTGGCAGACGTCGCCGATCGAGAAGAACTCCTGTACGGGACGCGAGGCCGTCATCGCCAGTGCTCCGCCTTGAGTTCCCGCTCCATGAGGTCGCGCACGGCTTGCTCGGGGCGCTTCCCCTCGAACAGGATGTTGGCCACCTCGACCGCGATAGGCAGCTCCGTTCCGGTGCGCTCGGCCAGCTTCACCGCGGCCTTCGCGGTCCGCACCCCCTCGGCCACGCTGCGCCGGCTCGCCTGGATCTTCTCGAGGGTGCGGCCCTCCGCGAGCTCGATGCCGAGGGAGCGATTGCGGGAGAGGGCGCCCGTGGCGGTGAGCAGCAGGTCGCCCATCCCCGCGAGGCCCGCGAACGTGCGCGGGCTTGCTCCCATCGCCTCCCCCACCCTGCTCATCTCCGCGAGGCCTCGGGTAATCAGCGCCGCCAGGGTGTTGTGTCCCAGCTTGAGTCCGTGCAACAGGCCGGCGGCAATCGCGATCACGTTCTTGAGGGCGCCCCCCAGCTGCACCCCCACCACGTCGTCGCTGGTGTAGACGCGGAAGTGCGCCGCCGAGAAGGCCTGTTGCACCAGCTCGGCCGCCGGTCGGTCGCTCGACGCCGCCACCACGGCCGTGGGTTGGCGCTCATACACCTCCTGCGCGAAGCTGGGGCCCGACAGGGCCACCACCGGCGCGCTCGGGAGCGTCTCACTCAGCACCTCGCTCATGAGCTTGAGCGAGTCCGACTCCAGTCCCTTGGAGATGCTCACCACCGGCGGCGTCGCGCCACGCAGCACCCCGGCCACCTCCGTGCTCACCCGGCGCACCGCATGCGACGGCGCCGCGGAAACGACCAGCTCTGCGCCCTCCAGGGCGGCCCCGAGCTCCGCGTGTGCCGCCAGTGTCTCGGCCAACCGGGAGTCGGCGAGGAACATCGTGTTGACGTGATCGCGATTGATCGACTCCACGACCTCGGGCTCGCGCGCCCAGACGCTGACCTGGTGTCCGTTCCCGGCCAACAGGTCGGCGAGGGTCGTGCCCCAGCTTCCGGCGCCGATGACCGCGACCCGCACTTAGGCATCCCCCTTCGCCTGCCGGTCCCGGCGCCCGAATCGGTTCTCCGTGCCCGACAGGAGTCGCTTGATGTTGCTGCGATGCGTGTACACGATAAACAGCGCGAGGCCGATGCCGACGGCCAGCGCGTAGCGGTTCTCCGAATACACGACGCGCGCGGCCACGGGAAACGTGATCGCGCCGAGCATCGAGGCGAGCGACATGTAGCCGGTGCCCAGCAGCACGGCGAGCCAGACCAGCGTCGCGATGCCGAGGGCAGCCGGGGCCAGCGCCAGCACCACTCCGGCGGCCGTCGCCACGCCCTTGCCGCCCCGGAACCGCAGAAACACCGAGAACACGTGGCCCAGAACCGCCGCCACGCCCACGGCGAGGGGTGCCCAGGGCTGCGGCAGGAAGATCCCGCCGAGGAACACGGGCACGGCACCCTTCGCCACGTCGAACAGCCCCACCGGGACGGCGTACTTCCATCCCAGCACCCGGTAGACGTTGGTGGCGCCCAGGTTCTTGCTGCCGTGCTCCCGCAGGTCGATCCCCGCGCCGTAGCGCGCCGCGAGATAGCTCGTGGGGATCGCGCCGGCGACGTAGCCGCCCAGCAGCCAGGGAATGACGTTCACCGCTTCCCCTTGGTGCGCTTGCGACGGAACCGAATGCGGATGGGCACGCCGTTGAACCCCCACGCCGAGCGGAATCCGCGCTCGAGGTACCGCCGGTAGGACTCGGGGATCGCATCCGGTCGGTTGGTGACGATGGCGATGGTGGGTGGTGCCGTGGCCACCTGTGATCCGTAGAGCAGCTTGACCTCCTGCCGACCGCGCTGCGGTGGCTGATTGCGATCCACGAGTTCCTGTAGGACGCGATTCACGTCGGCGGTGGCGACTCGCTGCGTACGCGTCTCGGCCACTTCCAGGATCAGATCGAGCACCTTGCGAGCGCGCTGGCCGGTGATCGACGAGACGTAGACAAACGGAACGGCGCCCATGAACGGGGCTCGCTCGACGACCTGGCGTTCACCTTCGGCCGCGGTCTGCGTGTCCTTGTCGACCAGGTCCCACTTGCTGACTGCCGCCACGATCCCGGTTCCCCGCTCCCACGCCGCCTGGGCGATCTTCAGATCCTGGGCCTGCACGCCCAGCGTGGCATCCACCACCAGGACGCACACATCGGCCCGATCGATCGCCCGCTCCGTCCGTAGAGCCGAGTAGAATTCGATCTCATCCTCTACTTTCGATCGCTTCCGTAACCCCGCGGTATCAATGAAGTTGAGCGTTTGCCCATGGTACCGCAAGGGGGAATCCACGGCATCCCGCGTGGTGCCGGCCTCGGGGGCCACTACCGTCCGCTCCTCGCCCAACAGACGGTTGACGAGGCTCGATTTTCCCACGTTGGGGCGGCCCACGACGGCTACCTGGACGATCCCCTCCTCGGCCTCCTCGGGTGCGGTGGCGAGGAGCGCCACGATGCGGTCCAGCAGGTCGCCGCTCCCTTTCCCCGTGGATGCGGACAGGGGCTGTGGGTCGCCCAACCCGAGCTCGTGAAACGCGTGGTGCGAGGTGTCGTCGGCCAGGTCGTCGGCCTTGTTGGCGGCGACCACGACGCGGTCGCGGTGGCGCCGCAGCAGCTGCGCGACCTCGTGGTCCACTGGGTGCACGCCCGTCTGCGTATCCACCACGAACACGATCACGTCGGACTGGTCGATGGCGAGCTGGATCTGCAGCCGGATGCTGCTGTGTAGCGCATCGTCCGCGTCCACGACCCACCCTCCGGTATCGACCAGCCAGAAGTGGTGGCCGGTCCATTCGGTGTGCGCGTAGTGTCGGTCGCGCGTGACGCCGGGGCGGTCGTCGACGATCGCGCGCCGCCCGCCCACGATGCGGTTGAACAGGGTCGACTTCCCCACGTTGGGTCGGCCGATGATGGCCACCGTCGCCTGTCTCATGGCGTCCCACCGTTCGCGAGCGCGTCCACGAAGTCGTACGACAGCCGCACTGGCATGGGTGCTGCCTCGACCAGATCCGCGAAGCGCACGTCGTCGAGGAACAGCCCGGCGTCACTCACCGCTTCGGCCGGGAGCAGCGCGACGTCCAGGTCGGCGTGCTCCCGCAGCGCCCGCTGGAAGGCCCGTCCCGGGAGCAGGCCGGCGGTGGTGACGGAGGGTCCAAACAGATCGTTCTCGATCGTGACGAGCTCGTACTGCGCGGTGGTCGCCGCTCGCAGCGTCTCTACGACCAGCGGCAGGAGGCGCTGCATGGCCGTACCAGTGAACACGCCAACGCGCACGGTCCCCAGGTCGCGCAGCTGCTCGCGCCCCTCGGCAATGCGCCGCTGCAGGTAGCGCACGCTCCCCACTCCGTTCTCCACCTGCTCGAACCCGTCGTACCGCTCCGCCGGTGGGAGGTCGAGGTCCGCGACGATGTACAGCTCGTCTGCCCCGTACGCCCAGTGCGTGCCCCGCTCCGTGCGGGCTCGCTCCTGCGAGGCCTCTACGGCCGTCACCGCGGCGCGACACTCTTCCCGGGTGGGCTCCCGCACCAGGTGGTGCTTGCTGTACTCCGTGAGTCCCACGGGCACGACGGACACCGACAGCACGGACGCACCCAGGGTGTAGAGGTCGTCCAGGGAGCGGCGCAGCACGTCGCCGTCATTCACCCCGGGTTGCAGCACGACCTGTGTGTGGAAGCGGATCCCGCCTTCCGCGAAGGCCTTGAGTTGCGGGAGGATCGCCGCGGCGCGGGGATGGCGTAGCAGGCGGCGGCGCACCACCGGGTCGGTGGCGTGGACCGAGACGTACAGGGGCGAGAGCCGGTACTCCAGAATCCGTTCCACGTCCCACGGTTTCAGGTTGGTGAGCGTTGCGAAGTTCCCGTACCGGAAGGACAGGCGATAGTCGTCGTCCCGGACGTACAGCGTCTCCCGCAGCCCCTGCGGGAGACCGTCCACGAAGCAGAAGTCACACCGGTTGGCGCAGCGCCGGACGCGTGGGGGTTCGAGTTCGATGCCTAGGGGGGCTTCGTGGGGCCGCTCCACGTCGTACTCGACGGCTTCCCCTTCCGGGGAGCGGGCCAGCAGTACGAAGCGCTCCTCGGCGGAGAGGAACTCCCAATCGAGGAAGTCCGTCAGCTCGCGTCCGCCGATGGAGAGCAACTCGAAGCCGGGGGTGATCCCGAGCTCGGCCCCAACCGAATCGGCATGCACGGCCTGCACCCGGACCATGTGGGAATGCTCCTCCCGTGTTTACGATTTGCCAGCGTGGACGTGCTAAGATAACCGCGCTAGTGGGTCTCGATGCAGATGACGCCGCCCCGATGGTCCAGACCGAAGTGGCGCCGCGCCGTGGCGGGGTCGTAGCAGCGGATCGCGACCACCAGCTGCTCTCTCATGGAAACATGGTCGGGAGGAAGGACCGCGGCAAATGCGGCGCGTTGGATCACTCCTGGTCGAGCAACTCGCGGATTCTCGTCAGCAAATCACGCAGGGCCCACGGCTTGCGCAGGATCGGGATGGAGGGATCGAGGGCCTCGTGACCGCCTGACTCGCGTCCGACGTACCCGCTGGCGAGCAGGAACCGCACGCGGTCACCCTCCTCCCGGAGGGTACGGTGGAGCTGTGCGCCGCCGACCCTCGGCATGATGAGGTCCGATACCACGAGGTCGATCTCGGTCTTGTGGGCGCGATACCGCTCCAGGCCTTCCTGGCCGTCAGCTGCGACCAGCACGGTGTAGCCGTACCGCTCCAGGACCCGCTTGGCCGAGCGGCGCAGAGTGTCCTCATCCTCCACCAGCAAGATGGTCTCGCTGCCGCCCCGGACGCCGTCTAGGGATTCGACCGAGTCGAGGGGCTGGGCCGCCTCGCCCACGACCGGAAAGTACAACTCGATGGTGGTCCCTCTCCCCAGTGCGGTCAGCACGGTCACGAATCCCCCGTGCTGCTTCGTGAGCCCGTAGACCATGGCCATCCCGAGGCCGGTACCCACGCCCGGGGCCTTGGTGGTGAAGAAGGGCTCGAAGATCCTGGAGCGCGTCTCCTCGTCCATCCCGATGCCGGAATCGCGCACCCGAATGCACACGTAGCGTCCCGGCGTGATCCACGGGTGGGATGCCAGCGTCACCTCCTGCACTTCGCGCTCCCCCACGTCAATCTGGAGCTTGCCGCCATCGGGCATCGCGTCCCGCGCGTTCGTGGCGAGGTTCAGCAGCATCTGCTCCACGGCCCCGGCGTCGGCCCGAACGGCATGGACGGCTTCCTCGGCGTCGATGCGGATGGTGATGTTCTCGGGCAGCACCCGACGCATCATGGAAGAGAGCTTGGCCACGACGCGCGCCAGATCGGTGGGCACCATCCGCAGGTCGGCGTGCCGGCTGAACCCGAGGAGCTGCTTCGTCATGGTCGTGGCCTTGCGGGCCGCCTCCTGGATGTCCTCCAGCTCGGGCAGGACCTCGCCCGGCGTGGCCTCCAGGCTGGCCGCGACCAACTGGGCATTGAGGGTGATGACAGAGAGCAGGTTGTTGAAGTCGTGCGCGATGCCGCCGGTCAGCTGTCCGATGGCCTCCATCTTCTGCGCCTGGCGCAGCTGCGCCTCGAGCCGGCGCTGCTCGGAGACGTCCTGCACGATCATCTCAAAGAGCTCGAGGTCTCCGTCGGCATCGTGCATCGGCCGGCCGCTCACCCGCACCGTGATGGTGCGCCCGTCCTTGCGTTTCCACTCGAGCTCGAGGTTGTCGATCCGTCCACGCTCGCGATACTGCTCCACCAGGCCGGGGCGTTCGCTCGGGTGCGCGTAGACGTCCCGTTCCATGTCGACTCCCATGAGCTCCTCCGCGGAGCCGTAGCCCAGCATCTCCACCAGCGCCGGATTCACCGAGAGAAAGCGGCCCTCCGGGCTCGAGCGGTAGATCCCGTAATTGGCGTGCTCCACCAGACCGCGGTACTTCGCTTCGGATTGGCGCAGCACTTCGTCCGCTCGCTTTCGCTCGCTCACGTCGACGGCGATGCCGATACAGCCCGTGGTCTTGCCCCGCGGGTCCCGCAGCGGTTCCAGCAGGACCTCGTACGAGTTGTCGGCCCACTCGAAGTCGTATGAGACGTGCTCCCCGGTCTCCATGGCGACCCGGTGCATGGCGATGGGCTCGAACGCGGAATCCTCCGTGTCGAAATACTCGTACAACGTCATGCCCACGACCTGACCGGGTCGCAGACCAAGCCCTTCGAGGGCCGCGCCCCCCGAAGAGGTGAACCGCAGATCCGTGTCGATCGTCCAGAGCAGCGCCGGGACCTGATTGATCAGGAGATGGAGCTTGGCCTCGCTGCTGAGGCGGCGCTCCTCTGCCCTGGTGATGGCGCTGACGTCGTGAAACACCTCCAGGACCGCCTGCTGCCCCTCCCAGAGGAGCCCGGTATGGTAGATCTGGAACGTATGGCCGCCGAGCACGCCCGGCGAGGTGATCATCGCCGTCTCACCGGGGGCCACCCCCTGCCGCAGTGGGCAGTGCTCGCACTGGGTACGGTCGTCCCGGTACACGTCCCAGCACCGCTTGCCCACCGCGTCCTTGCCCAACAGCTCTTCCTGACGCTCGCTGACGTAAAGCAGGGTCCCGTCGGGCGCGACGATGTCGAAACCGAAGGGGAGCGCACGGACCAGGGTTTGAGAGAGGGTGTCGAGGGAGGAGTTCATACGGGAGGTGGGACCGTCTCGCCGGCAGAGAGCTCGGTGTCGGTGTCGGCTAACAAACGGCGCAGTTCGCCGAATATCTGCGGATCCCACCAGCCCCTGTCCACCTCTTCCTGCATCGTGGCGATCGCCTCGGTCGAGGTGAGCGCCGGCTTGTACGAACGCGCCGTCGTCAGGGCGTCGTAGACGTCGACGACCTGAAGCACGCGGGCGGTGACGGGGATCTCGTCGCCGGCGAGTCCGTCGGGGTAGCCCGAGCCGTCATAGCGCTCGTGATGGTGTCGGATGATGGGCAGCACGGGGGCGAACGACCGAATCGGGGAGCAGATATGCTCGCCGGTCACGGGGTGCTCGCGCACGACATCCCACTCGTCGTCGGTGAGCGGGCCGGGCTTGAGCAGGATCGAGTCGGGGATTGCCACCTTGCCGATGTCGTGCAGCACCCCGGCCCGCTGCAACGCCGTCGTCTCGTCGATGCTGAGTTCGATGCGCAGCCCCAGCGCCGCCGCGTACGCCGACAGGCGCTCGCAATGCCCCTCGGTATATGGGTCCTTCATCTCGATGCTGCGGGCGAGTGCCAGCAGCACCGCCTCCGCTCGCTCCAGCTCGTCGGTGTAGCTCTTCATGCGCAGCAGCGAGCGAACCCGGGCCAGGAGCTCGATGCGGTCGGGCGGCTTGGTGATAAAGTCGTCCGCGCCGGCCTCCAGACCGCGCACACGGTCGTCCGCAGCCGACAGCCCTGTGAGGAGCACGACCGGGATGAGGCGCGTGTCGGGGTTTCTCTTGAGGAGGCGGCAGACCTCGAAGCCGTTGAGGTCGGGCATCAAGACGTCCAGCAGCACGAGGTCCGGTCTTATCCTTCGCACGGCCTGGAGCGCACCGTTCCCGTCGGCTGCGGTGGCCACCGCGAGGCCCTCGCCCTTGAGGAGCTTGGCGAGGCTCGTGCGCACCCCGGCGTCGTCGTCTACCAGCAGGATGGTTCGGTCCATGCGCGCCCAGTTCGTGAGCATCGGAGGGTACGTCGGTCCCGGCGCCAGCCGGCCCGACATGTCGATCATTAACCCGCGCTCCCGGATCGGAACACCGGGGAATCCCCCACGCAGAATGCAATCTGGGGTGCGCTATGTGGTTACGGTAGGCCCTTTTGGGGACAAGGAGGGCAGTTGGTGGGACATCCCACGCGCCTGTGGGGAAGGCTAGCCGCCGCTCTCCTCCCGCAGCCAGCTGACCGCGTACTGCACGAGCTCCGCGGCCGACGCCAGATGCAGCTTGCGCTTGAGGTTCTCGCGGTAGGTTTCGATGGTCTTCACGCTGAGCCCCAGCTGCTCCGCGATCTGCCGGGTGCCCCGCCCCGCGCCAATGAGCCGAAGCACCGTGAGCTCCCGGTCGGTCAGACGTTCGATGGGGGTGCGCTCCCGGTCCCGGCCACTCCCTACGAGCCGATACAGGAGCTTCGTTCGGAGCTTGTCACTCAGGAACACTTCGTCGCGCAGCACCTCGCGCATGGCATGCAGAATGCGATCCGGGGGCTCCTGCTTCATGATGTACCCCTGCGCCCCGGCGCTCAGCGCACGCTCCGCGTACACCGACTCGGAGTGCATCGAAAGCACCAATACTCGCACGGAGGGCCAGCGCTCCCGAACCTGCCGCACCAGCTCCAGGCCATCGGAACCGGCCAGCGAGATGTCCACGATCGCCAGGTCGGGTACCTCCTGCTCCACTGCGGCGAGGGCGGCCGGCGCGTCCGCCGCTTCGGCGCACAGCGCCAGGTCGGGCTCGGCGTCGATGAGTTGCCCTAGGCCCTGGCGGACGATGGGGTGATCGTCCACCACCAGCACTCGGGCCGGTTGGCTCGGCGTCCCCTGTCCCCCGTGCTCGGTCATGCAGTCTCCCCGCCGGATTCCTGTCGTGGTGTGGGAAAGGTGCAGCGCACGACGGTGCCACGCTCGGTCCCCCGCTCCACTTCGAGCGATCCGCCGATCATGCGGGTGCGGTAGCGCATGATGTGGAGACCCATGCCTTTCCCCTCCTCGAGCGCCTCGGGAATCCCCTTCCCGTCGTCAGATACCGTCAGCGTCGTGCGGTCGCGGTCGCGGCCAAGCTCGATGGTCACGTGCGTTGCCTCGCCGTGCCGCACGGCGTTGGTGACCGCCTCCTGGGCAACGTGGTAGACGTGTCCGCCGACTATGCGGTCGGCGATCGGGGCGGCATCTCCCGTGCGCACCGTACACGAGGCGTCGAACAGCATCTCGGCGTTGGCCCCGAGATCCTCCAGCGCTCCGGCAAGCCCGGCCGTTTCCAGGGCGGCCGGGTAGAGGCCGCGCGAGAGGTATCGTGTCTGGGCGATCGCTCCGTGTGCCAAGAGCGCGACGGCCTTCGCGTCGCGGGCCTCCGCGAGCTGGCGTGACTCCAGCTTGCGCTCCAGCGCCGTGAGCAGGAAGGCCATGCCGGTGAGCTGTTGGCCCAGACCATCGTGCAGGTCCTGCCCGATGCGTCGCTGCTCTCGCGTGCTCACCGCCAGGATCTCCTCCTCCAGACGCTTACGCTCCGTGATGTCGTGGATGATGCCCTGATAGCCCACGGCTTGCCCGTCGCGGCCGCGCCGCTCGGTCGACGTGAGGAGACAGTCGATCAGCGCTCCGTCCTTGCGGCGCAACTTCACCTCGAAGTCGCGCACGGAGCCGTCACCCGCCACGGCCGTTTGGAAGCGCTCGCGGTCCTCCGCCCGCGTGTAGAGCTCGCGCGCATTCAGCTGCTCGAACTCCTCGGCTGTGTAGCCGAACAACTCGCAGGCCGCCTGATTGAAGTCCACCAGCTCACCGTCGGTGGCCGTGATGTAGATCGCGTCCCGCGAGTCTTCGAACAGCGCGCGATAGCGCTGCTCGCTCTCCCGCAAGGCCGATTCCGCCTTCCTGCGGGCGGTAATGTCACGGCAGATGATCCGCAGCTCGATGGGGCCACCGCGGACGCCCGAGACAACGCGCACGCGCTCCCGCACCCACAACACGGAGCCGTCCTTGCGGACCTTGCGAAACTCCAGCTCGCTGGCGCCGCCTCCTCCGGCGCGGAAGATCGTCGCCACCTGTTGCTGCACGCTCGCGACATCCTCGGGATGGACGACCACCCATACCGGCCCGCCGACGAGCTCGAGTGGCTCGTAGCCCAGGCAATCGGCGCCGAACCGGTTGACCGAGAGCACGGTCCCGTCCTCCGCCACGGTGAAGTGCATGTCCGGCGAGTTGTCGTACAGGTCCTGGTACCGCTCCTCGGCCTCCAGGAACGCCTCCCGGGCCTGCACGTGCTCCCGGGCAGTCGCCTCCAGCTCGGCGACACGCCGGCGCAGGGCGGACAGCTCGTCCTTCGCCCTGGTCTTGGTCCTGCCACTGTCGGGCATGGTTTCCCGATGAACTGGGGTGTAGAGCTAAGCTATCGAGGAGGGGGCGGTGGGGCGAGGCCGCGGACTGCAGCCTTCCGTCAGAGCGGGCGAGCGGATTCGAACCGCCGACGTCCAGCTTGGGAAGCTGGCATTCTACCCCTGAATTACGCCCGCAAGTCAGGGGGAGAGTATGGCTCCCCCTGAGTCAAGTCAACCTGCCGTCACCCGCCTACGCGGTAGCGAGCGGCCACGACCCCTTCGCCCCCAACCATCAGCTCGAACGGATACTCCTCGTCGATTCCCAGGCTCTGCGCCTCGACGGTCTCGGTCGCGAGCACGTTGCCCTCCCCGTCGACGAACTCGAACGTCAGCAACTCGGTCTGCGCCGTCGCCTCGTCCGACAGGTTCGTGAGGGTTCCCTGGACGGCGAAGCCGCCGGAGATGGCCTGCTGCAGCTCGATCTCTACACTCCACGTGTGAGTCTCGAGGCGCTCCAACACGGCGAGGGTGGAGTCATCCATCTGTTGCAGCTGGTACGCCGCCGCCAGAAGACTGTTGGCATCGTAGCTGTAGGGATCCACGTCCACCAATCGGCGCGCGGCGCTCTCCATGGCGGCCGCCGCCTTGTGGACGTCCTCCTCGGATGTGCTGTCGTCCTGGCAGATCGCGAGGTAGGCGTTGGTGAGGTTGTAGAGCGCCGGTCGGAAGAAACGGTTCTTCGCCAGGCCCATCTCGAAGGCCTGGGCCGCGAGCGCGTAGTCCTCGGCCATGAACAGCGACTCGCCGGTGCGGAACAGGTCCATGGCCGCCATACCCTCGGCCTGCGAGAGCACGCTGTCGTACAGCGCGGCGGCGCGCTCGGTGTCGCCCATCTGGGCGTACGCCTGTGCCAGGCCGGCCATGGCCTCGAAGTCGGCGGGGTTGATGGCGCGGTACCGCTCGAACCACACCGCCGCCGAGTCAGGCTCGCCGATCATGCCGTAGATCAGGCCCAGGTTGTACACGGAGGTGGCGTAGTTTTCCGTACGCGCCTCATCCTCCGTGCCCATCTCGGCGACCTTCCGGAAGTACACGATGGCCGAATCCATCTCGCCCTCGCTGCCGTAGATGCGCGCCAGGTAGTAGAACGCGATGATGTCCTCGTCGAAGATGGCGTTGGCGCCGTAGAGGAACGGCTTGGCCCCGTCCCAAGCACTCACCTGCATCGAGTCGAGCGCCTCGTTGACCAGCGGCACCCACATGATGCGGCGATGCAGGCCCATGTCTTCGGCACAGTCTGGCTCCAACTGCTCGGCCCGGTCGAATGCCGAGTCGGCCCCCAGCGGGTCGCCCGCGAGGACGTAGTACCGACCCAGGTAGTACCACACGGCCGGGTTGTCGGCCTCCCCGCGCTCGATGGCCTCGACAAAGTTGCGCTGGGCGTCCCCCAGGAGACGTTGCTGTTTCGTCTCGTCCCGCTCCTCGCTCGCTCCCTCGAGGTACACCTTGCCGCTGTTCACGAGGAAGTGCCCCGCGCCGCTCAAATCGCATTCGGGGTCGCGCCACTGGGCAGGTGCCGGCGTCACGCTCAGCATGAGGCCCGCGGCGATCCCCGCCACAACCACCAGTGTCTTCATCACCCTCGCTCCTTGCATTGACCTATCGCTCACTCACGGGGTGGGCTGGCCGGCGCGGAGCACTGCCTCCGCTTGCCGCTCCGCCTCCCGTGCAATCTCCAAGGCGGGGCGCCCCAGGGCACTCGCCGCCGCCACCACGTCGTCGTACTCGGACTTGAGCCGCGTTCCCGATGGCCCGTCCCACACCTTGATACGTACCCGGGCGCTGCCATCAAGCTCCACCACGAGCTCGCGTCGTGCCAGCGTGGCCCGGGTTGTCGTCCAGCGTCGTATCCCCGCCGTCGTGCTGTGCGCAAACAGCGCTTCGATCACCCGGTCGGCATGCTGCGGCGCGACCAGCGCCTCGAGCCGCATGCCCACGCGGCCCTTCTTGCCGTGTGTAGGCCAGACGCTGCACTCGACCGCCCCGGCCTCGAACAGCGCCGCCCGCAACGGTTCCACGTATTCGGGCGCCAGGTCGTCGATGTCCGTCGCGATCACCTCCACGACCCCTGCCTCGGCCGCCGCCTCGGCGACCATCAGTCGCAACGCGCCCGGGTAGTGCGCCGGGTCGCGCTCGCCGGCGCCCCACGCGCTGGAAACGAGGCGCCAGCGCGGCGGTGGCGGGCCCTCTGACAGGACCCGTACCAGCGCGGCCCCCGTGGGCGTGGTCGCCTCGCCGGTCACCGGTCCCCCACTCCGCACCTCGACCCCCTCCAGGAGAATCGCCGTGGCCGGCGCCGGGACCGGCAGCTGCCCGTGTGCCGCCTCCACCCAGCCGTCACCGACGGCCACGGGGAGGTTGTACACGGCGTCCACCCCGAGGCGCTCGAAGCCTTCGACGGCGCCCACGATGTCGAGCACTGCATCCACGGCGCCGACCTCGTGCAGGTGAACCGCGTCGGGTGCCACCCCGTGGATCCGCCCCTCGGCCTCGCCCAGCAGCTCGAAGGCCCTGGCCGCCTTGGCCCGGACCGTGTCCGAAACGGGGGCCGCGCGCACCAGGTCGAGCAGCTCACCGACGTGGCGCCCGTGCCCGTCGCCCGGTCCTCCGCTCGGGATCTCGAAATCGACCTTGGTCGCCACCACCGACGCCCGCTCCACCTGGCGCACGGTGACGCCTACCGAGGCGAACCCGAGCCGGCCGGGAAGCGTCTCCAGCCACTCCCGCTCGACGCCGCCGTCGAGCAGGGCGCCCAGGGTCATGTCGCCGCTGATTCCGGCGGCCGGGTCGAGAATTGCGATGCGCATCGGTCGGGGCCGTAAGCCGTAAATTTCCATCAATTCCGTCGATAAAGCCACCCGGCGCCGGTGTTGAACAGCACCACCGATTCGTCGCGCCGGACGTGTCCCTCGGCCAGGAGCGTCTCCAGCGCGGCAAGGGTGGCGCCACCCTCGGGGCAGGCGTCCACGCCCTCCAGCTCCGCCATGCGCCGCTCCGAGGCCGCCAGGGCGTCATCACTCACGGCCACGGCCCGGCCGCCGGTCTCCGCCAGCGCCCGCAGGATGACCGGTCCGCCCAGCGGGGCCGGCACCCGCAGGCCCGAGGCGATCGTCTCGGGGTCCTCCCACGGCTCGGTTCGGTCCGCGCCCGCCTCGAACGCCCGCACCACGGGAGCACAGCCCGTGGATTGCACGCTGTAGAGCCGCGGCGGCTGGCCACTGACCCACCCCGCTTCGCGCAGCGCCCTGAATGCGAGCCACATGCCGATCAGACCCGTGCCGCCCCCCGTGGGATAGAGGATCACGTCGGGCAGCTGCCAGCCCAGCTGCTCCGCGATCTCGAGTCCCAGGGTCTTCTTCCCCTCGATGCGGTACGGCTCCCGCAGCGTGGAAACGTCGAACGCTCCCTGGGCCGCGGCGTGCGCGCGGGCGGCCTTGCCGCAATCGCCGATGTGCCCGTCCAACAGCTCCAGCTCAGCACCGAACACGCGGATCTGGTCCAGGATGCGCGGCGGCGTCGTGCGCGGCGCGAACACGCGGACCGGAAGGCCGGCGCGGCGCCCATAGGCGCTCGTGGCCACGCCCGCATTGCCAGCGGTGGGCACGGTGAACCCGGGTGCCCCAGCGAGCTTCGCCCGCGTGATCGCGGCCGAGAGGCCGCGGGCCTTGAACGACCCGGTGGGGTTCTTGGACTCGTCCTTGATCCACAGCGCGGAGAGACCCAGCGCGTCGCCCAGGCGAGGTGTCTCCAGTAGCGGGGTGAAGCCTTCCCCCAGGGTGACGGGCTCCTCCGACTCCAGCAGCGGAAGCCACTCGCGGTAGCGCCACATCGACCAGGGACGCTCCGCGAGCTTGGCTTTCACGGCGGGATCCGGGAGGTCGGCGTAGCGCACCAGCCACGGGGCGCCGCACTCGGGGCACACGGTGGGAAGGCCCTCAGCGTCGGCCGTCTCGGAGCAGGACGAACAGGCGAGCGACCAGGTGTAGGTCGTGGGTGTCATTAGCGTCTCACGTTGGCGAGGATACGGTCGGCGAGTTTGAGTGAGAAACCTGGCAGGGCCGCGATCTCCTCCGGCGTCGCGGTCCGCACACCCGCCAGGCTCCCGAACCGCTCGAGCAGCCGGCGGCGGCGCTTCTCCCCCACTCCCGGGATGTTCAACAGCTCGGAAGTGACCGTGCGCGCCGCCCGGCGCTTGCGACTGTAGCTGACGGCGAAGCGGTGAGCCTCGTCCCGTGCGCGCTGAAGCAGCTTCAGCGACGGAGCCCGCGCGGCGAGCTTGAGGCTCTTCTTGCGTCCCACCAGGAAGATCTCCTCATCCCGTTTGGCCAGGCTCGCGAGGGGAAGGTCCTCGAGCCCTTGCTCCTCGAGGGCCTGGTGCGCCGCGCCCAGTTGGCCTTTGCCGCCGTCGATTACCATGAGGTCCGGCAGCGGCTTGTCCTCCTCCTTGCGGCGGCTGACGAACCGGGTCACCACCTCGTGCACGGCAGCGTAGTCATCCTGTTGCTCCTCCTGTCCCCGGACCTTGTAGCGGCGGTAGTCGTTCTTGCGGGGGCGCCCCGCCTCGAACCACACCAGGGAGCCCACCGTATCGCGCCCTTGGTTGGTCGAGATGTCGATGCACACGAAGCTGCGTGGGACCGCCGTGAGCCCGAGGTCCCGGCCCAGAGCATACACGGGGTCCTCCACGCGCTCGTGGGTCTCGAGCGACTCGATCTTGAAGCTCTCCAGCAGGTGCCGCGCGTTCTGGTCGGCCAGCGCCACCAAGCGCTGGTTGGTGCCCCGCTGCGGAATACTCCACTGCCGGTCCGGCGCCAGCTCACGCAGAGCCTCCAAGTCGGCCGGCGCGAACGGCAACGCCACCTTGGAGGCGAGGCCCTCGCCCCGAACGTAGTGGCCCACCAGGAAGGTCGACAGGATCGCGTCGTCGTGTGCGTCAGAGAGGTTCTCGTAGAACCGTTGCTCGCGAGCGAGGATCTTCCCCTTGCGCACTCGCAGCACGACGCCGACGGCGTCGTCGCCGTCCCGGGCGAAGCCGATGGCGTCGGTGTCCCTGCCGCCGACGAACTCGACGGCCTGGGGTTGCTCCAGTTGCTCGAGCCAGGCCAGCGCGTCGCGGATCTCGGCGGCCCGCTCGTAGTCCAGCCGTCGAGACGCCTCCTCCATCCGCTCCCGCAGCCGCGTGCGCACCTCTACCGTCTTTCCCTCGAGGAACGTGATGACGTCATCCACCATGCGGCGGTACTCGGACTCGCTCTGGTACCCGACGCAGGGTGCGAGACACCGATGGATGTGATAGTCGAGGCACGGCCGGTCCGGTGCCTCGTCGGGGAGCGCGTAGTGGCACGAGCGGACCGTGAACAGGCGGCGGATGATGCGCAGGGTGCGGCGCAGCACGCCCACGTCGGTGTAGGGCCCGAAGAAGCGCGCCCCCGGGGCGTCGAGGTGTCGCACCACCAAGACGCGAGGGAACGGCTCGCCCAGGGTGACGGCGATGCGTGGGTAGCTCTTGTCGTCCCGCAACTGGATGTTGAAGCGCGGGCGGTACTCCTTGATCAGGTTGTTCTCGAGCAGGAGTGCCTGCGACTCGGACGGGACCACGATGGTGTCCAGATCGCGAATGAGACGCAGCAGCATCTGCAGCGTGGGTCCGCGGGCGGCGTCGGCACCGAAGTAGTTGCGCACCCGCTGTCGCAGGCGCTTGGCCTTGCCGACGTACAACACCTCCCCCCGTGCGCCCTTCCAGAGATACACACCTGGCTGGTCGGGGAGCGATGCGATCTTGCGTTCCAGTGCCTCGGACGGCATGCCTGAAAGTTAACGGTGTCGGATGGAGCTCCACACGCGCTGCGCCTCGGGGTGGCGCAGCAGCAGGGTGAGCACGCCGTACACGGTGGAGAACGCCGCGAGTGCGGCCACGGCGGAGAGCCACAGGGGGGAAGCGGCCAGCGCGCGCGCCACGCCGACGCCGGCAAGCGACGCAGGTACCGTGGAGACGACCGACACGGTGATCGCCTTGCGCTCCGACGCGTCCAGCAGGCGGCCCACCCGGCGTGACAGGGTACCGAAGTTGAGGGAGGAGTTGACCCAGGCGGCGATGGCTGCCCCGAGCGCGATCCCGGCCGGTCCGAACCGCTGCATGAGCAGGTAGGCGGAGACCGCCGACACCACGACGGAGAGGACACCGATCCGCACCGGCGTCTTCGTGTCACCGCGCGCGTAGTGCCCCGACGCAAACAGCTTGAGGGACGCTTGCGCCGGAATGCCGATCGCGTAGGCCGACAGGACCCCGGCTGCGATCGCCGTCTGGGTGGCCCCGAATGCCCCGGTCTGGAACAGCGCCCCGATGACTTGCGGGGAGAGGGCGCCGAGCGCGACGGCCGCCGGCAGCACGAAGTAGGCGATCCGCCTCGTGCCCGCCCCCAGCCGGCCCTTGAGCAGTCGCGTGTCGTCGGTCACCACGTCACGGCTCAGCTCCGGCAGGGCCACGGCCGCGACGCTGATCCCGAAGAGCGAGACCGGCAGGATCGCGACGAGTTGGGCGTAGCCCATGATGGCGACGGCGCCCTGCTGCAGCAGCGACGCGAGCTGCGTGTCTACGATGCTAGAGATCTGGTACGCCCCCGCCCCCACGATGACCGGCATCCAGCGGCGGATCACGGTTCGCACCCCCGGCGCGCTCAGGTCGAGGCTCCAGCCGACACCGCCCACGAGCCGGAGTGTGGCCGGTAGCTGCACCAGCAACTGGAGCAGGCTGCCGGCGACCGCGCCCCAGGCCAGCGCGACCACGAGCCTGAGCTCGGCGAGGATGCCGCCGAGGGTCACGAGGGTCGCGATCTGTGCGATGTTCCACAGCGCCGGCGCGGCGTACGAGAGGAAGAACCGCCGGTGCGTGTTGAGGATGCCGAGGCACCATGCCGAGAGGATCATGATCCCCGACATGGGGAACATGATCTGGACCAGCGTGACGGTCAGATCGCGTCGCGCCCCGGAAAAGCCCGGCGCGACGAAGTCGGTGATTACCGGGGCCAGCGCGATGCCGACCAGCGCCAGCAGCGCGGTGAGCAGCACCAGCACCGACGCGATGACCGAGCTGACCCGCTTGGCATTGCCCGTCTCGCCCCGCTCGATCATCCCGGCATAGACGGGAATGAAGGACGCCGAGAGCGTTCCCTCCCCCAGTAGGTTGCGGATGACGTTGGGAATTCGAAGCGCGGCGCGGAAGGCATCGGCGGATACGCCGTCGCCGAAGTAGTGCGCGAAGACCCGCTCCCGGACGAACCCCAGGACGCGGGTGAGGAGAATCCCGGCGCCGACCCGGGCCGCGAGACGGCCCTGCGAGGATGCCACGCGTCTAGGGCTTAGGCGGAGCGAGCCGGTTGGGTGGCTCGCGGGGTTCGGAATCCTCCAGCAGGCGCTGTAGGAACTGGGTCTCGTCGCGCAGCGTGTCGACGCCGCGTCCGAGATCGTCCACCTCGTCCTCGATCACCGTCAGCCGCTTGGTGAGCTCCTCGAGCCGCTGCTCCCACTCGGGGGCCAGCCGTTCCGCTTCTTCCGCCCGCCTCCGCAGTCGTGGTACGTCGAACGCGAACACGAGAATGGGGATCAAGAGTGCCAGGATGAGGACCGCGAGCCCGAATGGCCAGATCATGGGGCGATACTACCTGTCGGGCGTGGTCCCATCAAGAGCGGGAACGGCTTCCGCGCACGCCTCGAGCGCGGCATCGAGGAACGGCGTCCCGTAGCGCACGAGGTAGGGGACCACGTTGAACATCCGTTCCTGCGGTCGACCAGCGGGAAACAGGCTGTTGCGGGCCTTGGCGATCTGCTGGATGACAATGTCGTTGCGCTTCTTGAGGTGCGACACGAGCCGCTTCTCCAACTGCGTGGTGCCGGACAGCGCACTGTTGCGGGCCGACTGCACGGCCTTGCGCATCGTGGTGTCGACCTCGGCGGCCGCCTCCTCGAGATGGCCGTACTGCTCCTGCAGGCTCTGTCGCAGCGCCGCCAGCGCTGCCCGCGCGGCCTCGGGCATATCGCCCTGGACGAGTGAGGCCTCCAGCGCTCCTTCGGGAGCGGCCAGGTCCGAGGTGGCAATACCGTACTTGGCGAGGACCTTGGCCACGCGCGCTTCCAGCACCCGTCCCGACCAGCGCGGCACGACGGCCTGTGGCGTGACCCCGAGCATGCGGTAGACCGGATCGGACTGCGGCAGATACGCCAGTTCGCCTGGACCGGCTACGTAGGCGAGGGTCGGCAACAGGGCCGCCTCCACTGCCGGCCGCAACAAGACGTTGGGGGAGAGGCGCTGCGGATCGTCTCCGGCGATGGCGCGCAGCTGCTCCAGGCTCCAGTGGTGCCCCGTCCGCCTGGCGACATACCCGGCGTCGCCCTGGACCAAGCGGTCCCGCCCCTGCTTGTCCTGGATCATCACCAGAGTGGCGCCCTCGCCTACCGGAACGGGCGTCGGTCGTCCCGCGCCGTGGAGCTCGGTGGCGCGCTCCGCCATGCGGCGGTCGAGCTCGGCGGCCCCTTGGAGCGCGCTGAGCAAGTGCGGACCCATCGCCTGCTTGGCCGCGGCGTGGGTCGAACGGAACACGACGAGTCCGTGCGGACCGAGCAGGTCGGCCATGGCCTCCGCGAAGGCCCCCGCGAAGTCCTGCTCCTCGCGGTAGTGCCGCTCTACCCACTGTGCCACGTCGCCGCGGAACTCCGAATCGGGCGTGGCAGCAAGCACGGTGTCGATGACGCCTCGGATCTCGGGGCCCAGCGACTCCTCGTAGAGCGAACGCAGCGGTGCCTCGGGCGCGCGGGCGCGCAGCTCTACCCGCTCCACCTCATTGGCAGCGGTCTGCTGGTAGAGATGATTCGCCTCCAGGAAGTCGTGATCGTCGCCGGCCACCCAAAACAGCGGCACGACGGGTCGGCCCAGGCACTGCTCGAAGCCACGCGCGACCGCGATCGCCGTGAGCGCTTTGTAGATCGTGAACAGAGGGCCAGTGAGCAGGCCGGGCTGCTGTCCCGTGGTGACGCAGAGTCCCCCCTCGGCAAACAGACGCTCCAGGTTGTCGGCGCCGGCGGCGCGCGCGACGCACGCCTCCCGCAGCCGGGGGTCCGGCGTTACGCTGCGTGCGGCCGCGAGTGCCTTGGCGTCCAGCGCCGGGGCGGGCGCGGTCGCCGTGGTCTCCAGTGTGAAGCTCATGACCGCTGGGCGATCAGGATCACCCGGGCCGCGTCGGGAGCGACCGCGGCTCCGGTATAGCTCCCAAGCCGCGTGTGCACGGTGAGCCCCGCTCCCTCGACCATGGTTTCCAGTTCCTCCCGCTCGAAGAGCCGTACCCGCTCCACGAAGCTGCGTCCGTCGTTCACGAGATGTATTTCCTTGATCACGAAGCGGTCGTCATCGGAGATGCGCCGCTCCACCGCCACGCGCTGCTCGCCGACCTGCTGCTCCTCGTGCGGCACCAACGTCTCCCGCACCAACCCGGCGTTGAGGTAGTCGAGCACGAACATGCCACCCGAGCGGAGCACCTCCGCCGTCTCCCGCAGTACCTGGGCGTGTTGCGCGTCGTCCGCAAAATACCCGAAGCTCGTGAACAAGTTGACCGCCAGGTCGAACGACTCGGGGCGGAACGGGAGTCGCCGCATGTCGCCCCGTACGAGGTCCAGCGGCGGCCCCGGTCGGTGCCGCGCCCGGCTCAAGAGTGGCATCGAGAGGTCGAACCCCACAACGCTCGCCCCACGACGAGCAAACTGCGCGGCGTGCCTCCCCGGCCCACAGGCCAGGTCCAGTGCCCGGCGTCCCGCGAGCGGCACGTGACGCTCGATCAGCGTGGCGAGACGTTCGGCGTCCTCGTCGTCGCGGTGGGGGTAGAGCCGCAGATACTCCTCGCCGAACCACTGCTCGAACCACTCCGTCATGGCCGGTGTCCCTTGTGGTACGGCTCTCCCCGAAGGATCGTCATGGCGCGGTAGAGCTGCTCCAGCAAGACGAGGCGCGCGAGCTCGTGGGGCAGTGTCATGTCGGACAACGCCAAGCGCTGATGGGCGCGGTCGAGCACCACTTGATCCAGTCCGTGGGCGCCTCCCACGACGAAGGCGACGTCGCGCGCCTGCTCCCTCCATCGCTCGACCAGGCCGGCCAGCTCCTCGCTGGTCTTCGCCTCGCCGCCCCGGCTGAGGGCCACGATGTGGCCGCCCTGTGGCACGGCGCCGAGCAGCGCCCGGCCCTCCAGCCGCCTCGCGGCCGCGCCGTCGCGCTCCTTCCGGCCGGCCTCGCGGACCTCGCGCAGCTCGAAGCGCTGGTAACGCCCGATGCGAGCGGCGTACGCGTTACAAGCCTCGCGCAGGGCCGCGTCCCTGACGCGTCCCACGGCGACCACGTGCACGATCATCAGGCATCGAGCCCGCGCTGCCGGTGTACGGCGGCGACGCGGGCGGGTGCTTCCGTGCTGGTGCCGTCGCTCATATGGCCATGGGTCGAGCGCCGCGTGGGCGATCCCGTCTAGGTCAAGAGGGTAGCGATGTCGGTGGCGACGGCCTCGAGTGCCGTCTCCACCGTAGCGCGGCCGCGCTCCCAGCGCACCTCCAGCGCCGCCACCAGCGGATCGGTCGCCTCCGCCGGCCAACAACCGCGCAGCTTCGCCGCGTCCTTCTCGGTGACTACAACGTAATCAACCTCGCCAGCGGCTTGGAGCAGGCGGCGCACATCCGAGCTGGAGTAGCGGTGATGATCCCGCCAGGGCGCCAGCTGGACCAGGGCGCCCAATTCGCGGCACTGCTCAGCGAAGGCGTCGGGATCGCCGACGCCGGCGGAGGCGAGGACCCTGGTGCCCGCGAGCCGCTCCAACTCCAGGCGGTCTCCCGTGCGCATGCTCCGGAAGCCCCGGATCGCGAGGTGGGCGACCGCGATGCCCGCGCGGGGGGCGGTGCGTCGCACGCGGTCGGCGACCTGCTGGGCCACTGCCCGTCCGGCGCGCTTGCGGGTGATCACCACGAGGTCGGCTCGGCGCAGTGCGCGCCACCCCTCGCGCCAGGGCCCGGCTGGGAGCGTCCACGGGACCGCCCGGCTCGATTCCGCGCTCACCACGGCGATGTTGAGGTCGCGCGCCACGTCGAGCCGCTGGTACGCGTCGTCCAGCACGATCACCTCCGCGCCTTGCTCCGTGGCCTGCTCTGCCCCGGCGACACGATCGGGATCCTCCACCACGACCGCCTGCGGTACGAGCACGCGGTGCACCGTCCCTTCGTCGCCGCCGTAGCCACGCGACACGATGCCCGGCCTGATGCCCCGCTCGACGTAGTAGGACGCGATCCAGGATGCCACGGGCGTCTTTCCCGACCCTCCCACGGTGAGGTTTCCCACGGCCACGGTGGGCGCGGTTGGGATGGACTGGGGGAGCAGGTGCCGCTGGTAGCTCCAGGCCCGCACGGCAGTGACGCTGCGATAGGCCCACGCCGGCGGCAGCAGCAGCAACCGCGCGAGACGGGCCGAGAGCAGGCCTCGGCGCCACAACCAGCGCGTTACCCAGAGCATCGGGCCTCGTGCTCCGCTGTGGAGAGCGCATCCTCCAGGTGTGCGGTGCCCCACTCCAGCCCCGCAGTGCCCTTGGGCACGCGGAAGGGTTCGCCGTACACCAGCCGCACTCTGGAGAACGGCCGCGGGACCGTGAAGCCGTCCCACGAGGACGCGCGCCACGCCGGTTCGGCGGCCGCGCCGATCGGCACGATGAACGCCTCGCCGTGCTGCGCCGCGGCGACCGCCCCGGGCTTCGCAACGCGGGCCGGCCCGCGGGGACCGTCCGGGGTGAACGCGACTTCCGTGCCCTTGGCCAACGCACGCACCACGCTGCGCAGGCCGCCGCTACCCCCGCGGGTGTTGGATCCGAAGGCGACACGGTAGCCCCAGCGGCGTGCGGCGTCGGCGAGTCGGGTGCCGTCGCGGTGGGAGCTCACTAACAGCGTGATGCCCTGGCGGCGACGGTGCCACAGCGGAGGGAGCAGGGCGCCGTGCCATACGGCGTAGATGATGCGCTCGCCGGCCGACCGCAAGCGCGCCACATGCTGCTCGCCGGAGACTTCCAGCCGCCAGCTCGAGGCAAGCAGGGTGGCGATCCACCGAGTCACGGCCGCCACGGTACCCGTCATGCGGCCAGGCCCCGCACGAGTTCCGCCACCCGCCGCGCGGCGCCGGGAGGTCCCATGGCGGTTCGAATGGCCGCGAACGCCGCGCGTTGCGCCGCGGCTTCCTCGCCGTCGCGCTCGAGGAGGGGATGCACGGCTCGGGCCAGGGCCTCGGCCGTAGCCGCCTGCTGCACCAGCTCGGGAGCCACCCGATGCCCCGCAACCAGATTCACCAGCCCGATGTCCGGCACGCGCACCGCGCGCCGGGCGATGGCGAAGGTGGCGGGATGCATCCGGTACGCGATCACCATGGGCATGCCCGCGAGGGCGGCCTCCAGGGTCGTCGTGCCGGACTTGCACAGGCCGGCGTCGGCGGCGGCGAACAGCGTCGCGCTGTCCCCCCGCCACACGGAGCACTCGGGTACCTCCCCGCGCACCACCCCCGCCGCGTCCAGCAGCACGGCCTCGAGCCCCGGCACGCTGCGCCGCAGCTGCCGTACCGCAGCACGGAAGGTGGGCAGCAGACGTGTCACCTCGGCGGAGCGGCTCCCCGGGCAGACCGTGAGCACCGGCCGCTCGGGGTCGAGACCCAGTGTGTGACGCGCCGCCGCGCGCGAGGGTCCCGCCGGCCGGTCCAGCAGCGGGTGGCCCACGAACGTGGCGCGAATGCCGTGCGCGCCGAAGTACTGCTCCTCGAACGGGAGAATCACCGCCAGCGCCTGCACCCGCTCCCGGATGGGGCGCAGGCGCCAGCCGCCCCAGGCCCACACCTGCGGGGCGATGTAGTAGAGCAGCGGCACGCCGGCCGCCTGGGCGGCGGCGGCGAGTCGCAAGTGGAACCCCGGGTAGTCGACGACCACCACCGCGTCGTAGCGCCCGCTCGCCAGCCGCCGCTTGAGGCGTCCCAGCAGCTGCCAGTGGGCCGGCAGGGTCCGCACCGCCTCGGCGAGCCCGACGGCGGCAAGCTGCTCGATCCCCGCCACCAGCTCCACGCCTGCGGCCTCCATCAGTGGGCCACCGATACCTTCGATGTCCAACTCGGGGGTGGTGTGCTTGAGCGCCGCCACCACGGCGGCGGCGTGGGCGTCGCCCGACGGCTCCCCCGCCGAGACGAGGATGCGTGTCACACGAGCACTCCGCGCTCGGAGTGCGCCACGAAGTCCGCCAGGCGCAGCGCTTCGGGGACGGAACCGTGCTCGCGTCGCACCAGCTCGACGGCCTCCGACCGGGCGAGGTCGGAGTTGAACAGCAAGCGGTAGGCCTGCTTGAGTGCGAGACGCACCTCCGGGGAGAATCCGGCGCGTGTGAGGCCCACCGTGTTGAGGCCGTACAGCTTCAGCGGGTTGCCTACGGCGGTCGTGTAGGGTGGGACATCCTGGGGAACGCGGGAGCCCCCGCCCACGTACGCGTACGTGCCGATCCGCACGAACTGGTGAACCGGACTCAATCCGCTCACGGTGGCGTGTGCCTCGATCGTGACGTGCCCCGAGAGCTGGACCGCGTTGGCGATGGTGACCTCGTCCTCCAGCACGCAGTCATGCGCCACGTGCACGTAGGTCATCAGGAAGCAGCGCCGCCCGACGCTGGTCTTGCCGCGCGCTTCGGTGCCACGGTGCAGCGTGGAGTACTCCCGGATGGTCGTCTCGTCGCCCACCTCGAGCCACGTGGATTCACCCTCGTACTTCACGTCCTGCGGATCGGCGCCCAGCACGGCGCCGGCCCCCACGGTGCAGCGCCGCCCCAGCCGCGTGTCCTGCTGGATTACCGCGTGAGGGCCGATGGCGGTGCCGTCCCCCACGGTCACGCGGGGTCCGATCACCGCGTAGGGCCCGATCGTGACGTCGGCTCCGATCTCCGTGTCAGGGTCGATCAGCGCGGTGGGATGGAACCGTGGCGTCATCGATCCACGATCGCCGCCGTGAACTCGGCCTCGGCCGCCGGCTGTCCGTCCACGTAGCCAACGCCGCGCATGCGACAGCGTTTGCCGCGGAACTGGAGCATCTCGAGTTCGAAGCGCAGTTGATCTCCGGGGACCACCGGGCGTCGGAACTTCACGTTGTCGATCGACATGAAGTACACGACCTTGCTCTCCGGATCGCCGATCTGGTCCATCAGCATCATGCCGCCCGTCTGCGCCATGGCCTCCACGATGAGCACCCCCGGCATGACGGGGTGTCCGGGGAAATGGCCCTGGAAGAACGGCTCGTTGAAGGTCACGTTCTTGATGCCGACGATTCGCTCTCCGGGGACCAGCTCGATGATCCGGTCCACCAGCAGGATGGGATAGCGGTGCGGCAGGATCCCCAGGATCTCCTGGATGCCGGCGACCGGCGGCGCCTTCAGCCCCGAGACCCGCTTGAGGGTGCGTGCCAGCGCCAGATTGCCCCGGTGGCTGGGACGGAACGCGACCACGTCGGCCTCCAAACGGCCACCCAGGAGGGCGAGGTCGCCCAGCACGTCCGCGGCCTTGTGCCGCACGAACTCGTCGGGCCAGCGCAGCTCGGTGCCCTCGACGCCGGTGTCGGACAGCGCGATCGTGTTGTCAGGCGACGCCCCGAGGGCCAGCCCCTGCTCCCTGAGGGCGTCGGCATCCGCGACGAAGCCGAAGGTGCGCGCGCCGGCGAGCTCGCGCTCGAAGGCCTCACTCGTGATGTCGTACGCGCCCGATTGCCGCCCGATGGCAGGGTGATCCCACTCGATGGTCACGGTGAGGCGCAGCTGGTCGCTCGGGGCTACGAGGTACGTCGCCTCGCCCTCCCGCACGACGACGGGTGCGTTCGGTCGATAGACCGTTGCCGCGCCCCCCACCTCAGTTACGCCGGCGTCGGCCAGGGCGTGGAAGTACGGGGCCGCGCTGCCATCGCCCGCCGGCGGCTCGGGCCCGTCCAGCTCGATCACCAGATCATCGATCTGATGCGCCGCGACCGCCGCCATCACATGCTCCACGGTATGGACGACGCGGTCACCCTCACCCAGGCTGGTGCGGCGCTCGGATTGGCTCACCATCTCCAATAGCGCCGCGATCTCCAGCGGCGCATCCTGGTCGGTGCGGCGAAAGCGCACGCCCGTTCCCTCGTCGGCCGGCAGCAGCTTCGCGGTGACATCGGCCCCCGTGTGCAGGCCGGTCCCCCGCACGATCGCCGGCTTGGCGATGGAGCGTCTAGCTTGGGTCATTGCGCGCAATCATCCTTTCGATGGACGGGACCAGCGGCGTGAGGCGTGCCAGCGCGGCCACTTGCCGCAGCACGGCGCGGTGGCTGCGGGCGGGGTAGCCGGACACCGTGTCTTCCGGGGCGATGTCGCCGATCACCCCGCTCTGCGCGGCGACCCGGGCGCCGCGCCCCACGGTCAGGTGGTCGGCGAGGCCCGCCTGCCCAGCGAGCATGACGTCGTCCTCGACCACCGTGCTGCCCGCAATGCCCACCTGTGCCATGACGATGCAGCGCGCGCCGATGCGCACGTTGTGCGCGACCTGCACGAGGTTGTCGATCTTCGTGCCGGACCCCACCACGGTGTCGTCCACGCTTCCGCGGTCGACCGTCGTGTTGGCCCCGATCTCGACGTCGTCGCCGATCACGCAGCGTCCCACGTGCCGAATGGGGACGTGGCCGTCGCCGGTCTCGGCGAACGCGAAGCCCTTGCCGCCGACCCGCGCGCCCGCCCGGACGAGCACGCGGTGGCCGAGCTCCGCGCCGCTGTGCACCACGGCGTGCGCCTCCACGCGGCAGTCGTCGCCCAGCACGACTCCATCCTCGAGGTGTGCGTGGTCGCCGATGACGCAGTTGTGTCCCAGCCGTACGTCGTGGCCCAGGACCGCGCCGGACCCGATCGCGATGCGGCCGTGCCACCGTGCGCCTGGACCGATGTGCGCCGAGCGGTGCACCGTCCAGCGGGTCGGTTCCGCGGGATAGAGTGCCTCGAGGGCGCGAGCAAGTGCCGGAAGCGGGTCGGCTACCATGATACGCGTCGCGGGTCCGGCGGCCAGGTCCCGAAACCCGGGGCCGAGCAACACCGCACCCGCGGAGGATCGCTCAAAGTACGGCTCGTACCGGGGCGAAACAAGAAAAGCAAGGTCGCCGGGGCCGGCCCGGTCGAGGGGGGCCACCCCGGCGATCATGACATCGTGCCGGCCAACGAGCTCGCCGCCGACCAGGTCCGCGATCTGGCCGGCGGTCAGACCAGATCCGGCGCTCACGCGAGCGCTACTGTTCGCTTGCGCCGGTCAGCCGTTGCACGACGATCGGCGTGATGTCGAGCGCGGGATCGGCCGAGATGATGCTGCTGCCGGGTGCCGACACATCGAATATGAGCGAAATGCTGCGCTCGGCGCGCAAGCCGTCGATCACGGCCTGAATGCGCTCCTCCAGCGGTCCCACCAGCTCCTGCTGCCGCGTTGCCGCCTGTGTCTGCAGCTGGTTGGTGCGCTGCTCGAGCTGCTGCTGCAGTACACGCAGCTCCTCCGCCCTCTCCTGCCGCGCCGTCGGCGACAGCACGATCGACTGCTGGTTGAAGGCGCTGACCGCCGAGTCGAGCGTCTGCTGCAGGGTCTGCACTTCGGTCTGGTAGCCCAGCATCTCGGCGTTGAACGTGGACTCCGCCGCCGCGAACCCCGGCGTCTGCCGTAGCACGATCTCGGTGCTCACGTAGGCGATCTCCGGCCCCTGTTGGACCGCGGCATTCGAATCGGATGCCGGCAGAGCAGCAACCCCTACCACCAACAACACGGCCAGTGCGGCCAATCCCCAACGAGCCATCTTACGCTCCAGGTACATGGTCATAGGCTTGATTAGAAGAAGTTTCCAAGTCGGAAGTGGAATTTCCACCCCGGATTGGGAATCCCAAAGATGTCGACCCGATCGAAGGCGTAGGCGTAGTCGATGCCGATCGGGCCCAACGGCGTGATGAGACTCGCGCCGATGCCGGCTCCCCGGTACAGCCTGGTCGGGTTGAGCTCCCGCGGACCCGCCCACACGTTCCCGGCGTCGTAGAACAACGCGAGGTACATGGACTGGCTGAGCCGGAAGCCCACCTCGGCGCCGCCCGCGAAATAGGCGCCGCCGAACGCATCAACGGTACTCGCTGCCTGTCCCTCGGCGAGCGGGTCGAATCCGCGTGGCGTGATCGAGAACTCCTCGTAGCCCCGCAGCGGGATCCCGAACTGCACCCCGCCCATGGCAAACAGCTGGCGGAAATGCGGGCCGGCGTCTCCCCACACGCCGCCGACCTGCGCGCGCAGCCCGAACACCACCGTCATGGGTGCGGCCATGGGGTTGCTCCCGCCGAGTGTGGCCAGCGGGGTGAACCAGCGGCCCTCGAAGGTGGCCCGCCGGAAGTCGCCGCTTCCGCCCAGAATGCCCCCGCCCTGTCCGATAGTGAAGCGGTGCATCGTGCCGCCCGTGGGGAACGGCAGGCCGATGCGCGTGTCGCGTACCAGGCTCAGCGACACCATTGACAGCACGCAGCCGTCGCACACGAAGCGCGACGCGAGCGTTGGGGAATCGTACTGGTCCTGCTGCAGCGTATAGGAGACGATGAACCGCGTGAAGCGCGACTTGCGCCAGGGGAACCCCACTTGCACGCTGACGCCGCGGGAGTTGATGCGCCCGAGGTCCGCGACGGTGTAGCGCAGCCGGGAGCGATGCAGCGTGACTGTCCCCGAGATCAGGCTGCCTTTGATGGCCGGGTCGCTGTAGGAGATGTTGAAGTTGTTGATGTTCCGGCCGAACTGCCACTGGAAGGCGACCCGCTTGCCCTGGCCGAAGAGGTTGGGCTCGTCCAGCCCGATGAACCCGCCCACGCCCGTGCCCTGCCCCACCGAAGCGCCGAAGTTGACGTTGCCGGTGTGCCGTTCCTTGACGTTGAAGATGACGTTGACGTCGCCCTGCTGGTTCGCCTGCTCCGTGTCGGGAATCGGTAGCGGCTGGTCGAAGAAGCCGAGGTTGGAGATACGCTGGTACGACTGGATCAGCGCGTCCTGCCGCATCACGTCGCCCGGCACGACGGTGATGGCCCGCCGGATCACGTCCTCGTGCGTGGTGGTGTTCCCGCGGATGAGCACCTTGTTGACGACCGCCGGGTTCCGCTCGACGATCTGCCAGCGCAGGTCCACGACGTTGCGCCCGTCGGCCTCCGACCGGCGCACCAACGTTGGCTGCACCTGCGCGTAGATGTAGCCGTTGTTCATGTAGAGCGAGCGAACCTGCTGGGTCGCGGCATCCCACTCGTCCAGGGCGAAGTACCGCGGACCTTCGCTGTCCCCGCCGCCGAAGCCCAGAAAGCCGCTGCTCTGCTTGTCGAACGGGTAGAACCTGCGGATCTGCTCGACCGAGAACTGGCGGTTCCCCACCACCTCGAAGCCGCCCACCTCGTAGCGCCGGCCCTCGCTCACCTGGAGCACCAGGCGTCCCTTCCCGGTGTTCTCGTTGACGATGAGGGTGTCGCTCACGACCTGGGCATCGATGAACCCCTCGGAGGCGTAGTACATCGGGATTCGCTCGCGGATGTCTCGCTCGAGATCCTGGTCGCTGAAGTCGCCTTTGCGCCACCACCAGAAGCCCTCGGGGCTCACCGCCATCTCCGCCACGACGTCGTCGTCGGTGAGGTGCTCGTTGCCCTCGATGACGACCTGCGAGATGGTGACCCGGCGACCCTCGTTGATCTCGAATACCAGCTGGAGGCTGCCGTCCTCCTGCGGGAACTCGCGGGTCCCCACGGCGGTGGCGTAGTAGCCCTCCTTGATGTAGAGGGAGTCGATCGCGGCCCGCGAGCGAGCGGCCACCGCGGGATCGTAGGGCCGCCCGGCCAGCAGCTGCACCCGACCGCGCACCTTGCGCACGGACACCTTGTCAGCGCCCCGCACCGACCAGCCGGTCAGCATCGGTCGCTCGGTGACGGAGAGCCGGAGCACCTCCCGGTCGTTGACACGGCCCTGGTAGACCCGCACGTCGGTAAACTGTCCGGTGGCGTACAGCGCGCGGATGGCGCGCTGCAGGTCGCGGAACGTCACCGGCACCCCGATCTGCAGTCCCGCCGCCGCGAGCACGGTGCCCCGCGCCACCCGGGCGTTTCCCTCGACCGCGATGCTGTCGATGAAGATGTCCTGCACCGGCTCCTGGGCGGCGGCGGGAAGCGCCAGCGCCAGGGACAAGCCCGCGGCGGCGAGGACGCGGGTCATCTCAGGTCTTGGACCCCGAGAGCGCGCTGAACACGAGCTTGTCGCCGTCCGGACTCACGTCGATCTCGATCTCGTCGCCGGGAGCGAATTCGCCCATCAGGATCTTGTCGGACAGCGGGTCCTCGACGAAGCGCTGAATCGCCCGCTTCAGCGGACGGGCGCCGAACGACTCGTCGTAGCCGTGGTCCACCAGGAACGCGTTGGCCGCCTCGGTGCGCGTGAGGCTGTAGCCGTCGGGGGCGATCCGCTCCTGCACCTGGTCGAACATGATGTCCACGATGTGGCCGATGTGCTCCCGGCTCAGCGCGTGGAACACGATCGTGTCGTCCAGCCGGTTGAGGAACTCCGGGTTGAACACGCGGTTCACCTCGTCGCGTACCTTCTGCTCCATCTGCTCGAACGAGGCCTGCGCGTCGGGTTGCTCGAATCCCATGGACTTCCCTTTCGAGATATCCCGGCCACCGATGTTGGAGGTCATGATCACGACCGTGTTCTTGAAGTCGATCTTGCGGCCGTAGTTGTCGGTCAAGTGACCCTCGTCGAGCACCTGGAGCAGGATGTTGAACACGTCCGGGTGCGCCTTCTCGATCTCGTCGAGCAACACGACCGAATACGGCTTGCGTCGCACGGCCTTGGTGAGCGCACCCGAGTCCTCATATCCCACGTACCCCGGAGGCGCCCCGATGAGCCGGCTCACGCTGAACTTCTCCATGTACTCCGACATGTCGACGCGGATGAGCGCCTGCTCGTCCGCGAACAGGAAGCGCGCGAGGGCCCGGGCCAGCTCGGTCTTGCCGACGCCCGTGGGGCCGCAGAAGACGAACGAGCCGATTGGCCGGCGCGGATCCTTGAGGCCGGCGCGGGAGCGGCGGATCGCGCGGGAGATGGCGTCGATGGCCTGGTTCTGGCCCACCACCGACTTGTGCACCTCCTCCTCCATGCGGAGCAGCCGCTGGGTTTCCGCCTCCTGCAACCGCGTGACCGGGATGCCGGTCCAGCGCGAGACGATGAACGCGATCTCCTCCTCCTCGATGGTCGGGCGGTGCTGCTGCCGTTCCTTCTCCCACTCCTCCTGCCGCTTGCGGATCTCGCCCTGCAGCTCGCGCTCCTGGTCGCGCAACGCTGCCGCACGCTCGAAGTTCTGGTCGCGGACGGCCTCTTCCTTGTCCCGGTTGATTGCCTCGAGCTTCTCCTTGAGGTCGGAGACCTCCGGCGGTGGCACCTGCGCGGCGAGCCGGGCCCGCGCGGACGCCTCGTCGATCACGTCGATCGCCTTGTCCGGCAGGAACCGGTCGGTGATGTAGCGCTCCGACAACTTGGCCGCCGTGTCCAGCGCCTGGTCGGGGATGATCACCTTGTGGTGGTCCTCGTAGCGCTGCCGCAAGCCCTTTAGGATGTCGATGGTCTCCTCGATCGTGGGCGGGTCCACGATGACCGTCTGGAAGCGGCGCTCGAGTGCCCCGTCCTTCTCGATGTACTTGCGGTACTCGTTGAGCGTCGACGCTCCCACACACTGGAGCTCGCCCCGAGCCAGGGCGGGCTTCAACATATTGGATGCATCAATCGCCCCTTCCGCCGCACCGGCGCCCACGAGGGTGTGCAGCTCGTCGATGAACAGGATCACGTTCTTGTTCTGCGCGATCTCGTTCATGACGGCCTTGAGGCGCTCCTCGAACTGGCCGCGGTACTTGGTGCCGGCAATGACCGCCGCCATGTCGAGCGCGAGCACGCGGTGGCTCTTGAGGGACTCCGGGCTGTTGCCGGCGGCGATCAGCGACGCCAACCCCTCGACGATGGCCGTCTTGCCCACGCCTGCCTCGCCGATCAACACGGGGTTGTTCTTCTTCCGCCGGGAGAGGACCTCGATCACGCGCTCGATCTCGGGGGTCCGGCCGATCGTGGGATCGAGCTGCCCTTCGCCGGCCAGCGCGGTGAGATCGCGGCAGAAGTGATCCAGCGCCGGCGTCTTCGACTTCTTCTCCGAGCGCGGCGTCCCCGGGACGGCCCCGCCCTTGGCGCCGGACGGCATATCGGAACCGAGCAGGCGCAGCGTCTCCGCCCGTGCCTGTTCCAGGTTGACCCCGGCGTCGGCCAGCACCTGCGCGGCGATCCCCTTCTCCTCCCGCAGGAGGCCCAGCAGGAGGTGCTCGGTGCCGACGTAAGAATGGTTGAGCTCCCGGGCCTCGCTCATGGCGAGCTCCAGGACTTTCTTGGCGCGTGACGTATACGGCAGGTCGGGGCCCTCTGGGGCAGGAGCTTTCCCCTTCTTGACCGTCTCCTCGATTTTCTGCTGGATCTCGTCGAGGTCGACGTTGAGATTGGTGAGCACCGCCGCTGCCACGCCTTCGCCCTCGCGAATCAGGCCCAGCAGGATGTGCTCGGTGCCGACGTACTCGTGGTGCAACCGAGCCGCCTCTTCCCGAGCCATCTGCAGGACCTTCCGCACTCGATCGGTGAAGTTGTAGCCGTTCATCGGTGATCCGTTGCCTGAATGGTTCCCTCTACGTGGAGGCTATCCTGCCGCGTCCCCGTTGCCCGAGCTACGGGCCGCGTCCGCTTCGAGTTGCTCGCGCACGTAGCTGGCGCGAATGAAGGGGAGCTCCGGATCCGACAGCGCTCTCCCCTCGCGCTGTGCCAGGTGCGCGGGCTGCGTATAGATCAACAGCTTGTTCAGCGTGTATACACTCAGGTCCTGAATCAGGTTCAGCCCTACCCCCAGTCGGACCCCGCTCAGCAGGTTCATCGTCTCCTCAAACGACAGGCTGCGCGCGTACCGCAGCAGGCCGTACGCCCGCCACACCTTGTCGGCGATCACCGCCGGGGCTTCCTCCTGGAGTACCTCCCGCGCCTGCACTTCGTAATCGACCACCTGTCGCACCATCTTGCCCAGGTGGTCGAGCAACTCCTCTTCGGACTTGCCGAGCGTCGTCTGGTTGGAGAGCTGAAAGAAGTTCCCGACGACCTCGCTCCCCTCACCGTACAATCCCCGGAACGTCAGCCCGACCTGCGACAAACCCTGGAGGACCTTGGCGATTTCCTTCGTGAGGACGAGGCCCGGCAGGTGGATCAGGACCGAGGCCCTGAGTCCCGTGCCCGCGTTGGTCGGGCACGCGGTAAGATACCCAAACTCCGGGTGGAACGCGACGGGAAGGTGCTCTCCCAGGTCGGCGTCCAGCCGCTCGATCTCGCCGTAGGCGCGCGACAGGTCGAAGCCCGATTGGAGGCTCTGCAACCGGAGGTGATCCTCCTCGTTGATCATCACCCCGAGGCTGCCGGTCGTGAGCAGGGCGGCGGCGTGGCGCATCGGTTGGTTGCGCTCCAGGCCGGCCAGTTCCCGTGAGATCATGTGCCGCTCGTGCAGCAGCTGGCGGTCGACGAGGTCGAGGCCGTCGAGTTGGAAGGTGATTGCGTCACGCAGGCTTGCGGTGCCGAGGCCCGCCTCGACGATCCGATCCCGCGCCGCCTCGAGGTCCTCGGGCTTGGCCCGCAGCGTGAATGCCATCCCCTGCAGGTTCCGGGCGAGCCGCAATCGCGTGGACAGCACAACGCGACTCTCCGTCCCGCTTGCATCGAGCCACGACATGCCGCTGTCGGGCAGCAGGCTGAAGTCGAGCGTCATTCCATGCCCCGAATGCGATCCCGCAGCTCCGCCGCGAGCTCGAAGTTCTCGGCGTCCACCGCTCGCCGGAGTTGCTCACGCAGCTCCGCGAGGACGCGCTTCGAATCGGTGTCGCGATCCGAGGTAGCAGCGGTGAGGTACACCTCGCCCACGTGCTGGCTCGACCCGTGGATTCGCCGCAGGAGATCCCGCAGGTGCTGCTCAAACGTCTCGTAGCAGTGGGAGCAGCCCAACCGGCCCGTCTCACGAAAGTCCTGCAGCCGGGCGCCGCAGAACGCACAGGCGCCGTCATCCTCCCCGTGCAGCAGCGCCGCCGCCCCCTGCCCCACCGAGGCCATCAGGCCCGAGAGCGGGAACTTCGCCGTGCTAGCTCCCGTCTGGACACCCTTCTCGGCCGCGCACTGCTCGCACAAGTGCACCGTGGTGACCGAGTTGTCCACGATCTGCGTGAGGTGGATGGCCGCCGGCCGTTCGTTGCAGTTGTCGCACTGCATCAGGGCACCACCTTCAATCCGTCGGCCGTTTGCAGCCGGCCGTCCTGCAGCAGCAGGGTGCGGTCCGCCCGCTCGGCGAGCACGGGATTGTGCGTTACCACCACGAGTGCGGTCTCGAGATCGCGCGCCAGGCCGAACAGCAGGTCGTTGAGCCGCTCGGAGTTGTGATGGTCGAGGTTGCCGCTGGGTTCGTCCGCCAGGAGCACCTTGGGATCGTTGACCATGGCGCGCGCCACGGCACAGCGCTGCTGTTCACCGCCGGAGAGTTGGGTCGGACGGTGCGTCATGCGTCCCGCGAGACCGACTGATGCCAGCAGCTCCTCGGCCCTGGCTCGGGCGCGATCCTCCGCCCAGCCGCCGATGAACAGCGGCATCATGACGTTCTCGAGCGCCGTGAATTCGCGCAGCAGGTGATGGAACTGGAACACGAACCCGACCATCCCGTTGCGCAGCGCGTCCAGCCTGTCCGGCGTGAGCGTCGTGTACGGCACGCCGTCGAGGCGTACCTCTCCCCCCGTGGGCTGCTCGAGGGCTCCCAGGATGTGCAGCAAGGTGCTCTTGCCCGCACCGCTGGCGCCGACGATCGCCACCATCTCGCCGCGCCGCACCGAGAGGTCCACGTGGTTCAGAACCTCCACGAGGGAGAGGTCTCCCCCGCGGTACACCTTGCGGACGCCCGCTGCTTCGACGACGGCGCTCATTCGTACCTGATCGCGTCGACCGGATCGAGGGTCGCCGCCTGGCGCGCGGGATACAGCGTTGCGAGGGTCGCCACGCCGACCGTCGCGGCGATGATGATCAGCAGGTCCAGCGCCTGCACGTGGACCGGCAGGTGGTCGATGAAGTAGACCGAGGGATCCAGGGCGATGATGCGCCGCTGGTCAACGAGGTACGCCAGGAACAGCCCCAGGCCGGTCCCCAGTGCCGCGCCGACCACGCCGATGACCGTGCCCTGCAGGATGAAGATCCGCCGGATCAGGCGCACCGAGAGTCCCATCGCCCGCAGAATCCCGATCTCCCGGGTCTTGTCCCGCACCAACATGGTGAGGGTGCTCACGATGTTGAACGCCGCGACCACCACGATGAGGAGCAGAATCGTCCCCATCGCGAGCTTCTCGAGCTTGAGCGCCGAGAACAGCGAGGCGTTCTGGCTCTGCCAGTCGAGCGTGCGATAGGGGTAGCCGAGCTGGTCTTCGATCTCGCGGCCCACTTGCGGCGCCGACCACGGATCGCGCAACCGTACTTCGAGACCCGTGACGGCGTCATCCAGGCCGGCGTAGCGCTGGGCCAGTTCCCGATTCACCAGCACGTAGCCGTTGTCGTACTCGTACATCCCGGTGTGGAACAGTCCCGTGACCTCGAAGGTCCACCACTTGGGCACGAAGGTACCGAGGGCGGAGTTGAACTTGCTGCCCGCGGGGGCGACAACGGTTACCCGGTCGCCGGGGTACGCGTTGAGGCGGTCGGCCAGCCGGCGACCCAGCACCATGCCGCCATCCACGTCGTCCATGGTCGTGGTGAATTCCAGGTCGCCCTCGAGGAAGTGGCGCGGCAGAGCGGTGACCGCCATCGTGCCCGTGTCGGGTTCCATCCCCACGACGTAGACGCCCTCCGCGTAGTCCGCACCGGCCGAGACCAGACCCTGGCTCAACACGAACGGCGCGATGGCGATCACCTCGGGGTGCTTCGCCACGGTGTCACGCACGGTGCGCCAGTCGTCGATCCGCAGCCCTCGGCCGAACGTGAGGACCCGTAGGTGCGGTGACGCGACCAGGATCTTGCTCCGCAGTTCGTTCTGCAGGCCGTTCATCACTCCCGTCACGACGATGAGCGCCGTGACCCCCAGGGCCACCCCGGCCGTCGCGATCAGGGTGATCAGGGAGAACAGTCGCGCGGAGCGACGACTGCGCATGTAGCGCGAGGCCAGCCTCACGTCCAACCGGGTCATTCCTCGGGCCTCAGCATCGGGAACAGGATCACGTCGCGGATCGACGACTCCTCCGCGAGCAGCATCACCAACCGGTCGATGCCGAGTCCGCAGCCGCCCGTCGGCGGCATGCCGTACTCCAGCGCGCGCACGTAGTCCTCGTCGGGCTGGTGAGCGTCCTCGTCGCCGGCGGCGCGGGCCGAGGCCTGTGCTTCGAACCGGGCTCGCTGGTCATCGGGGTCATTGAGCTCGCTGAACGCATTGGCGAGCTCTCTCCCCTGCACGAACAGCTCGAAGCGCTCCGCCAGAATCGGATTACCGCGCTTGGGCTTCGCCAGCGGCGAGAGCTCGAGCGGGAAATCCACCACGAAGGTGGGCTGCTCGAGTTGCGGCTCGGCGTACTCCTTGAATACCTCGTCCATCAGCTTGCCGCGAGGCATGGGATCCAGGTCGGGAACGTCGCGCTTGCGCAGCAGGTCCCGCAGCGCGTCGTCGTCGGTGCGCTCCAGGTCCACACCCGCGTGCTGTCTGACCAGCTCCAGGTACGGCACCTGGGGCCAGGGTCGCGTGAAGTCGAAGGTCGTGCCGAAACGCTCCAGCACGGGGCTGGCGCACAACTCCACCACCAGGCCGTGCACCATCTCCTCCACGAGGTCCATGATGTTCTCGTAGTCCGCGTATGCCTCGTAGAACTCGAGCATCGTGAACTCGGGGTTGTGGAGCCGGTCCACTCCCTCGTTGCGGAAGTCCTTGCCGATCTCGTACACCCGCTCGATCCCACCGACGATGCAGCGCTTCAGATAGAGCTCGGTCGCGATGCGGAGATAGAACCGCGCGTCGAGCACGTTGTAGTCGGTGGTGAACGGTCGGGCGAGCGCCCCGCCGTAGATCGGTTGCAGCACCGGCGTCTCGACCTCGAGGTAGCCGCGTTCGTCCAGGAAGCGGCGGAGGTAGGCGATCACGCGCGCGCGGAGCAGAAACGTTTCCCGCCCTTCGGGCCACGCCAACAGGTCGGCGTACCGCTGCCGGTAGCGCTGCTCGGTGTCGCTGAGCCGACCGTGCTGCTCCCCTTCGGCATCTTCCTTGCCGATCGGTGGGGGGCGCAGCGCCTTGGCCAGCAGCGTCACCTCGCGCGCGTGCACGGTGACCTCCCCGGTCTTCGTCTGGAACATGTGCCCGGCCACCCCGATGTGGTCACCGAGGTCGAGCAGCTTGACGAGTTCGTAGGCCTGGTCCCCGAGCTGGTCCTTGCGTAGATAGACCTGCACCCGCCCCGATGCGTCGGCCAGATGCCCAAAGGTCGTCTTCCCGTGCCCGCGGCGAGCCACGATCCGGCCGGCGACCCGCACCCGGACTTCCGTGTCGGGCGCGTCGCCTGCGGCGCCGTAGGCTTCGATGGCTGCCCGCGCCGTATGCGAGCGGTCGTAGCCATACGCAAAGGGCTCCACGCCCAACTCGCGGATCGCGGCGAGCTTCTCCCGTCGGGCTTCCTCTACGAACGATCGGATGTCGACGCTCATGCCGCGCGGCTCCCGAACCTCTTCAGGAAGGTCTCGATGAACGCGTCGATCTCCCCGTCCATGACGGACTGCACGTCGGAGATCTTCAGCTCGGTGCGATGGTCATTCACCATGGTGTAGGGTTGGAACACGTATGACCGGATCTGGTTGCCCCAGCTGATGTCGGTCTTGGTAGCCTCCACCTCGGCCTTCTTCTTTTCGCGCTCCTCGATGGCTCGCTGGTACAGCGCCGCGCGCAGCATCTTGAGGGCCGTCGCCCGGTTCTTGTGCTGGCTACGTTCCTGCTGACACGACACGGTCACCCCGGTCGAAATGTGTCGCAGCCGCACCGCCGAGGATGTCTTGTTGACGTGCTGCCCACCCGCCCCGGACGCGCGGAACACCTCCATCTCGATGTCCTCGTCCCGCAGGTCGATCTCGACGCTGTCGTCCACGACCGGGTAAACGAAGACGGAGGCGAACGACGTGTGACGGCGAGACTGCGCGTCGAACGGGGAGATCCGGACCAACCGGTGCACTCCCTTTTCCGCCTTCATGTACCCGTACGCGTAATCCCCGCGGATCTCCATGGCCACGGACTTGATACCGGCTTCGTCTCCCGCCAGCAGGTCCAGCACCTTGACCGTGTACCCTCGGCGCTCGGCCCAGCGGTTGTACATCCGCATCAGCATCTCCGCCCAATCCTGGGACTCGGTGCCCCCTGCCCCGGGGTGAATAGTCAGCAGCGCGTCCCGGCGGTCGTCGGGCCCCTGCAGCATGCTCTGAAGCTCCAGCTGCTGTAACCCGAGTCCCAGCCGGTCCGCCTCCTCAACCAGCTGTCCCTCCAGATCGGTATCGGGTTCCTGCGCCAAGAGCCCGGCGAGCTCGAGCGCGTCGACAATCCGGCGGGTGAGGTCGGTGTAGGGCTCGGTCCAGCGCTTGAGTTGGCGGATCTCGTCGACGGCGGACCTGGAGCGCTCCGAGTCGTTCCAGAAGCCCGGAGCGGCCATCGACGCTTCGAGTTCGCTCAGGCGAGTCTGCTTGGCTTCGAGGTCAAAGATAGCCTCGGAGTTCCTGCAGCCGGCGGTCCATTTCGGCGAGGCGCGTCGTCGTGTCGTCGGCCATTTGTACTCCACTCTGCAAGTCGGGCATACGTTGAGCCGTCCCTCCGGGACCTGGAGGCGACGGCTCGTCTGCGTTCCAAATATAGGCACGGCAGGGAGTTGATTCCAACCCCACCACCAGCGGGCTCAGGTCAAAAGACCCGCTGTCCGCCTGCCAGGATCTCGTTCAGGGCCTCGGTGAAGTAGGGGGTCGACTTGGCCAGCTCCTCGCCCACCTGCTCGACGTACTCCTCCCAGCTCTTCTTGATCTCCTCGTCGAACGCGTCCTTCAGGTTCCCGGCACCAATGGCCCGCTGCCGCTTCTCCGGCTGGTACACGATCATGTCCGAGACGAGCGCGCGGGCCAGGCGCCTGGCCTTCTGGTTGGGGTCCTGCGCCAGGAACGGATTGATTGGGCGGGTGACGGGCGGCGCCGAGGCACTCGTGGCCGCTGCAGGGGGTGCCGCTGCAGGTGGCGCTGGGCTCAGCGCAGGTGCCGCAGCGGCCGGGCTCGGAGCGGCCACCGGAGGAGCCTGAGCCACCGGCGCCTTCGGAGTCTCGGCTGGAGGCGCCACGGGCGCGGCCATGGGCTTGCCCGGTGCCGGGCGGAACACGGGGGCGCTGGGCCGCTGAGGCTTGGCCTCGGGCTTGAGCTGCCCGGCGCGCGATGCCGAAATGGGTCGTGTCACACGGGGGCGCCGCGGCGCCGTCCGTTGGGGCGCGGGAGCGGCGGTCGCCGCCGCGGGGGCTGGCGCAGGCGCGGCCTCGACGTGGGCCAGGGGCGCGGCCGGCGCCACCGAAGGGCTCGGCTCTGCGGCTGGGGTCGGGCTCGCCGCCGGTGGCTCAGGCGCCGCGAGCGCGGGCTCCGGAGCCCCGGGGACCGCCGCCGCGGGAGCGGCAGACGGCGCCATGGCCGGAGCGATCGGCTCGGGGGCCGCCCGGATCTGCGGTGCGGTCTCGCGGGGGGCGGGCGCCGCCTCCGCCTCGGCCGAGGGGCGTACCGCCAGCACCTGGGAGCAGACGGCGCACCGCGCCCGAATGCCGCTCGGGGGCACCTTGCTCGGGTCTACGCGGAAGACCGTCTCGCACTTGGTGCACCGCACGTTCATGAGCTGATCTCCCGCACCCTATTGCCCATCGTCACGACGACGATCGACCACGAACACCGATCCCGGTAGCGTTTTGGCATAGCTCTTCATCTCGGTGGCGAGCTCGCTCACCTCGGCAGGGTGGCTGTAGCTCCGGCGCTCGTTCGTCACGATGCCTATGGAGAGGGTCATCAAGGGTACGCGGTGCAAATGTCCACGCCGGTCCTTGCCGAAGAAGTACCCTGCCCTGCGATCCTGCGCATTGTACTGAAACGGGATCAGCGCGTCGAAGACCGAGATGACCTCCCCGCAGACCTCCTGCACCATGCTCATGGGGAGGATCATGATGAAGTCGTCGCCACCAATGTGCCCGACGAATCCGTCCTTGGGACCCATGCCCTTCACGACGTCGCGCAGGATCCGCGACAGGATAAAGATAACCCGATCACCGTCGTAGTAGCTGTATCGGTCGTTGAATTCCTTGAAGTGGTCGAGGTCCGCGTAGCAGACGGCGAAGGTTTCCCCTGTCTCGAGCCGCTTGCGGATCTCCCGTTCGATCTCGGTCGTGCCCGGCAGCCGCGTGGATGGGTGCACGGCCACGTTTCGCGCGGTACGCGACAGGAGGACGCCGAGGCGGCTGCGCTGCTCGTCGGGCGCCAGGATCGGCGTCAGCACCTCGTCGGCACCGGCGTCGAACCACGTGCGCACATCTTCGGAGGCGTGCCCACCCGAGACGAAGGCCACCGGGACGATGGCCGTATACGGGTCCCCCTTGAGCGTGCGGCACAGCGTCAGGCCGTCCGCTCCCGCCCCGTCCGCGTCGATGATGATCAGCGAAGGGGGGTTCCGGAGGGCGGTGGTCTCAACCGTGTCGAGGTCGTGAATGGCCAGCAGCGGGATAGGTTGCTGCTGCACCCAAGCCGCGATGAGATCGGGTACCGGACGCTCTTCCTGGGAGAAGTAGAGAACCGTTGGGCGCGTCCGCACCAGCCTCCTCTGAATGCGCTAAAGGTCGAAGTCGGACTAACTTAGAGGCCCCCCCCTGCGAAGTCAAATGAGCTATGTCACACTGTGGGGGCAGCTTTGGGGGGGTCGGACAGGGGTCCGAACGGGGGTTCAGAAGCCCACCTGGACCGTCATGTGCCAATCCAGCCCGGTCCCGTCGCCGCGGTACTGGACGGCCGATCCCACGTCCACGGAGCGGCGGTTTCCCGTGACCCGGCTGGTGATGAAGGCGTCGATGCCGCTCAACAGGTGGTTGACCAGCAGAAGCCCCAATTGTGTCGTGGCACGACGGAACGCCTCGTCGCTCTGCTGGATCGACTGGCGATAGAGGTCCTGCTCCAGGCCGGCGTTGCGCCACGACCAAAGGAAATTCGGGCCGACGGCGCGCCCGCGGTAGAACTCCAGGGCCCGCTGGTACTCCTCGGAACTCGGGTCGGGCAGACTGTCGGGGTTCACGAAGAAGGTCTGCCGCGCGAGTGCCCAGATGCTGCCGTTGAAACTGCGCTCATCCAGCGGCGGGACGAGATCGGGTCCCGGGTCGGTGTCGAAAGGGCCACTCTCGCGGAAGTCCTGCAGCTTCTCGAAGTAGCTGAATGCCGTGTCGACCGTGCCGGGGTTGAAGGCGGAACGCGCTACGGTGTAGGCGAGCTCCCGATAGCGGTCGCTCTCGCGGCTGCCCTCGCTGTAGGACCGGAAGAACCGGGCGATCAGGAACGCCTCCACCACGAGATAGATTGCGCCGCGCTCTTGGCCGAGCATGAGCTGTCCGCTCCCCGGAATGATGAGCGACGACACCGTGGGTACCCACGTCGGCCGGGTCGAGTCTTCGGGGGCGAACGCGTTGGGCCGGAGGAGCGCGAGGCTCGCGGGTGTGCTTGCCTCCTGCGCCGCCATCGTGGCCGGCCAGCTGACGAGAAGCGCGAGAGCGAGGAGCGCGGGGCGGATCATGTCAGAGGATGGCTCTCAGGCTCGCGTAGAACGGCTCGTCGAAGTTCGACGAGCTGAAGAAGATCCGCGCGATGTCCAGCGCGATGCGCCCGAACCGTAGCCCGGCACCGATCGAGGGGCCGCGGCTCTCGGAGTGCAGGAATGCATACCCCGCTCGCAGGCGAATGGCCTGGCCATACCCCAGATCCACGCCGAGCCGCGCATCGGGGTTGTCGTATTGTCCCCACGCATCCTGCAGGTCGAACAGGATTCGGGCGTCGAGCCGTTGTGTCGCGTCCTTCGGCTGCGGCAGGTAGATGCGCCAAACGAGACCGATCTGCACGCGCGTCGGGAGCGGGTCGGCCTGGTCGCGGTTCTCCAACTGCAGCTTGAAACCTGCGTGTCGCACCGCCAATCCGACGCGCACGTTCTCGCTCGCCCCGAAAGCGTACTGCGCCCCGATGTCCACCCCGTGGGTCGTTCCCACGACGCTGCGAACGGTGCCGCAATCGCCCGAGCAATCCTGGCGGAACTGAATGAGCTTGTAGTTGACACCGAGGGCGAGGTTCCCGATCAACTCTGTGGCCCACGAGGCCAGCAACTCGATGTTCTTGAGTGAGATGCGTCCGGTGGGCGCCCCCGGCCCGACCACCACTTCCTGTGACCCGAAGTCTACCAGGTAACCGGAAATGCCCAACACCCCCAGACGCCGAGTGGGAAACTGGGCAGTGATTGCCGTGTTGTTGGAGGCGAAGGTGGATCCGAAGTGAAGGGCCAGCTCGGTTTCCGGTATCAGTGCCAGACCCGCGGGATTCCAGAACGCCGCCTCGCTGGTGCCGTAGTCGGCGATTGCCGCCTGGCCCAGCGCCGCCGCGCGCGCGCCGACCGGGATCAGCAGAAATGTCGCGCCACCCTCCTCGACCTGGTTTCCGTCCTGCGCCCAGGCGGGCGATCCGGCAACGAAGAGGACGATGAGAAGCGCGCCGAAGCTAGAGCGGCGTCGCCTCATCGATCAGCATGATGGGGATATCGTCCTCGACCGCGTATGCCAGCCGGCAGGCATGACAGACGAGTTGCTCCGAGGGTTCGGTGCGGTGCTCCAACTCACCCTTGCACTTAGGACAGACCAGGATCTTCAGCAACTCGGGCGAAACGCTCATGTGCTCCTCGCATTCGGTGGCGGAATGCCGAGCTGGCGCAGGCGCCGCTCCGTGCGGCGCCACTTCGGGAGGACCTTGACCCACAAGTCGAGATACACCGGCTGGCTCAGGAGGTCCTCCACCTTCTGCCGAGCCAACGCTCCCAACGCCTTTATCGTGCGTCCTCCGCTGCCGATCACCATGCCTTTCTGCGATGCTCGCTCGACGAAGAGCGTGGCTCGAATATACACGGGTTCGGAGCCCTCCCGGAACTCATCGACCTCCGCGGCGAGGCTGTAGGGCAACTCCTCGCCCAGCAACTCGAATGCCGCTTCCCGCAGGAATTCTGCCACGAAGAAGCGGAGCGGCTGGGTGCTGATGTCCTCTGGGTCGTACCGGAACGGCCCGACCGGAACCTGCTCGCGGCACCACGCCAGGATCTCTTCGATCCCTCCTCCGGTCTCGGGCCGAAAGACAAGAGACGCCGAGTCCGGTGACGTGTCACCCTCTCCGGTCAGCACGGTGGCCACGGGCTGCCCCCTGAGGGTGCCCTCGGGCACGATGCTCTCCAGCGCGGGGACTGGCACCTCGCTGAGCGGGTGCAGGTGCAGCACCGCGTCGGCTTGCCGCAGGACCTCGATGGCCTGTTCCAGCATGGCCGCCTGGAGGAGGTACCGTGGCTCGAGCAGCCCGGGCGTGTCCGTGAGGACGAGTTGTGTGTCGCCCTCCGTGTACAGCCCCACTACTGGCTGCCGGGTGGACTGGGGCTTGGCGCTCACGATGGCGAGCTTCGCTCCTACCAGCGCGTTCAGCAGGGTGGACTTGCCGGCGTTGGGCTCGCCGACCAGCGCGATCACGCCGCAGCGGGTGGATCCCGAGTCGGGCATGGGGACGAAAGTACAGGGGAAGGGGGAAGAGGGAACGGTTCTGCCGCACCGTCGTTACCCTTCCCCCTTCCCCCCGAGGTCGATGCCCAGTCTAGTTCGATCCGTGCTTCGCTCGCTTCTCTCCGGGGTTTGAGTCACCGCTGGCGGCGCCCGTGTGCTGATGGAAGTGGCAATCGCGCTCCCGGGATTGTCGCAGTAGACAACGCTCCCGAAAGTGAATGCCGCATCGCATACACACTTCACCGCGCTCGGCGCCACGCTCCACGATGGTCACCGATAGCTGGTCCAGGACCCTCGCCATCCGGCGTAATTGGTCTTGTGGCAGGTCACCGAACAACATCTGCAGGACGCGCTCGGATGCCGTGTCATATCGTTCCAGCAACTGTCGTCCGGTATCTGTGAGCGACAACTTGACGGCTCGGCGGTCGGCCTCCGCCTCCGAGCGGTCCACGAATCCTCGCTTCACCAGCCGGTCCACCGCACGGCTCGCGGCGGCGTTGCTCACGCCGAGGAACGCCGCGACATCGCTGACCGTGTAGTTGTCGGTGAGTGAGACCAACTTGAGCAGCTTGAGCTGCGAGAAGGTGAGCCGGTCCTCGGCCACTTCGTGCAGCTGTTCCTCCATCAGGCCGTTCACGGCGTTGGTGAAGATCTGTGCGCTACCGAGGAAGTCGTGCACCACATCTGGCGCGCTCGTTTGAATCATGTGCGGCCACCTCGTCAATCGTGCCCGTGCTGACTTAGTCTTCGCGAGGGCGACAGGGCCCACAGAAGTTTGGGGCCAATCCGATATTGTTTGTCGCGGTTAAACATAGACGGGGTTAACCATCACGGCAAGGCGGCATAGATTGCAGATGGCGGGAGGCCATCGCCGGTCACCCCAGGGCGAACAGGCGGTATAGGAGCGTGCTCGAACTCCGAACGCTGGGCGAGATCAACCTGCGGAAGGCACCAGGCGAGCAGCTGGACGCGGTCCTCGTGCAGGACAAGCTCGTTGCGCTGTTTAGCTACCTCGTCGTGGCGTCCCCCCGCGGGTTCCATCGGCGGGACACCCTGGTGGGCCTCCTGTGGCCAGGACATGACGAGGCCCATGCCCGAGGCGCCCTGCGCCAGACCCTGCATAGCCTGCGACGCGCGCTGGGAGATGGCATCCTGGTGACGAGGGGCGATGCGGATGTGGGGGTCGACCGCGAGCATCTCTGGTGCGATGCGTGCACGTTCGGTGATGCATTGGACCGCGGTGAACTGCGCCGGGCGGTGTCGCTCTACTGTGGTCCGTTCCTCAAGGGGTTCTACGTTGCCGGAGCGCCGGACTTCGACACCTGGGTGGAGTCGATCAGGGGCCGGCTGGAACGCGAGTACTGCACGGCCCTGGAGCAGCTAGCCCGTAAGGCTCTGGAGCAGGGCGATACGCTGCGTGCGGTCGAGTGGTGGCGTCAGCTGTGGGACGTCGATCCCTTCAGTGCACGTGTCGCGATGGGTCTGATGGGCACGCTTGATGTGGCAGGCGAGCGATGCGCGGCCATCCGCGTGGCTGAGCGCCATTCCGACCTCCTCAGGCGCGTGTTCGATGCCGAGCCCGACCCGGAGGTCATGGTCATGGCCGAGCAGATCCGGAGGCCTAGAGGCGGCAGCCCGCCCCGTCAATGAGAGCGGCGGCCCGCTGCTGCCACGACTGAGGGCCGGCGCGGCGGCCGGCCCCCAGATGCTCCCCTACCCGAAGTGGCGAGTGACGAGTGCCTCGGCGGCGTGCCGCACCGCGTGTGCCACCGGACCGGACAGGCCGGGGCGCACCTCCTCCGGGATAGCCGATGTCTGACACGCGAGCACGGTGATCTGCACCCCCCCGAGATCCCGCAGCTCCCGCAGGAGATTGGACGTGGGCAGCTGGTGCATCGAGAAGTCGTCGATCTTGACTCTCGGGAGCGAGTCCACGTCCGGCTCGAATAGCTCGCCCGGTTCGTGACCGCCGTCCATCGCATCGACTATGACGATTCTCGACGGCCTCCTGTCTGAGAGCAGGATGTCGAAGAGAACGTTTCGGACCGACGTTCCCGCGTCGAGGATGCATACGTCGGGCGGGCTTCCGTGGTGTGCCTGGCAGTACTGAGCCACGGCCGGCCCGAACCCATCATCGCCGAACAATATGTTCCCGCATCCGAGGACGACGATACGCTTTCGATACCAGTCCGCCATCATTGCACCTGCTGGTCTCCGTAATGACTGCTGCGCGAGCCGCTCAGCCGACTATGGTGTCGATCACCTCCCCTTGGACGTTTCTGATCTCGAGCTTCACCGGTATCCGGTCGGACAGATCGTGGGTCGCGCAGGACATGCAGGGGTCGTAGGCTCGGATGGCCATCTCGACCTGATTGAGAATCCCCTGGTCGTACTCACCGTCCTTGATCAGCGACGTCGCGGCCTGCTTGACCGACATGTTGATCGGCGCGTTGTTGTGCGTCGTCCCCACGATGAGGTTGACGTCGACGAGCAGTCCGTTCTCGTCCGTCTCATAATCGTGAATCAGGGTGCCCCGCGGCGCCTCCACGGACCCCACGCCCCTGGCCGCGCGCGGCGTGACCGGGACCCTCGTCTCTGTACTGGTGATCTCCGGATCGTTGAGTAGCTCGACTGCCTTCTCCGCGTTGTACACCAGTTCAATGAGTCTCGCCCAGTTGTACAGCAACGTGAGCTGTACTGGCCTGCCGAACATCTCACGGTACTCCTCGAGCTCCCGCTGGGCGAGCGGCGTGCTGATGGTGTCACATACGTTCAGCCGTGCGAGCGTATTCGTGCGATAGATCCCCGAGGGATTGTCCAAGTCCATCGAGAACTCCCCCCACGCCTTCGCGTACGGGAACTTCAGGTAGGTCCACGGCTCGATGTGCTCGCCGATGTGCTCCGTGTACTCTGCGTACGGGAACTCCACGTACGTGCCGTCCGGTTTCATCAATCGGGCTTTGCCGTCATACAGATCGAGCACTCCATCGTCGGTCACGGTCCCCAAGAAGCCCGTCGTGATGACGCCCATGGTCTTCACGGCATCCAGATACTTGGGGAACACGTTCTCCTTCGCGAAGCCGATCGCGAACTTGGCAAACTCCAGCACCTCGTTCGCCATGGGCAGCACCTGGTCACGCTCGGCCTCCGTGAGAGGCTTGCTGAAGCCGCCTGGCACCGCCGTGACGGGGTGGATGCACTTCCCGGAGATGATGTTGAGCATCTGGGCCCCGAGGTGCCGGTTGCGAACCACCTTCTTCCCGATTTCCGGGTGCTCCTGAATGATGCCGAGCACGTTCCTCACCGAGTAGTCGCTATCGGGGCCCATGATGTAGTCGGCGCCCGCGAGGAAGAAGAAGTGGAGAATGTGTTCCTCGGTGAAAGCAACCGCATTGCACAGCTCGCGGAGCTTCCTCCCGGCGCTGGGCGGGGTGACCCCGAAGACCGCGTCGTTGGCCTTTGCCGAGGCCAGGTGGTGCGACCACGGGCACACGCCACAGATGCTCGTCACGATCCGGGGCAGCTCCTCGACGGGTCGCCCGATGCAGAACTTCTCGAAGCCGCGGAGCTCGACGACGTTGACGAAAGTGTCGGCGACATTGCCGCTGTCGTCGAGGTCTATCGTGACCTTGGCGTGCCCCTCAATCCTCGTTACTGGGGCAAGTGTGATCCTTGTCATGTGTCTAGCCCCCTATTTCTTCGGCCGCTGCGGCAGTGGCTTGAGCCGGTTGTGGCCGCCGACGTACCGGTTCAGCAAGGCGCGTCTGTCCGCGACTTGCTTGGCCTCCAACCCGATGGACGAGATGGCGCTCATCATGTCGACCATGGGATTCGCACCCTCGCGGATGGGGCCGAAGCACCCACGGCACGGCATGTAGCCCTTGACGCAACGCGGAATCGTCACGCCGTTCCCGTTTCCCTCGCGGTGCCCACACCCCGCGAGCGTGACTGGTCCAAGGCAGAGATACCCTTGCTCCATGAAGCACCGTGTGTGGTCCCACGGCGCGCCCTGCTTGAAGTCCGCGGACTCGAGCGTGCGCTTGATGTCACCGCCAGCAGCTTTCTTTTCCCGCTTGAGGGGACACTCGTCACAGACACTTCGCTCCGGTAGCTCGAAGGGCTTGCCCTCGAGCAGTGACGTGAGGGCCTGAACGATGATGTCTGGATTCGTTGGACACCCTGGGATGCGCACGTCTACATCGATCACTTCATCCAGCGCGTAAACCCTGTCCAGCAGGGGCGGGAGATTGTCCGACGGCGTTTCCGCCGCATCGGTGGTCTTGGACTCTCTGTACACCTTCTGGTACAGGGCCTCGAGGGGGAACATGTTTGCCATGGCGGGGATGCCCCCGTAGCATGCGCAGGAGCCTAACGCGATGAGGGTCTTGCATTTCTTCCTCATCTCCTCGGCGACGTGCTTTTCCTTCTCGTTTCTTATTCCGCCGGAGATGATTCCCACGTCCGCCTCGGGGACCTCGAGTTCCTCCTTCTCTCCTGTTTGGCCGAAGTACTTGTGGTCCATCAACACGGGTATGTGGACGAACTGGAGCTGGGGCAGCAAGTCCAGCAGCGGTTCGCCTATATCGAGGATCGTGACCTCACACCCCCCGCAGATGTTGAGCCACTCCTCCGCTACTTTGACAGGCATGCTCGTCCTCTCCTTTCACGCCGCCTCAGATCATCCTGGGCGGCTCTCGGTATTCCTCGGCAGAAGACTCTCGACTCTGTCCAAGAGCACTTGGGGTTCGACCGGCTTCTCCAGATACTCGGTGACCGGTAGGAATTGCGGATGAATTGGATCGCCGGGAAAATCGAAGCCCGTCTGCTCGGGCATCGATGTGATCATGATGATCGGAATGTCTTTGTATCGGGCGTCCTTCTTCATCTTTCGAGCGAGAATGAATCCTTCGGCTCCCCTGCCCATCATGATGTCCAGGATGACGAGATCGGGGCTCTGCTCCTCCAACCGAGCCACTCCTTGAGCCTGGCTGTGAGCGTATGTCACGTCGTACTGCTTCGTCTCGAGAATCGTCTTGGTGATCTCGACGAAATCCGGATCGTCATCGATGATCAGAATGCGCGGTGCGGTCATGTGCTTTTCCCGGGTAGCGTTAGCGTCACGGTGGTTCCAGTCCCCAGGGTGCTCTCGAGGTCGACGGTACCGCCGTACTTGTCCACCACCCGCTCGACGATGGCGAGACCAAGCCCTGTGCCTTCGTACAGATGCGGTGTGACATTGTCGCCCCGAAAGAACTCCTTGAAGCAGTGCGGAAGGTCGTCCTCCGGAATGCCGATGCCCGTATCGGCCACCGTGAGAACGACTGTTGGGCCCTCGCTCTTCAGGGTCACGTCGATTGTTCCCGTCTCCGTGTAATGCACCGCGTTGCTCAGGAGATTGGATACTGCGTGCTCGAGATCTCTGGCCGTGGCGTGGACGTGTGCTGGGTCGGCCTCGGCGTTGAGGGTCAATCGGACACCCTTCTTCTGCGCCAGGTGCGAGAACTGGCTCACGCAGCGGGCTGTGAGGTCGCCTAAGTCGACCGATCCCGGAGGTCTCTGGAGGCGGTCGTCGGACACGGCTGCCATGTCGAGAAGGTCGTTGACCGTGGCCAGCAGAAGGCCGCACTTCTTGTCGACGCGCTGGAGCAGGTCTTGCTGCTTCGGCGAGAGCTCTCCTACGATCCGTGCGGTGATGAGCCGGAGGAAGCTCTGCATCGCCGACACGGGTGCGCGGAGCTCGTGGATGACGGTGCGGATGAACTCGGCGCGCCGGCGGTCCGCGGCGCGCAGGCTCTCATTCGCCGCTTCCAGCTCCTTCGTGGCAGTGCTGACCTGACTCTCGAGTTGCCGGTTCCAGCGGGTATGTTCGTCTGCCGCCTTCTTCAGCTTGGCGTTCATCGCGTTGAACGCCGTGCAGAGTCGGCCGAGCTCATCGTCGGCGGCAACGGCGACCTCGATACCCAAGTCGCCTTCGGCAACTCGCTGGGTACCGACGAGCAGCCGCTGCACGGGTTGGCGCACGAAGCGCTGCAGTACGAAGGCGACGGCGATCCAAGCGGCAAGAATCGCGAGTACCCCAGATGCAGTGGCAGCCTGGCGGACCCGATGGATGCTTCCGTCGACGCCCTGCAGTGAAAAGACCGCGTCCAACACGCCGAGGACTTCGAGTGAGCTGTCGTGGCAGGTGTAACATGCCGGGGCATTGTAGATGGGCGTGATGATTGCGAGGCGGCGCGCTCCGTCGGCGTTGCGGAAGATGCGCCCTCGTTCGAGTGGCGGCGGAAGCACCTGGGGGGGACCCTCGGCGTGGCACTTGATGCACATCTCGTGCGTCATGTCGACGCGGTCGTTGATCTCGGAGCGTTGGGTCGAGAGCACGATCATGCCGTCCTTGTCGAACAGGCGGATCTTCTCGAGCTCCTCCTCCTGCGTGTACGCGTCGAAGATGTCGAGGATCGCGGTTCTCTCTTGCGCCAGCATCTCAGGGCGAATACTGCGTGCGGCTATGTCGCTCGTGCGCCCCGTGTGCAGGATGGCGTGCCGCATGAGCTGTGACTCGTGGGTCCTGGCGGTGAAGACGAGCAGGAGGGCGATGCAGGCCGACAGGATGCCGCCGACAATGACCATGATCTTGAACAGTAGCGAGTGCCACATGTGTGATCACCCCTCGCTCATCAACCCTCTTCCACGACCACCTCGGTGACGACCCGGCGCGTGTAGAGGAGGACTGTGTCCTGCTCGTGCCGCAGCCGCACCTCGAAGCCGTTGCTGGCGTACTCCTTTTCCACCTCCCTGGCGGCGGCCTCGGTCTCGTACTCCTGGCCGTCCCAGAGGTACTTCTTGCCGTCGATCAGCCGTGCTCTCTCAGCCATGTGTCCACGTCCCGCGTTAGGGAGGCCTCCCGTCGGCATACCATCGTCTTAGACCGCGTACGGGCTCGGGCCCAACGAGCGGACCTGCTCGCTCATGTCTCGCATGACTTGGGCGAACCGGGGGCCTTCGGACGCCGACACCCATTCCAAACGGAAGCGCTCGGGCTCGACGCCAAAGTCCTCGAGCATCAACTCGATGGCCTCCTTGCGATTCTCGGCCCGGAGGTTGCCCTCCAGGTAGTGACAGTCACCGGGGTGACACCCGCAAATGAGGACCCCGTCGGCACCCTTCGTGAGCGCGTCGATGACGAGATTCGGATGCACCATGCCGGAGCACATCACCCGGATGACTCGTGCGGCCGGGGGATACTGCAGCCGGGACACGCCGGCGAGGTCCGCTCCCGCGTAGGAGCACCAGTTACAGCAGAATGCGATGATGAGCGGCTCGAAGTCGTCGTTTGTCATGTCTGTCACGGTCCTCTATCACGCTTCCTGCAATGCGGCATCGACCATGGCGCCCAACTGCTCGAGCCGGAAATTGCGGATGAAGATCCCCTTCTTGGGGCACGTGGCCTGGCAGACGCCGCACCCCTTGCACAAGGCCTCATCCCGCTCGACCGCCTTCTTGATGCTGCCTTTGTGCATGTACTCGATCAGGGTGAGCGCGTTATATGGGCAGGGATCGATGCAGTACGCGCACCCGTCGCAGTTCTCATCGACGAGTTCCGAGATGGTGGCGTCGAGCCGGATGTCATCCTTCGACAAGATTGTGGCAGCCCGAGCGGCGGCTGCATCGGCCTGGGCGATACTCTCTTCGAGGGACTTGGGAGAGTGCACCAGTCCGCACATGAAGAGGCCGTCCGTCGCGAAGTCGACAGGCCGCAGCTTCATGTGCGCTTCGAGGAAGAACCGGTCCGGATTCAGCGGCACCTTGAACAGCTTGCCTACCTCCTCGGTATCGCTCCTGGGCACGATGGCGGGGGCCAACACCACCAGGTCAGAATCGATTCTGAGGGCCAGATTGAGGAGCGGGTCGACCGTAGAGACCTGCAGCCTCCCGTTCGCAGCCGAGACCGTGGGCCTGCGGTCCTCGTCATACCGCAGGAAGCGCACTCCTTTCTCACGGGCCTCGGTGTAATGCTTCTCCAGCACTCCGTATGTGCGGATGTCGCGATAGAGCACGTGGATGGTGAGGTCGGGGCGCGTTTCCTTGAGGGCCATGGCGTTCTTCACGGCCTGCGAACAGCAGATCCGACTGCAGTAGGGGCGTGCCTCCTCGCGCGAACCGACACACTGGATCATCACTACGGACTCGAGTTCCCGCAGCTCCGGCCGATCTTCGGCGATCCACCCCTCGAGATCGCGCTGCGTGAGGACCCGTGGGTGCTCGCCGTAGAGGTACTCGGTCGGCTGGTACTGGGTCGCACCCGTGGCGACGATTGCCACTCCGTGTTTGACCTGCGTCTCGGTGCCGTTGCGGCGCACCGTGGAGTTGAAGTTGCCGACGGAGCCCTCGGCGGCGGCCAGCGTGCTGTCCAGATGGAGTGCGATGCGTGGATGGGACGTGACTCGGTCGATCGTGCGCGACAGCGTTTCCCGTGGGTCAGCGCCGTTGAGCAGGCGGCGCACGTCCCGGAAGTTGCCCCCCAATTCAGGCTGCTTCTCGATTAGATGGACCTGGAACCCCTGGTCGGCCAGATTCAGGGCCGCCGTCATGCCGGCCATCCCGCCGCCGAGCACGAGGGCGTCGTTGTTGACCTTGAGGCTGCCCTTGCGGAGAGGCTCCAACATCCTGGCTTTCGCGACCGCCATCCTCACGAGGTCCTTGGCCTTACGCGTTGCCTGCTCTGGCTCGTTCATGTGCACCCACGTGCACTGGTCGCGGATGTTGGCCATCTCGAACAGGTACTCGTTCAGGCCGGCCTCTCGACACGTGTTGCGGAACAGTGGTTCGTGGGTCCTCGGGCTGCACGATGCTACCAGCACGCGGTTGAGGTCGTGCTCCGCGATCATCTGCTTGATCTGTTCCTGGGTGTCGGTGGAGCAGGTGTAGAGGTTGTGCTCCGCGTAGACCACGTTCGGCAGGGTCCTCGCGTACTCCACCACGGAGGGGACGTCGGCCACGCCACCGATGTTCTTGCCGCAGTGGCAGACGAACACGCCGATGCGCGGCTCCCTGCCCTCCACGTCCTTCTCGGGCGGATACTCCTTCTCCTGGATGAGGGATCCCCGTTCGTCTGACAGCAACGCCATCGCCTTGGAGGCACTCGCGGAGGCCTCCATCACGGTCTCGGGAATGTCCTTGGGTCCGGTGAAGGGGCCGCAGACGAAGACGCCCGGCCGCGTGGTCTCGACGGGCGCCAGATCCTGGGTTGCTGCAAAGCCGTGCGGGTCCAGCTCGATCCCGAACGTGTCGGCGAGCTCCTGGGCTTCGAGGGGTGGTCGCAGACCGGTGGAGAGCACGACCATGTCGAACTCCTCAGCCAGGCGCTCGCCGCCGGCCGCCTGGTACTCGATCCGCAGGTCGTTGGTCGCCGGGATCTGCCTAATGGACGAGGGAGAGCAGCGGACGTAGTTGATGCCCAATTCCCTGGCCCGGTTGTAGTACTCGTCGAAGCCCTTGCCAAAGGCGCGCAGATCGATGAAGAAGATCGTGCAGTCCAGGTCGGGCTCGTGTTCCTTCGCAATGATGGCTTCCTTGGTCGCGTACATGCAGCAGACCGAGGAACAGTAGTCCCGTCCTGCCTCTCGGGAGCCGACACACTGAATCCACGCGATCTTACTTGGAGCCCGTCGGTCAGATGGCCGGAGAACGCTTCCCAGATAGGGTCCGCTTGCCGAGAGGATGCGCTCGAACTGAAGACTCGATACGACGTTGGGATACCGGCCGTAGCCGAGCTCCTTCTTGAGATTGGGATCGAACTGCTCGAAGCCCGGCGCCAGGATGGCGGCACCGACCTCGATTCCTTGGATCTCGTCCTGCTGAGTGAAGTCGATTGCATTGGCCTCGCAGAAGCTGGTACAGGCCTGGCACACGCCCCCGAGGATATGCATGCAGGTATTGGGGTCGATCGTGGCGACCTTGGGTATGGCCTGCGGGAACGGCACGTAGATGGACGACCGCTGGGCAAGGCCCATGTCGTAGTCGGACAGTATGGGCCTGGGTTCACGGCGCGTGACGGTCGACAGGTCCACGACGTTTACCGGACAGACCACTTGGCACGCACCGCAGGCGATACAGATAGGTGAGTGCTTGTCGAACGGCGTCGCGATTTCGCGGTCCGGACCGCGTTTCGCGAAGCTGACGGCGCCGATCCCCATTCGCTCCTGACACACCCTCACGCAGAGCCCGCAGAGAATGCAGTCCTCGTGCCTCTTGGGAAACCGGCTGTCCTCGATCCCAAGATCCGCGGCGAGCTGCTTCACCGCGTGTGCCTCTGGGCTGCGTGCGAGCAGCAGCTCGACCATGACCCCTCGGGTGCGGCGCACCCTCTCGGTATCGGTGCCGACCACGAGGCCGTCCTGGGCGGGGTAGATGCAGGAGGCTTCGATCTTGGAGCGTCCTCCCGCCTCGACCTCTACGAGACACACTCGGCAGGCCCCGTATGGTGCTAGCGAGCGATGGTGACAGAGGGTGGGGATCTTGACGCCTGCCGTCTCTGCCGCCTCGAGCACCGTCGCACCGGGCGCGACGTCGACCTCTATGCCGTCAATGGTCAGTCTCGCCATTCCACGCACCCCGTATAGAGGATCACCACTACGTCATCCGACGCCATCGCGCCTCGCCTCTGCAGTGTCGAACCGACGCACCTCGTCGTCGGTTCGGTGTTCAAATCGCAGCTCCAGCTCTGGTCGCCCTGCCACAATGGCGCGGACGGTTTCCCACATATCGCCCAGTGGCTTGCAGTCCGGGTGGCTGCGGCGGAACGAAGCCCTCACTGTCGTTCCCTTCCCTGGCGCAGAGGCGATCTCGATGCGGCCGTCGCTCTCCCTGGCAGCCTGCGCCAGGAGCGGGAGCCCCAGACCGACGCGTCGGGTCGTCCTGCTCGTGAAGAATGGGTCGAGCGCCATCTCCCTCGTATCCGCATCCATGCCCTTTCCGTTATCGCCGATCTCGATCGAAAGCAGGTCCCGTTCCGTGTCCTCCGTGATCTCGATCGAAACCCTCGTCGCCGACGCCGCGAGCGCGTTCTCCACGATGTCCAGAACGTGAAGCGCGAGGTCCTGCACTCATGTCCTCACGATCCTGCGGCCACCGTCATTGGCCAGTGCTTTCGCGATCTCCTTGAGCGTGCCCTCCTCAAGCAGGAAGCAGGTGAAGCTGCTGCCGATCTGATTCAATGAGTGGGCGTCGGAGAAGTGCACGACTGGGAAGCGACTCCCGGCATCGGTGGCGCAACGCGGTGACATCTCCACCGCGTCCAGGGGCAGTCCCTTCGGAATGAAGCCCAGTTGACCGAGGATCCCGAAGCGCTCACGGTCTATGTGAGAGGCGATGGCCAATCCTCCGCAGTCATGGATGGCGCTGACGGTCTCCTCCAGCGTGAAGCTCGTGGCGCCAATCAGCAGCTTTGCTGTTGAGCCCAGCACGGTGTCGTACTCATCGACCACGGTCTGGGGCCCGAACAGGTCCTCCTGGTTCTCCCCGGCGAGGTGCGCATAGACCAGATCCTGCATGCGCAGCACCTGCTCGTGGTCCGGAAAGAGACCGAGGATGTGGACTTCTTCACGGGACGTGATCTCCATGCCCGGTATCGTGACGAGGTCCTCGCGGCACCCAGCGCGGACTACGGCCGTGACGTTCTCGGCCGAGTTGTGGTCGCAGATCCCGATCACGTCGAGGCCTGATTGCTTCGCCGCCCGAACGATTGCAGTCGGTACCATTTCTGGTTCTCCACACGGCGAGAGGCACGTATGCACGTGTAGGTCGGCCCGCAACTCCCTCATGCTGTCGCGTTGGGCGACGCCCGGCTCTTACCAGGCGACATTCCTCTGAGTCCCAGGTCGTAGAGCCGACCGGCGAGCTCGAACGTGGGGAGCGTGCTCACCATCACCGGCAGCCCCTCTGCCTGCGCCTTGGCGATGGTCGCCGCTTCAGGCTCCCTGCCGTTGACGAGTATGATTCCGGCGAGGCTGTTCATGCTCGCTACGGCTACGATGTTCTGGTGCGCCTGGAGGGTGATCCACAGATCTCCCTCTCGGCTGTGAGCTATGACGTCGCTCATCAGGTCGCTCGAGTATCCCCCGGTGACCTCCGTATCGAGACGGTCACTGCCCGTACGGATCCCCAGGTCCAGTCGTTCAATGATCGCGGCCAGCTTCACGGCTACCTCCGGTCGAGATCGATATGGTGAGGTGTGTGCCCCTTCCTAGTGCTGAGTCGATCTCCATGTTGTCGGCGCACTTCTGGATGTTGTTGAGGCCCATACCGGCTCCAAAGCCCAGCTCGCGGACCCACTCGGGTGCGGTGGAGTAGCCAGGCTGCAGGGCCTTCTCGATGTCGGCGATGCCGGGACCTGAGTCTTCCACGTCGACGGTGATCTGGTCCGGTCCGACCCTCGCCGCGATGTTCCCCCCCTCGGTGAACGCAATGAGGTTCATCTCCGCCTCGTAGGTGGCAATTGCCACCCGCCGCACCGTCGTGGGATCGAGGCCGAGCCGGCGCAAGGTGCGCTTCAGTCGGCTGGAGCCGTCTCCCCCTCGCTCGAAGTCCCGCCCCGCCACGTCGTACTCGAACACGAGCTCGGTCCTGTCGGCCGCGATGTCCTCGAAAATGTGGCTCGCGCGGTAGCGATGGATTTCCTCTTCGTGATAGTCGATCTCTAGTTTCTTCAGCAATCCTGCAATGATGTCGCCCTTCGTGAGCACACCGACCAACCGCTCAGTGCGTCGGTCGATCACCGCAAAGCGGCCAAAGCCCGTCTTGTCAAACTTGCCAACCGCTTGCACGAGCGGTTCGTCTTCGTACAGCGTCTCAACCTCCCTGGTCATCTTCTCGTCGATTGTGGCATCTGTTTCGCTGTCATAGAGCCACTTGATGAAGTCCTCGAGGCTAATGATGCCGACGAGCCGTTCCCCATCTACGACGGGCGCACCGGAGATGCGCTCCTTGCGAAACAGCCGTCGGAGATCGCTCATCGAGCTATGCGGCCGAACCGTGATCGGATCGGTGCTCATGACCTCACGGACCTTCATCTCGTAGACCAGCTCCTGTACTCTCGTGATTCGACGGTCCTGCACGATGCGGCTATCCCTTTGACTCAGACACGCCCTGGAGGCCGTGGTTGTAGAGGCGGCCGCAGCTCTCGAACATCGGCAGCGTGGTCCTGAGTAAGGGAAGCTGCTGGCTGTCGGCCAGTTTCACGGTATCGACACCGGGCCGTTTCCCGCGGACGAAGCAAATCGCCACGATATCCGCGATCTCGGCGGTGCGTACGACCTGCGTGTTGGTGAGTCCAGTCAGGAGCAGGGAGCCGGCCTTGGCGTACGCGAGCACATCACTCATCAGGTCTGCGCCGCATCCCATGGTGAGTGGTGTGGAAAGCTGATGCTCACCGGTTATGACTTCAGCGTCGAGAACGTCCCTCACGTCCGCCAGCGTCATCGGCGGTGGGTTGCCGCGGGACGTGCCGGACGGCGCTCCCTGGGCGTTTGGACCGCGCCTCTTCCCGTTCACTCTTCGGTCTCCTTGTCGCACCTGATGCAGCGTTTGGCCTCTGCCACGGCCATCTCGGCGTCAAAGCCCAGCTGGACCTCGCGCAAGCCTCCCAGGCGTTCCGGTAGTGGCAGCAGCCGCATCTCTGGCTTGTGTAGTGTCTCGATCTCCGCATCGGTGAGCTCGACGACGTCGACGTCGAGCGCCGGGCGGGTCACGCCGTAGTGCCGTACGATCGGTTGTCCCTGGACGTACTTGTGGATCATCTGCGCGGCGGTTTTCCCGTGCGCCATGGCGTCCACGACTGTCGCTGGTCCGCTGACGACGTCGCCGCCGGCGAAGATCCCGGCGGCTCCGGTATACAGGGTCTCGGCGTCGACCTCGAGCGTATTCCAGCGGGATAGCTTTAGCCCGTTGCCATCCGCGAACGATGCCACGTCCGGTTCCTGGCCTATGGCCGGGATCAGGGTGTCGATCGCCACGGTGAACTCTGAGCCCTCCACGGGCACGGGCCTTCGTCTGCCACTGGTATCGACCTCTCCTAGCTCCATCCTCACGCACTCCAGGCCCTCGAGACGGCCGTTGTGCCGCAACGCCTTCACCGGTGCGACCAGGAACTGGATTTCGATCCCTTCCCGGTCCAGTTCCTCGATCTCCTCCTTGGCCGCCGGCATCTCTGCTCTGGTGCGCCGATAGAGTATTCGCACGTCTTTCCCCAGCCGCTTAGCTACCCTGGCGGCATCGACGGCGGCGTCTCCGCCGCCGATGACGGCGATATTGTTCCCGATCGTGACGTCGCGGCCGAGATTCACGGCACGGAGGAAGTCCACGGCATCGAGTACCTGCGGTGAGTCCTCGCCCTCGATGTTGAGCTTCAGTCCCCTGTGTGCTCCTGTCGCGATGAACACCGCGGCGTATTGGTCCCTGAGATCGGAGAGCTGGACATCCTTGCCGACCATCATGTTCGTCTTGATCTCAACGCCGAGCCTGCGGATCGCGTCGATGTCGTACTGCAGGATCTCCTTGGGCAGTCTGTAGTCCGGTATGCCGGTGGCGAGCATTCCCCCTGCAACCGGGAGCGACTCGAGAATGGTGACGCGGTAGCCTTCGAGGGCGAGGTAGTAAGCGCAAGTCAGGCCGGCTGGGCCGGATCCGACGACTGCGACCTGCTCCGCTCTCGGCGGTGGCGCAGGTGGTGTGAGGGCCGGCCCCTTGGCGCGTTCGTGATCGGCCAGGAATCTCTTGAGCGCCCTGATGGAGATGGCGTCGCCGCCGCCGGCGCCGGACCGGCATTTCTCCTCGCAGGGGGCGGTGCACACTCTGCCGCATATTCCGGGCAGCGGATTCTCTCTCCGGACGAGCTCGACGGCCTCGCCGAACCGTCCTTGTGCGATCAACCCGATGTAGCACGGTACGTCCTGCCCAATCGGGCAGGTGTGCTGGCATGGAGAAGAGATGATCGCTCTGCACACTGCAGCGGGACATCTCTTGTACCGTATGTGGGCCTCGTACTCGTCTCTGAAGTGACGCACGGCGCTCAGCACGGGATTGGGGAGCGTCTGCCCCAGCCCGCACATGGACGCATCCCTCACCGCCTCTCCCAGCTCCTCGAGAAGCTCGAGATCTGTCTCCTCTCCGTCACCGGCGGAGATCTTGTTGAGCAATCCCAGGAGTACCGCTGATCCTTCTCGGCAAGCGGTGCACTTGCCACACGACTCGTCGTTGGTGAATTGGAGGAAGTACTTGGCGATATCCACGATGCACGTGTCGTCATCCATGACGACCATGCCACCCGATCCCATGATCGCGCCGACCTCGCTCAGACGCTCATAGTCCACAGGCATGTCCAGCAGGTGACTTGGGATGAAGCCGCCGGAGGGACCGCCTGTCTGGACTGCCTTCAAGCGCTTCCCCCCAGGGATGCCGCCGCCTATGTCATAGATGATCTCGCGCAGCGTGATGCCCATCGGGACTTCCACGAGCCCGGCGTTGTGGACGTTGCCTGCGAGGGAGAAGACTTTGGTGCCTTTCGACGTTTCGGTCCCGAGCGCCGAGAACCACGCAGACCCCCAGTTGAGGATGGCCGGGACGTTGGCCCAGGTCTCTACGTTGTTGATACTGGTAGGGCTGCCCCAGACGCCCGATTGGACGGGGAACGGAGGACGCACACGCGGCTCCGGCGGCCTGCCTTCGATGGAGGCGATCAGGGACGTCTCTTCGCCACAGACGAATGCTCCTGCTCCCCGGAAGATCTCGATATCGAAACTGAAGCCGCTGCCGAAGATGTCCTGGCCGAGCAGCCCGTACTCGTACGCCTGCCGGGCGGCGTGCTCCATCCGCTCGATAGCCAGTGGGTACTCGATTCTCACATAGATGTATCCCCTGGATGCTCCTATGGCATACGCGCCGATTGTCATGCCCTCGAGAACGGAGTGTGGGTCGGCCTCGATGATGCTGCGGTCCATGAACGCCCCGGGGTCACCCTCGTCGGCATTGCAGATGACGTACTTGGAACCGCCGTCAGATTGGCGACAGAGCTCCCATTTCAGGCCCGTCGGGAAGCCCGCCCCTCCCCTGCCGCGCAATCCGGACTGCTTGACTGTCGCCAGCACCTCATCCGGCGTCATGGAGGTGAGGACCTTGGCGAGCGCCTTGTACCCGTCTCTGGCTATGTACTCATCGAGCTTGTCCGGATCGATCATTCCCCGGTTCCGCAGGGCCACGAGCCTCTGATCCTTGAAGAACGGAATGGCGCGCAGTTCCGGAATCGGCGCTTCCTCACCAGGTGGCACATACATCAGGGACCGAACAGGCCTTCCCTTGAGGAGGTGCTCCTCTACCAGGTGGGGGATGTCTTCCCTCTTGAGTCGTTGATAGAAGATGCCGTCGGGTTGCACGACGAGGATCGGTCCTCTCACGCACAGGCCGCTTGCCCCCGTTGGCACCACGAGGACGTCATCCTGTAAACCGCGGCGCTGAATCTCGGCGTCGAGGGCCTCTTTGATCTGCAAGGAGCCGTTCGAGATGCAGTTGGTGCACGTGCATATCATTGCGTTGGCTCTATGGGGCATTGCCCGACATCTCCTTACAGGCTTCGTTCGCTCCCCGCAGCCAGGGCGTACTCGGCGACAATGCTGCCTCCAAGCACATGCTCGATCAGGATTCTCTTGGCCTTGTCCGGGGTCAGGTCCACATACTTGACGGCAGGCTCATTCTGCAGCTCCACCGTGATCATGGGTTCCCGGCTGCAGAGACCGGCGCAACTCGAGATCGTCACGACGACGTCCTCGACCTGTCTGCCCTCTAGTTCGTCCATCACTGTCTTCATGACGGCCCTGGCGCCGGCTGCGATACCGCACGTGCCCATATGGACGGTCACCTTGGCTCGGCCCGCCCCTTCCCGCACGAGCATGGTTCGCTTGATCTTCTCTCCGATTCGGTCCAGGTCACCGGGTTGAATCTTGGGCATCGCGGTGCTCCGTCCTTACCTGTAGCTCCTGATGAGTTCCGGGACCTTTGTCTCCCTCATGTACCCGAACACGTCGTCATCCACCGTCACGACTGGCGACTGACCACAACAGCCGAGGCAGTTGACCGTCTCGAGGCCGAACTGCTTGTCCTCGGTCACGCCGCCGACGCTGATTCTCAGGTTCTTGCCGGATGCTCTGAGGAGTCTCTTCCCGCCCTTGACGTAGCATGCGGTGCCCATGCAGACGCGCAGGACGTGCTTGCCCTTGGGCGTGAGGCTGAAGGCGTTGTAGAACGTGGCCAGCCTGTAGGCCAGGCTGAGAGGAATATCCAACTCGTCAGACAGGTACCGGACTGCAGCCTCCGGCAGGTAGTTGTAGAGCGCCTGTGCGTCCTGCAGTACCGGAACGATCGCTCCTCTCCGACCCCTGTGCTTCTCCACTATGGCTCTCAGGCTGCTCAGCTCCTCCGGCAGTGGCACGATCTCGCCGTCGCCGGGAGGCTCCAGGTAGGGCTTGTTCCTCACGAGGCAGTGTTGGACGCATTCGGCGCATCCGGTGCACCTATCTGGGTCGACGAAGCGCGCCTTCCTCCGGACGCGCGCTCTGAAGTTTCCCGCCGTACCCTCGAGAGATTCGACTTCGGAGTAGGTCAGCTTCTCGATGTTGAGATGCCCGCCGCAGTCCACCATGCGCGGCGCGAGGGTGCACATTGCGCAGTCGTTGGTCGGAAAGGTCTTGTCGAGCTGCGCCATCACGCCGCCGATCGACGGTCCTCGCTCGACCAGGTACACCCTGTAGCCGGACTCGGCGAGGTCGAGTGCGGCCTGCATTCCACCGACGCCGCCTCCCACTACCAGTACGGCACCGGTCTTGCGACCGTTGTCTTCAGGCATCGATCGCGCCTCCCGCGCGCACCGGCGTGGCGCCCGCACTCGAGAGCAGGGGCTCCGCGCCGACGAAGTGTCTCTGGAGGCCGAGCCGGTCGGCCGGTATCCCGAATGCCAGCCCCATCAGCTGCGTGAAGTAGAGCGCGGGCAAGCCGTAGCTCGCGTCGTACCGTTGCTCGATCTCCGCCTGTCGCGTATCGAGGTTCGCCTGACACAGCGGACAGGCGACTGCGATGACATTGGCCCCGACCGTCCTGGCCTCCTCCAGGATGTCGTGGGTCAGCTTGAGAACCACGTCCGTTTCCGTGAGCGCCAGTGCACCGCCACAGCAATCAGTCTTGTAGGACCAGTCGAGTGTGGTGATCCCCAGGGACCGCAGCAGGTGGTCCATGCTCATCGGGTATTCGCACTCGTCGAACTGCATGACCTTGGGGGGTCTCGTGAGCAGGCATCCGTAGTAGCACACGACCCTCAGCTGGGGGAGCGGCGTGCTGACCCGATCAGCGAGGTCCGGGTGACCGGAGAAGATCTCGAGGGGATGGAGGATCCTGACCTCTCGCGGTAACGGTGCGTCGATGACCTCCTCGATCTTGTCCTGAAGCTCCGGGTGTGTAGCAGTCTCATGCTGGGCGGTCTTGAGGCGGGCGAAGCAGGCAGCGCATGGGGCGACGATCTCGCTGAGCCCCATCTCCGCAGCGAGACGGAGATTCTCGATCGGTAACGCGACAGAGAGAAGCCTGGAGGTCGAGTGAGCGGGCGAGGTGCCGCAGCAGATCCATCCGCCGATCTCCTGCAGTTCTATGCCGAGCGTCTCGCAGGCCGCCTTGAACGAGATGTCGTACTCCGCTCCGGTGGAGTGCAGCGAGCACCCTGGGTAGTAACCGTATCTCAGTGCCATGCTGTGGCGACCTCCCGTGTTGCCCTCACGTCAGCTGCCCTTGCCCTCGAGCTTCTTCACACGATGGAAGATCCTGCGTGTGGCTCTCGCCCCCTTGATACTGGGGATCACCTTGAGCTTGCCCTTGCGGAGCATTCTCATCCCCAGTCCGGCGTCCTTGAGAAAATCCCGTGTCCTGAACTTCAGGCCCGCGATCATGCCGAGCTCGAACATGCGTCCCCATCTCCTGATGTTTCCCAGCGCGGCTCTGTAGAACGAGGCCACTCGAGGGACCGCCGGCTTCACACCTCGTCGGAGGGCCACGATCTTCACGGCATCCATCACCCTCGCGATGTCCACCTCTTGTGGGCAGCGGGCAGTGCAGGTTTCGCACGAGGCGCACAGCCATACCGTCCTGCTATTCAACGCCAGCTCGTCGAGCCCGAGGCGAATGGCGTGGATGATCTGTACGGGGGTGTAGTCCATGGCGTACGACACCGGGCATCCTGCTGCGCACTTGCTGCACTGGTAGCAGCGATTCACCTTCTGACCGGTCTCAAGCAGGACCGCGGCCGCCAGTCGCGATTCCGTCGGGATACTCAGCTCAGCCTGCATGGTCTCGTCTTCCCCCCGGTCGCTCGCCGGGGCGCGGTTCGGTAGTGCCGTCCTTCTTCAGCACGTGGAAGTGGCAGTCGCGGCTGGCGGCTTGGCGCAGCAGGCACCGATCCCTGAAGTGAATGCCACAGCGGAAGCAGATCTCGCCCGGGCCGTTGCCACGGTCCACGATGCTCAGGGACAGGTTGTCGAGCACGTCTGCCGTATGGCGCAGCTCGTCGGGAGGGAAGCGATCGAACAGCTCCTCCAGCGAGCGGTTCGTGGCGGTCTCGTAGCTCTCGACGAGTCGCCGTCCTTCATCCGTGAGCGAGAGTCGGACCGCGCGACGGTCTGCCGCCGCCTCGGCGCGATCCAGCAGCCGCCGGCGCACCAGCCGATCCACTGCCCTGCTCGCAGCGGCGCTGCTTACACCCAGGAACGAGGCCACGTTGCTCACCGTGTAGGCCTCGGTGAGCGAGACCATCTTGAGCAGCTTGAGCTGGGCGAACGTGAGCTTCTGGCCGGGGACCTCGCGCAGTTGGGCGTCGAGGAGGTCGTGCACTGCGGATGTGAAGATCTGGGCGCTTCCCAGAAAGTCCTGGACGAGATGCGTGGGACGCGGTGTAGCCATAGCGCTCCCCTTTGGCTCCGCGGGCGCCAGGCCCGCAGGATTGGGAAGCTGCGTGGGCCTACGGGAGACCATCCCGAGGGCTCAGTGCCGCAACCAGTGCAATATTTGCTGCGGTTGACAGTAAACCGGGCGCGTGAACGCCGGGTCAGGAGGCTGTGAAGGGGTTGTCAGATGATCGTGAGCACGCTCGTCGGGTGCGCGTCGGACCATCGTCATGAGATCGTCAGGAAACCACCAGCCCCCCTGGACGTCGAGTCGGATTCCGAACGGCCGTCCGTCCGTCCGGGGCCCGGCCTATTTCGACTACGTTTGTCAGGGTTGAGTACTTGGGCTATTGTGGAGCGGCGAACCCCAGACGTGCGGACTGCGCCCCGCCGGGGGCGAAGCCGCCCTGGCGTGCGCCCTGCGGGTGGCATACCCTATCTGCGCCCGCGCAACTCGCGCGCCAGGACTGCAATCAACCCGGGAGACCTCGATGCGCCGAACCCTGCTAATGCTCTCCCTCCTTCTCGGGGTGTCCCTCGGAGGTACCCAACTCGCCGCCCAGACCGGGTTCAGCTTCTCGGTCGCGATGGGGTACACGGGGGTGAGTGGGGACTGGGGCACCATCCTGAAGGATGGGATCGACGCCGACATCAACATCAGCTACCTGTGGCGCCACATGCGGTTCGGGGCGGGCGCCTACTACGTGTCCTACAACCTGGAGTCGCCGCTCGAGGAGGAGAGCATCAGCAACGTCTCGCTGCACGCCTCGTTCGGCTACGTGTTCCTCTTGGGACGCGTGCGGCCCTACCTGCAATTGCGCGGTGTCTACCAGCGGCTGCGCGCCGAGGGGCATCACTTCGATCCGGAGCCCACGCCGCCCGAGGAGGGGGAGGAAGAGGGCGAGAACCCGGCCCCCCGCCGCAACGGCACCGGCGGGACACTGGTGGGCGGCGTCGAGATCGTGCTGACCAGGAATATCACGCTCGACCCCAACGCGTGGTACAGCGTCTCCCAGACGGAGGACTTGGACCTCACCGAGTTCGGCGGGCCCGTGATCTCCAAGGGACAGTCCTGGGGGATCCGCCTGGGCATCACCTGGTACCCGGAGCGATAGACCATGAAACGACTCATCACGCTGTTCGCGATGACCGTGGTCCTCGTCGCTCAGGCGGAGGGCCAGGTGGGCGGAACGCAGCCGGACTCGACGGCCGGCGCCCCTGACTTCGCGGTCACGGATTCGACGCAGGCTACGCCGCAGGTGCCGTACACGATCGATGCCTGGGGGGCACGCCGGGACTACGCGCTCGCGCTGGGCGAGGTCCTGCTGGTCAACGGAATCGTGTGGGCCTACAACGAGTTCCCACGCGGGGCCGGCTTCACGCAGGTCAACCCGCGGTCATGGTGGAGCAACCTTTCCGGTGGCTGGACCTACGACGACAACCACTTCGCCAACAACCAGTTCGCGCACCCGTTCCACGGGAGCCTGTACTACAACGCGGCCCGGGTCAACGGGTTCGGCTACTGGGTGGCTTTGCCTACGGCGCTCTTGGGGAGTGGCTTCTGGGAATGCTGCGGCGAGACGCACCCGCCGGCGATCAACGACTGGATCGCCACGGGGGTGGGCGGGAGCGCCATCGGGGAGATGCTGTACCGCGTCTCCTCCACGGTGCTCGACAACACCGCCACCGGCTCCGAGCGGATCTGGCGCGAGATCGGGGCGGGCCTGCTCAATCCGGTGCGCGGCTTCACCCGCCTCGTGACAGGGCGGGTCGGCAAGGTGGGGCCCAACCCCGAGAACCCGCTCGACCACATCCCCAATCGGCTGACGAACACGCTGCGGCTGGGGGGGCGCTGGGTGGCGGACTCGGGCAGCCTGGATGAGGGGGGGAACACGAACGACAGCAAGGCCTACACCGGCATGTTTGAGGTCGACTTCCAGTTCGGCTCGCCCTTCGCCGCCGACCGCCGCAAACCGTTCGACTTCTTCACCTTCCGGCTGGGGTTGTACAGCCGCGAGAAGAAGCCGCTCGGGCTCCTGGGCATCCGCGGCAACCTGTGGGCCACCGACTTGAACCGAACCGACGGCAACCAGCTAGTGCTCGGCGTGGCCCACAACTTCGACTACGTGAACAACAACGCCATGGAGTTCGGCAGCACGAGCGCCACGCTGTTCCTGCTGACCCATTGGCCGGTGTCGCCCAAGTTCGGCATCATTGGCGAGCTGGGGGCCGACGGCTACCTGATGACCGCGATCAACTCGGAGCTGGCGTTCCTGGCGGTGGTGCCCGACACGTCGCGATTCAGGGAGTACGACTACGGTATCGGGGCTGGCGCCAGGGCGCAGCTCCAGCTGCGGCTGTTTGGGCGCCGCTTCGCTGAGGCGTCCTATCGGCTGGTGTACTCCAATACCCTTAACGGCTCGACGGGAACGCTCGAGGGGATTGGTGAGGTCGACACGTGGCACATCCTGCAGGCGCTCCGGGTCGGGCTGTTCTCGCCGCGCGTCAAGAACTTCGGCGTGGGCGTGGACTTCTTCTTCTACCGGCGCGATAGCCACTTCAACCGCCCCGAGCTCATGGAAATCACACAAAGGGTGCGCGAGCTCAGGGCGTTCGTGACGTGGGAGGTGGGAAGAGGGTTGAACACGAACTAGCGCTGCCCACCACGCGAAAAGAGGGCTCGTGGAGCGGGTCCGCGCGGCGCCGCTTGCTGTACCCCTTCGTTTTCCCAACAAGAAGAGCCCGCTTCCGGCTTCGGAAGCGGGCTCTCTATTTGGAGGCTGGCAACGGCCTACTCTCCCATGCGGTCTCCCGCATAGTACCATCGGCGCTGACGGGCTTAACGGCCGTGTTCGGAATGGGAACGGGTGTGGCCCCGTCGCGCTAGTCGCCAGCCATGTCTGGCCGACAGTTGATGGTGCGTGGATGAATGAGGTGTCAGATGTGCTTCGTGTCTCGTGGAAACCACTGGAAGAGATCAAGCTTCACGGGCGATTAGTACGGCTCGGCTGAAGCGCTCGCACGCCTTACACCTGCCGCCTATCAACGTGGTCGTCTCCCACGGCCCTTCAGGGACCTCGCGGTCCAGGAGTGTTCATCTTGGGACGGGCTTCCCACTTAGATGCTTTCAGCGGTTATCCCTACCCGACATCGCTAACCGGCGGTGCCACTGGCGTGACAGCCGGGACACGAGCGGTCGGTCCGACCCGGTCCTCTCGTACTAGGGTCGGGCTCCCTCAACACTCCAGCGCCCACTACGGATACAGACCGAACTGTCTCACGACGTTCTGAACCCAGCTCATGTACCACTTTAACCGGCGAACAGCCGGACCCTTGGGACCTTCTCCAGCCCCAGGATGTGATAAGCCGA
>JBDHBX010000009.1:0-136959 GCA_039592335.1 Gemmatimonadota bacterium | reverse complement strand
GCCCCGCCCCGCTACCACACCCCGGCGCCGAACTCCAGCACGTAGGTGAGCTTGTCGATGTCGAAGAAGCCGTAGTTCCTGATCCCGATCCGCACGCCCCAGAAGTCCGTGAGGAAACTCAGGAACTTGAGCGGGCTGTGACCCAGGTTGGCCCGGAACTTGAGCCCCGTCTCCAGCACGAAGTCCCACTCGCTCACCGTCATGGTGGAGTCGGCGGGGTCGTCCTCCCGGTCGAGCTCGGCTCCAGCCGCGAGGTAGGTGTCAACCCAGCGCGACGCCGACGGCGTGTACATGAGTTGCCAGCCAAAATCGCGCAGGTTCTCGTCCTTGAAGTACATCCGGTGCACGACGAACCCCCCGCTCGTTGACTCCTCCAGGTTCTTCACGATGAAGAACGGGAACACGAACGAGAAGCCGAGGTCACCGTCGGCCATGAACGCGATCGACAGCGACCGCACGACCTGGCCCGCGTCGAGCCAACCGGTGAACTGGCTCACACTGCCCACTTCCCTGACCTCGGGCCAGTCCTCGACTTCCTTGTCCTTCAGGAAGTTCACGAGGTGGTGCGGGTCTCCCTCTGCCATCGCGGTGGGCGGGAAGGGCCGCAGCTCGTACTGGGCGTAATCCGCCCAATCCTCGAACCGCCGGTCGATCTGTCGCCACAGCGGACTGTCATCCGGCAGCGGCGGGATGATGCGGTGCTGCGGCTGTCGTACTTTGGTCATCCAGGCCTGATACCCGCCAGTGGCCAGGGTGCCGGTGCGCATGTTGTCGCGAATGCCCCACGCATCGTTGACGTGCCGGCTCACGTCGTAGGCGGGCGTGAAGTACCCGTCGGCGTTCTTGTCGGTCGCGAGGGCGTGCTTGCCCTCCTCGACGAGGAGGGTCATGGGAAACCTGGAGTCCACATCGGTATCGGACGTGTTCCAGAACCACACGATACCGTGTGCCTTGCCGGTCACCTGCGTGATGACGAAGATGTAGGTCGGATCGGGAACTCCATCTCGGTTCTGGTCGCACATCCCCTCGTGGTTCTCCAGGATGTGGTTGCTTGTGCTGCGGAACACGACCATCCGGAACTCAGCTCCCTCCACGTCGTGCACGTGGGCGCCGATGCCTTCCTCCGAGCTGAAGTAGGCGTAGAAGTGCATGCGGAACCCGACCGTGCGCTCCAGGTCCACGAGCGCGTTGCCGGGGTTCGTCGAATCCCGCACCAGGGTGGGCACCTCATCCTCGGCAAACCCTTCCACGCCCTGCTCCACGGTCACCATGTCGTCGAACAGGTAGTACACGACCGGACGGTCCGGCGCGGTCTCGAACGGGAACACCTCCGGAAGGCGGATGTCCTCCCCCTCGGCGCCGCGCAGCAGCGGCTCGTCGGGCGAGAACCAGTAGACGGGGGCCATGTAACGAGCGATCTGCTCCAGGGTCATCTGGCGCTGGGTGCCCCACCACACCGCGCCCGGGACGTCGCCGAAGTCGCAGCTCGCCTGGGAGAGTGCCGCTGGGGTCGGCATGGCAGACCCAGCCGTTTGGGCTGCGAGTGGACTGGAGAGGGAAACGGCCACGATGGCTGCCAGGACCGTCGCTGTCAGGAAGCTGCTACGCAGAGCGCGTTGCGTCGTCATGGGGGACTCCGTCCCTGGAGTAGGCTTCATTGGATGACTTGCCTGACCGGCCGCTCAAGGGAGACGGCCGAGCTTCAAGAGGATAAATTCGCTGTCGTCGGGCTGTCCACTGTTCACGTGTCGCCCCAACCCGAACGGGTAGTTGTTGTCGTTGATGATCGCCACGACGCCATCCTGCAGCACGGCGAGCGCCTCGGTGGTCTCGTACGGGAAGGTGAACCTCCCAGTACCAGCACCAGTGATGCCTTCCGGATCGGCGATGTCGAGCAAGTCGAGCACCTCGGTCTTGATCAGGAACCCGTCGCCGTCCAGCTCGTCGAGCCTCACCAAGAAGACCTTCTTGAGCCGCGCCGTGGGCCCCTGCCCTCCGTCCCGCTCGATGACCAAGAAGCCGTTGTCGTCAACCGCAGTCATCTCGGGGACCCCGACGGCCAGAGAATCCATCCGGTACCTGAACGGCGGCTCGTACGGATCAGCGTGCGTAAAGGCCTCTTCCCCAAGGTCGTACGCGTAGATGTTGAGCTGCCCCTCCTGACCCACTAAAGGCCGCTCCAGTATCGGGTAGAGACTCCCCCCGTCGGCACTCAGCGCCATGCCTTCGAAGCCGCCGCTGCGCGGCAGGTTCGGCTCCCGATCCCCCAGTAGCGGATGTTGTGGCGACCACACCCCCGGCAGGGGGATGGGCGGCTCGAGCAGTCTGCCCGTGGAATCGGTGTGCAGCAGAAACGGGCCGAACTCGTCGCCGAAGTAGAACGTGCCGTCGGCCACGCGCCGGAACGACTCGACGTCGAAGTCGGCGCCGGTCAGCAGCCGGCCGTCTCTGATACCCACGTCTACCGGGATGCTGCTCCCTGGGTAGAGCGCCCTGTCTGCGACGATCGGGAAGGAGATCATCTGATCGGGGTCGCGCAGCAGGAATGCCGATTCGACCTCGATCACACCTGATCCTCCGTCGACCGTCCTGAAGTCGGGCTGCAGCACGTATACGCGCAGCAGGAAGTCCGGGGAGTTCTGCTTGGTGCCGAAGCCATTGTCGGGGAGGGCCAGAAAGGAGCCGTTGCCGTTTTCGATCAGCGCGGAAAAGCCCTGCACCGGCTGGCGACCCTCGAACGGCGGCGTGCGCCCGTTGGCGGGATCGATGAACTGCCCCGAGGTCGGACCGGGGACGAAGTGATCGGCCGGGAGCACGGCGAGGCCGGTGAGGGTCGGCTCGGTGGTCTCCCCACAGCCCGCGACGAGCAGCCCGACCGCCGCTGCCATTGCGGAGGCCACCCACCGCTTCATGCCGCGCTCCGGATGAAGTCCTGTACTAATCGTCGATCTTCTCGTAATCGAACTTCTGCCCGCCCACCGAGGCCTCGTACATGAGACCGCCCTTGGTGGCCGTGACCACGGCAACGCCCCCGTTGTACCCCAGGTCGGCCGAGGCACCGGCACTCAACGCCACCGCCGAGACCCCGGCATCGAACTCGAAGTTGCCGCGCGTGAAGTCGTCGAACGCGGTCTTGTCCTTGAAGAAGATCACCTCCATGAATTCCTGCCCACCGAGCTGGAATCCGACCGTGACCGCGGTGAGGGTGGTCTTGCCCACCAGCTCACCTTGTTCGTACACGAGGCCCTTGCCACGCGCACCGCCGATGCCGATGGCGCCCTTCCCCACCGACGGAAACACGGCGTAGCCATGCGCCTCCTTGAACCACGCCTGCATACCAGGATCGCCCTCTTCGAACTTGGCGATCGTCTCGGCAACGTCCTCCTCAGACTGTGCGCGCGCAGCGGACGTCGTCAGGGAGAGACCGACCAGGACCAACATGACTGCTAGAGCAAACCGCTTCATTGCCATCCTCTCGATAGTGGGTTGCATCGTCAGTTACAGCGTGACCGTCACCGCCATCCGCAAAGATAATGTCGGGTCGTCACGGGAGGCATCACGGCGCCGGCGCCTCGTCGGCTTCATCCTCCGCTTCCTCAACTTCCGTCTCTTCCAGCGGCGTCCAACCGCCGCCCAGGGCCTTGTACAGCTGCACCAGCGAAGTGTGTCGCAACTGGAGCGTCTCCGACGCTTGCAGCTGGGCACTGAACAGCGAGCGCTGCACCTCGAGCACCTCCAGGTAGCTGGTCCATCCACCCTGGTAGCGGATCCACGACAGCTCGGCGGCGCTCTCGGCGGCTTCAACCTGGCGCTGCCGGTGACCGTATTCCGCCTCATAGCGCTGCACCGCGACCATCGCGTCCTCCACCTCACGAAAGGCGTTGAGCACCGCCTGCTCGTAGCCGTGCAGCAGCTGCTGGGTGCGGGCGACCTCGATCTCGACCCGCCGCTGGTTCTTGCCCGAGTTGAACAGCGGCGCGAACAAGTCGGCGGCCAGGGTCAGGAAGCCCGTCGTCACGCTCGCAAAGCTCGCCCCTATGTCGGCCGACAGGGTGAGCGAGGGGTACTTGATGGCCTCGGCCACGCCGATGCGAGCCGTCTGCACTGCCAGTTGGCGTTCGGCCGCGAGCACGTCGGGGCGGCTGGCCCAGCAGCAAGCTGATGCCGTTTTCGGTCTGGGCCCGCAACCGCTCGAACGACTCCACGGCGGCTTCCGCTTCGGCCAACTGGATCTCGGCCTGGTTCACGTCCACCTCGGAGATCACGCCCGCCGCGTAACGCGCCTCGATGATGTCCAGACTCTCCTGCCGCACCTGCACCGTTGCCTCGGAGACGGCCAGTCGGTTGTCCACGTCGCGCAGCACCAGGTAGAGCTCCGCGACCTGTGCCACGAGGGCGATCGTCACCCCGCGGTACGCCTTCTCTCACTCAAGGGGTTCGCGGTGGTCCCGTGAACGACGACGCTCATGATAACCGTCACGGCCACCGCGAGCGAGATGACCTCCCCGCTGGGGAGGTGCTCCTGTGCCACGATGATCGCGAACACGATGCTCGCGAGCCCGCGCGGGCCGAACCACCCCATGGACAGCTTGCCCCTGGTCGAGATGCCGCTGCCCAGCAAACTGAGGAACACCGGCACCATACGCACGACCATGAGGCTCAGGGCCGCGTACAGCACCGTCTGCCAGGTGAGGAGCAGCAGCACCGGTCCCACGACCACGGCGCCGAACACCAGACCGCCCAGGAAGGCGGCGATCAGCCCGCTGCCGCCCACCCACTGCGCCGCCGCGAAGCACGTCACGGCCAGCGACGCCACGATCAGCCGGGACCACAGCTCCGTGATCCAGCCCTGCCTGGCGGTCGCAGAAGCCCCCAAGTCCAAGAACCTCAACAACTAGGAGCCTTGACAACCGGGCGTCCAACCTGTAGTATGAGAATATCATACTCTATCATACAATGGATCGCATCACAATCACCATCCCAAGGGACCTCGTCGAAGCGGCCGACGAGCGGGCGGAGGACCTGGATCGGTCCAGGAGTTGGGTGCTGGTCGAGGCCTTGCGGCGGTACCTACGTGGACCGGCCGCGGCGCTCACCCTGCGTGAACCCGCGGCCCCGCCCTACGGGCCCGCAGCCCATCCGACTGCCGCATCCGCGACCCCCGTCGACGCGGCCGCGGAGGTCGCTGCGTCACGCCGGCACCGCCTACGCGCCGAGCTCGCCCTTTCCCCACTCGAGCGGCTGCGACGCGCCGAAGAGATCGCGCGCCTCGGCCAACCATCAAACTCGCCCCGGGCCAGCGCTCTCGTCGTCGGGTTCGACAGCTACGAGGACTACTACGAGTGGAAAAAGAGCCGACTGATCCGCGTGTGAAGCCGACCACGTTGGCGACCCGCGTCTGCGCCACCCTCAACGCGCACGGGGTCAAGTACCTCGTGATCGGCGGGATTGCGTGCGTACTGCACGGCTACGTGCGCGCCACCACCGACGTGGACATCCTCATCGAGCGTTCACTCGACAACGCGCGGCGTCTCCTCGAGGCCTTGGAGACCGTAGGCATGGGGTTTGCCCGTGAGTGGCGTCCCGAGGAGGTCTTGGCCCGTCCGATAACGGTGATCGGGGATGATCCTCAGGTCGACATCTTCACCGTCGCCTGGAGCGTCAAGTACGACGGTGCCGTCGAGCGTGCGTCAACCGTCACGGTCGAAGGCGTTGACATCCCCCTCATCGGCATCGATGACCTCATCGAAACGAAACGCACCGGGCGCCCACTCGATGCAGCCGACGTCGAGGCGCTCCAGGAGATCCGCCGCCTGCGCGGCGATCGGTAGTCGAGGGTCGGCCCAGTTACCGCCCCAGCAACCGCCTGACGATATCCCCCCGGTCCAGGAACCCCACCAGCTTCCCTTCGCTCACCACGGGGAACCGCTCGATGTTGCGGTTGAGCATCATGGTGGCCACGTCGGCCAGGGTCTGGTCCTCGGAGATGCATAGCACCGTCCGGTCCATCACCTCGCGCACGGGAAGGGTGTGCGGGTCGGTGATGCCCTCGCCGCCGCGCGGCGCCTGGCGGAACTCTCCGCTGCTTAGTCGCTTCACGTACATCGGCAGCAGGTTGCGCAGCAGCTCCTGGTGGCTGATCACCCCCAGGACCTCGTCGGTCTCGGAGACGACCGGCAGCGCCACCACGTCGTGGGCCACCATGAGGCGCGCCGCCTCGCCCAAGGGAGCGTCAGGCTGCACCGAGAGACGCCGCCGCACCATCACGTCGCGCACGGTGAGATAGCCGGGAAGGGTCAGATCGGTGAGCGCGTCAGACTCGAGGATGTCCTCGGGCTTCTTCGCGCCGAGGATCGTGTCCACCACTTCGTGCCGGCCCAGGGCCCGGGCGAACGCGCTCAGGGCGCGCAGGTGCGCGTTGCTCTCACGTGGGGGCGCCACGACGAGGATGACGATGCGCGACTCCTTCTCCTCACCACCCTGCGGGCGCACCGGTTTCATTGCTACGCCCAACGCGGCTGCATGCTGTCTCACCGATTCGGTGCGGTAGTGCAGCAGGAACGCCTGGCCAATCGGCACGATTTCCTTCGGCAGGGCGCCGCGCACGATGTCGCGGAGCCGCTCGGGGTCGCCCACGACCCCGGAGTCGACCATGCTCTCGGCCAGCTCCAAGGTCGCCTCCTTGAGCGTGGCGGCCGCGAGCGGCACGATGACCCGCTCGCGGTCCAGCAGCTCGATTAGCTTCATGCCGCCACTCCCTGCTTCTTCAGCAACGCGACCACTTCGGCCGGCCTGTCCATCACGGCGATCCCGGCCGCCGCGAACGCCGCCATCTTCTCCTCGGCAGTCCCCGAGGAGCCCGAGATAATCGCGCCCGCGTGCCCCATACGACGGCCGGGCGGCGCCGTGCGGCCGGCAATGAACCCCACCACCGGCTTGTTGACGTGCTGCGTGACGTACTCGGCGGCGTTCTGCTCATCGGTCCCGCCGATCTCACCGATCACCACGATCGCCTCGGTCGCCGCATCGGCCTCGTAGGCCTCGAGACAGTCGATGAAGTTGGTGCCGATGATGGGATCGCCGCCGATCCCGATGCAGGTGGACTGCCCCATGCCGTTCTGGGTGAGGTGGTGGATCACCTCGTAGGTCAGGGTGCCGCTGCGCGACACCACGCCCACGTTGCCCTCCGCACAGATCTGGCCGGGGATGATACCCACCTTGGACTGCCCCGGCGAGATGATGCCCGGGCAGTTGGGACCGATGAGCCGCGTGCCGCGCTCCCTGAGATACGGCATGACCCGCGTCATGTCCTGCACCGGCAGGCCCTCGGTGATGCACACGACGAGCCCGACGCCCGCGTCCGCCGCCTCGAACACGGCGTCCGGCGCGAAGCGGCTCGGCACGTAGACGATGGACGTGTTCGCGCCCGTCTCGGCCACGGCCTGCGCCACCGTGTCGAAGATTGGCACCTGCTTGTCGAAGGTCTGTCCCCCCTTGCCCGGGGTAACGCCCGCAACCACCTGGGTGCCGTATTCGATCATCTGGCGGGTATGGAACGAGCCATCCCGCCCCGTGATGCCCTGCACCACCAGCTTGGTGCTCTTGTCGACAAAGATGCTCACGCCGCCTCCCGCGCCAGTTTCACCGCCTGCTGCACGGCCTCGTCCATATCCGTGAGCGCCTCGAAGCCCGCCTTGGTCAGGATGTCCACGGCGAGGTCCTCATTCGTACCGGTGAGCCGAATAACGATGGGCCGGTCCAACTTCGTGCCCTTCGTGGCCGTGACGATCCCGTTCGCCACGTCGTCGCACCGGGTGATCCCCCCGAAGATATTGAACAAGATGCTCTTCACGGCTGGATCGCTGGTGATGATCTTGAGCGCCGTGACCACCTTCTCAGGACTGCTGCTCCCGCCGATGTCGAGGAAGTTGGCCGGCTCACCACCGTAGTACTTCACCAGGTCCATGGTCGCCATGGCGAGCCCGGCCCCGTTCACGCAGCAGCCGACGTTGCCGTCGAGCGGGATGTAGGAGAGCCCCATGTCGCGCGCCTCGACCTCGGACGGATCCTCGGCCGAGGTGTCTCTCAGCTCGGCGATGTCGGGCCGCCGCTCCAGCTCGTTGTCGTCTACGCCGATCTTCGCGTCGAGCGCCACCACCTCACCGCTCGGCGTCGTGATGAGCGGATTGATCTCGGCCAGTGAGGCACCCGCGCTCTGAAACGCCCGGAACAGCTGCTGCATGATCTTCGCGGCCTGCCGCACCTGCCCCACGTCGTCGTACAACTCGAATGCCAGCTGCATCGCCTGGTGTGGAAGCAACCCGAAGCGCGGGTCGATGGCCGCCTTGAAGATCTTCTCCGGTGTCTTGGCGGCGACCTCCTCGATGTCCACGCCGCCCGCCGGGCTGACCATCATCACCGCCCGTTGCGACTCGCGGTCCACGATCACCCCTACGTAGCTCTCCGAGGCGATCGCGGCCGCCGGCGCCACCAGCACCTTCTCCACGGTGAGCCCCTTGATCTGCATCCCGATGATCGCGGCGCCGTGCTGCTTGGCCTCCGCGGCGGTCTTCGCGAGCTTCACGCCGCCGGCCTTACCCCGTCCCCCGGTATGCACCTGCGCCTTCACCACGACCGCGCCACCCATCTTCTTGGCGATCGCCTCCACCTCGTCCGGCGTCGTCGCGACCTCGCCGTCGGGCACGGGAATCCCCGCGGCCTGCAGCAGCGCGCGCGCCTGATATTCGTGCAAGTTCACTCCATGGCTCCTGTGATAGTCGTTCCCGCCTCACCACGAATGGCCGCGAGACCGTCGGGGAGGTCGGCGATCACCGCGCGCCCGCCGCCGTCCCGGACAAACGCCACGGCCGCCTCGACCTTGGGCCGCATGCTCCCCATCCCCAGCTCGGCCCCCTCCAGCAGCTCCTCGGCCGCGTCGACCGACAGCCGACTGAGCGGCTCGGCCCGCGGGGTGCCCCAACCGCGGTACACCGCGTCCACATTGGTGAGGATCAACAACGTGTCGGCACCGAGCCGGCTGCCCAGTATGGCGGCCACCCGGTCCTTGTCCACCACCGCGTCCACTCCCTCCCAACGTAGTCGCTCGTCGAAGTAGACCGGGGGGCCACCGCCGCCGGCCGCGATCACGATCTTGCCCTCATCCACCAGCTGCCGCACCGAGTCGGCCTCCAGCACGTCATGTGGCTCTGGACTCGGCGCCAGGCGGCGCCAGTGGCCGCCGCCGTCCTGCCCCACCGCCACACCGCGCTTGCGGAGGCGCTCGACCACCTCCGCCTCGAGCGCGTGCCCGATGTGCTTGGTCGGCTCCCCCAGCGCGCCGCCGCGCTCCACCTGGGTCTGAGTGATCACCGTGAGCACCTCACGCTCGATCCCCAGCTTGTGCAACGCGTTTTGCAGCGACTGCTGGATCATGTAGCCGATCCACCCCGCGGTGGACGCCACCAGCACGCCGAGCGGGAGCGGCTCCACCCGCTCGCGGGCGAGCTCGTTGCGCACCAGCGCATCACCCACCTGCGGGGCGTTGCCGTGCACGATCGCGATGTGCCACCCCTCCTGCGCGAGCGCCACCACGGCGCTCAGCGATTCGCGCGTGTGCGCGAACTGCACGTGAATGTCCGCCCGCTCCCCCGCGGGCGCGAGCGCGTTGCCCCCGAGGGCCACCACGATGGTTCCGGGTCGCGTCGTCACGGCGAGTGCAACCTAGCCGGGCCCCGAAACCGCAGCAAGCGACTCACGGGAGCGTATCCGGCTCGCTGGTCAGGATGCGGCGCAACTCCTCGTAGGCGCGCCCGAAGGCCACCCAATCCCCGCTGCGCCTCGCCGCATCCATGCGCTCGAACCAACGGCGCGCCTCCTCCTTCTCGGTCGCCGCCATGCCGAAGGGCGCGGGCGCCGTGCGCAGCCGTGTCAGCGCGGTGCGCAGGTCCGAACCGCTCCCCGCCGCACGCCCCCAGCCCACGGCCACGTCCACCAGTTGCGGCGCCGCCCCCTCACCCGGTGAGACGTAGCCGGTCTGCAGCGCGAGCACACCGTCGTGGAACGGCGCCATGCGGAGACGTCCCTGGATTCCCTCTGGGTCGGCTCGCAGGCGGCCCAGCTGGCGCGCCGCCTGGGCGGGTCCCGGTACCCCGAGCGCCGCCTCGATGGCGAGGTACACAAGCCGAGGCGCCCCGTCCCGCACCGTACCGTCCACGATGCCGGCAAGGGCCCCGTCCTCCGGCGCCGTCAGTGCGGCCATGAGCCGTAGCCTGGGTGTCGAATCGGCTGGGGTGGTCCCGACCCAGCGGTACGGCTCCTGTCCCACGGGGAATGCCGCAGCCACGGGGGGGCGCATCCGTCTACCGCCCGCGCCGTCGCTGCGGACTTGCAGCAGGGCGACCTGCACGGCGAACAGCTCCGCCGGATAGGCCAGGTGGTGCTGCAGCGCCGGCGCCAGCTCACCGGCCGGGCGTACAATCTCTGGAGCCAGCACCGCCCAGGCGGCGGTGAGCGGATCGGCGTCGCGGGACAGGTAGACCGCCGTACGTCCCGTGGCGGCCTCCACCACGCCGACGAGGGACGACCGCAGGTAGCGCACCGACTCGCCCCGCCACCGCACAGCGGGCGCGAGCGGAAACGCATCGGCCGAGACGAGACCGCTGGCCAACCAGTAGAGGGTATCGCCGACCACCACGGCGCGCGCGTCGCTGAAGGCGGCGAACGGCGCGTAGCGCTCGAGTCGCTCCAGCACGTCGCGGTGCCACACGATCAGCGACTGCGCCGTGACCACGTCGGACGTCACGATGCGCGTGCTCTGCAGCGTCCAGGCAAGTGCCATGCGGCGCCACAGGCCTCCGGCCGGGGCGCCCACGACGGGGCCGTCGTCCGGCGACACGACCGCGAAGTTGACCGCGGCCGGCCGGAAGCGCACCGGCCGTCGCGCCAGGGTCAGCTCGGTCGCCTGGGCCACACCCGAGTCGGCGCGCACGAGGTGCGGCACGAAGTACGGTAGACCGGCCGGCGCGATGCGGTGCGCCTGGATCGCCGCCGCGCCCGTCGCCGCCGCGTAGGGGCCTTGATGCACCGCTTCCCAGGAGAGCTCCTCCGGCGGGATGGTTGCGGGATCCACCTCGCGCGCCGCGACGTAGACCGGCACCGCCGATCCGTCGGACGCCCGGTAGAGCCCCAAGGTAGCGTCGCCGAATCGGGCGGGCGGCTCCGCACCCACGGTGCGATTGAGCAACACGCCGACGGTGAAGCCGTCCCACAGGGGCGCCGTCGTCAGGGCGGCCGCGTGTGCGCGCGCGGCGGACGGATCGGCCGCCGCCGTGAGCGCCAGGCCCATCGTGGGCGGCCGCGCGTCGAACGCGAGCCCGACCATCGTGTCGCGCCGCGCCTCGACCGATTCCAGCGCGAGCTCCTCCGGCGTGCGCACCGCGGCCGCGAAGGTGGGAACCACGTAGTGCCCCACGAACGAGACCGACGCGAGCACGAACCACGGCGCCGCGACGACCGCGACCCGCGAGAAGCGCACCCACAGCAGCGAGAGTGCCGCAGCGACCAGCGCCAGGATGCTCAGTGCCTGCGCTACTGGCAGGCGGACCGTGGTGAGTACGGTGTCGCTCGGTACGCCGTGAATGCCCACCACGTACTCCGCCGGCTCGAGCCGATAGCCCCAGAACAGCGCGAGCGCGAATGCCGCCAGGAGACCCGCGAGGTGCCACCGCGCCAGGTCCCCGACGCGGAGGCGGCGGCCCGTCCAACGCACCGCGCCGACCGCCGCATAGAGCAGTCCGGTCACGGCGAGCATCACACCGCTCAGCAACGTGATGAACGAGTGGACGGTGCGCGACCAGGGAAGCTGGAACAGGTAATACCCGAGATCCCGACCCAGGACCGGGTCGCTGGCGCCGAGCGAGACCCGGTAGCCGGCGAGGGCACGCACATACCACCACCCGTCGGCCCGGTGACTGAAGGCAATCGCGAGGAGCAAACCGATGGCCACCGCCGCGATCAGCAGATAGCGGCGCGGCACGGCCTCCAGGATCTCGAGGTTCCCGAGACGCCGGGGGACGTGCACCGAGCCGATCGAGCGATAGACGAAGTAGAGATTACCGAGGCACCAGATGGCGGCGCTGGTGAACGCCGTGAGGAACAGCAGCGTCTCCAGCCGGCGGATCAGGGCGTGCGTGGCGGCGACGCCCAACGCCTCGGCCCACAGCGCGTCGGCCGTGCCCGTGGCTAGCCAGCGCCCCAGCAGCAGCGCAAGCAGGAACGCGACGACGGCCGCTTGCAGGGACCTTCTGACTGGCGGCGTCATCCCTACACCGCGATACCCTGCTCCTCGAGCCAGCCCTCCACCTCGCCCCGGTAGGCGGCCAGCGCCTCCTCGGTGGCGGCCTCGAACCGCATGACCAGCACGGGCTGCGTGTTCGAGGCCCGTAACAACCCCCACCCCTCGGGGAAGGAGATCCGCACCCCGTCGAGCGTGAGCGCCTCGTAGCGCTCACCGAAGTGCCGGGCCGCCGCCTCCACGACGGCGAACTTCCGCTCCTCGGGACAGTCGACCCTGAGCTCGGGTGTCGTGTGCGTCCGCGGCAGATCGGCGAGCAGCGTGGAGAGCGGACCGTCGCCGCGCGCCACGATGGCGAGCAGCCGCGCCGCCGCAAACAGCGCGTCGTCGAAGCCGTAGTAGTCGCCCCCGAAGAACATGTGCCCACTCATCTCGCCCGCCAGCGGCGCGGCCAGCTCCTTCATCTTGGCCTTGATGAGCGAGTGGCCCGTCTTCCAGATGACCGGCTCCAGTTCGGCCGCGCGCAGCGCGTCAGCCAGCACGTCGGAGCACTTCACGTCGAAGATGACGGCGTGACCGGTGCCCGCGCGCGCTGCCAGGTCGCGCCCGTACAGCACGAGCAGCTGATCGCCGTACACGATTGCGCCGTTCTCATCCACCGCCCCGATGCGGTCCCCGTCCCCGTCGAACGCGATTCCCAGCTCGGCACCCGTTCTTCGCACCGCTTCCTGCAGGTCCACCAGGTACTCCGGTACGGTCGGATCGGGGTGGTGGTTGGGGAAGGTGCCGTCCGATTCGCAGAACAGCGGCACGACGTCGGCCCCCAGCCGGGTGAGCGTGGTTTCCGCCGCGAGACTCGCGCTGCCGTTGCCGCAGTCCACCACCACCTTGACCGGGCGGGCGATCGGCGCGATGCGCGACACGATCGCCTCCACGTAGCGCGACAGCATCGAATCATCCGCCTCGAGCCCGCCCACACCGGTGTCCGTCGCGTCCTGCTCGATGAGGCGGCGAATCTCCTGGATGTCCTCGCCGTGCAGTGTCTCGCCCGCCGCCACCATCTTGAACCCATTGAACTCCGGCGGGTTGTGGGAGCCCGTCACTTGGACACCGCCATCCACGTCGAGCTCGTGCAACGCGAGGTAGAGCGCCGGCGTGGGTACCACGCCGACGTCCACCGCCGTCCCACCGGCCTGCGCCACCCCGTCGCGCACGGCGCGGGCGAGGAGCTCACCCGAGGGACGGTTGTCGCGCCCCACCGCGAGCCGCGGATCGCGACCAATGCGGGCTCGCGCGATCGTCGTCACCGCGCGCCCGATCGCATGCGCAATCGGCGCGGTCAACTCCTGGTCGACCACGCCGCGGATGTCGTACTGCCGGAAGATGAACGAGGGTACGTCCAAGGCCGCTCCTCTATCGCGCGACGGTCATCATCACCGACGGCTTGAGATCCTCAGTTCCCTGCCGCGCGGCGTCCAGCACCCGATTCGGCCACACGCCGAACAGCAACAGGCAGACGGCCAGCGCCGCCACGATCCAGCGCGACGCGCCGACGAGCGCGGCCCCCTCGTGCGCCGCCTCCGACGCCGGCGGCTTCATGTACATCGCCATGATGATCGGCAGATAGAAGCCCGCCGAGATCACGGTGGAGGCGACCAGGATGATCGCCAGGCTCCCCTGGCCCGCCTGGATCGCGGCCGAGAGGATGAACCACTTGCCGATGAAGCCCGCCGTCCCCGGGAAGCCGAGCAGGGAGAGCATGAAGATCGTCATCGCCGCCGCCATCCAGGGTCGGTGCTTCGCCAGGCCGTTCAGGTCGTCGACCCGCACCTCCCGCTCGCCGCGCCGGCCAATGGCCGCGAGCACGGCGAACGCCCCCACTGTCATGAGCGTATAGGCAAGGACGTAGAACAGGAAGGCCGCCGCCCCGAACTCCGTTCCGGCCGCCACCGCGGCCAGCAGGTAGCCGGCGTGGCCGATCGAGCTGTACGCCAGCATCCGCTTCACGTGGCGTTGCACGAGGGCAATGAGGTTCCCCACCACCATCGTGATCGCCGCGAGCCACCACACGATCTCGGTCCACACGACGTCCGCCGGGCCCAGGCCCTGGAGCAGCACGCGAATCAGCGCCGCGAACGCCGCCGCCTTCACCGCCGCCGCCATGAACGCCGTGATCGGCGTGGGCGCACCGTCGTACACGTCGGGGGTCCACATGTGGAAGGGCACCGCCGCCACCTTGAAGGCGAAGCCGACCAGGAGCAGGCCGGTCCCGACCAACAGCATGGTGTTGGACTCGAGCCCCAGTGCCGTGATGCGGGCGTAGATCAGGGTGAGGTCAGTCGTCCCCGTCGCCCCGTAGATCAGCGCGATGCCGTACAGCAGGAAGCCCGAGGCGAACGCCCCCAGCAGGAAGTACTTGAGCGACGCTTCCGCAGCGAACACCGAGCGGCGGTCGATGCCGGCCAGCACGTAGATGCAAACCGACATCAGCTCGAGGCCGAGAAAGATCAACACCAGGTTCGTGCTGCCCCCCATGAACATCATGCCGACCGTGGCGAACAGGAGCAGCAGGTAGAACTCGGGGACGTGCACCCGCTCGCGCCCCAGGTATCCCAGGGAGAGGAGTGCTGCCAGGGCCGCTCCCAGCAGGAAGATCGTGTCGGTGAGATAGCGGAAGCGGTCGAGCGCGATCCACGCCTCGTGGCCCGCCGGTGACACGTCGCGCACCCAGAACCCCAGGACCACGCCCAGCGTCACGACGAGCCCCGCGACGGCAAGCTGGCCGATGAAGCGCTGGTCGCCCTCGGTCTTGTGGCGCCACGCCACGACCAGCAACAGCACGATGCTCCAGCCGGCGAGCACCAGCTCCGGCAGCACCGCCAGGACGAGGCCGCCCGGTCCGCTCAGATCGATCTGCGGTCCCATCTACCGCTCCACTCCCGGCGCAGCCACCTCGGCGTGTTGCACCTCGATGGCCGGCGGCTCACCGCGCACCTGCTCCACCAGCGCCCGTGACGACGCCTCGATCCGTTTGAGGAACGGCCGCGGGTAGAGACCGATCCAGAGAATGCAGACGACCAGCGGGATCAGCACCGCCAGCTCCCGTCGCGACAGATCCGGCAGACCCTCGTTCTCGGGCTTGTCGAGCTTGTTGTAGATGATCCGCTGCAGCGCGCGCAGCAGATACATGGCCGCGACGATCACCCCGGTGGCCGCGACCACCGTGGCCCACGGGTACTCGCCAAAGGAGCCCAGCAGCACGAGGAACTCGCCCACGAACCCGTTCGTCCCGGGCAGCCCGATGGACGAGAGCGCCACCACCGTGAGTACGGTGGCGAGCACCGGCACCACCTTGGCGAGGCCGCCGAACGCCGCGATCTCGCGCGTGTGGCGCCGCTCGTACAGCATCCCGGCCAGGAAGAACAGCGCTCCCGTCGAGATGCCGTGGCTGATCATGATGATGATGGCCCCCTCGACGCTCTGCAGCGTGAGCGCCCAGATGCCGAGCATCACGAAGCCCAGGTGTGCGACCGACGAGTACGCCACCAGCTTCTTGAAGTCGGGCTGCACCATGGCAACCAGGCCGCCGTAGATGATCCCGATCAGCGCCAGCAGCACCACCACGTTCACCACCATGGGGCTGAACGCCACGTCCGGGTAGAACGGTAGCGCGAAGCGCAGGAACCCGTACGTCCCCATCTTCAGCAGGATGCCCGCCAGGATCACCGAGCCCGCCGTTGGCGCCTCCACGTGCGCGTCAGGCAGCCACGTGTGGAACGGGAACATCGGGACCTTGATCGCGAACGCCAGGAAGAAGGCCCCGAACAGCCAGAAAGCCCAGGGCTGCGTCACACCGATGTTGGCCAGGATGTGATCGTAGGCGAACGAGTAGGTGCCGGTGGCCTGCCCCACGTGGTAGAAGATCCACAGGATCGCCACCAGCATGAGCAGCGAGCCCACGAAGGTGAACACGAAGAACTTGATGGCCGCGTACAGCCGGCGCGGCCCGCCCCACACCCCGATGAGGAAGTACATCGGGATGAGCATGACCTCCCAGAACACGTAGAACACGAAGAGATCGAGGGCGAGGAACACGCCCAGCATGCCGGTGGTGAGCACGAGGAGCAGCGCGTAGTAGGCGCGCTGGCGCTCCTTGATGTAGTTCCAGCTGCCCAGCACGGCGAGCGGCATCGTGAACGTCGTGAGCAGCACCATGAACAGCGAGATGCCGTCCACGCCGAGCCGCAACCAGATGCCCCAATTGGCAATCCAGGGACGGGCGACCGCGAACTGCATGGCAGCGCTGCTGGCGTCGTACGCCCACCACAGCGGCACGGACACCAGGAACTCGGCCAGGGTAGCGACCAGCGCCAGGTACTTTGCCTCCCGCTCCGGCCGCAGCAGTAGTGCCGCCGCCGCGACCAGCGGGAGAATCAGCAGTGCTTCCAGCACCCAATCGCTGTAGTTCATCGCCCTATCCCGTAATCGCCCGCAGCAGGAGCAGCGTGGCCAGCACGAAGAGGAACATGTACGTCCCCACGTAGCCCGTCTGCAGCCGCGAGCCGATCCAGCCCATCGCCCGAGCGAACGCCGCCGAGCCGTTCGCTCCGAACCCGTCGATGATGCCCGAGTCGATCACCTTCCAGAGCACGTTCTCGGACGTCCACATGACGGGACGCACGATCAACGCGTCGTAGATCTCATCCACGTACCACTTCTTGAGCAGGACCTTCTGGAGCCCGGTCTCGGCTGCCGCCTCGCGAGCCGGCTTGAGGCGCGCTGGCTTGAGCAGCTGCCACGCCCCCACGATGCCGGCCAGCGCCACTACCGTCGCTAGCCCGATCAGCGCCAGCTCCGTACCCACCGAGAGGTGAACCTCCGGCAGGTAATGCGCGCTCAACTCGGTTACCGGCTCCATCCAATGGTGCAACCACTGCGCGCCCGGCAGGATGTGCGGCAGGTTGAGCACGCCCGCAAACAGGCTGCCGACCGCGAGCACGGCCAGCGCACCGGTCATCACCCAGGGCGCCTCGTGCAGGTGCTGCTGCTCCTTTTCTCCGGTGCGGCTCGGCCCGTGGAAGGTGTAGAGCATCAGCCGCGTCATGTAGAACGCCGTGAGCAGCGCTGCGACCGCGCCGATCAGCCACAGCACGTAGAATGCGTCGGCCTCGGCCCCCCGGGCAAAGGTCATCGCCAGGATCTCGTCCTTGGAAAAGAACCCGGAGAAGCCCGGCACCCCCGCGATGGCCAGCGTGGCGATCCACATGAAGGCCGCCGTCCAGGGCATGTAGCGCCTGAGCCCACCCATGTTGCGCATGTCCTGCGCATCCTCGTGGCTGTGCGTGGCGTGGTATGCGTGGTGCAGCGCGTGGATCACGCTGCCCGAGCCGAGGAACAGCAGCGCCTTGAAGAACGCGTGCGTGGTGAGGTGAAACATGCCCGCGGCATACGCGCCCACTCCAACGCCCATGAACATGTAGCCGAGCTGGGATACCGTGGAGTACGCCAGCACCTTCTTGATATCCCACTGCTTGAGCGCGATCGTGGCCGCGAACAGCGCCGTGATCGCGCCCACCGCCGCGACCGTGAAGCTCGAGACGGGCGCCATGGCGAACAGCACGTTGGCCCGTGCCACCATGTAGACGCCTGCGGTCACCATGGTGGCGGCGTGGATCAGGGCGGAGACCGGCGTGGGGCCGGCCATCGCATCGGGCAGCCAGGTGTGGAGCGGGATCTGCGCCGACTTGCCGGTGGCGCCGACGAACAGCGCCAGCGTGGCCAGCGTGATCATCGTGCCGCCCACGGCGAACGTGTGCGGGGCCGCCTCGAACACCTCGACAAACGACAGGCTCCCGATCGCGTGGAAGATGATGAACATCCCGATCAGGAATCCCACGTCCCCAATGCGGTTCATGAGAAAGGCCTTCTTGCCGGCGTCGGCGAAGGCCTCGTTCTCGAACCAGAAGCCGATGAGCAGATAGCTGCAGAGCCCGACCCCCTCCCAACCCACAAACATCACGGGGAAATTGGCTCCCAGGATCAGCAGCAGCATAAAGAAGACGAAGAGATTGAGATACGCGAAGTAGCGTGCGTACCCCGGGTCCTCGCCCATGTAGCCCACGCTGAAGATGTGGATCACCATGCTGATCCCGGTCACGACCATCAGCATGACCGCCGACAGCTGATCCACTTGGAACGCCAGCTCGATCTCGAGCCGGCCCACGGGGAGCCACTCCCAGTAGGTCAGGACGTAGGGCGCCCCCTCCGGTGCGCCGGCCAGCCCCAAGACCACCCCCAGCGCCACCAGGAACGAGAGCACCAGCACCCCCACGCCGATGGCGCTCACCACCCGCTTGGCGTCCGGCCGGAGCAGGCTGATGGCCCCGTTCGCCAGGAAGCCCAGCAGCGGGAACAGCACCACCAACCACACCCAACCGACCGTTGTCGGCATCATCCCCTCAGTAGGTTGATCTCGGTGACGTTCACCGTGTCCCTATGGCGGAAGATCGCGAGCATGATTGCGAGGCCCACCACGGCTTCCGCCGCGGCTACCGCCATCACGAAGAACACGATCACCTGCCCCTCATGACCAAGCTGCTGTGCCAGCGCCACGAAAGTCAGATTCACGGCATTGAGCATCAGCTCGATGCACATGAAGATCACGATGGCATTGCGGCGGAACAGCACCCCGGCCACACCGAGGCTGAACAGGATCGCCGACACTGCCAGGGACGGTCCGAGGAGCATTCAGAGCCTCCTCTTCGCCAGCACCACCGCCCCCACGATGGCGGCGAGCAGCAACACGGAAACGACTTCGAACGGAATCATGAAATCGCGCAACAGCGGCTCGGCAATGACGCCGACGGCGCCCTGCTCCTCGGTCAGCTCGAGCATTGTCCGGCTCGGGAGCAGCTCTTCGCTGGGCGCGATGCGCGTCAGCACCCACAACTCCACGGCCATCAGCAGGCCGACGGTCAGCATCACCAGGCGGCCCGCCCAGCCGAGCATGTCGGTGCTCTGGCCCCGCAGGTTGAGCAGCATGATCACGAACAGGAACAGCACCATGATGGCGCCCGCGTAGACCAGTACCTGCAGCGCGGCGATGAAGTGCGCGTCGAGCAGCACGAAGATAACCGCCAACGCGAACAGCGTGCTGACGAGCCACAGGGCGCTCGCCACCGGACTCCGACGCGTGATGCAGAGGAACGCCGAGAGAATGGCGACCACCGCGAAGAACCAGAACACGTAAGGGATCTGCGTCACCTTCATTCACCCTTGGGATCGGACGGATCCCAGAGCGAGGACACCGGATGCGTCTGGGCGCAGAGCCGCTCCAGGTCGTACACGAAGCGCTCGCGCTCGTACTCCGAGTTCTCGTAGTGCACGCCTACGTGGATCGCCTCCTCGGGGCAGACCTCCTGGCAGTACCCGCAGAACACACAGCGGAACTCGTCGATCTCGTAGATCAGCGGGTAGCGGTGTCCCTCCTCATCCTCCCCCGGCACCAGCTTGATGCAGTTGGCGGGGCAGATCTGGGGACACAAGCCACAAGCAACGCACTTGGCGCGGCCCTGCTCGTCGGTCAGCATCCGGTGCGTACCGCGCCAGCGTGGTGAGATCTCCCAGGAGTCGGTGGACTTCTGCTCCGGGTACTCCATCGTCCACTTGGGCGCAATCAGGTGGCGGAAGGTGAGCGCCATCCCCTTGAGCGCCGCCCGCAGGTAGCTCACCTGCCGGTCGGGCCGCTTCATCACCCTGACGCCGATCGCCATTACGCGCCCCCTTCCCGCGGCAGCCGCTGGCCGCTGATGAGGCGGTCACTATCGAGGATCCGGAACACGACGAACAGCGCCACCAGGTTCACCCCGAACAGCGCCACCCCGTAGAGCGGCCCAAAGGCGAGTCCCAGCTCGTCCAGTACGAGGATCGCGGTCGCCATGTACATGATGTAGACCAGCACGATCGGCAGCAGGACCTTCCAGCCCAGCGCCATCAGCTGGTCGTAGCGGAAGCGCGGCAGTGTCCAGCGCACCCAGATGTACCAGAAGACGAAGAAGAAGGTCTTCGCCACGAACATGAGGAGGGTCGCGAGCGATTTGAGCACCGTGGGCTCACCCTCGTCCCACGTCGTGAACGGGATGTCCCATCCCCCAAAGAACAGCGTGGCGACCAGCCCGGACATCGTGATTAGCGCCCCGTACTCCGCCAGGAAGAACATGGCAAACCGCATCGAGCTGTACTCGGTGTGGTAGCCACCCACCAGCTCGCTCTCGGCCTCGGGGAGGTCGAACGGCAGCCGGTTCGTCTCCGCCAGCGCGGCGATCATGAACAGCACGAAGCCCAGCGTGAGCATGAGGACGAACCACAGGGTCTGCTGCTGCACCGCGACGACCCGGGTGAGCGTCACGTTCCCGACCAGCAGCAGCACCACGATGAGGCTCATCCCCAGGGCGATCTCGTAGCTGATCATCTGCGCCGAGGCGCGCAGCCCACCGAGGAAGGCGTACTTGTTAGCCTGCGACCAGCCCGCGATCACGATGCCGTACACCGCGAGGCTGGAGATGGCCAGAATGAACAGGAAGCCAATCGAGATGTCCGCCACGATCATCGGCATGGGTCCTTCGAACACGAAGCGGCCCAGCAGCGGCAGCGTGAAATCGAACGAGAGCGGGAACGGTGCCGCAAACGGGATCACCGCAAACAGGAGCAGCGACGGCACGAACGACATGGCAGGCGCGAGCAGGAACAGCGGCCGGTCGGCCTGCTCGGGGAGCGTCTCCTCCTTCACGAAGTTCTTGAGGCCGTCGGCCATCGGCTGCAACAGGCCGGCCGGTCCCACCCGGTTCGGCCCCCGGCGGTTCTGGATCCAGCCCGCCACGCGCCGCTCCAGCCAGGTCACGAACGCCACGCCCAGCAGCAGCACGCCGAACGCCGCCGCCAGCTTCACGAGCCCGACGAGGATGAACCCCTTCAGCTCTGGCGTCACCGCGACACCTCCACAGGACTCCCCTCCCCCAGCACCACACCGCGATAGCCGAGGCGGGTGTACGTCAGCCCGTCAAAGCCCGACTCGCTCACCGCCAGCCGCTCGAACGCCTCAGCGGCGCTGCCCAGGGGCTCGCCGCGGTCGAGCTCGGCCAGCAGCTCGCCCAGAATCCACCACGCCGGCCGCGCCATCCCCGGCGCGGCCTTGGCCTGGAAGTAGCGTTGCACCCGGCGGTCGCGATTGACGAAGGTGCCATCCTCTTCGGCCACATTGGTGGTGGGCAGCACCACTCGCGCGGCACGCGCCGCCTCCGGCAGGGTCGTGCCCAGGTAGATCACGTTGCCGGCTCGCCCGAGCACGTCGGCGTCCACGCCGTCGAGCGCCTCGTCCAGTACGATCACCAACGACGCGTCGGCGATCGCCTGCACCGCGTCGTCGAATCCCTCCCGGTAGCCGAGCAGCGTCGCCCCGCTCACGTTGGGCGCCCGCTCCTCGCGCAGCGCGAGGTTCGGCACCCCGGCCAACGGCGTCTCGCCCGCCACGCGCTCCACGCGGAAACCGCCGGTGACCTCGAATCCCGCCATGACGTGCTGCAGCAGGTAGAGCGCCTCGATCGACGCGCCGGGCGACACCAGCGCGACGGCCCTGCCTCCGGCGCCCTTCACGATCTGGGCTGCGCGCGCCAGCGCATGATCCCAGTCCACGGCGACGTGCTCGCCGTTCTCCGCCACCAGAGGTGCCTCGATACGGTCGCCCCGGTTCATCCAGCGGTAGTCGGCCCGCCCGTGATCGCACAGGAAGTAGCGGTTGACCTCCAGGTTGGGCCGCGGTTTGAGCCGCACGACCGCGTTGTCGCGGGTCTCGATCTCCACGTTGCAGCCCTGCGAGCAGCCGGTGCAGATGCCGGCGGTCTTGTCCAGCTCCCACGCGCGCGCCTTGTGGAGGAAGTCCTTCGACAACAGGGAGCCCACCGGACAGAGGTCCACCACGTTGCCGGCCCAGGGATGGTCGAGTTCGCGGTCGGGGTGGACGCCAATGAAGGCACGGTCGCCGCGCTCGCTCACGTTGATGATCGGCTCGTCGGCGACGTGATCCATGAACCGCACGCACCGCGTGCACAGGATGCAGCGGTTCGGCACGTAGAGGATGTCGCCCCCGAAATCCTCCACCGGGTTGAACCGCTTGGCGTAGGTCGGCGTGTACCGGGTGCGGGCCTGACCCTCCTGGAACACATAGTCCTGGAGCTCACACTCGCCCGCCTGATCGCAGATGGGACAGTCCAGCGGGTGGTTGATGAGCAGGAACTCGAGCACGCCCTCACGGGCCTTCTTCGCCTGCTCGGAGTAGACACGGACCGTCTGGCCTTCGGCGACCGGCGTGGCGCAGGAGATGGCCAGCTTCGGCATCCCCTCGACTTCGACGAGGCACATGCGGCACACGCCGGCAACGGGCAGGCCGGGGTGATAGCAGTAATGCGGGATCAGCACGCCCGCCTGCTTCGCCGCCTCGATGATCATCGTCCCCTTGGGAACGCTGACCTCGACGCCCTCGATCGTCAGAGTGACCAGTTCTTGTTCCGCCATCCGTCTCACACCGCGGCCAACAGCGGGCGCCGCGCGCCCGTGATGTAGGCCTCGAACTCGTTCCGGAACTTCTCGATGGCGCTCATCGCCACCACGGCGCAGGAATCGCTCAACACGCAGATGGTCTTGCCTGTCATTTGCTCGCCGACGTCCATCAACAGGTCGAGATCCTTCATCTCGCCCTCACCGGCGAGGATCTTCTGGAGAATGCGCACCGTCCAACCCGTGCCCTCACGGCACTGCGTGCACTGGGCGCACGACTCGTGGGCGTAGAAGCGGCATGTGCGCATCGTCTGATAGACCATGTCGGCCGTCTCGTCGAACACGAACACGCCGCCGGAACCCAACATCGTGCCGGCTTCGATGCAGCCCTCGTAGTCGAGCAGGCACCCCTCGGCCTCCTCTCGATTGAGGTAGGGCACCGAGGAGCCCCCGGGCACGACCGCCTTCAGCGCGCCGGTGTGCACTCCGCCGCACAGGTCGTAGACCAGATCCTTCAGCGGGAACCCCATCTCCACCTCGAAATTGCCGGGCTTGTTCACCTGGCCGGAGACGCTGAAGAGCTTGGTGCCGGTGCTCTTCGGGTTGGAGAGGCTCAGCGACTTGTACCACTGGGCGCCCCGCTCCATGATGTGCTTAACGGCCGTCAGCGTCTCCACGTTGTTGATCGTGGTCGGCCGACCGAACACGCCATAGGCCGCCGGGAAGGGCGGCCGGATGCGCGGATTGCCGCGCCGGCCCTCGATGGAGTTCATCAGAGCCGTCTCTTCGCCGCAGATGTACGCCCCCGCCCCGCAGTGGATGTACATGTCGAGCTGCTTCCCGGTGCCCATCGCGTTCTTGCCCAACACGCCCTTGGCGTAGGCTTCGTCCAGGGCCTGCTGCATGATCGCGATGGGCTCGGTGAACTCCCCGCGGATGTAGATGTACGAGGTCTGGGCCTGGATCGCGTGAGCGGTGATGGCGGATCCCTCGATGAGCGCGTGGGGCGTCCACCGCATGATCTCCCGGTCCTTGAAGGTGCCGGGCTCCGACTCGTCGGCGTTCACGCAGAGGTAGTGAGAACCCTTCCTCTCCTTGGGCATGAAGCCCCACTTCACACCGGCGGGGAATCCCGCCCCCCCTCGGCCGCGCAGTCCGGACTCCTTGACCTCCGTGATGACGGCCTTGGGCTCCATCCCCAGCGCTTTCTCCAGCGTCTCGTACCCACCGCGCTTCACCCACCCATCGTAGGTGCGGGCGTCGGGATCGCCGAAGTGCTCGCTGAGGACGAGCGTTTCCTTGGGATGGGGCTTATGCGGGTAGCCCATGGTCCCCTCTTCCCCGCACCGCGCTCACCGGTACCTCTCCAGGAGCTGTGAAACCGTCTCGGGCGTCACGCTCTCGATGAAGTCTTCGTTGATCATCACGGGGGTCGGAAAGCCGCACGCCCCCAGGCACTCCACCTCGATCACCGTATACTTGCCGTCCGGCGAGGTCGCACCGAGCTCGCCGCAGCCGGTCTGCTCCAGAAACGCCTGCACCACGTCTTCGGCCCCCACCACGTTGCAGCAGGTGGTGGTGCACACCTGGATGAAGTGCTCCCCCACCGGGTGCTGGTGGTACATCGTGTAGAACGTGACCACGCCCTTCACGTAGGCCGGGGTCAGCCCCAACACGTCGGCCACCTCCGCCATGGCCTCGTCGGAGATCCAGCCACGGGCGTGCTGCACCATCCACAGCGCCGGCAGGAGCCCGGCCCGCCTGGTCTCGTACCGCTCGAGGATCTGCTCGAGCTCCTTCTTGCGCTCGCCCGTGAATACGGGCTCGTGTGCGGTGGTCTGGTGCATGCGTCTCGTCAGTGTCCCCGCCGCCTAGCGGTCGATCTCCCCCATGACAATGTCCACACTGGCGTTGATCACGATCAGGTCCGCGATCAGGTGCCCCTCGGCCATCTTGGGCAGCGCCGCCAGATTGATGAGCGACGGCGGACGGATCCGCCAGCGCACGGGCTTGGCGGTGCCGTCCGACACGAAGTAGTAGCCCAGCTCGCCCTTGCCGTTCTCGATCGGGAAGTAGGTCTCCCCCACGGGTGCCCGCACACCCTCCATGACCTGCTTGAAGTGGAAGATCATGGACTCCATGTCGGTCATCGCCGCGCTCTTGGGCGGCAGGATGACACGCGGGTCGTCCGCGTTGAGCGGTCCATCGGGCAGCCGTTTCAGGGCCTGCTCCAGGATGCGCACCGACTGCCGCATCTCTTCCATGCGCACGAGATAGCGGTCGTAGACGTCGCCAACCTCGCCGACCGGGACGTCGAAGTCGTAGGTCTCGTAATCGAGGTACGGACGGTCCTTCCGCACATCGTAGGCGACCCCGCTCGCCCGCAGCATGGGGCCGGACATGCCGTAGTTGATCGCGTCCTCCGCGCTCAACACGCCGATGTCCTGCGTCCGCGCGCACCAGATCGCATTGCGGGTGAGGAGCCGGTCGACCTCGTCCAACGAGGCAAGCAGCGTGCGGCAGCAGCTCCGCACCCCCTCCTCGAACCCGTCGGGGATGTCCGCCATCATCCCGCCAACGCGGGTCAGGCTGGTCGTGAGCCGGGCGCCGGTCCACTCCTCCTGCAGGTCGTAGAACTTCTCCCGCTCCTGGAACGTCCACAGGAACGGTGTGAACGCCCCGATGTCGACCGCCGTGGTCCCCAGCCACACGATGTGCGAGATGATGCGGCTGATCTCGCACGCGATCACCCGCAGCACCTTGCACCGCTCGGTGATCTCGATCCCCATGAGCTGCTCGGCGGCCAGGGCCAGGCCGACGTTGTTGGCCATGGGGGCCAGGTAATCCGTGCGATCGGTGAGGGGAATGATCTGATTGTAGTGGCGGTACTCGCCGAGCTTCTCGAAGCCCGAGTGCAGGTAGCCAATGTGCGGGATCACCCGCACTACCACCTCACCGTCGAGCTGCACCACGAGGCGCAGCACCCCGTGCGTCGCGGGATGCTGTGGACCGATGTTGAGCAGCAGGTGATCGCCGGCGAGATCGGGCTCGACCTCCCCCGCGTCCGGCTCGGCGACGCCCAGCGGCACGCGGGTCGGCCGCCCCAGGGCGTCGACCCCACTGGTCGCGAGATCGAGCTCCACTACCCGCTTCTCACCCATCGTCCTCGCTCCCGGGCAACTCGGGTATGTGTGCCCGCTCTCCCCGCTCGAGCCGCTCGCGCATGTCCATCGGCAGGTCGTTGAACGCCTCGGCGATGGAGAGCTCCTCCTTGGAGTAGTGCGCTTCGGGATTGGCGTGCAGCGCCCGGCGTACCTGCTCCGATCGGGAGAAGCGGCCCCGCAGCGGGAAGTCCTTCCGCAGCGGGTAACCCTCCGAGTACGTCTCCCACATGAGTAGGCGTCTGAGGTCAGGGTGCTCGCGGAAGGCGACGCCGAACATGTCGAACACCTCCCGCTCCAGCCAATCCGCCGCCCGCCAGATCGGCACGACCGACTCGACCTCCAGCGCCTGGTCCTTGGGCAGCTCGACCTTGACCCGCAGATCCGTCTTGCGCTCGAGCGACCGCAACTCGTAGACCACCTCGAGCGGCCGCTCCAGATCGCGATACTCGACCGCCGTGACGTCGACCAGGTAGTTGTAGTCCTCGCCCGGCGTGCCCTTCAGCCACTGCAGCACCTCGCGCACCGCCCGGGCAGCGACGTACACGATGGTCGTGCCGCAGGAAACGGTGGCGCGCCCGATCTGGTCACCGAAGGCGCGTCTGAGAGACTCGACTGAGGGATTCACTGGACCGCTACGCAGAGCGTGTCTGATGGACCGAGTTGCCGAACGGCTCCGACAGCTCGTCAACGAGCCCGGGCGGAATGCGCAGGCCGCCGGGCTCCAGGGGCCGCTCCACCCGAATCGCGGGGTCGGCCAGCGTCTCGCCCTTGATCTTCTTGTGGAGCATGAGGATGCCGTAGAGCAGTCCCTCTGGCCGAGGCGGACAACCCGGGACGTAGACGTCCACCGGGACCACCGTATCGATGCCCTGCACCATCGCGTAGGTATCGAAGATCCCGCCCGAGGACGCGCAGGCCCCCATGGAGATGACCCACTTGGGCTGCGGCATCTGGTCGTAGATCCGGCGGATCACCGGGGCCAGCTTGAAGGGGAGCCGCCCGGCGCACAGCAGCACGTCGGCCTGCCGCGGGGTGTAGCCCAGGCGCTCCATGCCGAAGCGCGCGATGTCGAACCGGCTCGCCGCCGTAGCCATGAACTCGATGGCGCAACAGGCGGTGCCGAACGGCATCGGCCAGAGACTGTTCGACCGGGCCCAATTGATGAGGAAGTCCAGCCGGGTCGTCACCCAGTTGGGCGACACCTGGGACACGATCGTGGAGCCCGTCCCTCCGGCCGCCTGGTCGGTCAATGCCATTCGAGCGCCCCGCGCTTCCATGCGTAGATGTAGCCGACGAAGAGGATCACTACGAAGATGAGCATCTCGATGAGCCCGAAGAGCCCCAGTTGCCGGAACGCCACGCTCCAGGGGATCATGAACACCGTCTCGATGTCGAACACGATGAACAACATCGCCACGAGGTAGAACTTGACGCTGAATCGGTCGCGCACGCCGCCCAGCGGGGGCATCCCCGATTCATAGGGCGTGAGCTTGACGGGGGTCGGGCGAGCACGCGGATAGAGGTGCGACAGGACGATGATGCCGGCGGCCGTGACGACGACGAAGACGATCAGCAGAAACAGCGGAATGTATTCCTGAAGCACCGATCTATACGCTCGTGAAACACGTTCACGTTTGTCGGATAACGGGCTGCAAGTTACCCATGGTAACAAACCAGTGTCAAGCAACCCTAAACTGGCGTCCGGGCGCACCTTACGTATCTTTTTGGGCGCGCCCCGGCCGGCGCCGGTGGTCCACCCCCGTCACCACGCAACCCCGGAAGGAAGGTTCATGTCGATCAAGTCCGATCGCTGGATCCGCCGCATGGCGAAGGAACACAACATGATCGAGCCGTTTGCCGAATCGCAGGTGCGGCAGGGCGCCATCAGCTTCGGCGTCTCGTCGTACGGCTATGACATGCGCGTCGGGCCGGAATTCCACATCTTTACGAACGTACATTCGCCCGTGGTGGACCCGAAGGCGTTCGACTCCCGATCCTTCGTGGAGTGGGAAGGCGATGTCTGCATCATCCCGCCCAACTCGTTCGCCCTCGCGCGGTCGGTGGAGTACTTCCGCATCCCGCGCACCGTACTCACCATCTGCGTCGGCAAGAGCACCTACGCGCGCTGCGGCATCATCACCAACGTGACGCCGTTCGAGCCCGAGTGGGAGGGACACGTAACGCTGGAGATCTCGAACACGACCCCGCTGCCGGCGAAGATCTACGCCAACGAGGGGATCGCCCAGGTCCTGTTCTTCGAGGCGGACGACGACGACGTGTGCCAGGTGTCCTACGGTGACCGGAAGGGCAAGTACCAGGCCCAGCGTGGAGTGACACTCCCCAAGATCTGATCCGCCATGGCTCTCATTCGCTGCCCGATTCACAAGATCCCCTACAACGAGGAGAACCCTCGTGGCTGCCCGGCGTGCGCCGCGGAGAAGGAGGGCACGGAGGAGTCCAGTATCATGCGGGAGCTGGCCCGCATGTCGCGGACGGCGCGCCGCGCCGCTGAGGCCGTCGCGCCCACGCCGCCCGTCGAGGAGGCGCTACCTCCGCCGGAGACCGAGGCGCCCGCGGCCGAGGAAGCGGCCCCGATCTTCGAAGAGGCCCCGGCAGGTGTGCTGGACATCCTGCGCGAGCGCAGGGCCCTCGCCGTCGGGGCCGTAGTGGTCGTCGGGCTGGCAGCCGCCCTGTTCTGGTGGACCCGGCCGAATTTCGTGGCGCAACCCGACCCGCCGGCGGTGAGCGGAGACGTGCGGCCCCTCCCCATCGAGACCGATGCCCCCATCAGCATGGTCTTCGGGCTCCTTGGGGTGCAGTCACCGCATCCGGCACCCGAGGACGCGAGCCTGGCCCGGTACTCCTACGGCGACGACATCGTGGTCGATGCCCTGAACGAGATCGTTTACGCCGTGACCATCGCGGTCCCCAACCGCAGCTGGCACGGCCTCCAGGTCGGGATGCCGGAGCGCAACGCCGCCGGCACCCTGGCGCTGCTCGGCACGCCGCAGGACACGACGGGTCGCGTGCAGGCCGCGCCGAGTGTGGTGCGTGGGTTCACCGTGTACCCATCACTCGACGAGCGGCCGCTGCGAGTGCTCCGGGCGGAGGTGCGCCCTCCCAACGGCTGCTTCGATGTGCTGGTGGACCTCCAGCCGAGGACCGTGGGCCTGCTGCTGGAGGACGGCCAGCGCTATGCCGTCGCCGGACGGGGCGACACCGCACCCGACTGGGTCGTCACCCGAATACGCATCGTAAACCGTGCGATCCTCGGGCCCTACGCCGAGGAGATCGCCTGCTAGGGAGGGTCTGCCCGTGACCAACACGATTCCAACCGACCAGACTTGGCCGGCCTGGAAGCTGGCCCTGCGCGTCATCGACGAGCCGGCGGAGGTGTTCCGTCAGCTCGCGGGGCGCCCCCAGGTGCTCATCCCCATCATCATGCTCATCATCACGGCTGGATTCGTGGGGATCGCCACGCCGGCGTCCACCCTCGAGAGTCAGGCGCAGCGCCGGATCGAAGCGATCGAGGAGCGAAACCCCAATCTGGACGAGGAAGGCCGCGCCCGGTTGCACGAGCAAGTCGAGGGGGCCGCGGGCATGACCAGCCGCGCGCTCATCTTCGCGCTCGGCTCGCTCTTCGGCCTCATCGCCCTGGCCGTCGTGGCCGCCGTGCTCATGTTGATCTTCGGCGCCCAGACCGCGGAGGCGCTGAAGTTCAAAGACGAGTTCGCGATCGCGACCCATGCCTACGTGCCGCAGTTGCTGGGGGCCGTGCTCCTGGTCGTGCTGGCGATATTCGGGATGGAGGATCTGCAGCTTACCCTGGGGTTCCTGTTCGAGGAGGACTCCTCGTCGTTTGTCTATAATCTGGCGAACCAGTTCGGGATGTTCGGGGCATGGAATATCTACCTGCTGGCTCTGGGCAATCAGATCCGCATCGGCGCCAAGGGGATCGGTGGACCGCTGGCGGTGGTCGGCGGACTGTGGGTAGTCGTGAACCTGGGCTTCGCCGCGATGTCGACATTCTTCAGCGGGTTGGGCGGGTAGCCACCTCACCACCTCCCTACCCCTGGGGGTCGGAGAACAGAGAACGGGGAACGGTACGACCGCTGAAGTACCGTTCCCCGTTCCCCCTCCGCGTTCCCGGTCGCTACTGCACCGTAAACGTCACGGTCTCCAACACATTTCCCATCTGGTCACGGATCTCCACCGTCCACTCCCCCGTCCACTCGGGCAGGATCCGCTTGTTGGAGAAGGTGCGCCAGTGCGTGGCCCCGATCTCGAGAGGAACCACCCACTCGTAGCTGGCGAACTTCCACACGTGCTCGAGCATGGTACCGGCCTCGGCGCCCTCGACCTTCATCCAGCAGAACAGCCGCTCCACGTCAGCCGTGAAGGCGGAGCCGGCGTCCACCGGCTCCCGGTCCATCACGTCCCGGGCGATCACCGCTTCCACCGTGACCCCCTCCTCCTGGGCAGCAACGGGCGCGACGAGGCCTGCGACAACCAGCGCGAACAGTGACACTGCGAGTGCTCGTCGGATCGTCACCATCTCGACCTCCGGTCAGATTGTTGCTCGCTCCACTCTCCCCCACTATCTTGCGCGCCTCCACGCCAAAACAACAGGCAGGCAGCGCATGCAGCCACTCCGCTTCCTCACCACCCTTACGGCCGCCGCGGCCCTCGGGGCCTGCGCGGTTGACGAGCGCCAGGAGACGTCGGACGAGGTCATTCGCGTGGCCGATATCGGGCTCAGCACGCCCGAGTCGGTACTGCACGATACGGCGGCCGACGTCTACCTCGTCTCCAACATCAACGGTAGCCCCCTCGGGAAGGACGGCAACGGGTTCATCTCGCGGCTCGCCCCCGACGGGAGCCTGCTCGACCTCAAGTGGATCGACGGCGCTACCGACGGCGTCACGCTCCACGCTCCCAAGGGCATGAGCTTCAAGGGCGATACCCTGCTCGTCGCCGACATCGACGCGGTGCGCCTGTTCGACCGCAATTCTGGCTCGCCCATCGACACCTGGACTGTGACCGGGGCCACATTCCTCAATGACGTGGCCGTGGGGCCGGATGGCACGGTTTATGTGACCGATTCGGGGTTCCGGGCCGGCCCCGAGGGGTTCGAGCCCTCGGGCAGCGATGCGGTACACCGGTTCGATCCGTCCGGCGAGCACGCCGTCCTGGTGAGCGGCGACGCCCTGGGAGGGCCCAACGGCATTCTGGTCGACGGAGACCGGATCATGTTCGTGACGTTCGGGACGGGCCGGGTGACCCTGGTGCAGCGGGAGGAGGGCACGATCAGCGGGCTTCCGGCCCCCGACGCGGGGCAGCTCGACGGCGTGGTCAAGACGCCCGCAGGGGCCTTCCTCATGTCGAGTTGGGCGGGGGGCGCCGTGTACCGGCTGGGACCCGGTGGGCTCTACACGACCGAGATCACCGACCTGGAGGCGCCGGCCGACATCGGACTCGACGCCGCGCGGAACCGCCTCTTGATCCCGCTGTTCATGGCGAACGAGGTGTTGATCGTACCGCTGAGCGGCTGACGGCAGGGGAAAAGGGAAAGGGGAAAGGCGCGCCGCCTTTCCCCTCTTCACTGTCGCTGCTGCTTCGCGCCCGCCCCGTTTACGGCGCGACCGTCGCCTCGCGCTTCGCCTGCTCGACCATAGCGGCCACGTCCGCCAACAGCTGCTTCGCATCGTACACGATCCCGTCCTTGATGGTGTACTTCACACCACCCACGCGCTCGACCGCGCCGGTCTCGTGATTCAAACGCTGCGTGCCGGTGCCGTACAGCACCTTCAGGTTGTGCACCGGGTTCTCCTCGACCACGATCAGGTCGGCCAGCGTCCCGGGTCGGATGACCCCGAACTGGATGGACTGCCCCTTGGGTTCATGCAGGGTCTCGGCACCCCACAAGGTGGCCGAGCGGATCACCTCCAGCGGATGGAACCCCGCTTCCTGGAGCAACTCCAGCTCTCGGATGTAACCGAAGCCGTAGAGCTTGTAGATGAACCCCGAGTCCGAGCCGGTGCATACGCGCCCGCCCCGGTTCTTGTAGTCGTTGATGAAGTCCATCCAGATACGGAAGTTCTGCTTCCACTCGATCTCGTCCTGGGTGGTCCAGTCGAACCAGTAGGAGCCGTGACTCTCGAGGCTGGGCTGGTAGAACTGCCATAGCGAGGGCAGCGTGTAGGTGTCGTGCCACGCGGCATCACGGGCCCGCATCACGTCGCGGCTCGCCTCGTAGATGGTCATCGTGGGATCGAGCACGAAGCCCAACGCGATCAGCTCATCGATCACCGTGTTCCACGTGTCGCTGCCCCGGGGCGCCGCCTGCTTCCATAGCCGGCCCGCCTGCCCGAAGCGGTCGTACTCGTTGTTGTAGTTGTAGTCGTACGGGAACGCCTGCACCGTGCGGTCGGCGAACAGCGCCTCGGGGAGGCCGTACCAGTGCTCCATCGAGCCCAGTCCGAGACGGGCCGCGTCCAGCACGTCCATGCGCGCCACCCCCATCTGTCCCAGATGCGCCTGGGTGCCGAGCCCCCGGCGCTTCGCCTCGTCGATCAGCGCCGCCATGATCGCCGGGTCGTACGAGCCGAGCTTGAGACCGTCTACCCCCTCGTCGGCGGCCCAGCGCACCCAGTCCCGCGCAGCTTCCGGCGAATTGATGGGACCCTCGTCCCACCCCATTCCCGGCCGCACGTACACGAAGATACGGGGCGCCACGATGGCGTTGGCCGCGCTGCGCCCACGCTCGTTCAGCGTCCACTCCACACCGTTGCCCGAGCCCGGATCGCGGATCGTGGTCACGCCGTGGGCCATCCACAGCTTGTAGACGTACTCGGCCGGGGTGCCCTGCGAGTTGCCGCCGGTGTGGGCGTGCAGGTCCACGAGCCCGGGGAGGACGTACATCCCGTGCGCGTCGATCTCCCGGGTCGCGTCCTGGGGACGGCCCTCCGGATCGATTTCCCGACCGGGCGCCCCAAGGTTCTTGATCTCGACGATCCGGTTCCCCTGGATCACGATGTCCATTGGCCCGCGTCCGGGAGCCCCCGTACCGTCGATCAGCGTCGCGCCCCGGATGATCAGCCGCTCGAACGGGCCATCACCCTCGCCGGGCGCGCGATCCGGTCCCGGTGTGATCGACTCGCGTTCCTGCGCCGCCAGGGGCGAGGCAGCCGCAAGCCCCACGGCCACCAGTGTCATCCAGATACGCCGCATGCCTGTCCTCCGCGATCGGGCCATCGTCGGTTGCACTCGAGCGCCCGTCTCGATCCCCTCGGGCCGCCCGCTCGGGGTCTAATGCAAACCGCGAATCGACACGACCGCAAGGCAAACGGTAGTTTACGCCATGGACGAATCCGATCTCTATCGGTACCGGGAGCTCGTCAGCCACGAGGACCACGAGCGGTGCGTGGCGCTGCAGCGCGTCACGTGGGGCGACGACTTCCGCGAGCTCGTTGCCCCGGCCTTGCTGCTGGTAGCACAGAAGCTGGGCGGAATCCTGCTGGGGGCGTTCGACCCCGGTGGGGAGCTAGTCGGGTTCGTGTTCGGCCTCACGGGCCTGCGCGACGGGGAGCCGACCCATTGGTCGCACATGCTCGCGGTGCGGCAGGACCTGCGCGACCACGGTATCGGCCGACACCTCAAGGAGCTGCAACGCACCCGCGTCGCAGCCCTCGGCGTCCGCCGCATCCAGTGGACCTTCGACCCCTTGGTCGCCCGTAACGCACACCTCAATCTGAACGGCCTCGGCGTCCGGGTACTGCAGTACGTGGAGGGCATGTACGGCGAGACCCCCGTGAGCATCATGGACAGTGTGATCGGCACCGACCGGGTGATCGTGGAGTGGCCCACCGGGGAGGCCAGCGCGCCGAAGGCTCCCCCTGCGCCGCCGTCGGTCGCGCCGGTCGTGTCGAGCGGGGGCATCGGCGCCCTGCCCGACCTGGTGGACGCCCCGGTCGTGCTCATCGAGGTCCCGCCGGACGTCCAGGTGCTCAAGCGCGAGGCAGCCAAGACGGCAGCGGCGTGGCGCGAGAGCACGCGGCGTGCCTTCACCCATTACCTCTCTTTGGGATACGAGGTCTCCGGATTCACGCGTGGCTTCTACCTGTTGGAGCGCCCGGAGGGGCTCGGTGCCTGAGCTCACCCGCCTCACCCTGCGCGAGATTCGACTGCAGCTGCGCGAGCCGTTTCGCATCTCCTCGGGCTCGAGCTGGCAGCGGCGTGTTCTCCTGGTGGAGCTGCGGGACGCCGACGGGGAGATCGGGTGGGGCGAGTGTGTAGCGAGTGAGACACCGCACTACTCACCCGAGACGGTGGACACCGCGTGGCTCGCCATCTGCCGGTGGGTCGCACCCGCCGTGCTGGGGCGCCCATTCGAGGCCCCCACGGAGTTGTACCACCTGCTCGACGCGCGCATTAGGGGACACCGCATGGCGCGGGCGGCCGTCGAGATGGCGGCGTGGGATCTCACGGCGCGGCGCTGGGGCATGCCGCTGGCGGAACTGTTGGGCGGGGTGCGCGACGAGGTGGCCACCGGCATCTCCCTGGGGATCCAGGAGAGCCCCGATCTGCTGGCCGGGCGCGCGGCCGACGCCGCCGCGCAGGGATATCGCCGCATCAAGCTCAAGGTGCAGCCGGGAGCGGACGTGGCCTACGTGGACGCGGTGCGCCACACGGTGGGTGACGCCTCGCCCTTGAGCGTGGACGCCAACGCGGCCTACACCCTGGAGGAGAGCGAGACGTTGCGCCGGCTCGACGGGTTCGGCCTGCAGATGATCGAGCAGCCGCTGGCGGCCGACGCCCTGACACATCACGCCGAGCTGCAGCGGCAGCTCGATACCCCGGTCTGTCTCGACGAATCGATCTGGAGCCCGGCGCGCGCCGACGAGATGGTCACGCTCGGCGCCGGACGGGTCATCAACATCAAGCCGGGCCGGGTAGGCGGCTTCACGGCGGCGATCGCGATCCACGATCTCGCCGCCGAGTATGGCGTGGCGGTGTGGTGCGGCGGCATGCTGGAGAGCGGGGTCGGTCGCGCCCATAACGTGGCCCTCGCCTCGCTGCCCAACTTCACCCTCCCCGGCGACCTGAGTCCGAGCGACCGCTATTGGGAACGCGACATCGTGGAGCCACCCTGGACCATGACCGACGGCATGGTCACCGTGCCGCAGGACCGCCCGGGGATCGGGGTCGCGGTGGACCATGAATTCGTGCGCGAACTCACCGCACGATCGGAGACCCTGGAAGCGTGAGGCCCTCGCCGTTCGACGCGCAGCTCTACGAGCGCGTGGTCGCGATGCGACGCGACCTGCACGAGCACCCCGAGCTCGCCTGGCAGGAACGGCGCACGGCCGAGCGCCTGGGCGCCGCGTTGGACAACCTGGGAATCGCGCACCGGCGCGTTGCGGAGACGGGAGTGGTCGCCGAGCTGCCGGGACCCGCCGGCCGGGGGGTCGTCGCGCTCCGGGCCGACACCGACGCCCTGCCCGTCACCGAGGAAACGGGGCTCCCCTTCGCGTCGGCGCACGACGGCGTCATGCACGCCTGCGGCCACGACGGGCACAGCGCCATGCTGCTGGGCGCCGCCGCATACCTCGCCAGGGAGGAGACGCTTCCCGCCCCCGTGCGTTTCATCTTCCAGCCCGCGGAGGAGACGGGGACCGGTGCGCCCACGCTGATCGAGGCGGGGGTGCTCGAGGACGTGGCGCTGATCTTCGGGGGGCACCTCGACCGGTTGTACGCCACGGGACAGATGGTGGTGACTACCGGCCCGGTCAATGCCTCGACCGACGAGTTCGTGATCGAGCTGTCCGGCCCCGGCGGCCACGCCGCCCGGCCGCACGAGAGCGTGGATCCGATCGTGGCGGGGAGCCACCTCGTCACCGCACTCCAGACCCTCGTGTCCCGCACGGTCGACCCCACGCAAGCGGCCGTCGTCTCGGTAGGGCAGTTCGATGCGGGCACCGCAGCCAACGTGCTGGCCCGTCGCGCGCGGCTCGAGGGCACGCTGCGCGCGCAGCACGCCGACGTACGGCAACAGCTGGTCGAGACCCTGCGGCGTACGGCCGAGGCCACGGCCGCCGCACACGGGGTGAGCGTCGCCGTGGACGTCCGGCCCGGCACCCCACCCGTCGTGAACGCGCCGGGTCCCACCGCGCTGGCGCAGGAGGCGGCGGTGCTTGCCGTCGGTCGGGAGCAGCTGCGACCGCTCGCCACGCACAACATGGGCGGCGAGGACTTCGGGTTCTACCTGGAGCGGACCGCCGGTTGCTACGTGCGCGTCGGCGCCCGACCCACGGGGGAGAGCTTTCCGGCGCACTCTTCCAAGTTCCAGTTTGACGAGGACGCCCTGGCGGTGGGGGCAGCGTACTTCTATCATGCGGCCCGAGTAGCCGGAGCGTCGCTGGCAGCGCCGAGTTAGTCACACGCATCGGAGGAGCGCACGATGAAGCATCGCGGCACGACCCTGATCGCTGCGGCCTGCACAACCTGGACCCTCACGCTCGGCACCCCCCTTGCCGCCCAGCAGATGCAGGACATACAGGTCACGGCGACCCACGTCGCCGCCCACGTCTACATGCTCACGGGCCGGGGCGGCAACATCGGCGCTTCAGTGGGGGACGACGGCGTCTTCCTGGTGGACGACCAGTACGCGCCGCTCACCGAGAAGATCCGGGCGGCCGTGGCCGGGATCAGCGGCGAGCCGATCCGGTTCGTCATCAACACTCACTGGCATGAGGACCACACCGGCGGGAACGAGCACATGGGCGAGGGCGGCGCGATCATCGTGGCCCACGAGAACGTGCGCGAGCGGCTGAGCACCGAGCAGTTCGTCACGTTCATCGAGCGGCACTACGACCCCGAGCCCGCCGCGGCGCTGCCCGTGATCACCTTCACCGACGCCGTGACGTTCCACTGGAACGACGACGCGAGCCACGTGTTCCACGTCGCGCGCGCGCACACCGACGGGGACGCGGTGGTGCACTTCCGTGAGGCGAACGTGGTGCACGCCGGCGACGTCTACTGGAACGGGGTGTACCCCTTCATCGACGTCTCCAGTGGGGGATCGATCGACGGCATGATCCAGGGCGTGGACCGGCTGTTGGAGCTCGTGGACGCCGACACCAAGATCATCCCCGGCCACGGACCCCTCTCCGGGGTCGAGGAGCTGCGCACCTACCGCTGGATGCTGCTGGCCTCGCGGGAGCGCGTCGCGGCACTCATGGCCGAGCGCAAGACCCGCGACGAGATCATCGCCGGCCGCCCGATGGCCGACTTCGATGAGTCATGGGGTCAGTGGTTTATCCAGCCCGAGCAGTGGGTCGCGCTGGTGTACGACGGGCTGGCGGGGCGGTAAGGGCCGGGCGGAACCTTTCCAGCCCGGGGTCGGTTAGCAGTGGCAACCCCCATACCACGGAGGACGCCCATGCACAACCGACAACGCGCCGGCTGGTCACTCCTGGCCCTCGCCGGGCTGGTCCTGCACGCCGGGAGTGCCGCCGCGCAGCTCCCCAACCCCGGCATGGAGATCGATGCCGAGCGAACCGCCATCGTCGTCACGGACCCACAAAACGACTTCCTCAGCCCCGAAGGTGTCACCTGGGGCGTGGTGGGTGAGAGCGTGACGGAGAACAACACGGTCGCCAATCTCGACCGGCTGATGCGCGCGGCTAAGGCCGGCGGATACGAGCTGTTCGTGTCGCCCCACTACTACTACCCGACCGACCACGGCTGGAAGTTCGGGGGGGCGCTGGAAGTCCTGATGCACAACATCGGGATGTTCGATCGCAAGTCGCCGCTGAGCCTCGATGGCTTCGAGGGCTCCGGGGCGGATTGGCTCGGGCAGTACAAAGGCTACATCGAGGACGGGAACACGGTGGTCACCAGCCCACACAAAGTCTATGGGCCCGAGACCAACGACCTCGTGTTGCAGCTGCGCAAGCGGGGCATCGACAAGGTGATCCTGGCTGGCATGTCTGCGAACCTGTGCGTCGAGGCGCACATGCGGGAGCTGCTGGAGCAGGGGTTCGAGGTCGCCGTCGTCACCGACGCGACAGCCGCCGCGAAGGTGCCGGATGGCAATGGGTACGCATCGGCCATGACCAACTTCCGGTTCATGGCGAACACGACGTGGACGACCGACGAGGCGGTGGAAGCACTGGCAAACGGTCACTAGACACAGCGCACTCACTTTGTCGCCTCTCGCCACGTTGCCTCCCCACGTGGCGAGAGGCGCCCGCGCTGGGGACCTCGGTCAGCTGCCCTTCGGCTTCCGCGCCGTCAGCAGCACGGCCTTGACGCCGTAGGACTCGGCCGCGTCTCGCGTGGATTCGTTGCGGAAGTGGAATCCCCGCACGACCGCCGAGCGTACGCGCTTGAAGCCCGCATCCTCGAGCAGCCCGAACATCTCTCCCTCCGGGAGAGCACCGCCAATTCAGCTGGCCCACAACTTGGGATCGTTGACGATGGACTGCGAGAGCTTCCTCGCGCTCACGATGTCGGTGATCGAGATGCGTCCGCTGGGCTTGAGGATGCGGTAGATCTCCTTGATCACCTGCCGCTTGCGGAACGAGAGGTTGATCACACCGTTGGAGATCACCACGTCCACGCTCGCGTCGGGCAGCGGGATCTCTTCCATGCGACCCTCGTGACACTCCATCTGCGTGCCGGTGGTCGCGGCGTGGGCCTGTGCCTTGAGACACATGGCGGGATTGAGATCGACGCCGACTACCTTGCCGGTCGGCCCGACCTGCCACGAGGCGATGATGCTGTCGAGTCCCGCACCGCTCCCGAGGTCGAGCACCGTCTCCCCCGGCTGCAGCTCACTGCGCTCGTGGGGGTTGCCCACGCCCGCAAAGGAGGCAACCGCACCCGCCGGCGCGCGGTCCAGCCACTCGGCCGAGTAGCCGAACATCTCGGCCGCCTCCCGCCCGTGGAAGAAGTGGAACTCGCCCTCCGGACTGTCGGCGACCTCCTGGTACATGCGCAGCACCTCGCCCTTCAGCACCTCCTCGAGGGTGGCCTGCTCGTCGGCAACCTGATGGGCAGAATCGGTCACTCAACCTCCGGGTCTGGCGCGTCGGTCAGTGATACGCGAATCCCGAGGGAAAGGCAAGGCGAACGACGGGGACCGCAGGCTGCTACGGTGCGGGTGGGTGACCGCTTCCCTCGCCCAGCTCGGCCGAACCACCCTCCCAGGGCCGGCCCAGCCGACGCAGCACAACGACCCACGTTACCACGCCCACCGTTCCACCTATCACACCGCCGACCAACATCCACACGAGACCGGCGTCGCCCACCTGGCGTAGCCGCGCGACGAAGGCGCCGAGCCACCCACCGAAGAAAGCGGCCGCCCACACCACGACGGGCGTGAGCAGCCAGCCGGCCGTCTGGAGCAGCCGGTTCGGTGGCTTGTGCGTCACCGTTTGGCCAACCCGTATGCCACCGGAACGTGGACGATGAGCGCGAGCGTCCAGGCGAGCGCCATCACGGCCGCGTGCACCGGGGCGAGCCGCGTGAGCACCAGAATAGCGAATACGATCGCCGCAACGCCGAGCGTCTGTCCCGCCGTGGCGAACACACTCGTGCCCTTCCCACTCAGCACGGCGAACACCCAGGCACCCAGCCAGGCGAGCAGGGCCGAGCCCATCCACCACACCGAGACATACCAGAAGCCGCTGCCGCCGCCGATCTGGTCCCACGTCCAGTGGTACACGTGCAGCGGCCGCAGCACTGCCGTGTCGATCACCGTGAACGTCAGGGCCCCGAGCAGTCCCACGAGCGCCGCCCAGGCGATGCCGTCCACGTTCCGGGGCCGCACCCAAGAGGCGGGCAGGTAGCTGAACACCACCCCACCCAGCAGCACGAGCGCCGACTGCACGACGGTCTCAACGGTGCCGGTCACGCCGCGTGAGATGAACGCGAAGGCCGCCACGCCCACCGCGGTGACGACCCCCAACTTGAGGCCCCCGCCCACGATGGTGCGCACGTCCGCGCGCTCGGTTGCCGGCTCGACTGCAAATGTCATGTTACGGAGATCCTCATTATCCGTGGGTGAACGCCGCCAAAGTTAGCCGCGCCCCACGGGGCTCGCCACCGCTCTTACGAGCCGAGTCCCAGCGCGAGCGCGGCGTGCCTGAGCCCGAGTAGGGTGAGGTGGGGTTCCACGGCCTCGACCTCCTGGCACAGCGGCGCGATCGTCTCGGCCAGGCCACCGGTGGCGACCACATACGGGGTATCCCCACCGGGCCACTCAGCCTTGATGCGACGCACCAGACCGTCCACCGCGTCGGCGGTCCCGAGCACCACACCCGACCGGATGCAGTCCTCCGTGCGGCGACCGATCACCCGCTCGGGAGGCACCAACTCGGTCGCCGGCAGCTTGGCCGCACGGCGGGTGAGGTTGTCGGCGGCCGTGTACACGCCGGGCGCGATCACCCCACCCAGAAAGGCGCCGTGCTTGGTGATGCAATCGAACGTCGTGGCCGTACCGAAGTCCACGATGACCGTATCGCGGCCGTACATCACCTTCGCGGCCAGGGTGTTCGCCACGCGGTCGGCTCCCACACTCTGTGGCTCGTCCACGTCGAGGGTGATGGGCAGGGGCGAGTCCGGACCCACCTGGGTGGGGCGGAACCCCAGCGCGAGCTCGATCCCCTCCGCCAACACCTCGGTTACCACCGGCGCCACGGAGGCCTGCACCGCCGCTCGCACTTCGTGAGTGGAGTGTCCCGCATGGGTCAGGAAGGACGTGAGCATGGCCGCCCATTCGTCGGGCGTACGCGTGGTGACGGTCGTGACGCGCCAGTGCGCGATCAACCGGTCTCCCACGAAGAGGCCGAGGGTGATCTCGGTGTTGCCGACATCGATGGCGAGGAGCATGGAACGGCTACCGGATGCCCCGCAGCAACCCGCGCCGGCGCCACACACCGTAGCCCAGCACGCCGACGGCGATTAGGTGCACCGCAAGGAACTCCCACCCCAATACCGGGACCGCTCCATCGGCGCGCAGCGGCGTGGCGTGGATCAGCGAGGCGTGGCCGGCCATCACCACCGCCGTGTAGACGCTCGCCACCAGCAGGGTCCCGGACAGCACGTACATCGATCCGGCCCCGATGGCACCCAGCGTCACCAGCCACCATGGTGCGGTCGCCCCAGACAACAGTGGCGCGACCGCGAGCCACCAGAGCAGCGCGACCGCCGCCGAGGCCAGCACCAAGACGAGGCCGGCGTGGTCCGGGTGGCCGATGAGCAAGCGACGAAACGCGAGCTCGACCGTGACGAGTCCGGCCGCCACGCCGATCACCGTGAGGAACACGAGGGAGTCCACCGCCGTGGTACTGCAGCCGGCGGCCTCCGGTCCCCCCTGCGTAGACAGCAGACAGAAGGTCGCGCCCTCGCCCCCGCCGAGCATCAGGCCCGCGACGGTCACCACCCAGGGAGCCAACCCGGCCAGCGCCGCCACCACGTACCACTCGAGGAAGCCGCGTTGCTGCACGTAGGCGAGGGCGATGCCCCACGCGAGCACACCCGCGACGACCACCACGAACATCCCGGGGGTGAGGAGCCCGGTGAGCTCCGGAGAGCGCGAGGGGCGGGTAGCGACAAGGAGCGCGCCGGCCACGAGCGCCACCACGACCAGCATGACGGTCGCGAACTCCTTGCGCCACGGACCGTTGGGCCAGAGCCCCAACGGGAGGTGCATCCCCCGCAGGATGAAGCCCGCCACGATGCCAAGACTGAGCGGAGCGATCGCGTCCCCGGTCACGCCGTGCAGCGTCTCGGTGTGGAGTAGCCACCACGCCGCGATCACCAGCAGGATCGCCGCGACGCCCCGTGCCCACAGCGGCAGGTCAAGCTGCGGCAACGCTGCCTCCCACGATCCGCTCCACACCCTGCTCGGTTTCCACCAGCAATGCTCCCTCGTGGTCGATGCCGATTGCGGTACCCACCACCGGCTCGGTGAGGCGGCGCCCGCGCAGCCAGTCGTGTCGCGCAAACGTCGCCCGCTCGTCGTCGGTCAACTCGGCCACGTCCGGTAGATCGTGCAACCGGGGGACGAGACGTTCCAGCACCGCCGCCCGGCTCACCTCCGGCCGGATCTCATCGAGCGCGACGGCCGTACCCTCCAGTTCAGCGGGCAGCGGTCCGCACATGTTGAGGCCCACGCCGACGGCCACCCAGGCCACCCGGCGCTGGCTCCAGCGAGCCTCGCACAGGATGCCACCCAACTTGCGGTCGCTCGCGACCACGTCGTTGGGCCACTTGAGCCCCGCGGCCACCTCAAGGTCGCCCAATGCACGGACCACCGCGAGTCCCACGCGCAACGCCATGAGGCCGCGCTCCACCGCGCACTCCGGACGGGCGAGGTACCCGAGCCAGATCCCGGTGCCCGGCGGGCTGAGCCAGCGCCGTCCCATGCGACCGCGCCCGGCGAGCTGCTCCTCGGCCAGCACCACCGTGCCGGCGGGCGCGCCTTCCTCGGCGAGGTCGTGCACCACGTCCAAGGTGCTGCCCACCTGCTGCAGGACCAGGCACCGCGGCGTCGCGAGCCGCCGCGTGAGCTCCTCATGCGGCACACCGTCGTACGACGTCACCGCACCAGCGCCCACACGAGGGTCACCACACCCAGCGTCCAACAGTAGGGCGCGAAGCGGTGAAAGGCCCCCCGCTTCAGTAGGACTACCAGAAAGCGGATCGCGGCGACGCCCGAGATCAGCGCCGCCGCGAAGCTCAGCGCGAGCGGCCCACCACCCACCGACGCCATATCGGTCGAGAGACGCGGGACCTGGAGCACCGCCGCGCCGGCGATCGCCGGGATCGCCAGCAGGAACGAGAACTCGGCGGCGCGCACCGGATCGACACCGTGCCACAACCCGGCAGCTACCGTGGCGCCGGAGCGGGAAATCCCCGGCATGATCGCCAGCGCCTGCGCCAGCCCGATACCGGCCGAACCGGCCGGCGTGGGCTCCTCCCGCCGCGACGCGCCGAGCACGGCCCGCGTGCTCCACAAGATGAACCCCGTCACCAGGAAGTCCGCGCCGACGATCAGCAGGGAATCGAAGACCCGTTCGAACCACTCGGCGAACAGGAGTCCGACGACCGCGGCGGGAACCGATCCGAGGGCCAGGAGCCCGATGTAGCGCCACGCGGCGCGCTCCCCTTTGACCGCGCCCGCCAGCAGCCCGCCGAGCCGCGCCCGGTACACCAGGACCACGGCGAGCAGCGTCGCCACGTGTACCGCGACCTCCACCAGTACGCCAGGCGTCCTGAGGCCGACGGCCGCCTCGGCCACGACGAGGTGTCCCGAGCTGGATATGGGGAGGAACTCCGTCAGTCCCTGCACTAACCCCAACAGCAGCCCCTGCCAATAGGTCACTGCTCCATCACCCGCGCGTAGAGCGCCTCGTAACGAGGCACCACCCGCTCGGCCGAGAAATGCTGCGCCCGCTCGACCGCCGCGGCCCTCGCCACCGGCCAGCGATCCGGCTGGAGCAACTCGACCGCGGCGCGGGTCATCGCGTCCACGTCACCCGCCGGTACGAGCCGGCCGCTCACCCCGTCCTCGACCACCTCCGGCAGCCCACCCACGTCGCTGGCCACGACGGGGACGCCACACGCCATGGCCTCGAGCGCACTCAAACCGAACGACTCCGACCGGCTGGGCAGCAAGAAGAGGTCGGCAGCCCGCAGCAGATCGGCCACGGCATCCACCTTTCCCAGGAACCGCACGTTCTCACCCAGCCCGAGCCGCTCCACCTCGGCCTCCGTCGCCGGCCGCTCGGGACCGTCCCCCACCAGCACGAGCGCGGCGTCGACGTGCTCACGCACCTTCGCCAGCGTCCGGACCACGTCGGGCACCCGCTTCACCTCCCGGAAGTTGGAGATGTGCATGAGCACCTTCTTGTCGCCGGGAACCAAGGCCGAGCGACAGCTGGGGTCGTCCGACGGGCAGTACTCCTCCAGGCTCACGAAGTTCGGGATCACGTCGATGCCGCAGCCCACGCATCCGAACGCGGCGTACGTCTCGTCCTTGAGGTACTGCGACACCGCGGTCACGGCGTCGGAGCGCTCGATGGAGAACTTGGTGACGGTGAAGAAGGACTTCTCCCGCCCCACCAGGGTGATGTCGGTGCCGTGCAGCGTGGTGACGACCTTCAGGTCGTGCTGGTCGCGGATCATCTCCTTGGCAAGGAAGGCCGCCGTCGCGTGCGGCACTGCGTAGTGCACGTGGAGGATGTCGAGCCGCTCGCGTAGTGCCACCTCTTCCTGCTTCACCGCGAGGGCCAGGGAGTAGGGAAAGTACTCCAGCAACGGGTAGGTCCCGCTCAGGTCCACTTCGTGAAAGAAGACGTGCTCCGCAAAGCCCCGCAGCCGAAACGGCGAAGCATAGGAGATGAAGTGGATCTCGTGCCCGCGGCGGGCCAGCGCGAGGCCCAGCTCAGTCGCCACCGCGCCGGAGCCGCCGTAGGTCGGATAGCAGGTGATCCCGATGCGCATCAGTCGCTCCGCTCCTCCCACAGCGCGGCGATGCGCCGCGCCAAGACGTCCGGTCCGTCCGTCGCGTCCAAAGTTACTACGGGATGACCGATCAGTTGGTGGCGGAACCACGTCTCCTGGCGCTTGCCGTAGCGGCGCGTGGCCACGCTGATCGTCCCGGCGAGCTCCTCCTCCGGGAGCGTGCCCTGGAGGTGCTGCACCACCTCGCGGTAGCCGACCGCGTCGAGGCCGGGCGCATTGGGAGCGACACCGCGCGCCAGCACGCGGCGCACTTCGTCCACCAGTCCCGCCTCCAGCATGGCGTGCACCCGCGCTTCGATGCGTTGGTGCAGCACCTCGCGCGGCAGCGAGAGGTGCACGTACCACGGCCGCATGATCCCCTCGGCCTTGGCCCGGGCCTGCCACCACGAGAGCGGTCGACCGGTGAACAACGCGATCTCGACGACCCGTTCGGCGCGCTGCCGCCCCCCACCGCCGTACTGCGGGTCGAGCCGGGCGGCCCAGCGACCCAGCCCCTCCGCATGCCGCGCCCACTGCCGCAACTGGTCGCGCCGATCCCTGGGCAACGGCGGCTCCCGAAACAGGCCGTCAGCCAGGGCTCGCACGTAGAACCCCGTACCGCCCACCACGATCGGACGTCGATCACTGCCCGGATCACGCAACCAGTTGGCGGCGTCGGCGGCGAATCGACCGGCACTGTACCGCTCCCCCGGGTCCACGAGATCGATCCCGAGGTGGGGCACCAGGCGCCGCTCCTCGGCCGTCGGCTTGGCCGTGCCGATGTCGAGGCCGCGATAGATCTGGCGGGAATCGGCCGAGATCACCACCGGCGCCCAGTACGCGCGCAGCGCCAACACCACCGCCGTCTTCCCGACGGACGTGGGTCCCACGAGTACGGGAATGAGCGGCTTACGTTCGGCCAAAGCGGCGCTCCAGCTCGTGCCGCGGGATACGCACGACGGCGGGCCGGCCGTGCACGTCGTGGGGCGGGAGCTCGCACGCGAAGAGCCGCCTGATCAGGCCGCGCATTTCCTCGGGATCGAGCCGCTGTCCCGCCTTGACCGCCGCACGACAACCATAAGTCGCGGCGAACCGCTCGAGCCGATTGGCGAGCCCGCCCAGCCGTCCCCGCGCGAGATCGGCTGCCAACTCCTCGAAGCAACGCCGGGCGTCGAAGCGCGGGTGGGGATTGGGCACTGCATGCAGCACCACCGAACGACCCCCAAACGGCTCGACCTCGAACCCGATACGCGTCAGCAGCTCGCCATATGTCTCGACTGCCTCGAGCTCCTCGGGGGCGAGGTCGAGTGTGAGCGGCAGGAGCAGCCGCTGCGCCGCCCCGCCCTCTCCCGTGAGCTCCGCCATCGCCTGCTCGTACATGACCCGCTCGTGGGCGGAGTGCTGGTCCACGACCACCAACTCGTCATCGGCCTGGAACACGACATACGTGTTGAACACCTGCAGCAACGTGCGGGATCGATCGAGCTCCGGTGCCCCGCCTGCCTCGGCCGCGTCGAACAGCGAGGCGGCCGCCAGCGCCACATCGGCACCGCCCCCTTCCGGCGACCAGGCACGCCACGGCGCTGCCTCGCCCCGGTACGACTCCTGCCCCCCCGCTTCGGCCACGATGGACCCCGCCGCACGGATGGCCCCCGCGGCCGCCAGGGACGCCAGGCCCTCGCGCACGGCGGTCTCCGCTGCTTCTTCCACCGCCCGCTTGTCGCGGAACCGCACCTCGAGCTTGGCCGGATGCACGTTTACATCCACCCGATCGCCCGGCACGCCAATGCCGAGGAACAGTGTAGGACGCGAGCCCGGGGTGATGGCACCGCGGTAGCCGGCCTCGGCCGCCCGGATGAGAAAGGGATCGCGAAAGGGTCGGCCGTTCACGAAGAGGAACGCCTTGCGTCCGCTGGGGCGCGCGTCGGCGGGTCGTTGCACGAACCCCCGCACCGAGATGACGCCGCTGCTGTACTCCACCGGCACCAGCTCGTCGGCCACGCTGCGCCCGTAGAGCGCGGCGATGCGATCCGCCACGCTCGCCACCCGGGGCGCGTCCAGCAGGGAGCGCCCCTGGCTGGTGAGCGTGAACGCCACGTCGAGCCGGGCCAGCGCGAGCACGTTGAGCACCTGCACGGCCGCACGCGTCTCCGCCTGGGGCGAACGGAGGAACTTGCGGCGGGCGGGCGTGTTGCCGAACAGCTTGCGCACGGTCACCGTGGTGCCCGGCGTCCTGGCCACCTCCTCGACCGATTCCAGCCGTCCGCCCCGCACGAGCAGCCGCGTTCCGACCCCGGAGGCACCCCCGTTTCCGTCACTCGCCGTCTCCAACTCCAACTGGGATACCGAAGCAATCGACGCCAGGGCCTCGCCGCGAAAGCCGTACGTCGCCACCCCAACGAGGTCCGGTGCGGTGCGAATCTTGGAGGTCGCGTGTCGATCGACGGAGAGGACCGCGTCGTCGCGGTCCATGCCGCGGCCGTCGTCACTCACCTGCACGACGGTGCGTCCGCCGTCCTCTAACCCGACGTGGATCGCCGTGGCACCCGCATCCAGCGCGTTCTCCACCAGCTCCTTGACCACCGACGCCGGGCGTTCGACGACCTCGCCGGCGGCGATCTGGTCGACGACACGTGTGGGGAGGATTTCGATCTGTCCCACTAGAGCCGCACGACCTCGGCGCGCAGCAGCCAACCGCGCTCGGTCCCCTCGGTAACCAGCACCCAGGCACCTTTCTCCCGCTCGATACGCACGGGAGCGCCTTCCTCCAGCTGGAACTCCGCGGGGGCAGGCCCATACGGGGCGGCCCGGAGCGGCGTCTGCGAGTTCATCACGAGCGCAACGGGGCGCGCGTAGCGCTGTCGCACGGCCAAGCCGTACCCGGCGACGACGAGGGCGAGCGTCACCAGCAGCGCCGACCACCGCACCCGCGCGCGCGCGGCCCACACGAGCCACACGACGAGCCACAGCACCGTCGCCAGCGCAAAGGCCTCGACCGGCGTCACCGGCGCCACCCACGTGAGCCCCGGCGCTGACCCGGCGGTTCCGCCGGCGAGCGCCCGGCGAATGGACGGGTCGCGTGGCGCGAGGCGCGCCGCCCGAAGCCACGCCGCACGCGCACGCACGGGCTCTCCCAGGCGATCGAGCGCCGCCCCGAGGTTGTACCAGTGCGCCGCCACCGTGGGGGCCGCCGCCGCACGCACCGCGAAGCTGTCCGCCGCCAATCGCACGGCCCCTGCCTCGTACAGGCCCTCCGCCGACTGCGCCATCGCTCCCGGCGCCACGACGGCGGCCAGGAAAACAGCGGTCACCGCGCCCACAACGGCGGGGCGCGCCTTGCCGGCGCCACCCACCAATGCGCGAAGCACCTCCTGCACCTCGAGGGTCAGCTCCTCGGGATCGGTCGAGCCCTCCGGACCGTACAGGACCTGCCGCAGCCGATCGCGCACGCGAGCGGCGTGCGCCGCCAGCGGAGCTTCGACGCCCGCAGCGCGCAGCGCGTCGGCCAGGTCGTCACTCGCGCGCACCCGCGCGAGCGGCACGAGCCCCTCGAGCACGTTGCGGAACTCGAAGTCGAGCTGCTGCAGCGTCACTCCCGGCGCCGTCGCGGTCTTGCGGGGAACGCCGCGCCTTCTGCGCGACCACACCACAACGAATCGTGCGGCCCCGGCCGCGAGCGGCGGCAGCAGCACCACGAGCAGCCACATCCACCACGCCAGGCGATCGGCCAGGGTTTCCAGCGAGCGGGACGGCGCGGCAATCAGCGGCGGCACGCTCTGCACGGGCGCCACGCCACCCGATCCGCTCGGCGTCACAAACTCGACGGGAGCTGCCGTGAGCGTGACGTAAGTCTCCCGCCCCACATCGAAGTACACGTACCGCGCCGCCGGTACGCGATGCGTGCCCGCCGAGTCCGCCACCACCAGGTAGTCGAACACCTTCGTGCCACCGACGCGGCCGTCCTCTGTGGTGAGCGCGACGTTCACCTCTTGCGGATACGCACGCAGCCCCACGGGCCACTCCAGCTCCGGTTCCGGCCACAACGCCACGTTTCCCTGCCCCGACAGCTCCGCCCGCACGCGCATGCCTCCGCCAATGCGGAGCTCGCCGGACGGCACCTCGATGCGGAACTGCAACCGCCGCGCGGCGGCGCCCCGGTAGCCCCGTGCGGTGCGGTCACGAGGCTGTGCGCGCACCGCGATCGCGCGCGCCTCACTCTGCACCTCGTGGCGCAACTCACGGCTCAGGAATGACGAGGAGACTGGGAGGCTGTACGACACCGTCGCGGGACCGATCTCGAGCCCACCGGCCGTGAGGGGAAAGACGACCTGATGCAGCACGAACAGGTCGTACCAGCGACCGTTCACCTGGCGACTCGCCACCACTCCCATCGGCGTGGCCCGGTCGTAGGTCCACGCACCACGCAGACTGGGCGGCTCCAACGTGGGCGGGTTGCGCAGCCGGTTGCGCACCTCGCGCGGGAACCACGCCACTACCACCAGGTCCACTTGGTCGCCCAGCATGACGGGCCGCGGCGGGGCAAGCACCTCGAGGGTGACTTCTTCGGTGGAGAGCTCGGGAGGCGGAGACTCCTCGACCGCTGCCTCGATCCGCGGATCGAGTCCCGTCGCCGTCCCGGCGTGCGGTGTCACCGTTACCGCGAAGGAGCTCGTCTCTGTCACCGCGTCGCCCTGCTGCACACGCACCGGCCCGATGGTGGCGTCCCCAGCACGCAGGGCGCGGAACGTGAACTGCCGGGTGGTCAGCCGGGTGGGCTGGCCGGCGATCATGGAGACGCTGGTGCGATCGCGCCGGTTGATCAGCTCGAGGCCGACCAAGTCGGGATCGAAGATCTCGAGCGGCGCCGCGCCGCCCGCCTCGACGGTGACGGTGAGCAGGACCTCGTCACCGACCAGCACCTCGTCACGGTCGATCCTAGCCGACACGCCGAGTTGCTGCAGCGGCAACAGCATGGCGAGCAGCAGCGCTACCACTCTTTCCTCCCCCGCGTCTCGCGTACCTGTTGGCGGCGCCGGTTCTGGCGATAGCGCGTGCGCCGCTCCTCCTCCGCCATGGAGTTGAGGATCTGCTGCGCTTGCGCCGCGGACAGTCCCTCGGGTGGCAGCTCGTCGGGCGGCGGGGGCGACTCGCTCCCGCCCGGTGGCGGAGGTCCCTGCGCACCGGGCGGCGGCATCGAACGCACCGCCAGCTCCAGGTTCCACTTTGCCGCCTGACTTTGCGGCCGCAGCATCAGCGCCTCGCGGTAGTGGGTACGCGCCGCCTCGAGGTGAACGGCCGCATTGCCGGAGTCGGCCTCCGCGAGTCGCAGACGCAGCAATCCGAGATTGTACAGCGCCAGGAAGCGCAGCTCCGGCTCGAGCGACTCACCCACCTGCTCCAATGACCGCCGGGCGAGCGCCGAGTCGCCCGCGGCGAGGGCCGCGGTACCCAGGTTGAACACGGTCGTGTCGCCACCCACGCCGGCACGGACCTGCTCGAGGTAACGCGCGGCAGCGCGCTCGTAGTCGCCTTCGCGCCAGGCGTCATCTCCGCGGTTGCGCGGCCCCTGAGCGTGGGCGCTCCCGCCCGCGACGAGCAGCAGCAGCGAGATCATCGCCATCGAACGACGCGTCGCCGTGTGCGTCAGCAGCACGAGAACCGCGAGGAGCAAGGGGATCCAGGCGCGCGAGATATCCTGCGCGGCGGTGGACGTCGCCTGCGGGGAGCGCTTGTAGGCGGCGACCAGATCCCGAACGGCCCCGGCCTGGTCGGCCAACTGCGCGGCCACCAGCACACCCTGCGCCGCATCCGCCACGGCCGTGAGGATGTCGTCCCGCCGCGACGTGCCGACCACCTCCCCCGCGGGGTCGCGCTGATAGCCGACGAGTGTCCCGTCGGGCTCCCGCACGGGAATGGGCACGGGCTCGACGCCTCCCTCGGCCACGAGCACCAGCCGCACGCGATCGCGCCGCAGCCGCTCAGCGGCGCTCACCACCGCCGAGAGCGAATCGTGCGACTCCCCGTCGGTGAACACCACCAGCACCCGATCGGCCACCGGGTCGCCGGCGAAGAGCAGGTCCCTCCCCATGTCGAGCACCGTGGTCAGCTCGGTGCCTCCGGCACTGGTGAACTCGGGATCGAGCGCATCGATCAGCAGGTGGAGCGCGCTGCCGTCCACCGTGAGGGGCGCGAGCGCGAAGCTCTGCCCCGCGAACGCGATCAGCCCGACGCGGTCGCCACCCAAGTCGTACACCAGACGCCGCGCCTGTCGCTTCGCCCGTTCGAGCCGGGAGGGCGCGACATCCTCGGCCAACATGGAGCGGGAGATATCCACGGCGATGACCAGGTTCAGCCCCTTCGTCTCGGCCTCTACTACTCGGCTGCCCCAGCGCGGTCCGGCCAGCGCGACCGTGGCCGCGAGCGCCGCGAGCCCGAGGGCAATGGGGCTTGAGCGGCCCAGTCGGCGGGCCCGCACCGCCAGCGTGCGCGACCAGCGCCGCGCGTGGCTCACCCGCGCGCCCCGCGCCCACAGCGCCATGAACAGGGCTACGACGCCCACCGCGGGGGCGGTCCAGAGCACGAGGGGCGAGTCGAACGACACTACGGTACCCGAATCACGACCGTGGCCGCGATGAGCAGTTCCAGGGCCAGCGCACCCAGACCGACGAGCAACGGCACCTGGTACGCTTCGTTGTACTGGGTGTAGCGCGTCACCACGACCGGCGTCTTCTCCAGCCGGTCGATCTGCCGGAAGATGCGATTCAGCGCTTCGGGGTCGGTGGCGCGGAAGTACCGCCCCCCGGTGAGGTTGGCGATGTCCTCCAACAGCACCTCGTCGATGCGCACCGGGAGGGTCTGGTAGCGCAGCTGCCCTTGAGTGCCCCGCCCGATCGGCATGGGCGCCTCGCCCTCCGTGCCGACCCCGATGGTGTACACCCGGATGCCGAACTCGGCGGCCGCCTCGGCCGCCGTGCGCGGATCCAGCATGCCACGCGTGTTCTCCCCGTCGGTGAGCAACACGATGACCTTGCTCGCTCCTGGCGCTCGCCGCAGCCGGTTCGCTGCCGTCCCGATCGCCGTGCCGATCGCGGTGCCGTCCTCCAGTTCTCCCACCCGCAGCTCACCCACCGCCTGCTCCAGCACGTGGTAATCCACGGTGATCGGCACGCGGGTGAGCGCCTCGCCGGCGAAGGCCACGAGGCCGATCCGATCGAACTCCCGCGCCGCGATAAAGGAGACGGACTGCTCCTTGGCGACGTCGAGCCGGTTGGAGGGCGCGAAGTCCTCGGCGAGCATCGAGCTGGAGACATCCACGGCGAGCACGATCGCGATGCCCTCGCTCGTCGTGTCCTCCGACGAGATCCCGTACTCAGGTCCCGCCGCCGCGATGATCCACGCGGCAAGGGTGAGCGTGCGCAGGGCTGCCGGCGTGCCGGCCAGCCACCGTCGGCCCTGGGGCGCCGTGCGGAACTGCTGCGCATCACTGTAGCGGGCGGCCGGCGCCGGACGGTGACGGCGGTGCCACCACCACAGCGGCAACCCCACGAGCAACACCAGGATCAGCGGGCGCGCGAAGATCACGCCAGACGCTCCTTCAGGCGATCGGCCTGCTCCACGACGTCGACCACGTCACTCGGCACCGCGGGCGCGAACCGCGCACGCTCCAGCGCGCGGAGCACCTCACCGGTCTCGCGCAACGGCCACTCCGGCACCTCATCGTTCAGCACGTGCAGGCACTCTTCGGTGTCGAGATGGCGACCGGCCCGGGGAATCAGCTGGGCGATGTGCTGCCGCAGCCGGTCGGCGGTCACCGCGGCGACCGCGCGGGACTCCCCGGCGGTCGCCCACCGCTCGATCGGGGGCTCCGCCGGCTCGATCTCGACGTCGCCAGGCCCCGGGCGGGGCCGCGTGCGCCTCCGGGCAACACCCCACGCGGCGGCGGCCCCGAGCACGAAGCCGAACAGCACGAGCAGCGGGATCACACCGCTCGGGTTGCGGACCAGCGGGTCGGCCGCGGCCCGCGGCATCGGCAGCGTGTCCTCCGCCGGGATCACAGACGCCACCTCGATCCATGCCGTGTCCCCGGGGATGGTCTCGACCCGTCCGTCCGGGTGGAGCAGCTCCGCCGGCGGCATCGCAATGGCGTGGCGACCCGGCTCGAACAGGGCCACGGTGTAGAGCATCGTGAGGTCGCCCTCGGCATAGGCCGCGCGCGGTCGCGTCAGCGGCTCGAGCGCGGGCGTGGCAGACAGTGGCCGCAGGCGCGCCTGCACATCGGGCGCCGCATTGACCCGACGCACCAGTCGCACCGTGTCCCCCACGGTCACGTACACCGGCGACACCACCCATGTAGACATTTGCAGCACCGCCACCGCGAACAGGACGATCATCGCCTCAACCTGCGGGCGCGCTCGGCGAACGCGCGGTGCAACGCCTCCGCGTACGGACGATCCGTGCGCAGGGCGATGTGATCCACCTGCGCCTGTTTCAGGGCGCGGGCGCGGTTCAGGCGCACCTTCTCGGCCGCCATCGCGAGCGCAAGGCGCGTGGGACCGTGCGACGTGTCCACCAGCACGCGCTCGCTCGACTCGGCATCCTCCAACTCGATCCACCCCGCCTCCGGAAGCGCGAACTCGCGGGGGTCGTCCACCGTGATGGCCACGACCTCGTGCTTCCGGCCAATGCGGCCCAACTGATCCTCCCAACCTGGCGCGCGGAAGTCCGACAGCACGGCGACGATGGAGCGGTGACGCAGCAGGCGGGAGGCGTAGGCGAGCGCCGCCGCAATGTTGGTGCCCCTGTCCACGGGGCGAAACGCGAGGAGATCCCTGATGATGCGCAGCGCGTGCAGGCGGCCTTTGCGCGGTGGTACGACGTGATCGATGCCGCCAGAGAAGATGAGGGCGCCCACCCGATCGTTCTGCCGCGCGGCGGCCAGCGCGAGCACCGCCGCCACCTCGACACCCCGCTCCGACTTGTGGACCGGTGCCCCGAACTCCTCCGAGCCGGAGCGATCGACCACGAGCAGGACGGTGAGCTCCCGCTCCTCCATGAAGGTCTTCACATAGGGAGAGCCCATGCGGGCTGACACGTTCCAGTCGATGGACCGGTAGTCGTCGCCCTGCTGGTAGGCACGAACCTCGGCGAACTCCATACCGTGGCCGCGGAACGTCGAGCGGTACTCACCGGAGAAGAGCGTGTTGACGAGCCGGCGGGTGCGGAGCTCGATCGTCTTTACCTGGCGCAGAACGTCGGCCCCGACGATGCGGGACGGGCGCGTCACGGAACGTCCACTGCCTCCAGGATCTTGCCGATCACACCATCCGAAATAACGTCTTCGGCCTCCGCCTCAAACGTGAGCAGCACGCGGTGCCGCAACACGTCGGGCGCCATGGCCTTCACGTCCTCCGGGACGACGTACGCCCGGCCCCGGAGGAAGGCGTGTGCTCGGGCCGCTTGGGCGAGATAGATCGAGGCCCGTGGGCTCGCGCCGTAGGCGATAAGCGGCCGCACCTCGTGCAGCCCCACCGTCTGGGGCTCCCGGGTGGCGCGCACCACGTCCACGATGTAATCCACGATCTTCTGATCCATGTACAGCTCGGCAATCTGCCGCCGGATCGAGAGGATGTCCTCGGGATCGGCCACGCGGCCGACCGGAATCTCCTGGCCGCCTGCCATGCGCCAGAGGATCTCCTTCTCCTCATCGCGCGAGGGATAGCCCACGAACACTTTGAGCATGAACCGGTCGAGCTGCGCTTCGGGGAGTGGGTAGGTCCCTTCCTGCTCGATCGGGTTCTGGGTCGCCAGCACGAGAAACGGCTCGTCGAGCGCATGCGTCTCGCTGCCAATCGTGACCTGCTTCTCCTGCATGGCCTCGAGCAGGGCCGCCTGCACCTTCGCGGGCGCCCGGTTGATCTCATCGGCGAGGATGATGTTGGCGAACAGCGGCCCTTGCTTGGGCCGGAACTCGCTGGTGCGCTGATCGAACACCATGGTGCCGATGATGTCCGCCGGCAGCAGATCGGGAGTGAACTGGATCCGCTGGAAGGTCGTGCGGATCACCTCCGCCAGCGTCCGGACTGCCAGGGTCTTGGCGAGTCCGGGTACGCCCTCGAGCAGGATGTGCCCGCCAGTGAGGAGCCCAACCAGCAGGCGTTCCACCATTGCCTCCTGCCCGACGACCCGCTTGCCGACTTCCTCCACCACAGCAGTGGTGATCGCTGCGTCCGGCGCTTTGACCGCGCGTGACGTCATCCGTTGTCGCCTCTCATCGCTTGATCCGTTCTCCGCCGTCCTCGTACCGGAAGATCCAGGTCGCGAACCGCGGCGGCGCGATGGGATCGTCGGGCTCGATGGCTCCCCACTCGACGCCGCTGTCGCTGCGCTGGTCACGCCGGCCGGCCTGCTCCACCATCATCTTGGCGCGCCCGATCCACGCTTTGCAGTTCTCGGGCCGGAGATCCACCCACCCGCGGGCCACTGCCGGCTCAATATCGCCATCGTCGGGCTGAATGATGACGAGTTCGCCCCTATAAACCTTCCCGCTCGGTACGACGACCGGAAGGCCCACCGAAACAATGGTGGACCGCAGCTCGGTGTCCTTCGCCATGAGCGCGGCGGCCTGCTTCGCCACGTAGGCTGCATCGCCCTCGGCAAGCGCCCTCACGGACTCGCACAGGCGCGACAGCACGAACGCTTCGTACAGCAGCTTGGTGAGCCGCGGTGGTCCGAGCATCTCAAACGCGACCGAGCGCAGGTCGTGTTCCCGCTCCAGCGCCTCGAGTCGTTCGATGGCGGCCGCCCGCAGCAATCCCGCCCGATACGTCGGTCCCGCCGTCGAGGCGTCGAGCGCCGACATGATATCCCGACCCGTGGGGTACCCCTGCAGCTCCGACACCACGTACGCCGCGACCTCCTCCGGCGTGATGAACTCCATCTGCTTGAGTGCCGTCACGGTCTCGAACTCGTCCCGCGCGAAGAGGCCGTTCTCGCCGCAGTCGGCCCACACCGACTCGAGCAGGGAGCCGGTGTCCGTCCACCCCGCCGCCCCTTCCTGAAACGCCTCGGCGAGTGGCAACGGTTGCGGACAGTCGACCAGGCGCACCGGTTGTCCTCGGCGCCGCACCGGTCCGTACCCGATCTCGCGCCACGCGATCGCGGTCGTAGGCTTGATCTCCACCGTGGCCGGGGCGCCCGGCGTGCGGGCCACGAGCCACAGCAGGAGCGAGTGCGCGCCGGCGACCGCCGATTTGGCCAGCAGCGTGCGCGACGGCCGCTCCTCGGAGTGGGTATAGGGGATGTTGAGCCCCATGCCGCCCGTCCCCGATGTGCCGACCTTCACATACCCTTCGGTGCCGAACGAGCGGACGCACTGCAGCATGATCTGCACGTGCCGGATGAGCTGAGGCATCGGGATGGACAGCACGTGCTCCTCCACCTGCTCCAGCGTCACCGGTCCTTCCCGCGCCGCGTCGAGCAGATCGCGGGCGCTGTGGAACACGTCCTGATAGGCGAACGCCGTGGCGGTATTGATGCAGTCCACCACGGCGTGCGGCTCATACCGCTGGAACAGTTGAAAGAGGAAGCTGCGGTCGAGCACCTCCTTGCTGAGCTCGCCGAGCAGGTCGCCCAACACGACCTCGCGCAGCTCCTTGTCGGCCAGGATCGCCTGGCGGTCCAGCTTGGCGGCGTCCGCCGGCACGAAGATGTCGCCCCACTCGGTCACGATCTCCGTGTCGCCGGCGTACGGTGCGAGCGACTCGGCACCGGCGCGCACCTCATCGTCGTACAGCGCCACCAGCACGATCCGCTTCGGGCCGCGCAACAGCAGCTCGCGGGCCACCGCGTGACCCACCAAGCCGCTGCCGCCAAGCATCAGAATCGTCTTGCCCTTGAGTTCCATGACCCCTATTCCGTCGTCACTGCCTCGAGTTCACGTCGCGTAAGATAGCGCCACTCCCCCGCCGCCAGTCGACCCAACTGCACGGGCCCGTACGAGAGGCGCATCAAGCGCTCCACCTTGAGCTTCAGTCGGTCGCACATGCGCCGCACGATGCGATAGCGTCCTTCGGCCAACACCAACGTCACATCGCTCGACCCGCGCGCCGCCGGCCGCACCCGCGAGCGGACCACCCGCACCGGCCGGCCGTCGATCACGATCTCCCGCTCCAGCGCCCTTCGAATCTCGTGTGGCGGGCGGCCATGCACCAGCACCCGATAGGTACGCTCCACCGCGTAGCGCGGGTGGGTCAGGCGGTGCGCCGCCGCTCCGTCGGTCGTGAACAGCAGCAGGCCCGTCGTCGCCACGTCCAGCCGCCCGACGTAGGTGAGCCCGGGCACATCGGGGAGCAGCTGAAACACCGTCTTGCGCCCCCTGGGGTCCCGCTTGGTGACCACATAGCCCACCGGCTTGTGCAACGCGATCCACACGATCCGACCGGGACGGATCGTGCGGCGCCCGACCGTGATCACGTCGGCCTCCGGATCCACGCTGGTGCCGATGGTGGCCACCTTCCCGTTCACCCGGACCCGGCCGGCCTCGATCAGTTCCTCTGCACGGCGGCGCGAGGCGACCCCGGCGCGTGCCAGGGCCCGCTGCAGCCGCATCTTCGTCACGTCTCGCCCAACTCCGCCGCTTCGGTCGGCATGCGCAGAGCCACCGAGAGCTCCTCGAGCCGCGGCAGCTCCTCCAACGACCGGATGCCCAGCAACTCGAGCAGCTGCGGCGTGGTCCCGTACAGCAGCGGCCGGCCCAGGCCCTCGGCGCGCCCCACCACCGCAATGACCTCGCGGTCGAGCAGCGAGCGGAGGACACCCTCCACCGAGACACCACGGATCTCTTCGATGTCGGCACGGCTCACCGGCTGCCGGTACGCGATCACGGCCAGCGTCTCCAGCGCCGCACGGCTCAGCTTGCGCGGCCGGTGCACGATGTGCGCTTCGGTAATGGTCTCGGCCAGGTCGCGCCGCGTGAGGAGCTGAAAGCCCTCACCGACCTCCACCAGCTCGAACCCATGACGGTGCTCCTCGTAGTGCCGACGCAACTCCTCCAGCGCGGCTTCGAGTTCCTCCCGGGGCCGGTCGGGAGCGAGGCGCCCCAAGTCCTCCAGCGAGAGGGGGTGCGCCGCCGCGAAGAAGGCGGCCTCAAACAGCTGTGCGATCGGGTTCACGTCGAATCGTCACCGAGCCAAAGGTCTTGCGTTGCGCCAGGCGGATACGGCCCAGCCGGGCGAGCTCCAACACCGCGATCAGGACCGACAGCACGTCGGCCACACTCGTCGCCTCGCCAATCGCGTCCAGCAGCGTGAGCCGTTCGCGCTCCTCCAGGAGCGCCTCGATGCGGCGCGTCGCGCCCTCCACGTCCAGCGGGCGTGGCACCACCCGGTGCAGGACCGGCTCCGGCAGCGACTCAACCAGCTCCTCCACGGCCACCAGGAGCTCCGCGAGGCTGAGCGTGATCGGCCGTGGCGGGAGTTCCGGCGGATCCGCGAACCATCCGCGCGGGAATCGGCCCGCGTGCTGACTCGACTGCTGGGCCAGCCAGTCCGCCACCTCTCGCACCTGCTCGTACTCCAGCAGACGCCGCACCAACTCGGCCCGCGGATCCTCCCACCCCTCTTCGTCGAACGGCCGCGGCAGGAGCAGTTGGATCTTGATGCGCAGCAGGTGGGCAGCCATCTCCAGGTAGTCGGCGGCCTCGTTCAACCCCAGCGCGTCGATCGCCTCGAGGAACTGGTCGGCGATCGCCGCGATGGGAATGTCATAGATGTCGACCTCCTGCTCCCGAATCAGGTGGAGCAACAGATCGAGCGGTCCCGAGAAGGCGTCGAGCCGGACGACAAACGGGGTCTGGTCGGCGCTGTTCGTCGGCGGCGCGGTCATAACAGGCACAGTGGGAAGGGCCGCAGCGTGAATGGGGCAGCGAGCTCACACGCCGCTCCCTGAAGCAGGAACGCCGGCGTCAACATGATCCACAACACCTGCGGCACGACCAGGATCACGCCCATGAGCGCCAGCACGCCGTAGCGCGCAAAGCGGCGGTAGGACCGCTGCCATTCCGGCGGCAGCACATGATACAACAGATGCGATCCGTCGAGCGGTGGCACCGGAATCAAGTTGAAGAAGGCCAGCAGCAGATTGAGCCACACCCCCCAGAGCAACATTCGCTGGAGCGCGGCGAGCACGCCCCAGCCTCCGGGTAGGAGCCCCGCCAGGCCACCCACCGCCATACTCGTAACGAGACACGCCACGAACAGGATCAGGTTCATCACGATCCCCGCCGACGACACGATGAGATCGCCCCGCTTGAAGTCGCGGTAGTTGGCCGGGTTCACCGGCACCGGCTTGGCGCCGCCGAAGATCACCCGCCCACCGGAAACCAGGAACACCGCCAACGGCATGAGCACCGTGAAGAACGGATCGACGTGCTTCAGCGGGTTCAGGGTGAGGCGCCCCATGTCCCGAGCCGTCGGATCACCCTGCTTCAGGGCCGCGTACCCGTGTGCGTACTCGTGCGCAACCATCGAGAAGAGCAGGACGGGAAGAGCGTAGAGAAACTCGTGCACGGTGGGGTGGAAGCTAACCGGGGCCTGCACGAGTGTCAAAGGCGTAGCGCCTTGACTGGCAGACACTTGCGGGGTAGTATTCCGGTCCGATTTCGGGGCCCAACGGCCCTCTTTTCACGCGAGGAGTGTAGTGCCGAACATCCAGTCAGCGAAGAAGCGCATGCGGCAGAACGAGACGAGCCGCACGCAGAACCGGAAGCACCGCAGCGCCGTGCGGTCGGCCATCAAGAAGGTGCGTGCCGCGGCGAGCGCCGAGGAGGCCGAGGTCGCCTACCGCGAGGCCGAGCGCCTGATCGATCGCGCTGCGAGGAAGAACCTGGTCGCGAAAAACAGTGCGGCCCGTCAGAAGAGCCGTCTCATCAAGGCCGTTCGAGGGAAAGCGAAGAAGTAGCTACACCGCCGCGAGCTCAGCGCCGCACCGCTCGCAGTACCACTCGGTAGGCAGGTTCGGCGCACCGCACTCCCCGCACTTGACCGTCTTGGCCGATCCATGCACCGGGCGGTCATGTTTCCTCTCCACCGGCTCGACCCCCTCCGCCCCGACCTGGGCTTCGCGCTTGCCGGGAGGCTGGGGCCCGCCACCCGGCAACGGGGTGTCCTCGAGCGGCGATGCAAGGTCGGAAGTAGAGATGCGGGGCTGCTGCCCGCTGAGCCGCGGGCGCGGCTTGCTGGCCTCGTCGTCGGTCACGGAACGGAGGAACTCCAGCTCGTCGAAGGCATCGGTCTGCGCCGGCTCGGCCTCGCCTTCCTCGACTGCCGCGGCCGCCGTCACCTCCTCGGTGACCTCCGGCGGCAAGGCCTCCTGGGCCTCGGCTCCGTCGACCGACACCATGACCTCTTCGATGCTGGAGATCTCCTCGTCGGCCTCCTTGAGCTCCTCGCGAATCTTGACCAGGGACTCCAGGATCTCGGTACGTAGCTCCGACCAGCGCTCCTCGTCGAACTCGCCCACCGTGTGGCGCAGCTCGGCCTCCGCGAGCCGCTCCGAGGCCTCCGCCTCCCGCTTGGCCAGGTCGTCGCGCACCTCTCTCTGCTGCTCGAGGGCCAGGGACAGCTCGCCCTTGAAGCTGTGGAGCTCCTCGATGATGGCGTCGTGCCGCTTGCGGTAGTCGGACTGAACCTTCTCCCGGACCTGGCCCGGGGTCTCGTTGGCGGTCATGTCGAGACGCTGCAGCCACTGCTCGATCTGCCGCTTCTCCTCGAGCAGCTGCTGGATACCCGACGTGGAACGCTTGGAGCCCTTGGCCATCGATTCTCCGCTGGCAGAATGCCAGTCCGGGCCCGCGCGTTCGCGTGCCCGGCCGACCTATGTACTTAAGCTATAACAACTTGGCGGGGTTCGCCAAATGCAGCAGCGACGTACATCACGCTCTGGGGCCAGAGAACACGGTCACCCCGCCGACGATGGTCCGCTCGACGCGACCGCGGAGTTCCCATCCGGCGAACGGGGTGTTGCGGCTCTTGGACAGGAACCGCTCCGGATCCACTACCCAGCGCGCGTCCGGGTCGAAGACGACGACGTCCGCGGCGCTCCCGTTCCGCAGCGTCCCCCCCGGCAGATGGAAGATGCGGGCGGGCTCGGCGCTCATGCACCGGATCAGCTCGGGGAGGCTCAGCACCCCGCCGTCGACCAGCTGGGTGAGCCCGATGCCCAACGCCGTCTCCAGCCCGATCACGCCGAAGGGCGCGTCGTCGAAGTCGCGCTCCTTGAGCTCGTAGTGGTGGGGCGCATGATCGGTCGCGATGGCATCCAGGGTCCCGTCCGCAAGACCTGCCCTGACCGCTTCGACATCGTCCGGCTCGCGCAGCGGCGGGTTCATCTTGGCATCGGTGTCGTACCCCTCGCACGCCGCGTGGGTCAGCGCGAAATGATGCGGCGCCGCCTCCGCCGTCACGTTCACACCCCGCTCCTTGCCGCGGCGAATCAGATCCACCGACTCGCGCGTAGACATGTGGCACAAGTGCACATGGCCGCCCGTCAGCTCCGCCAACAGAATATTGCGCGCCACCATGATCTCTTCCGCGGCCGACGGGATGCCCTTGAGCCCGAGCTTGGTCGACACGGTGCCCTCGTGCATGGCCCCGCCCTTGAACAGGTAGGGGTCCTCACAGTGCTCGGCGACCGGGATGCCGAAGGAGCGGGCATACTCGAGCGCGGTGCGCATCAGGTGGCTGGAGACGACGGGGTGGCCGTCGTCGCTCACGGCGACCGCTCCCGCGGCCACCATCTCGCCGAACTCCGAGAGCTGCTTCCCCTCCTGCCCCAGCGACGTCGCCCCGATCGGATACACCCGGGCCGCCCCCGCATCCGCGCCCTGCTTCACGATGAACCCTACGGCCGCCTGGTTGTCGGTCACCGGGTCGGTGTTGGGCATGGCACACACCGACGTGAAGCCACCGGCCGCCGCGGCCATAGCGCCCGACGCGACCGTCTCGGAGTCTTCACGGCCCGGTTCCCGCAGGTGCACGTGAATGTCCACCAGGCCGGGCGCGACGATCTTACCCTTGGCGTCGAGCGTCTCCGCACCGTCGGGGGCGGACAGCTTCTTCCCCAGGGTCTCGATCTTGCCGTCGACGATCAGCACGTCGGCGACCCCGTCGCGATCCTGCGACGGATCGATCACGTGGCCACCCTTGATGAGCATCGGCTTCACTCGTCCACCTCCCGGCCCGATCCCTTGGCGGCATCGGCGAGCCCCGGCTGCCCGCCGGCGAGGAGGTAGAGCACGGCCATGCGCACCGCGACGCCATTGGTCACCTGGTGCAGGATCACGCTGTGCGGCCCGTCGGCCACCCGGGAATCGATCTCCACGCCCCGGTTCATCGGCCCCGGGTGCAGGATGAGCAGCTCATGCGGGGCCCGCTCCAGGCGCTCCAGCGTGACGCCGAACACCCGATAGTACTCGCGCACCGACGGGATGTAGCCGGCCTGCATCCGCTCGAGCTGCAGCCGCAGTACGTTGAGCACGTCCGCCCACTCGATCGCTTCCTCGATGCGGCGGAACACCGTGACCCCCAGCCCCTCGATGCCCCTCGGCATGAGACTCTGGGGCCCGCACACGGCGACCTCGGCCCCCAGTTTGAGCAGCCCCCAGATGTTGCTGCGGGCCACCCGGCTGTGGAGGATGTCGCCGCAGATGCAGACCTTGAGCCCGTCGATCCGCTCCATCCGGTCCCGGATGGTGAGCATGTCGAGCAGCGCCTGGGTGGGATGCTCGTGCGTGCCGTCCCCGCCGTTGACGACGTTGGAGGGGATCCGCTCGGCCAGGAACTTGGCCGCCCCGGAGGAAGGATGCCGCATCACGACCATGTCGATGCGCATCGCCTCGAGGTTGCGGGCCGTGTCGACCAGGTTCTCTCCCTTCTGCACCGATGATCCCGAGGCCGCCACGTTCACGGTGTCGGCTGAGAGGCGCTTCTCGGCGAACTCGAAGGAGATACGGGTGCGGGTAGAGGCTTCGAAGAAGAGGTTGACGATGGTCTTGCCGCGCAGTGCCGGGACCTTCTTGATGGCTCGCTCGCTGACTTCCTTGAACGGCTCGGCGGTGTCGAGGATGAGTCGAATCTGTTCCGCAGTGAGGGGCTCGAGGCCCAACAGATCCTTGCCGAGCGACGGTCCGGTCACGTCTTCCCTCCATCCACCAGCTCGACGGCGTCGCGCCCGTCCAGCTCCTCGACCAACACGTCCACGCGATCTCCGTGCTGCACCTCGATATGGTGGCCGACGATATCCGCCTGAATCGGCAGCTCACGCCCGCCACGATCGACCACCACGGCCAGCCCGATGCGTGCCGGGCGCCCGAAGTCAGCGAGCTGGTCCATGGCCGCCCTGATGGTGCGGCCGGTGTACAGCACGTCGTCCACGATCATCACCCACTTGTGATCCAGCTCCACCGGCAGGCGGGTCTCCCCGATCACCGGGCGCGGCCCGATGGTCTGCAAGTCGTCGCGATACAGGGTGATGTCCATGACGCCGAGGGGAACCGTGGCGCCTTCATGCGTCTCGATGAGCTTGGCCAATCTCTCGGCCACGTCGGAGCCGCGGCGCTGGATCCCCACCAGGACCAGCTCCTCGGTCCCACCGGCAAAGGCAACGATCTCTCGGGACATGCGCTCGAGAACTCGAGCGACCTCGGAGGCGTCCAGCAGGGTGCGCCGCTCGGAAGGGCTCATGGCTGCCGCGGAAGTTAGAGGCAGTCGGGAGGAGCGTCAATCACCGCGTGACCGGAGTGAGCGGCGGCTTTCCGCCGAGCACGGCCCGGACGTTCTGCACGGCGAGCCCTGCCATCGCCCGGCGGGTCTCGGTGGTGGCACTCCCCAGGTGGGGCAGCGTCATCACACGGGGGTGGGCCGCCAACGGCCCTGGCACCTCCGGTTCGCGGGCGAACACGTCCAGCCCGGCCCCGCCGAGGTGGCTGGCCAGCGCCTCCACCAGCGCGTCCTGGTCCACCAGGTCACCGCGCGCCGTGTTTACGAACAGCGCGCCCGGCCGCATGGCCGCAAACGTGTCGCGGCCGAACATGCCGCGCGTCTCGCCGGTGGACGGCACGTGGACCGTGACCACGTGACTCTCGGCGAGGAGGTGCGGCACGTCCACCCGCGCGGCACCGGTGGCCCGCTCGAACGCCTCACGGCGGACCCGGTCGCTGTACAGAATGCGCATGCCGAACCCCACGGCCCGGCGGCCCACCGCCTGGCCGATGCGACCCGCTCCGACGATCCCGAGGGTGCTCCCCGAGAGCTCGAGGCCCAGCAGCTGGGTGGGGTGCCAGCCCGGCCACCGCGACTCGGCGATCATCGCCTCGCCCTCCTTGAGGCGCCGTGCCACGGCCAGGAGGAGCGCCCAGGTGAGGTCGGCAGTAGCCTCGGTGAGCACGTCGGGCGTGTTGGTGACGAGCACGTCGTGTCGCTCGGCGGCGGCCAGGTCGATGTTGTCGTATCCCACCGCGCAGTTGGCCACGATGCGAAGCTGCGGCAGCGCGTTCAGCTCGGTCTCACCGATGCGTCGCGATAGCAGGGGCACGATGGCCGCGTAGGACCCGCTCGGTGTGGGGTCGTCGCCGGAGAGCCACTCGACGACGTGCCCCGGTAGCGGATCGTCGGGCAGCAACTCCCGCAGCTCGGCGGCGATGAGTATCTGGGCCATCGGGGTGGAAACTACCCCATGGAGCCTCTATTATGCACGCCGGGAGAGGTGTCCGAGTGGTTGAAGGAGCCGGTCTCGAAAACCGGTAGGCCCTTGCGGGTCTCGTGGGTTCGAATCCCACCCTCTCCGTCTTCCCGACAGCGAGATGTGCAGACCATGCTGAAGCCGCTGATCCGCCAATTCGGGAACTACTCCTTCCTGCTCATCGTGCTGGTCCTGATGCTGCTGCTACACCCGCTGTTGGATCGGGGGGAGCAGGAATACATCTCCGTGGCGTTCACGCTGATCTTCCTCGCCGGCCTGTACGCCGTGCGGGGCGAACGGCGCACGCTGGTCGTCGGCCTCCTTCTAGTGGTTCCGGCGCTGTTGGCCGGTTGGGCCAGCTACGCGGTGGAGAGCCGGGCACTGTTCGCGCTCGGCCGCGCCCTCGAGGCGCTGTTCCTGTTCTACGTGACCGCCGTGATCCTGCACCACGTGATGACGGAGTCGGAGATCACCGGCGACACGATCTACGGGGCGGTGGCCGCCTACCTCATGATCGGCATCGCGTTTGCGGTGATCTATGGCTGGCTTGAGGTCTTCGTGCCGGGTTCGCTCAGCGGGTTGACGCCGGAAGGCGGAACGTGGGGTGCCGGGCACGACTTCTGGGATTTCGTGTACTTCTCCCTCGTGACCATAACCACGCTGGGATACGGCGACATTACGCCCGTGAGTCAGGAGGCTCGCTCGCTCGCCACCCTGCAGGCCGTTGCCGGCCAGTTCTACGTGGCGGTGTTGGTGGCGCGCATCGTGGCCATTCTCTCGTCGCGGCCGCGCCAGCCCGGCGGCTGACCTCGGGACCGATTAGGGGAAGGTCGCTCCCACCGTCAGCATCAGCACGTAGCCGTTGGTGTCGCTGACGAGCTGATACAGGAAATCGAGGTTGGGCGTGATCGAAAACTTGTCGGAGATGCGGATGTCGTACCCCACCCCGATCGTGCTGCCGAACCCCGTGTTCCACTCGTCGGTGACCGAACTGCCCGCCGTGCTGTACAGCGCGACCCAACCCAGGCCGAGGCCGCCGTTGATAAAGATGTCGAGCGTGGGGGACGGATAGAACAGCACGTTGCCCGTGAAGGTCCCGCGGGTGAGCCAGACGCTGCTGAGCTGTTCCCGCACCAGCCACTTGATCTCGCCGCCCACCACGAACTTGGGGCTGGGCGTGCCGCCGACGCGCAGGTAGCCCGCGAACCCACCGGCGGTCTCGTCGCTCACCGACAGATCCACTCCGCCCCCGAGACCCATTGAGAAGTAGAGGCCCTGCCGGCGGGATGCCTGCGCTTCGGCGGCCGAAGCGAGACTGCAGAGCACGGCCGCCATGGCGGCGACGCGAATCCAGGATTGCGACATCACGCACCTCCCGTCAGAGCCAGGTCGCGGTAACAGTCGCCAGCAATTACCATTCTGCTCGGCGCTGCGCCAATAGTAGTTGATGCGCGAGATGGCGCGCCACCCCGGCGTAACGAGGGAACATGGGCTTGATGCGAACGGCGTTGCTCAAGGCTTCACAGAGCGAGTGGCTCGCACAGCAGGTGCGCGGGCGGCGTTTCGCACAACGTGCCTCCCGACGGTTCATGCCGGGGGAGGACGTGGAGGCCGCCCTCGCCGCCGCGGACCGGCTGCGGGAACGACGCATCCCCACCCTCATCACCCTGCTCGGCGAGGCGATCTCCGAGCCGCGAGAGGCCGAGCGGGTGGCGGACGAGTATCTGGACGTGCTGGATCGCATCGAGCAGCGCGACCTCCCCATGCAGCTCTCGGTCAAGCTGACCCAGCTGGGGCTCGACGTGAGCCGCGACATCTGCATCGAGCAGCTCGCACGCATTGCGGCACGAGCCGGGGAGACGGGCAACTACGTGTGCATCGACATGGAGGCGTCACCGTACGTAGACGCGACGCTCGAGGTGTTCCGGGCCGTCCACGGCGCACAGACGAACCTGGGCATCTGCCTCCAGGCCTACCTGTACCGCACAGCCGACGACCTCGAGGCGCTTCTCCCGCTGGACGCGCCGATCCGGCTGGTGAAGGGGGCCTACAACGAGCCGCCACAGCTCGCCTACCCGGCGAAGCGGGACGTGGATGCGAACTTCTTCAAGCTCGCGCAGCGCCTGCTCACGCGGAGCCGGCCCGAGACGGCCCCACACGCGTTCGGCACCCACGATCCCCGGCTGATCATGCGCGTCCAGGATTTCGCCGCGGGTGCCGGGGTGGCCAAAGACGCGTACGAGATCCAGATGCTGTACGGCATCCGACGGGATGACCAATACCGCCTCGCCGCTCGGGGGTATCTGGTGCGTACCCTCATCAGCTACGGGCGTCACTGGTTCCCATGGTACATGCGGCGCCTCGCCGAGCGCCCCGCCAACCTCTTGTTCGTCGCGAAATCGCTGTTACGGTAGGACCGACTCAGCTGCAGCCAGCGTCGGGTCGTCCGTCAGGCATCGCTCCCCGCCGTCACCGTGTCGACCAACCGTCTGGTCGCCGCTTCCACATCACCCTGGGCGTAGAGACTGCTCCCAATGAGGAACATCACGTCGGTGCCATAGCGCTCGATCCAGTAGGGCACCCGGGCCGCGTCCACCCCGCCCCCCGGGACCGGCAGCGCGGGTGCCAACCCATGGCACGGCTGCGTTAGGCGGGCATTGATGGCCTCGCACTCGGCCTCGCCGACCGGGAAGCGCCCTCCCGCATTCACATAGATCACGGCATCGGCTCCGAGCAGCCGCAGGATCAACCCGAGCATCAGGTCGGAGGCCACGCCATGCCCCTCGGTGAGCAGGGCGCCGGAGAAGGTCGGGTGGGTGAGCACGATCATGCCGCTTTCGGCAGCGAGCCACCGCACGGTATCCAGCCCGGTGAGGAACGGGCTCACCAACACTCCGCGGCATCCCACCGACCGCGCCACCTCCACGCGTTGCGGGAGCTGCGACACAGAGGCCGTGACGTTGGGGAAGTACTGGGTCGAGCCGCCGGTTCCCGCGTTCGCTTCCAGCACCGCCGCCTGGCAGCGCTCGACCCGCTCGCGGAACGGCGCCGGGGCCTGATCCGTCACGCCGTGGTCGTCCTTGACCACATCGATCCCCCCCCGCGCGAGCGACCTGCAGATTCCGGCCAGCTCGCCCGGCGAGAGACCGACCGGCTTGGCCGAGGTGCACAACAGAGGACGCCCTTGGGGAGCGCCGCATGCGGCGCGCACTCCGGCGATCCCGTGTTGGGGACCGGGGAAGCAACTCACGACCGAGGGCGGCAGCTCCAGCTCGGTCACCCGGGTCCCGGCATGCATCGAGACGTTGCCGAACAGCAGGTTGAGGAGTTGGGGAGCCTCCGAGCCCACCAGGAGGGGGGCGTAGGAGAGCGTCAGGCTCCAGCGGCCGCCACCCAGCTCCTCCATGTCCTCGAGCCGGCCTACGACCGCGTCTTCGATGCCGTCGGGATAGCAGCCGTCGGGCAGCTCCACGGTCTGCTCCAGTGCGATCTCTCGAGCGCGCGCCTCGGCACGCTCGCCCGCTCGCACGGTGAGCTGGTACGTGATCCGGATGCGGTCGCTGCCAGGACGCTCCATACCACTTGACTCGCTGCTTGTTGCCCGCCACGCTTGCCTCGTGGACCTCTATCTGGTGCAGCACGGCGAGGCGACGTCGGAAGAGCAGGACCCCTCTCGGCCTCTCACCGACGACGGCCGGCGGCAGGTAGGCCGCGTGGCCCGGGCCGTCGCCACGGTCGGCATCGCTCCAGCCGAAATCTATCACTCAGGGAAACTCCGAGCCGAACAGACCGCCCGGATCCTGGCCGACACGCTGAATCCCGATCTCTCACTCAGCCGGCTGGAAGGCCTGGCTCCCAAGGACGACCCCGCGCTGGCCGAGCGCGCCATTGCGACCTTCACGGCACCGGTGATGCTGGTGGGCCACTTGCCGCACTTGGGTCGGCTCTGCTCCCAACTACTCGTTGGTGATCCGTCGAGGCCGGTCGTGGCGTTCCGCAACGGCGGGGTCGTGTGCCTCGGGCGACAGGGGGACGAGGGATGGACGGTGCGCTGGATCGTCACGCCGGAGGTCACGCCCTCTGAATGACACACCGCCCCGCGGCTTCGAGCCACGGGGCGATGCATGTCGAGGGGTAGTGGGTCGTGTCGCTTACGGTCGGCGCCAAGGCGAGTACCGTCGGTGCCCCAGCTGACCCTGCGGCGCGCCCCGTCGCATGCCGCGTTGGCCCCTGCGGATCTGCCGTCCCATGCGCATTCCTTCCATCCAGCCTTCCATCTTGCCCTGCTGCTCGGGCGTGAGCAGCCCCTTGGCTTGCGCCGCACCACCCACCATGGCCAACTGCGCCGCCTGGCGCGCTTCCATCGCCTGCTGAGCGTAGTGCTGCACGACATCGGCGTCGGGCTGGTCGGCCTGCCACGCTTCGCGCAGCGCTTCGTGGCTGGCCTGGGCCTCTTCGAGGGCCTGCTCGTGCACGCCCTTCAATTCCTCGCTGAGCTGCTCGAGCCGGGAGACCTGGTCCTCGGTGAGCCCCAGGAAGTCCTTGCGCTGGACCAGTAGCTGCGGCGCAAAGGCCCGCATGCCCGGAAGCTCCCCGGTGCCCATGCGCATCCGGCGCGGTCGGGTTTCGGGGGCCACCTCCGGCTCCTGGGCGGGTAGCTGCCCCGCGGCCATCACGGCCGCCACCGTCAGCCCCGCCACGATTCTGATCAATGCCCTCATCGTCTTTCTCCTTCGCAGGCACCAGCGGCTCCCGCCGATGCGTCAGTTCCGCCCAGTAAGACGATGTGAAGGGTCGAGGTGTTAAGGGAAACGCGACGGCCAGCCTCGGAGCGGGAGTCCCCGAGGCCGGCCGAGAATCCGTGGTGCGCAGTGCTAGTGCTGTTCCCCGCCCTCTCCGGCACGGCCGCCGAGCTGCTTGTCCATCATGAGCAGGGCCGGGCCGTGGTCGCCCACCATCTCCAGCTGGGTGATCACGTCGCCAACCGACTTCTCCTCCTCCACCTGCTCGTTCACGAACCACTGCATCTGGAGCTGGGTCGGGTAGTGATTCTCCTCGACCGCGAGATCGTAGATCTTGTTGATCGAGGCCGTCACCTTTTGCTCGTGCCCCAGCGCCGCCTTGAACGCCGCCAGCGTGCTCTCGTACTTCGCCGGGGGCTTCTCGATCGCCTTGAGCTCGACCTGCTCGCCCAGGTCCCCGAGGAAGTCGAACAGGCGCAGCGCGTGGGTCAGCTCCTCCTCGTATTGCATCCGCATCCAGTGGGCGAAGCCGGGGAGGCTCTGACTCTCGAAGTACGCCGACATCGAGAGGTAGGCGTAGGCGGCCTTGAACTCCATGGCGATCTGATCGTTGATCGCCTGCACCACTGCCTTGCTGGCCATTTCATATCTCCGTGCGATTGGGGTCTGACGTTGGGCAGGGAATATACTGCGGTGGGGCACGGGGGCACCCCCCCTCCTGCGGTGGCGTCCGGGGGCACCTTCCCTCTACAATTGTATAGCATAGGGTAACGGAGTACTCCGTTTTCTCGGCCGACCGGCCGGCGGACGCCCACTCAGCCGATCACCGCGGGCGTAGCCCGGCCGGTCACGTTAGGAGCTGGTTCTCAGGCCATGAGAGACCGATTCACCTCCTCATCTCCCGACCTCCGCGGCGTGAAGGCGCGCGAGGTGCGCGACTCGGTGGTCATCCGGTTCGCCGGCGATTCGGGCGACGGGATGCAGTTCACCGGCTCCCAGTTCACTCTGGAAGCCGCCCTCGCCGGAAGTGACATCGCCACCTTCCCCGACTATCCGGCAGAGATTCGCGCCCCGGCCGGCACCACCTACGGCGTCTCGGCCTTCCAGATCCACTTCGGCGGCAGCGATCTGACTACGGCCGGCGACGAACCCGATGTCCTGGTGGCGCTCAACCCGGCCGCGCTCAAGGTGAGCTACCACGACCTGCGCATCGGCGGGCTCATCGTGGTCGACACCGGCGCGTTCACCAAGCGCAACCTGGCCAAGGCGGGCTACGAGACCAGCCCGCTCGACGACGACACGCTGGCCCCTTACCAGGTGCTCAAGCTGGACATCTCGCAACGCACCCTCGATGCGCTCGAGGAGTTCGGGCTCAAGCAGAAGGACGCCCTGCGGTCGCGCAACATGTGGACGCTGGGACTAATGCTCTGGATGTTCGGACAGGACCGTGAGGCGACGGCCGAGTGGGTCGAACGCAAGTTCGCCAAGCAACCCGAGATCGCCCAGGCCAACGTCACGGCGCTCACGGCCGGCTACGCGTTCGGCGACACGGTCGAGATGCCGATGGACGTGGTGGGCTATACCGTCGCCAAGGCAGACGTCCCACCGGGGATCTACCGCACCGTGACCGGCACCGAGGCCACGGCCTGGGGCCTGCTGGCCGGTGCGCAGGCCGCCGGCCTGCCGCAGCTGTTCTTCGGCTCATACCCGATCACGCCGGCCACCTCCCTGCTCCACGTGCTGGCCAACCTCAAGAGCCAGGGGGTGCTGACCTTCCAGGCGGAGGACGAGATCGCGGCCATCTGCGCCTCCATCGGCGCATCGTACGCCGGGGTGCTGGGGGTCACCTCCAGCTCCGGGCCGGGCATCGCGCTCAAGGGAGAGGCGATGGGACTCGCGGTCGGCGTCGAGCTTCCCCTGGTCATCGTGAACAGCCAGCGCGCCGGACCCTCCACGGGGATGCCGACCAAGGCGGAGCAGTCCGACCTCTATCAGGCCGTCTATGGACGCAACGGCGATGCGCCGCTGCCCGTGGTGGCCGCCGCCACGCCCACCGACTGCTTCGACGTGGCGCTGGAGGCGGTACGGCTCGCCACCAAGTACATGACGCCCGTGGTGATGCTGTCCGATGGCTACCTCGCCAACGCGGCCGAGCCGTGGCTCGTGCCCCATGCGGACGAGCTCCCGCGCTTCCCCGTGACGTTTCGTAGCGAGCCGGAGGGCTTCCGCCCATTCCAACGTGATCCGCAGACCCTCGCGCGCCCCTGGGCGATTCCGGGCACGCCGGGTCTCGAGCACCGCATCGGCGGCCTCGAGCGCGACGCCGACACCGGACACATCTCGTACGACGCCGATAACCACCAGCGGATGACCGACGCGCGCCTGGCCAAGGTACGGAAGATCGCCGATGACATTCCGGAGCAGGAGATCCAGGTCGGCGAGCCGCGCGGCGCCCTGGCGGTGGTGGGCTGGGGCTCCACCTACGGGCCGATCTACCAGGCCGTGAAGCGTGCCCGGGAAGAAGGGTTGGAGGTCTCGCACCTCCACCTGCGGCACCTCAACCCCCTGCCGAAGAACCTCGGGGAGCTGCTGCGAGAGTTCGACCGGATCCTGGTGCCGGAGATGAACACGGGCCAGCTCGTCACGATCCTGCGGAGCACGTACCTGGTGGAGGCGGAGGGCCTGGGCAAGGTGACGGGAAAGCCGTTCAAGGTGAGTGAGATCCTCGACGCGATTCGCACGAGACTGGAGCGCTAGCATGATCGCCCCCCACGAGACCGCGCCATCGGCCAAGGACTACGCTTCCGATCAGGAGGTGCGCTGGTGCCCCGGGTGCGGGGATTACGCCATCCTCAAGGCGATGCAGAAGACGCTCGCCGATCTCGCAGTGGAGCGCGAGCGCACCGTGTTCGTATCGGGGATCGGCTGCGCCGCCCGCTTTCCCTACTACGTCTCGACCTACGGATTTCACACGATCCACGGCCGCGCGCCGGCCTTTGCCACGGGCATCAAGCTGGCCAACCCCGGCCTCGATGTCTGGGTGATCACGGGTGACGGGGACGGCCTGAGCATCGGCGGCAACCACATGCTGCACGTGCTGCGCCGCAACGTGGACCTGCAGGTCGTGCTGTTCAACAACGAGATCTACGGGCTGACCAAGGGGCAATACTCCCCGACCTCGAAGCGGGGTACGCGCTCGCCGTCCACGCCCCAGGGGTCGCTCGAGCTCCCGGTGGCGCCATGCGCGCTCGCTCTGGGCGCGGGCGGGCGGTTCGTGGCGCGCTCCATCGACACGATGCAGCCGCACCTGGTGGACGTGCTGAAGCGGGGCCACGCGCACCGCGGCGCCTCGTTCGTGGAAATCTTTCAGAATTGCCTCGTGTTCAACGACGGGGCGCACGGTGCGTTCACCGAGAAGAGCGTGGCGCCCGAGGCGCAGCTCCACGTCGAGCACGGCAAGCCTCTGCTCTTCGGGAAGGACCGCACGAAGGGCCTGCGAGTGAAGCCCGGCTCGCTGGAGGTCGAAGTGGTGACCTTGGGCGAGAACGGAGTCACGGAGGCCGACATCCTGGTGCACGATGAGACCAGTCGCACCCTGGCCGCGATGCTGGTGGAGCTCAAGCCGCCCCAGTTCCCCGTCGCGATCGGGGTGCTCTACTGTGACCCGATGCCGAGCTACGAGCAGGATGTGCAGCGGCAGCTCGCACAGGAGGGAGCCAGACCGGCGAGCGAAGCCGAGATGGATACAGTGCTGCGCGGGGGTCGCACCTGGGAGGTAGAGTAACCGCTACCAGAGGTCTCCCAGGGTGAAACCCTCGGGGAACGGGTCCTCGCGGTCCACGACGACCTGACCGTACCCCGTGATCCACGCCCGTCCCGTCAGCGCAGGGACCACCGCGGGCGTGGATCCGACCCTCGCCTCGCGCAACAGCCGGCCGGTCCACACCGTGCCCAGCACCCCCTCATGCCGGAAGTCCTGCTCGAGCACCAGCTCCCCCCTGGCGTGGAGCGTGGCCATCTTGGCGCAGGTGCCGGTCCCACAGGGGGACCGATCGAGTGCGCCGGTCCACGTCTCCGGGCGATTCCAGTCCAGCTCGCCCGTGGCGACCACCACCGCATTCTTGCGATCCGCGTCGTTCCGCGTGGGCGGCCCCGACAGCTGTGAGATCGACACGCCGGCGATACCGGCGTTCTCCGGGTGCACCGCCGGCAGCTGCTCGGCGGCAGCCGCCTGCAGCATTCGCCCGACGCGCGCGATCTCTCGCCCTTCTTCGGGCGCCAACCGCAAGCCGAACTGCTCCGCGTCGGCGATGACGTAGAACATCCCGCCCCACGCGACGTCCACGCTCACCACACCGAGAACCGGAACCTCGATCCTGGCTTCCAGGTGCAGCGCGAACGCCGGCACGTTCTCGAAGGTCACACCGGTCACCTTCCCGCCCGCGACGTCGGCCCGCACCTGCACGAGTCCGGCGGGCGCCTCGAGCACGAGCTCGGTGACGGGCTCCGTCACCTTCACCATCTCCGTCTGGATGAGCACCGTCACGACGCAGATCGTATTGCTACCCGACATCGGCGGATACTCGGTCTGCTCCATGATGACGAAGCCGGCATCGGCGTCGGGGTGAGTCGGCGGGAGAATCACGTTGCAGCACAACGCCGGATACCCGCGCGGCTCCCGCAGCATGACCTTGCGGAGCTGATCGCCCTGGGTCTCGAGGTGGACCTTCTTCTCGAACATGGTCGCACCCGGGACGTCGTGCACACCACCCGTGATCACGCGGCCGGGCTCCCCACCCGCGTGGGCATCCACCACCGTGATCCGCTCGTCCAGCCGCATGGTCAGGGTTTCACGATCCGCGCGCGCACCACGTAGGGAACCTCGAGCTCGTCTTCGGTCACGGCGTAGAGGAACCCGTCACGGAAGACGGGAGGCGGGTTCATCGAGAGCATGAACGGAAGCCCAATCCGCCCCAGGTAGCGCCCCTCGGGATCGAAGATGTCGACCACCCTGCCCTCGTCCTCCATGGCAGTGACCGGCAGGACCCAAATGTTGCCCTCGTCGTCGAACAGGAATTCCTCGGTGGCCGGCTTGCTGCCCGGGATCCTGGCCCGGTCGACCTTGCCGCCATTCCGGATGAACCACTCGAGGCCCGTCATCGCGCTGTCGATGTCCGCCTCGGTCACTCGCAGCGGCTCGTATTCGCGGAATATCCTCCGCAGCGTGTCTCCCTCGAGCGAGAGCTGCGTAATGCTGTACTCACCCGTGAGCATGAACCACATGTAGCCCCGGGGGTCGAAACGCCACTCCAGACTGGGTGCGAACGGCACGCCCGTCACCAAGTGGCTGTCTTCGTCACGCAACTCGAAGATCTCTCGCTCACCGGGGTACTCGGGCACCTGCGCGGTGTCGACCGGATTCATTTGATCGTCGTGGGCGACCATCACGATGCGCGGCTCGGTGGAACTCATATCCGGCACGAAGTTCCAGAACCGACCCTCCGTGTCCACGCCGCCCGGCCACGGCACGAACATCCAACCGCCGATGGTGCCGTGGCTGCCGACGTATGTCCCGGCCGAGTCGATGATGGAGATGCGCGCATTCGAGGGGTCGACGATCCACAGGTTGCCGCTGCGCGCCCATGTCATCCCGATTACCCCGGCGAACTCGCCCGGCCCTCCGCCCTCTCGCCCAACGGTGCGAACGTGCACGCCGTCGGCGCCGAACACGCGCAGCTCCTGCGCTTGGCTCTCGAAGACCCAGAAACGCCCCTCGGCGTCGACCTCCAAATCCCGCACGCGCCCGAACATGTCGGGACCGGCGTCATCCAGCGTACCGATGCGGACCTCCTCGACGACGCGCCACGCGGCTTCCTCCCTCCAGATGCCCGTGGCCGGGTTCGACACGACCACCGTGCCGGATTCGAGCGTGTCCATGGTGCCACGCCAAAGCGCGGCGGCGTCGGAGTCGCGCGGGGCGCAGCCCGCGGCAGAAAGTAGACATGCCGTGAGACAAACCGCACCTGCTGCTGTAAACGGCAACCGCATGAAACCTCCTTGTGACTCGAGCGACCCGCGCGCCGACGCGTCAGCCGCCCGGCATCATGCTCCAGCCGGAGCCGCTACAGGCTCCGGCAGCGGCGCGAGGCCGAACAACTTCGGGAGGCGCTCCTCGAGGAGGAGGTAGATTGCCGGCGTCACGGTGAGGACCAACAGGGTGGAGCTGGCGAGCCCGCCGATCAGCGCATAACCCAGCGCGTTCCAGATATTCTCATCGGCGTACTCGCTGAACAACACGAGGGGCAGCAACCCGAAGATCGTGGTGGCGCTCGTCATCAGGATCGGCCGGACGCGCTCCAGCGTCCCCCGCACGATGGCTGCCCTGGTTGGGACCCGTTCGGTGCGACGCACGTAGTTGATGTGGTCCACCAGCAGAATCGCGTTGTTCACCACGATCCCGCCCATCATGATGACGCCGATGTACGCCTCGCGGGTGAAGCTGGCGTCGGTATAGATGAACATCAGGAACACGCCGATCAATGCCATCGGGACCGTGAGGAGCACGGTGAGCGGCTGCCGCACCGACTCGAACAGCGCCGCCGTCACCATGAAGATCAGGACCAGGGAGATGGCGAGCACGGTGTAGACCTGCTGTTGCTCCTCGGTCGACCAGGTCCAATCCTGTTCCCCCTCGATTTCGTAACCCTCGGGGAGCGTCGTCGAGGCAATCACCGCATCGCGCACGCGGTCACCCAGCTTCGTAGGCCCGCGGAACTCGTAGCTCACGTAGCGCTGGTACTGCTGGTCCTCGCGCACGATCCGCGTGAGCACCTCCCGCTCCCGCAGCGTGGCGACGTCGGCGAGGCGCACCCCCTGCCCCGCGGGCGTCTGGATGAGCAGCTCCTGAAGCTCGAGCACATCCACGTCCTCGTTGCCCTCGAGCTTCACGTCGAAGCGCACTTCCTCTCCCGCCACCCGGATGTTGCCGGGACGCACCTGGCCCCAGACGGCCGCCGCGACCTGATACACGACGTCCCGTGCGGTCAGGTCATGCAGTCCCAATCGGGCCCGATCCAGCTCAAGCACGAACTCGGCGGCCTTGTCCCGCGTGAACCACCCACCGGCCGAGTTGACGTCCACGTCACGGATGCGGGAGAAACGCTCGAGACGCCGCCCCACGTCCTCCGCAATAACCCGTGCCGTCTCGTAGTTGTAGCCCAACACCTTGATGGAGTAGTTGGGCGGGCCGGCACCCCCGCCGTAGAACGACGGGCCGTAACCGTACACCCGGACCTCGGCCCCTCCGAAGAGATTGCTGTAGGCCACCATCTGCTCCTTGATGGCGACCGGTTGCCAGCTGTTCTCGATGGAATCCGGGAAGGTCACCGTGATGCGGGAGTACTGCGACTGGACGCGGGTGACGAACCGCTCGACCTCGGGCGTGTCGAGCAGCTTCGCTTCGAAGAAGCGGGCTAGCTCGTCGGTACGATCCAGTTCCTCGCCCCGCGGCAGGCGGATGATGATGTCGATGTAGGTCTGCTCCCCCCACCACGAGCGCCACAGCACACCCCGCGTCACGTACTTGTCGAAGTAGTGGTACGACGCCCCGAGGGTCGCCGCCGCGAGAATCACCGTGATGACCGGGAAGCGGAGGGTGAAGCCCAAGAGTCCCTGGTAGAAGCGGATGTAGGGCGGAGTACCCACGTCGCGGGGACGCGGGGGAGCCTCCCCCAGTACCTTAGCCGCCAGCGCCGGAATGAAGCTGAAGGCCACGAACAGACTCGCGATCAACGCCATTCCCACGACGATGGCCAACGGGACGTAGTAGATGCGCAGCTCGCCCTGGAGGTAGACGAACGGGATGAACACGATGACCGTGGTGAGGGTCGCCGCGAGAATCGGCAGCACGACCTGGCGCGCCCCCCGTTCCGACGCACTCTCGGCCGTCTCCCCACCGCGCCGGCGTCGATAGATGTTCTCGAGCACCACGATGGCGTTGTCCACGATGAGCCCGAAGCCCATGGCGAGTCCCATGAGCGTCAACACGTTCAGCGTGAACCCGCCGAAGTAGATGAGGTTGAGCGCGATGAGGATCGAGAACGCGATGGTAGCGAACACGATCCCCGCCGAGCGAAACGACCGGAGGAACAGCAGGAGCACCAGGAAGATGACGCCTGCGGCAATGAGCGCGCGGTAGCGCAGGTCGGTGAGCTGCGTCCTGATGGCCTCGCTCTCGTCCTCGTCGAGGATCACCCGCACACCCAGGGGGTGCAGGTTCTCGATCGCCTCGAGGCGTGCCTTCACGCGATCCGCCACGTCCACCGTGTTGACGCCCACTTCCTTGTGGACCTCGAAGGACACCGCGGGCTGGGCGTCGATGCGGTAGTAGCTCCGCGCCTCCTCATAGGTGTCGTGCAGGGTGGCCACATCCCCGACACGCACGATCCGGCCCTGGTCGCTGAGGAGTGGCGCCCGCCGAATGTCGTCCGTGGAGGCCGTGCGATGGCGAATGGAGAGTGTCCGAAGCAGTCCGTCGTCCTCCACGATCCCCGCCTCGCTCACGTACTCCAGCTCGCTGATGCGCAGCCAGACGTAGCCGGGATCGAGTCCCAGCGCCTGGGTCTTGCGCTCGTCCAGGGCGATCTCGACCAGGCGGTCGCGCCCCCCGCTCACCTCGACCGCCGCCACACCGTCCACCTGCAGCAGCTCGGGAACGATGTCGTCGTCCACGTGGGCACGGAGGGCTTCCAGGGTGTGTGGGCCGGTCAGCGTGTAGCGCAGGAAGGCGCGTTGCTGTTCGCGGAACTCCTCGGGCACGTACGGCTCGATGCGCGGCCGCTCGGCGTCGGCCGGGAGCTCATCCTGGAGCGCGGCCATCCGCTCCGACAGGTCGAGGCGGGCGAAGTCCATGTCCGTGCCGCGCGTGAACTCCACCGTGATGTTCGCGCGCGCCCAGCCCCACATCTCGCTCGAGATCGACGTCACCTTCTCCACACCGCGCACCTGCTGGATCACGCTCTCCAGCGGCGCCGTCACGAACGCCTCCATGGCCTCGGGACTCGCGCCCCGCCACTCGGTAGCCACATTGAGCTGGGGCAACTCGGTGTCCGGCAGGAGCTCGATGGGGATGTCGCGCCACGCCGCGACGCCCAGGAACGCCACACCCAGATAGGCCATCGTCACCGCGACGGGCCGACGGATGGAGAGGCGGATCACCGCTAGGTCCCCTCGCTGCCCCGCAAGAGGTCGTACAGCCGGACGTGCTCCACCCCGAGGTCGTCCTCCCACGATGCGAGCAGGAAGTCGGCGCCGATCTGATGCACCGCGAGTCCGGGCGGCGTTTCGACCGTGCCGAGCAGACGGCCTTCGGGATCGAACACACTCCAACGCTGTGTGTCGGCGCCGGGGCGCTCGTACTCGGCGACCCAGAGGTAACCCAGCACATCGACCTCAACGGCCTGGAAGGCCGGCATGGTGGACGGTACCGGCACCTCGGCAAACATCCGCTCGAGGCGGCGGCGCCAGTTGTCGCTGCCGGCGTCCTCAACCCGCTCCGCCTTGTACCGCTCGAAGTCCGCGTCGCTGACCGGGACGGGTTGGTGATCCTTGCGGATCACACGCTCCAGCCGACCCGACACCTCATACCGCAGGATCTCGTACCGGTCGGTGATGCCGTGATAGAAGCCGACGGGAGCCACGGCGGTGGCGAACCCGCGACCGAACGGCAGGCTCGTGGCCCACGCGGCCTGCGCTGACCCCTGCACGAAGTACTCCCACGACGGGAACCGGCCGACCGAGTCGATCAGCTCGCCCCGCTGATCAAACCGGTAGTACGCCGCGGTATCGCGCACGACGGTGGAGATCTCGCTGGGCGCGAACGCGAACCCCTTCGTGAACAACCAGCTTCCGTCACCCAAGGGCCCGATCGCCACCGGTGAGCCGCTGGGGAACTGGATCCCAAACGACCGCACGAAGTTGCCGTCGGGATCCCACAGCGAGATCCGGCGCAGGTTCCAGTCGTACACCGCGATGGAGTCGGCCCCCACCGGCACCGGGGCGCCCACGCCCTCGAACTCGCCGGGCCCACCCCCTTCGCGTCCCGCCGATGTCAGGTGGCCACCCCCCGCATCGAAGTAGCGCAGCTCGCTGCTGCCGCTGTTGGCCACCACGATGCGACCGTCGCCCAGTCGCACCGCCCCCGAGACCTGGAACAGCTGATACGGCTCCTCGCCGTCCAGCTGCCCGATGTCCAGGCGTGGCTCGGGGGCGACGCGCCACCCCTCCCCTGTCGACCAGCTGCCGTGCGTGTTTTCGACAATCGTCACGCCCGCGGAGTCGCGCACGGTGTACCCGGGATGTCCGTCACCCTCCCCGCAAGCGGCTACTGCCAGCGCCGCCAACACCGCAGGCCCCGCGCGCTCGGTTCTCCATCTCATTCCGATCCTCCCGCAGGTTGCACCACCGGCTTGCGGCGGCTGCGTGCCTCACCGAGTCCCGCCAGGGACCTGAGCTTGCCGCGCAGCTCCTCAAACAGGTCGTATGCTACGGGCACGACGACCAGCGTGAGCGCGGTCGCGCTGATCAGTCCGCCGATCACGGCAATCGCGAGGGGGGCGCGCAAGTCGGCGCCGCGTCCGATCCCCATAGCCATCGGCGTCAGGCCGAGGACGGTGGTCACCGTCGTCATGATGATCGGCCGCAGGCGCACGCGGCCCGCTTCCAGAATCGCCTGGCGCAGGGCCATGCCCTGCGCGCGCATCTGGTTGATGAAATCGACCTTCACGATGGCATCGTTCACCACGATCCCGACGAGGATCACCAGCCCGATCAGGCTCATCGTGTTCAGCCCCTCGCCGGCCATGTACAACGCCACCGCGGCGCCGACCGTGGCCAGCGGCACGCTGAGCAGGATCGTGAACGGATGCACGAACGACTCGAACTGGGCGGCCAGGATCATGTAGACGAGGAGCAGCGCCAGGCCGAATGCAAAGGCGAGATCCCGAAAGCTGCGGTCGCGCTCCTCATTCGCCCCGCCGATGTCCACGCGCAGGCCCCGGGGTGCGGGGACGTCGCCCAGTGCCGCTCGGGCGTCGGCCACCGCGCCGTCCAGCCCGCCGCGGGCCACATCGGCGTACACCGTCACGGTACGCGCCTGCTCCAGTCGGCGGATCTCGGCCGGACCCACTTCCTCGTACGTGTTCACGAGCTCGCGCAGCGGAATCCCGTTCACGCGGAGCACACGTAGCGTTTCCAGCGAGCGACGCTCCGCCTCCGGCAGGCGCACCAGCACCGGCACCTTCTCGTCGAAGTCCACGAAGTCGGTGGCGACCTCGCCCCGCATATACCGCTCGACCGTCTGGGCGATGAGTCGTGGCTGGATCCCGTACGACGCCGCGCGCTCCCGGTCGATCTCCACGCGAATCTCCGGCTGTCCTTCTTCCGTGCCGAGCCGCACGTTCGCGAGCGAGCCCACGGCTTGGAGTCGGGCGGCCACGGCGTGCGCGTGTCGCCACGTCTCGTCCAGGTCGTCGCCGCGTACCCGCACGGCCAGATCGGCTTCGTCCCCTCCGAGCAGCCTTCCCAGCGCGGTCGCGGTGCCCGTCTCGATGGCGACGGCGCCGGCGGGGAACTGGGCCAGCTTGGGACGCGCGCGCTCCACGACGGCAGTGGTCGTTTCACCTTCCCCGAGCCGCACTTCGACCGCGGCGGTGTTGAGTCCGCTCTCCTCGTCCTCGACGCCCGCGATCGCCTCCTGCCGGCCCACGCGCGTGAACACCGCTTCCACCGCGGGATCGTCGAGGAACACCTGCTCGACCCGGGCCGCCGCCTCCGCGGTCTCCTCGATCGGCGCGCCCCGCAGGAGCTCCAGTCGCACGGTGAACGCCCCCTGGTCCACCTGCGGCAGCACATCACGCTCCAACGCCACGCCGATGATGATGCCCAGCCCGAGGGTGGCCGCGGCAAAGCCCACGACCCGGCCGCGATGCTCGAGGGCCCGCTCCAGCAGCTTGTGATACCAGGCCGCGAAGATGGCGAAGCGCCGGTCGACCCAGTCGAGGAAGGGCCGGAACAGAGCGGCGACTACACCGCCCAGGCGGGCCACCCCGCCGCGCACGACCCGGCCGAGCCGGGTGCGCCCCGGCTGCTCGCTCACCTTGGCCCAGCGCGCCGCCATCGTGGGGAGCAGCGTGAGTGCCACCAAGAGGCTGGCGAGCAGGGCAAACGCCACCGCCAGTGAGAGATCACCGAACAGCTCACCGGCCACGCCCTTCACGTAGATGATCGGACCGAACACCGAGATGGTCGTGAGCGTGGAGGCAGTGATCGCCCCCTTCACTTCCTCCGCGCCACGCATCGCCGACGCCTCGGGCTCTTCGCCCTGCTCGCGGTGCCGGAAGATGTTTTCCAATACGACGATCGAGTTGTCCACCAACATCCCGACACCGAGCGCCAGACCGCCCAAGCTCATGATGTTAAGCGAGACACCCGTCAGGTCGAGCAGCACGAAGGTGGCGATCACGGAGATGGGAATGGCGAGGGCCACGGCCACGGGGTAGCGGGCATCGCGCAGGAAGAGGAACAGCACGAGGAAGGCCAGGAGGCCTCCCAGCACCAGCGCCTGCACCACATTCGAGATGGCCTCGGTGATGAAGCCTGCCTGGCTCGTCGCCACGTCGATGCCGACCTCGGGAAACCGGGCGCGCAGCTGGTCGAGCACCTCGTCGACCCGCTCGGCGACCCGCACCGTGTTGGCACCCGACTCCTTGAACAGCAGCAACCCCACCGATTCCCGTCCGTTGTACCGGGCCAGCGACTCGCGCTCCCTGAAGCCGTCCTCCACGCGGGCCACGTCGCCCAACAGCACGAGGCTGCTCCGCGTGGTGTCGTTGGGGCTGGGACCGAGTGGCACGCGCTCGATCTCTTCCACCGCCTGGAACTCGCCGAGCGTGCGCAGCGCGTAGCGGTAGCGGCCCCGCAGGATGGTCCCGCCCGGCGCGCTCTGGTTCGCGGCGTCGAGCGCCTCCAGCACATTCCGTACGGTGAAGCCGTAGCTCTCGAGCAGTCGCGGGTCGATCTCGACGTGGATCTCCCGCTCCAGTCCTCCCGCCAAAGCGGCCTCCGCCACCCCGTCGATCTGCTCCAGGCGCCGCTTGAAGACGTTCTCGGCCAGCTCCTTGAGCGCGGCGAGGTCGGTCCCGCCCGCCAGCGAGAGCGCCATGATGGGCTCGGAATTCGGATCGGTGCGCAGCACCACCGGGCGCGAGGCCAGCTCCGGCAACTCCTCGAGCAGGTTGTCGAGCTGCTCGCGCACGTTGAGCACCGCGAAGTCCATATCGGTGCCCCAGGAGAAGCGCAGTGTGACCAGGGAGATGCCCTCGCGGGAGACGCTCTCCACGCGCTCGACGCCGGGCACTCGGCTGACACCGCGCTCGACGGGCTCCGTGACGAACCGCTCGACCTCGGCCGGACCCACGTCGGAGTACTGGGTGTACACGACGAGCCGTGGGTAGGCGACGTCGGGCAGCAGATCGATGGGAATACGGGCGAACGAGATGAGCCCCAGGAAGACGACGCCCAGGAAGAGCATCGCCACCGCAACGGGGCGACGGACGGAGCGGCTCGTGAGGGACATTAGTGGATCAGGCGACGGACACGTCGCTACTGCGGCCGGCCACCTTCAGCCCGCACACTCTCCACCAGACGCACCCGGGCGTCGTGAATCAGCGTGTAGTGGCCGTCGATCAGCACCCACTCGCCGGCCTCGACCATATCGGTCTGGGGATTGGCGACGATCTCCACCAGGGAGTCGTTCATCATGCCGGGCGTCACGTAGCGCCATTTGGCGAAGCCGATGTCGTTCTCGCCCTCGAACACGAACAGCATGGTGCGCCGGTCCCGCTCCAGGATCGCGGCCCGCGGCACCATCACACGATCGGGGAACTTGCGTGCCTCGAGCGAGACGCGCGCATACATACCGGGGAGGATTCGACCCTGAGGATTCGAGATCGTGACCGTCGTGCGTGCTGTGCGCGTCTCCCGCTCCACTACCGGGTTGATGGTGGCGATGCGGCCGGAAAACGACTCCCCCGGGAACGCCGCAAACGCGATCGTCGCGCCGCGACCCTCCGCGAGGAGTCCGACTTCGCTCTCCAGCACCTGGACCTCGACCCTGATCGGGTCGAGATCCACCACGGTGAGCAGCTCATCGCCGAGCCGCACCTGCTGGCCCTCCACGACCCGGAGCGAGGCGACGCGGCCGGCGAACGGTGCCCGAATGCGGGTGCGCTGCAGCTGCAGCTCGGCTTCCCGCACGCCCAGCTCGGCATCGGCCAGCCCGCTCTTGGCCCGGGCGAATCGGGCCCGTTCGGTCCGGACCCGCTCGTCCTCGATCTCATCGTCGAACATCGTGAGTTCGTCGTAGGTCGCCGTGGCAGTAGCGAGCCGCGCGCGGGCTCGGTCCACAGCGATGCCGTACTCGGTCGTGTCGATCTGGATGAGGAGGCGGCCGCTGCCTGCGGCATCGTTCTCTTCCACCCGCAGGCTGGTGATCCGGCCCTCGACCTGCGCCCGCAGGACAGCCTGCCGGGATGCCGCGGCCTCGGCGGCGGCCGACACCGAAATGACGAGCGTGTCCCGCACGACCATAGCTCCCTCGACCGGGATGGCAACGTCGGTCGAGAAGGTGCTCGCGGACGAGACGGCCTCGGCGCCGCCCTCGGGGACCTCGGCGAGGACCGTGCCGCCATTGTCCTCGTCATCCCCTCTGCTCCGCAGGTACACGCCGCCGACCAGCGAGCTGATCACCACCACGGCAACCGCGGACCCAAGTATCCGCCGGAAGGTCATTCCACCCATCCCTCAGTCGTGGTACCCTATATCCATATAATAGCGGTATTTGCCGAGCACGCAGTCTGCCTATGAGACGCCTGGGTCGCCCAGAGGGTTGCGCCAACGGGGCTGCGACGCTTCCCAACCGCGAGGCATCTAGGGCGGCAGACACCGGGAGAATTCATACGGAGAACATATGCGTCATATCGTCCTGCGACCCCTGGCAGTCATGGCCGCTCTCAGTCTCGTGGCCGGCACCCTCACGGCCCAGTCCGCCGCGAAAACGGTGGAGCTCGGCGAGCCGGACGCCGCCTTTCCCGAACCCTTCAGCGCCATCCTGGGCATCCGGGAGCTGAGCACCGGCCAGGTCCTCATCTCCGATCGTGTCGAGATGATGATCGCCCAGCTCGACTTTCAAAGCGGCACCTACGAGCAGCTGGGCCGGCAAGGCGCCGGGCCGGGCGAGTTCCAAATGCCCGGTGCGCTGTACGCCCTCCCGGGCGACTCCACGCTCATGGCCGACTTCATGAACCGCCGCTTCAACGTGATCCTGCCCGACGGACGCCTCAGCAACGAGACGATTCCGCTCCGGCACCCGGCGGGCTACCCGATCATCCCGCGGGGCGTCGACGACGCCGGGCGCATCTATTTCGACCTGGCAGGCATGATGATGCCGGGCCTCGCGGAGAGCGCGGCCCAGGGGGTTGCCCCACTCCTGCGTTGGGATCGCGCCGGGGAGGCGGTTGACACCCTGGGATACGTGCACTTCCCGCCCATGGAGCCGGCGGGGCCGGGCGAGGCCCGGATCAACATCGGTGGCGGGGCATACCAGCCGCAGGATGATTGGGCCGTGACGCCCGGCGGCATGGTCTGCGTCGTGCGCCACGAGGATTACCATGTCGAGTGGATCGCCGGCGATGGCGAGACAGCCAGCGGCCCCGCGGCGGAGTACCGGCCGGTCAAGATCACGACGGCGGACAAGGAGGCCTGGGCCGATGCCATGACCAGCCGCGGCGTCATGATCGAGGTCGAGAACGGGCGCCGCCGCACCAGGCGGCCACCGCGCCCCGACATCGACAACATGGAGTGGCCGGAGTACATGCCACCCACCGTGGCCGGCACGGCGCGCATGGCACCCGACGGGAGGCTCTGGGTGGAGCGCTCGGCTCCGTCCGACGCCGACGAGCGCACGTACGACGTGTTCGACGCGCGAGGGAATCTGGTGCAGCGCGTGAGCCTGCCTCGCGACCGGCGCGTTTCTGCGTTCGGCGACGGCGTGGTCTACGTCATCCGCAGCGACGAGGACGATCTGCAGTGGCTCGAGCGGTATGAGCTGTAACGCCGGATCCGTCCCCCCCAACGGCGGCCCCATCCCTCGAGCGGCGAGGGGTGGGGCTGTGTTCGTCCGCCCGGCGCCGCCCCCGGCACCCCACTGCAGCGGGACTTGTCAAAGTCTTGTCTAGGACAGTATATTGACGGAGCTTGACGGGTCATGGGCGCTTTGCCGACCCACAACTCATTTGCAGAGAACAGGATACGACAATGCCGCACAGTCACGCGTCTGGGAGAGTGCTGCTGACCGGCGCCTCTGGCTACGTGGGGGGCCGCCTGTTGCGGGCGCTCGAAGAGCGCGGGGTCCTGGTCCGCTGTCTGTCGCGCAACCCGAGCTTCCTGCGCGGACGCGTCGGGCCGGATACGGAGGTGGTCCAGGGTGACGTGTTGGATCCCACTACCATGACCGACGCCATGAGCGGCACCGACACGGCGTACTACCTCGTGCACAGCATGAGCTCGGCGGGTGACTTCGAGCAGGAGGATCGGCGCGCGGCCCAGCACTTCGGCCAAGCGGCCAGCGCGGCAGGTGTGCGCCGCATCGTCTACCTAGGCGGCCTGGGCAGCGGATCGGCACTGTCCGACCACTTGCGCAGCCGACACGAGGTGGGAGAGATCCTCCGCCGATCGGGCGTGCGCACGATCGAGCTGCGCGCCTCGATCGTCATCGGCTCGGGCAGCCTCTCCTTCGAGATGATCCGCGGCCTCACCGAGAAGCTCCCGGTCATGGTCACGCCGCGCTGGGTGCGGGTGCCCGCGCAGCCGATCGCCGTCGAGGACGTGATCGCCTACCTGCTGGCGGCCCGTGAGCTCCCGGGGGCCGAGAGCACGGTGTACGAGATCGGGGGTGCCGATCGCGTCTCGTACGGCGAGATCATGCGGGAATACGCGCGGCAGCGTGGCCTGCGCCGCGTGATGATCCCCGTGCCGGTGCTGTCGCCGCGGCTCTCCGGGTTGTGGCTGGGCCTCGTCACGCCGATCTACGCGCGTGTGGGCCGCAAGCTGGTCGACAGCCTGCGCAACCCGACGGTCGTCGAGGACGAGCGGGCGCGCTCCGTGTTCGCGATTCGGCCTCGCGGCATCGCCGAGGCGATCGCGCGCGCCCTGCATAACGAGGACCGTGACTTCGCCGAGACCCGCTGGTCCGACGCGCTCTCCTCGGCCGGCGCGCAGCACGAGTGGGGCGGCGTGCGTTTCGGCTCACGCCTCGTGGACTCCCGCAGTACGGACGTCGCCATATCGGCCGCGCAGGCCTATGCGCCACTCCGCCGTCTCGGCGGCACGACGGGGTGGTACTACGGCGACTGGCTGTGGCGGCTGCGCGGCTTCCTGGATCTGCTGGTCGGGGGCGTCGGGGTGCGCCGCGGCCGGCGCGACCCGGAACAGGTCGAGGCCGGCGACGCGGTGGACTCCTGGCGTGCGGAGCGGGTGGAGCCCGACCGACTGCTCCTGCTTTCGGCCGAGATGAGGCTTCCCGGTCGGGCCTGGCTGCAATTCGAGGTCGAGCCGGCGGCTACGGGCTCGCGCATTCGCCAAACGGCGATCTTCGATCCGGTCGGCCTGTTCGGGCTGCTGTACTGGTACGCGCTGTACCCGCTCCACACACTGGTGTTCGCCGGGATGTTGCGCGGGATCGCGCGGGCAGCGCTGGCTGCCACTTCGCCGGCGGTCCCTGCGCCCGCCGCGCGCGCGGCCGCGGGGGGCAACTGATGCCGCGGCTCCTTGCGCTCCTTGGGGTACTCGCCGCGACGACGCCCGGCACCGCCACCGCCCAACTCTTCGTCGATCTGGAAGGCGGCGTGGCGATGCTGGGGCGCAACGACGTGCGCATCCCCAACGACGGGGGAACGGACTTCTCCTTCGTGAACGATCTGGATGCCGATCCGGCCGTGGCGCTGCGGCTCCGCGTCGGGTGGGACATCACGTCGCGTCACCATATCTCGGTGCTGGTCGCTCCGTTGAGCTTCACCGCTGACGGGACGTTCGACCGCCCCGTCGCCTTCGAGGACGTGACGTTCCCGACCGGGACGCCCGTGCAGGGCACCTACAAGTTCAACTCCTATCGGCTCACCTACCGCTTCACGCCGGTGCGCTCGTCGCACCTGCGTTTCGGGTTCGGTCTCACCGTGAAGATCCGGGACGCCAGGGTGGCACTGACGAGCGAGACCGATGCCGCCGAGAACACCGATGTGGGGGTCGTGCCACTCCTCAACCTCGACTTCGCGTGGCGCTTCGCGGGACGCACATCGTTGCTGCTCAATGCCGACGCGGCCTGGGCGCCGCAGGGTCGCGCGGAGGACGTGCTGCTGGCCATCGAGTACGCCCCATCCGACGCCGTCGCCCTGCGGCTCGGGTACCGACTGCTGGAAGGTGGCGCCGACGTGGACCAGGTGTACAACTTCGCTCTCGTGCACTACGGCACCTTCGGCGTGACCCTGCGATTCTGAGCGAGCGTCTCCCACGATGCGCGAACACCCCCGCCCTACTCTCGTCATGAGCAAGTGTCTCGAACTAGATGCCTGCCGCTACAACGGGCAGCTGATTCGGGCGCCGTTCGTGCTCAAGCTGATGCCGTTTGTGGAGCTCGCGCCCATCTGCCCTGAGGTCGAGATCGGCCTCGGCATCCCCCGGCCGCCGATCCGCTTGGTGCAGCGCGGCACGTCGCTGCAGCTGTACCAGCCCGATACGGAACGCGACGTGACCCGGGAGATGCTCGACTTCAACGACCGCTTCCTGGGCGGGCTCGGCGACGCGGACGGGTTCATCCTCAAGAGCCGCTCCCCGTCGTGCGGCATCAAGGACACCAAGGTCTACGGCGGCGCCGAGGGGAAGCAGCCCTCCGGAAAGGGGGCCGGCATGTTCGGTGGTGCTGTCCTCGAGCGGTTCCCGCGTGCCGCGGTGGAGGACGAAGGGCGGCTCACCAACTACCGCCTACGCCACCACTTCCTCACGAAGCTGTTCGCACGAGCCTCGTTCCGCGCGGTGAAGGCATCGGACGCGATGGCCGACCTGGTACGCTTCCAGACAGAGAACAAGCTCACGCTGATGGCCTACCATCAGACCGAGTTGCGCGCGCTCGGCCGCATCGTGGCGAACCCCGACAGACGAACCTTCACGGAGGTAGTCACTGCCTACGAGGAACGCCTGGCGCATGCGCTGGAACGGCCGCCGCGCTCCACCTCGAACATCAACGTGATGATGCACGCCCTCGGCTACGTGTCGGACGGATTGTCGGGGCAGGAGAGACGGCACTTCCTGCACGCGCTCGACGAGTACCGTGCGGGCCGCATGAGCCTCAGCGCTCCGCTCGTTCTGCTCCAATCGTGGATCGAGCGGTTCGACCAGCCCTATCTACGAGCGCAGACCTACCTGGAACCCTACCCGCGGGAGCTGTTGGACCTCAGGGATTCGGCACGGGCAAACTAGCCACGCGGTGACCGGCTCGCGGCGCTACTCCCGCACGATGGGTCGCGAGAGGCAGGTCGGCCCACCGGCCCCCTTCCAGCTGATCTCCCACCCGTCGTACTCGTACACCTCCACGCCGGCGGCTTCGAGCAGGGCCCGGGTCTGCGGGTTGCCACTCAGCATCACGCAGCGCCGGGGTGCGACGGCGAGCACGTTGCACGCCATCGTGTGGTACTCCTCGTCGGGCACCTCCACGAGCTCGATCTCTCGCTCGAGCAGGTGCTCGCGAAACGGCACCGGCAGGAGCCGCGAGTACACGAGCGCCAGGTCGCGGTCGAGCGGGCTCAGCATCGACATCAGATGGAACACGCCGGCGGGACCGGTCCAGTGGGGGAGCGGCACCACGATGAGCTCATCGTAGCAGTCCACCAGCAGGCTCTCAAGCTGCTCGATCCCCCCCTCGTTCGTACGGTACCCCCGACCCACGGCGAGCGTGCGGTCGTCGAGCCAGACGACGTCACCGCCCTCAAGGCGACCCTCGCCGTTGATCGCGCCGTAGACGGGGATCCCCATCTCCGCGTACGCGGCCCCCTGCGCGGCCGGCTCGGTGCGCCGAGCTTCCTTTCCCATGTTGCACAGCACGACACCGCGCTCGCACACCACGCTCGCATCGCGCACGTAGATCGAGTCGAGGCCGACCGCCTCGTCGGCAGGCAGGAACTCGGGTTGCACCCCCAGCTCCCCGAGCAGCGCCACGAAGCGATCGTATTCGTCCACCGCGCGGGCCACGTCGGGACGCTCCCGGTAACCGAGGTCGCGCCACTGGCGCGCGACGGCCATGTCACTCGCGAACGCGTCCCGCGCGTGCTTGAGCACAAGACGATGGATGGTGCCGACCTCGGATTGGGAGCCAGGTGTCATGGCAAAACGGCCGCGCAGTGTGCGCGGCCGGTGACGAAGGGAGTGAGACTACGCGGGCTCTCTACCTGCCTGACCCCACGTGCGGAAGACGATGTCCCACAGCGGCGAGCTCACGCCGTAGTCCTTGTCGGGATCCTGATAGTGGTGCCGGTAGTGGTGCTTCTTGAGGTAGAGCGTTACGCGGCCGTGCAGCCGCCAGTGATGCACGGCGTAGTGCGTCGTGTCGTAGATCAGGTAGCCCACGACCATCCCCGCCAGCACCGCGGGCGCCGCTACCGGACCGAAGATCCAGCGGAACAGGAAGTAGAAGACCACCGCCAGCGGGACGCTGATGACCGGCGGCATCACGAGGCGCTTGGAATCGTTGGGAAAGTCGTGGTGCACGCCGTGGGCGATGAAATAATGCCTCTGCTTCAGCGTCTTGAGGGCCGGGAACACCGGCTGGCCCGGCTCCACCGAGGCCACGATACGGGTCACTTCCTCCATCGTGGCGTCGTCCACATGGAACACGAAGCGATGCACCAGGTACTCCGTGAGCGTCCAGATGGCCAGTCCACCGAGGAACAGCAGCGCCGCGCGGCCGGCCGGCACCTCCAGCCGGTAACTCCAGTAGAGCATCGCCGCGACGACGGGAATGAAGACAATGTGAGGCAGGGCCGGATGGATGTGGCTGAACTTCTCTACGAAATCACTCTTGAACATCCGGACGGTCTCGTCTTTGTTCGACACGTACTTCTTCGCCATCGCACAACCTCCCCGCGTGTCAGCACGGTCCGGTCAAACCGACGAACGCCGTCGGGTCATCGACAGAATAGTCGATTCACGACTGGTGCGAAAGTGTGGGCGCGAGCCGCCTAGAACGCGCAGCTGCGCCGCACGGTGCGCCGCAGAACCTCGGCGGCGGATCGCGGTTCGGCCACTCCCGCCTGGATGCGCGGAAGCCCGCCGAAGTAGCGGCTCAGCTCCGCGATTCGCGCCCACACGGCGCGCTCCTCGGGTGACGCGTCCGGCGAGAGGGTAGGATTGAGGAGTTCGGTGAGCCACTCGCCGACGCCGTCGGCCAGGTAGTAGGCCTGCTCCATCCCCGCTTCACGCAGCGTGCTTGCGGCGAGGCGGGCCTCCACGCTGTCCGTGCCGTACACGACCACGGTCTCGCCGCGCGAGAAGGCTTGCGGTGCGGGCTCGGCCTTCGGCAGGTGGAACTGTTCATAGGCCTCCACGCCCCGCAGATCCGAGATCCGCAGGCCGGCCTTCCGCTCGCGCAGCCACTGGGCAACGAGCAATGCGGACACTCGTCCGTCCGCGGCCGGCACCCACGCCACCGGCTCGGCGGCGGACCGCGCGCGCTCCGCGTCGCCGCGATACGGGCTCCCCGCGACCAGCGCCCCGGCGCCGAGCACCAGCGCCACCGTGGCGAGCAGTCGGTTGGTGGTGACCCGATTCTTCACTTCGTACGTGCCTCGATCCGCTCGGCCACGACGAAGCTCCCGAGCGCCGCGACGACCACGGCGAACACCAACACGCCATGTGGCAGACCCAGGAGCTGGGCAACCGTGACCTGCCCCAGCGCGGTGCTGTAGTACAACCCCTGCAGCAACGGGAACGCCTCATTGAACAGCAGGATGCCGAACAGCATGCCGCCCAGTAGCACCAGGCCGTCGATCCTGCCGCTCGAGGCCGCCACGCACGACGTGCCGGGGCAGAGCCCGCCCATCACGAACCCCACGCCAAAGACGACCCCGCCGATCAGGTGCGGCGCCACATAGGTGGGCAGCAGGTACACGCGTGAGAGATCGAGCAGCCCGAGCTTGGAGAGCCAGAACAGCCCCAGCATCGCCGTGACGATGGCGCTGAACAGCACCTTCAGCACGACCAGGTCGGTGAGGTAGAACTGCCCTGCCAGCTTGCGCGCGTTGCCCAAGCCGCCCCGCTCGAGAAAGAACCCGAACGCGATGCCGATGACCAACGCCACCAGCAGGCCCGCGTTCTCGCCGAGGAGTCCGAACTCATAGAACGGCGCGTTCACGTCCACTCTCTGCGGAACAGCGGCGCCGCCAGGTAGCCCGCGGCGAACGCCCCGATGATGAACAGCCAGCTGCCCACGCTGAGCAGCGCCCCTCCCGTGAGCGCCTGCCCGCTGGTGCATCCCCGAGCCAGTTTCGCCCCGATGCCCATGATGGTGCCGCCTCCGAACGCAAACAGGAGACGGCTGCGATTGCTCGCGCGCGGACCCTTGTCGATGCTCACCCGAAAGCGTCCCGCCAGCAGGGCCGAGAGCAGTCCGCCGAGTGTGATCCCGAGGATCTCAAACACCAGCCAATCCTTCAGCGGGCTGACGCTACCGTCACCGAGATACGCCTCGTACGGCAGCTTGTTGGTCGTGTGGTCCGGCGCCACCGTGTGGACGCCTGTGGCCACGACGGTGGAGAACGCCCCCGAGGCACCGAGGCCGCGCCCCATGATCACGAACGCCAGGAGCAGCGCTATGCCAATCCCCACCCCTGCCAGGTAGGGATTCATGTAGGGCCGCGGGTGGCTCACCGGTCCTCCGCGCTCGCCTCCACCGGGAGGTTGCGCCCGGCCCAGTCCTGGAACGCGCCATCGTACAGCTTGACCTCGTGCCCCAGCGTGCGGGCGGCGAACATCACCGCCGTGGCGTACTGCCCGATGTGGCAGTAGGCCACCACGGTGTCGCCCGGCACCACCCCTGCGGCCGTGAAGATCGCCCCCAACTCGCCGGGGCTCTTCAGGTGCAGGGAGTCATCGATCAGCTCGGTCCACGGAACGCTCCCCGCCCCCGGGATGTGGCCGGCCCTGCCACGATCCTCGCGCACGCCATCGAAGAACGCGCGGGCCCGACCGTCCACCAGCGCGTACCCCGACTCGACGGCATGGTGTTGCACCCAGTCGGCTTGCACCACGAGTTCGGGGCGCGGCGACAGCGTGACGTCACCCGATCCCGGCGCCGGCGCCTCGCCGCTCACGGCGTGCCCCGCGGCCTTCCAGGCCGCGAGCCCGCCGTTCAGCAGCACGGTGCGAGCGCCGAGTCCCGCCCAGTCGAGCGTGAACACGAGGCGGGCCGTGGGGGTCACCCATTCACTGCCCCAGTACACCACGATGCGCGAGTCGGCGGACACGCCGAAGCCCTCGAGCGTCTCCTCGAACGCCACCGGATCGGGCAGCTCGAGGATGAGCGCATCCGGCGAGTGCGAGTCAGGATGCGACATCTGCTCGTGCGTGACGTGATACGCCCCCGGGATGTGTTCCGCCTGGTAGTCCTCCGGCGCGCCCACGTGCAGCAGCACCAGGTTCGGATCGTCGAGGTGCTCGGCCAGCCAGTCGACCGAAATGAGCAGATCGGCACGGGGATCGGCGGGCGGCTCCGCGGCACAGGCCGAGAGCGACGCCACGAGAACGGCCGCCGCGATGCCGGCGGCACCGCGGTGCAGACGATGGTGGGGTGTCATGACACGGACTCCGGACTGAGGTACTCCAGCACAACGGTCTGGGGGGCCGCCCGGTTGCGTCACCGCAGCGCGACGCTTCGAAACCCCGGCGCATCCTCCATCGTAGAGGCCCCATGGGACCCCATACGAGGGAACTCGGGGTGCGCATTCGCGCGCTCGCTCGGCGCCAGCCAAAGGCCCTGCTCACCCTGGCCGCGTTCTTGCTCGTCACCGTGGGCGGGACCGCAGTCGTCACGTTCGAAGCGCTCGTCCGGGCGCGTCTCGACAACGACCTCCTGCGGGCGCCCACCCGGTTCTACGCCCGCCCCCTCGTGCTTCAGCCTGGTATGGCCATCGATCCGGCGCGCGTCGAGCGCGCGCTGCAGCGGTTGGGCTACCGCCGGGTGCGCGGCCGGGACGTGGAGCACGGGGAGTACTATCGCAACTCCTCCACGTGGCGCATCGGACGCCGGGCGTTTCGGCACTACGATCGTCTCGATCCGGGCGGTGTCGCGACCGTGCGCATGGACCGGCGAGGACGCGTGCGGGAGCTCAGGGACGAGCGGGGCGATCGCGTCCCCTACGTGGCGCTAGAGCCGGAGCTGTTGCGCAGCGCCTACGGCACGCTCCACGAGGAGCGGTCACCCGTTCCACTCGACGACGTCCCGCAGCACCTGGTCGAAGCCATCCTGACCATCGAGGACCAGCGCTTCTTCGGACATTCCGGGATCGACCTACGGCGCATCGTGGGAGCCACACTCGCGAACCTCCGCGCCGGCTACATCGTGGAGGGCGCCAGTACCCTGACCCAGCAGTTGGCCAAGAACCTGTACCTCTCGGCCCGCCGCACGCCCACCCGCAAGCTGCGCGAGCTAGCGATGGCCGTGGTGCTCGAGGCGCGCCACTCGAAGGGGCAGATCCTCGAGGCGTACCTCAACGAGGTGTACTTGGGCCAGAATGGGGGATACGAGATCCACGGGGTGGGCCAAGCGGCGCAGCACTACTTCGGCAAGGACGTGAGCCAGCTCGGGGTCGCCGAGGCAGCGTTGCTCGCCGGGATCATCCGCGGCCCGAGCCTGTACTCGCCGTTCCGGCATCGCCAGCGCGCCACCGAGCGGCGCGATCTCGTACTGCGACTCATGCACGAGCGCGGCGTGCTCGCTGAGCAGGCCTACCGGCAGGCGGAACGGTCACCCCTCGGGCTGCGCCGGCGTCCGCAGCGTGCCCGCACGGGCCGCTACTTCGTGGACTACGCAGCCGAGCAGCTGCTGGCGCGCCACGGCAGAGACGTGCTCAACGGTGGGCTCTCCGTGTTCACGACCGTGGATGCCGGCCGGCAGCAACTGGCCGAGGAAGCGGTGCAGGAGGGACTCGCTCGGCTCGAAGCGGAGGCACCGTACCTGACCGCGGGTGAGCCGTTGCAGGCGGCGCTGGTCGCGCTCGATCCCCGCAGCGGGGAGGTCCTCGCCATGGTCGGTGGCCGCGACTACGGAGCCTCGCAATTCAATCGGGCTGCCTACGCCCACCGTCAGCCGGGGAGCTCATTCAAGCCGATCGTGGCGTTGACGGCCCTCGCGTGGCAGGACGAGGACAGCGAGCAGGACGGGCCACCATTCACCCTCGCGACGCTGCTGGACGACGAGCCGCTCTCGGTCGAAACGGCGGCGGGCCTGTGGCAGCCGGTCAACTACGATGGTCGCTTCCGTGGACCGCTCACGCTGCGAGAGGCGCTGGAACGCTCCCTCAACGTACCGTTCGCGCGGCTCGGGCTGGCGGTCGGTCCCGAGCGCATCGTGCAGACCGCCCGGCGACTCGGCATCGAGAGCCGGCTCAACCCGTACCCCAGCATCGCACTCGGCGCGTTCGAGGTCACCCCGCTGGAGCTCACCCGTGCCTACGGCGTGCTGGCGGCGGGGGGATACCGCGCGGAGCCTCACGTCACGCTGGGCGTGCTGACACCGTCGAGTGAGATCCTCGAGCAGCAGGAGCTCAGGCGGCAGCGAGAGTACAGCGCAGCCGAGGCCTACCTGGTGACGTCGGCGCTGCGCGGGGCCGTGGAGCGCGGCACGGGGCGCGGGCTGCGCCGCTTCGGGTTCCGCGGGGTCGTGGCCGCGAAATCGGGAACGACAAACGACTTCCGTGACGCCTGGTTCATCGGCTACACGCCCACGCTTGTGGTGGGCGTCTGGGTGGGATTCGACGACGGGAGGAGCGTCGGGCTCCCGGGCTCGCGGGCAGCGCTCCCGATCTTCGCCCGGTTCCTACGAGGCGCCGTCGAACCGTACGAGCGAGTCGAGTTCGAGCGCCCGTGGGATGTGGAGGTGGTGGAAGTCGACCGGGAATCCGGCCTGCGGGCCGGCTGGGGCTGTCGCGGCGAGCCGGAGGTGTTCCTCAGGGGCACCGCACCGCAGGAGACGTGCTCGCCGTACCGCTTCCCACGGCGGCGGGACGTCGCACAGCTGCTGCGGAATCTGCGGCGCTCGGGTCGGAGGGGAAACTAGGGCAGCGCGACGCCCCCTAGAACCTCGGACCCCGGCGGTCCTGGGTGCCGCCGCCGTCGTCCCCGTCGTTCCCAGCCGATCCGCTCGCCGAGAATGCGCTACCGACGATCACGGCTGCCGCCACGGCTCCGGCGGCCAGCGCGACCGACAGCGGCACGTTCATCTGCTTGGCACTGACCGAGCGGATCTTCGCCTCTTCGAGCGTGACCGTCTCGCCTTCGGCGCGGTGCTCGAAGCCCGAGCTCGACCGCACCCAGAACGCCGAGAGCACGAGCTGACCGTTGTCCCACTGGGCCAACTCGCCGTTGATCTGCACCACGCCGTCGGCCGTGAGGTTCTGGAGTCGCACACTCTCGGGTGCGTTCAGATGGACCTGCACCGCTTTCCCCGGCTCCGGCCGGACCTCGTGCACAGCCACGGGCTTGTAGGTGTAGCAGCCCGTGACAGAGGGTGTCATGCACACGAGCACGATGGCGGCGATCGCTCTTGAAGGTTTCATAGGCTCTCCTACACCACAATCATAACGGAGTGCCGGCCGGCCCAGCCCCCCGGTCGCCCCGAGCGACCGGCGGCGGCTTGACGCCGGGCAACCCCCGGTCGTAGTTGCAGTTGTCCGAGGCCGCCGCACACTGAAGGAGCCACCGCCATGCCGCGACCGATCACCCTGTTGTTGGGCCTGCTCCTCATCACCCCCCTGTCCGCCCAGGAAGCCAACAAGGCAGACCACCCGCGCGTCCGAGAGGCGCTCCACCTGCTCAAGGTGTGGGTGGACGCGCAGCGGGCGTACGACCAGATCCCCGGCGTCTCCATGGCCGTGGTGCACGACCAGGAGTTGCTCTGGAGCGAGGGCTTCGGGTATGCGGATCGCGAGCGCCAGAGCGCGGCGACGCCGCAGACGATGTACTCGATCTGCTCCATATCCAAGCTGTTCACGTCCGTGGGGGTGATGCAGCTGCGCGACCAGGGCCGGCTGCGGCTCGACGACCCGGTGGGCGACCACCTCTCCTGGTTCGACATCCAGGATACCTACCCAGATGCCCCACCGGTCACCTTGGAGGGCATCCTGACCCACTCATCGGGGTTGCCGCGGGAATCAGACTACCCCTACTGGTCTCCGCCCGACTTCCCCTTCCCCACGCGCGAGCAGATCGTCGAGCGCCTGCCCGAGCAGGAGGAGCTCTACCCGGCTGCCACCTGGTACCAGTACTCCAACCTGGGACTCACGCTGGCCGGTGAGATCGTGGGCGCGCTGTCGGGCGAGGCGTACGACACGTACATCCGGCGCAACATACTGGATCCGCTGGGGATGGACGATACGAACCCGGAGATGCCACCCGGCGAATACGGTCGCCGGCTGGCGAGCGGCTACACGGCGATCACGCGCGACGGCACTCGGGAGAAGGTCGCGGAGTGGGCACCACGCGCCACTGCTCCGGCGATGGGGTTCGCCTCCACCGTCGAGGATCTCGCCAGGTTCGCCTCCTGGCAGTTCCGGGTGCTGCACCACGGGGCCCACGAGATCCTCGCCCGCAACACGCTGCGCGAGATGCAGCGCGTGCACTGGCTCGACCCCGACTGGTCGCCCGCTCGCGGGCTCGGTTTCGGGGCGTGGCGCAGCAACAGCAAGACGTTCGTGGGCCACGGTGGAAGCTGCCCCGGATATCGCTCGCAGTTCACCCTCCAGGTGGACGACCGGATCGCCACGATCTTCATGTCGAATGCGAGCGGGGTGAATGCCGGCCGGTTCACCCAGCGGGCCCAGGACATCATGGCACCGGCCCTCTCGGCCGCCGACGGGGACGCGGACGAGGCCAAGCGGCTCGATCCGGCGTTCGAGAAGTACCTGGGCACCTACAGCCAGCTGCCGTGGAGCGGCGAAGCGGCGGTGATTCCCTGGAAGGGAAAGCTCAGCGTAGTCTATCTCCCGACCACCGACCCTCTCGACGCGATGATACACCTCGAGCACGTCGCGGGAGACACGTTCCGCCGCAAGCGGGACGACGGGTCGCTGGGTGAGGAAATCCACTTCGACGTGGACGACACCGGCCGTGTCGTCCGCATGTGGCGCCACAGCAACTTCAGCCCGAGGGTGCGGTGAGGAGGCTCGGACCGCTCCTGCTGCTCACGCTCCTTCCGTCGGGCGGCGCCGCGCAGCCAGCGGCCACGCCGCCCGACGGCTCCACCCTCTCCATCGCCCTCGTGACCATGGGGCCCGGAACGCGCGTGTGGGAGCGCTTCGGCCACAACGCACTGTGGGTGCGCGATACGGTCAGCGGCTTCGACCGCGTCTACAACTACGGCATGTTCAGCTTCCAGCAGGAAGGCTACGTTCGGCGCTTCCTGCAGGGTCGGCTGCTGTACTGGATGATGGGCTTCGCGTCGCCCACGCACTTCGGCGCCTACGTGGCGGCGGACCGCTCCCTCTGGGCGCAGGAGCTCAACCTCACCCCCGAGCAGCGCGCGGAGCTCGCGGCGTTCCTCGAATGGAACGACACGCCGGAGAACCGCTTCTACCGCTACGACTACTACCTCGACAACTGCTCCACGCGCATCCGCGATGCCATCGACCAGGTTCTCGGAGGCCGGATACACGAGCTCACGGCGATCGAGGAATCCGGCACCACGTTCCGTTTCCACACGCAGCGCCTCGTAGCCGAAGACATCGCCGCCTCCACCGGCTTACTGCTCGGACTGGGGCCGTTCGTGGACCGGCCGATCTCCCAGTGGGAGGAGATGTTCCTGCCACTCAAGGTACGGGAGTACCTGCGCGACGTCACCGTGCTGGACGGCGATGGCCATGAGGTGGCTCTCGTGAGCGCGGAGCACACGCTCTACGTCAGTACGGCCGCGCCGGAGCGCGACGCGCCGCCTTTTCGACTTCATTGGTACCTGCTCGTCGGGCTCATGCTGGCGGGGGTGATGTCGGCGGGTGGGCTGCGAGCCAACGCTCCCCGGGCCGCCGCCGTCGCATCGGCCTTCGTTGCCATCTCATGGGTGATCGCCACGGGCGTTGCCGGAGCGGTGCTCGCCGGCCTCTGGTTCCTCACCGACCACACCGCCGCGTACTGGAACGAGAACCTGTTCTTCTACAACCCGCTGGCGCTGCCGCTCGTGCTGCTCCTCCCGATGGCGCTACTCGGGGTGCAGCGAGCGGCCAGGCCGGCGGCGGCCTTCGCAGGGGCGGTCGCGGGCTTTACCGCCGTCGGGTTCGTGCTCCAGCCGCTGCTCCCGCAGGTGAACGGCGACCTCGTCGCGCTGGCCACACCACCAAACATCGCGCTGGCGTGGTTGGTGCTGCGACGGAGGTAGACAAACATGAGGCCCCGGCAGTGCCGGGGCCTCCGCAGTCTCACAGCCGCACCGCAGATTCACACCTGCGGCGTTACGGCATCGCGGCGATCCAGGACCCGTCCTCCATCCACTTCTCTCTGAGCGCCTGGAGGTACCCGGTGCCTTCGAGCGCCCGGTAGTAGTTCTCGACCACGTTACGGAACTGGGCATCACTCTTCGGCAGCGCCATGCCGATCGCCTCGATCGTGAGCGGCTCGTCCAAAGTGAGCAGGCCGGCGTTGGGATGGCGCAGGACCGAGAGCAGGCAGACCGGCATGTCGGCCACCAGGGCGTCCACCTCGTCCGACAGCACCATCTGCACGCCCACATCGTAGTCCTCCACCGCCGTGAACTGCGCGGCCGGGAGGTGGCGCTCGACAAACCGCTGGCTGGTGGAGCCCCTGAGCGCCGCCAACTTGAGACTCGACTGATCGAAGTCCTCGGTCTCCTCCACGGCAGCCAGCGCACGGGAGTTGGTCAGAATCGACATTCCCGAGAGCATGTACGGACCCACGAACGACACACGGCGAGTCCGCTCGGCCGTGATTGTCATCCCGGAGATGACCATGTCGATCTCGCCCGCCTCCAGGGCGTTCAGCAGCTCGCCGAAGGGCCGCGTGACGATGTTCAACTCGGCGTCCATGGCCGCCGCCAGTGCCGTCGCCACGTCCACGTCGATCCCCATGAGGTCGCCCGAGCGGTTGTACATGTTGAAGGGCGGCTGGTTGCCGGACATCCCGACCCGCAGCTCACCCGTCTCCACAACCCGGTCCAGCACGGGCGAGTCTTGGGCGGCGGCGGTGCTGATGCTCGCGAACAGGCCGCCCACGAGGAGCAGGCCCAGCGCGACAATCCGATGTACTCGTGACATTCCGTTTGCTCCCGCTTGGTGTTCGATGACCCTGCCGTTCCCGTCCTCGCCCCACTCCGAAGGCCGCTATGGTCCAGTCCCAAGGAGCCCACATCAGGTGGCGACGTATTGTAACCCGGGGACCCGGTAACTCAACCCGACGTCCCGATCCTACCTGGCTCCACCCTCGGCCCACCCTGTATCCTACGCCCGGTCTCGGCCGCGGCCCAGTGCTCCCCCGGCACCCTCGCTGCTTCCGCCACGCCGAGCGTTCCGCTGTACTCCGAGCCGGTGGACCGCGACACCGCAACGCAGCTGCTCCAGGCGCAACTCGCCCGGAAGCGCTCCCACCACTAGCTTCTCACCGTCGTGAGCCTCTCCCCCCGCGTGCGTTCGCCCGCATCGGTCACCGGTACGGTCGCCGGCGTCATCCTGATCCTGGTCGGCGGGCTGCTCAGTTACGGCACGAGAGCCGCCTTCGACTCGAGGGCGTTCGCCGACCGCGCCGCGCTGAGCCTCGCCGATCCGCGCGTGGCTTCGTTCGTGGCCCAGCGTGTGACGGAGGCCGTCATCCAGCAGGGCCGCGACCTCACCCCGTTTCGTCCGGTCATTCTCGCCACGACACAGTCCATTGTGTCGTCCGCGCCATTCCGGGCAATCGTGCGACGCAGCGTGCGGGAGAGCCACGAGCTCATCCTGACACGGGGCGGTCAGAACATCCTGCTCACGGTGTCCGACGTCGGCGCGATTTTGCGGAGCGCACTCGCACCGCGCCCGGACATCGCCGAAAAGCTCCCCCCGCAGATGCTCGCGGTGATCGCGTCGTTGGACGAGGCGCCCTTCGCGGAGCCCCTCAGCGAGCTGCTGCGCTTTGGTCAGCGAGCGTCGGGCCAGGCTTTCCTGGCGCTCGTGCTCGGGGTCCTGTTCCTCGGCTTTGGCGTGGTACTCGCACCGGGCCGCAGAGCAGCGGTCCTGCGGACCGGCCTCGCCCTGGCGGGAGCGGCGGCTCTCATCCTCTTGGTCGTGCAGCTGGGCGGCCCCGTTCTCGCAGCGCTCGCCGCGGACCCCGCCACGGGAGCCGCCCTGGCGGGGATGTGGGACAGCTTTACGGCGGGATTATGGTCGAGCGCCCTGGGCCTTGGCGTGTTCGGCCTGGCACTGGCCGCGGCGTCCACGGCGTTCGTTCAGGAACTCCAGCTCCACGCAGTAACGCACACGGTGCGCGCTGCCCTCTGGGGTCCCCTGGCGGGTCCCTGGGCGAAGCTGGCACGGGCCCTGACACTGATCATCGTTGGCACGTTTGCCGCAGTGCAACCGCAGGCCGCGGCGCGATTGGCACTGTTCATCGCGGGCGGCACCCTGTTGTTCGTCGGATTCGTGGATCTGTTCCGGCTGCTGCTGCCCCCCGAACCCGCGGCACTGACGGAGGCCGCGCCGACGCCGCGCGTGCTGATCCGGCGCCCACGCCAGGTCCGGGTCGCGCTCCTGAGCGCGCTCGCGGTGGCGCTCCCCCTCACCGCCGCCGTGATAGTCACGCGCGATCACGCACCGCTCATCACACCGGTCGTGGTCAGCGCGTGCAACGGACAGCGCGACCTGTGTGACCGCCCGCTCGACGAGGTGGTCTTTCCGGCGACGCATAACTCGATGTCCGCGGCAGACCACGCGACCTGGATGTTCGCGAACCACGAGGTGGGGATCACGACCCAGCTCAAGGACGGCATTCGCGGCCTCCTGATCGATGTATACCGCGGCATTCCAGTGGGGGACGCGGTCAAGACTGACGTCGAGGAAGGCGAGCTGGTCCGGGAGAAGTACGAGGGGATGCTCGGCCCAAGCGGCTTCGATGCGGCGATCCGAATTCGCAACCGCCTGATCGGCGGCACAGAACGCGCCCCAGCACTCTACCTCTGTCACGGACTCTGCGAATTGGGCGCCACACCTTTAGTGCCCGCGCTCAGAAGCGTCCGCGAGTTCCTGATCCTCAACCCCGGCGAGGTACTGATCATCATCATCGAGGATGCGGTGGCGCCCGCGGAGATCGAGGCGGCGTTCCAGGAGAGTGGGCTCGTGGACTTCGTCTATCGCGGGAGCCCAGCGCCGCCGTGGCCGACGCTGCGCGAGATGATCGCCACCGACCAACAGGTACTCGTGCTGGCGGAGAACGACAGCAAGGGAGTCCCCTGGTATCACCAGGCCTTCGAGGTCTTCCAGGAGACGCCGTACAGCTTCCACGACCCCAGTGAGTTCACGTGCGGGCCCAACCGCGGGGGCACGGCGGGCTCACTCCTGCTCGTGAACCATTGGATTACGACCCCGCCCAGCTCCGTGCCGAGCCACGCTCAGATCGTGAACGCCTACGACGTGCTGCTTGCCCGCGCTCGGGCGTGCCAGGCGGAGCGCGGCCTCCTCCCCAACGTGATCGCGGTGGACTTCTATCGCACCGGCAATCTGGTCAGCGTGGCATGGACGCTGAACGGCGCACCTATAAGAACCGCCCCTCCAACCGATTGAGGCAGCTGGTCCACCCCTCCTCGTGACCCTTGCGGCGCTCCTCGGTGGGGAGCCCTTCGTGACGCAGGGTCACCGCGGTCGCCCCATCCACTTCCTCGAGCGAGATCGTCATCAGCGTGTCGCCGATGTCGTTATATGGCTCCTCCTCCCACGACCAGGTAAACACCAACCGCTCCGGCGGCGCGATCTCCCGATAGGTGCCGTACGCCGTGTGCACGGTCCCCTCCGGCGAGCGCATCTGGAGGCGGTACGCCCCACCCACGCGCAGATCCACTTCGACCACGGGAATGTCCATTCCCTCCGGCGCATACCACTGCTTCATCTGCTCGGGCTCCGTCCAGGCCTTGAAGACCTCCTCCCGCGACGCGCGAATGGTGCGGGTGAGGTGCACAACGTGGGTGGTGGTGGATGGGGTCATCGGTCCTGCTCCTTCCCTTCGAGGTACGTGGCCAACGCGTCGAGTCGCTCCTCCCAGAAGCGCCGGTAGCGCACTACCCATTCGGCCGCCTCTCGCATCGGCCGGGCGTCCAGTCCACAGCGGCTCACCCGGCCGTCCTTGCTGCGCTGCACGAGCCCGGCGCGCTCCAGTACCCGCAGGTGCTTGGAGACCGCCGGCCGCGAGATTGCGAACGGAAGGGCGAGCTCGCCGACCGAAGCGTTCCCGTCCGCCAACCGCGCCAGAATGGCCCGGCGGGTGGGATCTGCGAGCGCGGCGAACGTGAGGTTGAGGTGACGCTCAGAAAAGGTAACCATCTGGTTACGCATTATAACAACCCACAGAGGGCAGCGCAAGCGGCGCCGTTATCTCATTTCATTGCAGTGGGTTACAGAAGCGTCCGGGCCGCCCCGCTACGAGGAGCTGGCCTCGAGCCTCCACTTGGAGCCCGGATCGCTGCGGCGGCGCGCCTCGAACAGACCCCACTGATAGGGACACTCCGAGGGATCACCGGCCGGGCGGACACCCGTGGCCCGGCGCCGGCATGCCGGGCATTCCAGATCGAGTTCCAACACCTGCCAGTCGGTTCCCCTGGGCAGGCGGTCAAACTCGCGTAGGATCGTTCCGTTGCGGCCGGTATGCTCGGCGCGCGAGGCCATGACCCGCATGACGGCCCCGTCGCGCGGACAGCGAACGACGGCGGCGTCGAGGGCCGCCTGCTGTGCGATCTTCTGGTAGCCAACGAGTGTGTAGTCGGGCATCCCAACCGAAGCGTGCGTGTGCGGTGGAGACCGCAGGTGGTCGGGAGGGAGGGACCTGACCACCGATCAAGGTGGCTCAAGCTACGTCATGCACTGTGAGCCGCAAGCGCCGCTCTTTCTTCGGACTCACACACCCGTGTGCGTCCCGTGTGGAGTGAGAAGTGCTGTGCTCATACCAGGGTGCGCTGATTTCCCACGTCGTGTGGAATTGTGGAGACGGCGTCTCCGCAACCTGTACACACCACGAGCCGCAATCGCCCCCGTAACAAAATTCCGCACCGTCGCGACGCTGGAACTCAGCCGGAGGCGCGGCCGTATCAGATCTACTATGCTGACGTACTTGGGTCTGGCGCTGGTCGCCTACCTGCTGTGGCGCGCGCTGCTGATCGCGTGGGACAAGTGGCGGTGAGCCCGGCATCGGAGGGGGCTCCGGCCGCGGTGGCTCGCTACCCTACCCTGCCGCCGCCCGCAGGGCCGCCATCGCATTCCGCTTGAGCTTGCCGACTGCCTCGATCGAGAGTCCCATCTGGTCTGCGATGTGGTCCTCCATGAGTCCGGTCACATGGGTGAGCCGCAAGACGTTCTTCTGGGCGTCGCTGAGCTGCGTTCCCGCCTTCTCGCACAGCCAGGCCGTGTTGAGGCTTTCCATCGCGAGCAACTGGGTCTCCGCAAAGAACCGCTCCGGCGACGGCGGTTCATACTCAACCGGCTCGCTGCGCCGGCGCGTCCGGGACGACGGGGCCAGCTTGTCCTCCACCAGGACGTCGCCCTTGTACTCCTGGATCCAACGCTTCTGCGCCTGCTTCCAAACCGGGGGGGGCGTGCTCTTCATCGGTGAGCGCATGACGGCGAGCCACACGGCCTGCTCGCCCATGAGCTGCTTGATCCGCTCCTCGGTGGCTCCCCACTCGCGCGCCTCGGCGGCGGTAGCCTCCTGCAGGTCGCTGAGCCACGCCCGCCGCTTCTCCCCGCTCTCGTTGAGGCCGTGGAAGGGGAACCAGCGGCCGCGCAGGCGTTTGGCCGCTTCGACGGCCTCTTCCTTCGATGCTGCCGTGAGCACCACCCGCGCCTCCCGCAGGATGGGATCCTGCTCGATGCGCGCCTGGAAGCTGACCGACGTCTTGATATCCGGCAGCACCTTGTTGCGCCAGCGCATCTCGGCATCGGTGATCACCGCCGCGAACTGAACCGTGCCCCAATCCTGCGAGTTCGTCATGGCACTTCCACACTATCGGCGCGTCTCCAGCCTGGATGTGACGCGCGTCATCATCGCGCTCCTCATCGCGACGGCCGCGCCCTCCTCGTGTCTTGCCGCACAGCAGGACGCAGCCCGCGATGACTGGCAGCGGGTCCCCGACGTCTTCGCCGCCCTGGCGATCGGCGAAGGGAGCCGAGTGGCGGACGTCGGCGCCGGCCGCGGGTACTTCACGGTGCGGCTCGCGGATCGGGTCGGGAGCGCCGGTCGGGTCTACGCCGTGGACGTCGACGAGTCGAGCCTGAGCCGGCTGCGGAGTCTGGTCGAGGCTGACAGCCTCCCGAACGTGGAGGTGATCCGCGGGGCGGTGGACGATCCGCGACTGCCGCCCGGCGAGCTCGACGCCGTGCTGGTCGTGGACACCTACCACGAGATGACCGAGCACGCGGCGATGCTGGCCAGCATGCTGAGAGCCCTCAAGCCCGGAGCGCGCCTGGTGCTGCTCGATTTCCGGCCGCCGGACCCCTCCGCGTCTCGTTCCGGCCAGACCGCGCGCCACACGATCGCGATAGAGATCGCCGAGCGCGAACTTGCCGCTGCCGGCTTTGAGATCCTCCGACGCGACGCGGACTTCGCTGAAGCGGGTGGCTACCGCCGCTCGCACCAGTGGATGCTGGTCGCGCAGCGGCCGCTCGCGGCAAGAGAGCGTTCATCGCAGTAATTTCCTGGCAAGACGATGCCAGGACCGGTCAACTCCCTCGTCCAGCGATATGCCGGGCGGCTACGCTATCCGCGGCTGCTCCTGCTGATGCTCACGCTCTTCGGCACGGACCTCGTGTTCCCCGACGCGATCCCCTTCGTGGACGAGATCCTCCTGGGGCTCGGAACGGTGTTGCTCGGCAGTCTTCGCAAGCGCCGCAGCGAGAAGCTCCCGCAGTCGGAGCCCGGCAACTGACGACATGGATCTCTGGACCGCGCTCCTCGACATCCTGATTCTCCTCGGGGCCGCGATGCTCCTGGGCGCGCTGTGCGAGCGACTCAGGCAGAGCGCTCTGCTCGGGTACCTGCTCGCCGGCACCCTGCTCGGCCCCAACGCCTTCAACGTGCTCCCCAGCTACCAAGCGGTGTTCACCATCGCCGAGCTGGGCATTACCCTACTCCTGTTCACTATCGGTCTGGAGTTCTCCTGGCGGCGGCTGCGCACCGTGGGCGCCATCGCCGCGGGGGGCGGCACGCTGCAGATCCTGCTCACCGGTGCGGCCACGGCTCTGCTCTGCGGGGTGCTGGGCCTGGACGTTCCCGCCGCGTTGGCCGTTGGGGCGGTCGTTGCCATGAGCAGCACCGCCGCCGTGCTGCGGGTGCTGGCCGGCCGCCAGGAGATCGATGCCGTGCACGGCCGCAACGCGCTCGGCATCCTCCTGCTGCAGGACATGGCCGTCGTGCCCGCCGCGCTGTTCGTTGCGGCACTCGGACTGGGTGGCGGGGTCGCCCAAGTGGGGTGGGCGGTCGTGCAGGCGCTGGGGCTGGCCACGGTCCTGGCCGGCGCGCTCTACGTGGTCGTGAGCTACGCTCTGCCGAGGCTGCTGGGTGCAGATCTCGTGGCGGCGAACCGCGACCTATCGATCCTGCTCGCCATCGTCACCGCCACAGGCGCCGCGTGGCTGTCGCACGCGCTCGGGTTCTCACCCGTGTTAGGCGCCTTCGTGGCGGGCATGGTGCTCGCGGAGTCGCCCTTCGCGACGCAGATCCGCGCCGACATCATGCCGCTCCACACCCTGTTCGTGACGCTGTTCTTCTCCGCCATCGGCACCCTGGCCGACCCGGGCTGGGCCGCACAGCACTGGGCGCTGCTGATCGGGGTCGCGGTCCTCATCGTGGTCGGCAAGACGACGGTGACGGCCGGCGTCGCACGCCTGTTCCGGTTTCCGCCCGGCCAGTCGCTGGCCACCGGACTCGTGCTGGCACAGCTGGGAGAGTTTTCCCTCGTTCTCGCCATCCTGGCACGCGATGGGCAGGTCATCGGCTCGAACCTATTCGACCTGATCGTCGCCGCCATGATCGTGACCCTCTTTCTCACCCCCTACCTGGCGGCGCTTGCCCCAAGGCTGGCGCTGGCGGTGGGCCGGATCATGACGCAGGAACACAGGGTGCTGACCGTGGCCGACGGGGCGGCCGGGCAGAGGGAAACCCCCAGCGGGCACCTCGTGGTCGTGGGCTTCGGACCCGCGGGGCAACGCGTGGCCGAGACCCTCATGGAACAGAGCGACCTGCGGGTCGTGGTCACCGACCTGAGCTCGAGCACCCTCGATCTGGCTCGCTCCTACGGTCTGCAGACCGTCGTTGGCGACGCCACGCGGGAGAGCGTGCTCGCGCGATTGCACATCCGCACCGCGGCGGCCGTCGCGATCACCCTGCCCGATCCACGCACCGCACGGCAGGTCGTCCAGATGGTCCGCGCCCTCGCACCCGATACCCGAATCGTGGTGCGGTCGCGGTATCACGTGCACCGCTGGCAGCTCGACGTCGCAGGCGCACACACGGTGGTGGACTCCCGCCGGCCTGACCAGCGAGCAGCAGCACACACCTCCTCGCACGCCGCAATCCCGACAAGTGCATTCGTATTCCTGGTGCAACTGTTGACGAGGAGACTCCGTTTACGACTCGTACAACTCGAACGAGCAGAGGAGTCCACAATGCCCCTGACCTCGACGCGACGTTGCCTTGCCGTGAGCGTCGCCACGTTGGTTCTGATGAGTGGCCCGGCCACCATCCACCGGGCGGCCGCCCAGGAGCGCGGCGACCTGCTGCGGCCCTACACCAACGGCCCGGCCGACCCGTCGGTGCCCCAGCATCGCGACGCACGGTACCTCATGGGGCTGAAGCAGGTTCAGGAGCTTCTCATCGAGGTCCGCGCAGCTCCGCGAGATGGCAGCCACATCGAGACGGCGTTGGCGGGCAGCGGCATCTCGCTGGCGGACCTCCTCGCCACGGAGTTGCTGCGCGAGGAAGGCGGGGCGTACGCGCTCAACTTCCCATTGCTCACGGCCGACGACGCCGAGCGACTGCTCGAGGTGAGCATGCGCTTCGCGCGGAGCCTGGCCGACCAGTACGTGGCGCAGCGGGCCGCGATCGAGGAGATCCTGGGTGCTTACCCGGTTCCGCACGTCGATCGCGCGACGTTGGCGTACATCCTGATCGGCTGCTTCTCGCTCGATTGGGAGGGCCTCGCGCTCACGCGCGAGCTCGGCTACCGCACGGTACGGCTCGAGCCCCCACGCCTGGCGCGCTGGGCCATCGTCAAGGGCGCCTGGCGGCCCCAGGGGATCTACTGGGGCAGCCATAACGACTACCTCGACAACGGCCTGGTGCTCACGTCCTTCGGCGACTTCCACACGCTGCCGCGCGCGAACCTGCCCGACGTGGGATGGAGAGTGTTCGCTGCCCTTCGCAGCGCGAAGGTGCCCGAGCCACTGGCTCCCCCATTACGAGAGCTGGCGAGCTGGCCATCCAATTACCTGCAGCAGCAGCTCGCGGCCGTCATGATCGCCTTGCGCGAGGGCCGTGGCGGCACCGCCGAGGAGATCGCGCAAGTGCTCGGCCGCAAGACCGAGGAGGTGGGGGACTACCTCGTCTTCCTCGACAGCCTCGAGTACGTCAGCCAGGACGCCGGCCGGTACGCCATCGCGATCCCAGTGTTCTCCGACGCGGACGGGGAGATGGTTCACGAGCTGCGACGGCTCAGCCGCGACATCATGACCTCATGGCTGGCGGAGAACTACGAGCGGTACCAGGAGGCGCTCGAGGAGGTGACGCCGATCGGGCACGCGCGACCGTTCGCATTCTCCTTCTGGAACACGTGGCACTGGCTCTTCGGGGCCACCAACCTGCTCCTCACGCAGGACGGCCTGTTCACCGATCCCTACGCCCAGAGCCGCACGTTCCAGGGGTCGGTCCCGGTGGTCTGGTCGTTCAGCCTGATGGAGGATATCCCGCTCGAACACATCTACCAGTAAGGGGGGCAGCGATGATCGACGGATACGGAAAGCTGGCGGGCGAGTACGGCTGGCCCCAGAACGGAGTCACCGTGCTCGAGAAGGACGGCAAGCTCTACGCCCTCGTAGAGTGGTTCTCTCTGCACCCGTTGGAACACCAAGACGGCGACACGTTCAAGCTGCCGTGGGTAAACGGATTCACGGATGAGGTAGTGACGTTCCACCGAGATGCCGGCGGCACCGCGACGGCCGTGCAAATCGGAGGCGACGTGACCCTGGAGCGCCGTGAGGGGGGCGGATGAGCGTGCGCGTAGAGTGGAGCCGCGGCACGCTCGCACTACTCGCGTTCGGCGCGCTGGCGGCGCCCACCTTGCTGCCTGCGCAGCAGACCGCGGAGCCGGCGCAAGATCCATCGTTCCCGGTCGAGGCAACGGTCCTCGTGGACGGCACGTTCGAGCGCTGTGAAGGGATCGCGTTCAACGGAGAGGGCGACCTGTACGTCGCCGGCAATCAGGCGGTGTGGCGCGTAGGCTCCGACGGGAAGGTTACGAAGGTGACGGACGTCTACAGCAACCTCGGCCTCGCCCCCATCGGCGAGCGCGACCTGTTGATGGCCGACTTCGGCCCCACCAACCGCTTCACCCACGGCCCCAATGCCGATGGCATCGTGTGGCACATCACGCCTGGGGGACACAAGACGCGGATCGTGAACGGCGGGATCGGAGACGCCAACTTCGTGCTGGTGCGGCCCGATCGCTCAATTCTGGTCTCCGACGACGCCACGGACGAGATCTTCGTGGTGGACAGGACCGGTGCGGTGCAGTTATTCACGGACGCGATCGGCCACCCCAACGGGATGGTTCTCTCCCCTGACGGTTCCGCGCTCTATGTGGCCCAGATCTTCGTGTCCCTGCGACCGTTCGTGATCGACGACCGGCTGTGGGCCATCCCGCTGGAGGACGGACGCCCCGCCGGGGAGCCGGAGGTCATCGCCCGGCTCGGCGAGCGCGCCGGCAACGACGGTCTGGCCATGGACGAGTTGGGAAGGATCTACGTGGCAGCCAACTTCACCGGGCAGATCTGGCGCGTGGATCCCACGACCCGCGAGAAGGTGCTCATCGCCAAGAACCTGCCCGGCGTCGCCAGCCTGGCGTTCGGACAGGGAGAGTTCGACCATCACGCCATCTACGCCACATCCACCAGGACCGGGCGGGTATGGGAGGTGAAGGTGGGTGTGGGCGGCGCGCCGCTGCAGCGCTGATGAGAACGGCCATCCTGAAGCGCGGGATTGCGGCCTCGGGCGTGATGCTCCTCCTGGCGCTAGCGCTCTTCTGGTTTGTGTACCGCCCCTGGGCATTGACATGGGGCGCTACCGACGAGGAAGTAGCACGCCCCATGCCAGGTGACAGCGTCGTGGCCGACCCCACCTTCAATGCCACGCGTGCGGTGACCATCGACGCGCCACCCGAGGCCGTCTGGCCCTGGATCATCCAGATCGGCTACCTCCGCGCCGGCTTCTACAGCTACGATCGGCTCGACAACGACGGCATTCCGAGCGCCGAACGCATCCTTCCCGAGTTCCAGCAGCTGGCGGCCGGCGACTCGATTCCGTTGACCAGTGACGGCTACGCCGCCGTTGCGGCGCTGGAGCCGAACCGCTCCATGCTCCTCGTCACGGGGGAGGAGGGACCCTGGACCTGGGCGTGGGGACTCTACCCGGTGAGTACCGACCAGACGCGCCTCGTCACGCGCCTGCGGTTTGGCACGACGCGCATCCGCACGCGGCTCGTACTCGACGCCTTCGAGATCGTCATGATGCGGAAGTGCCTGCTGGGAATCAGATTCAGGCGCATCTGCTCGGGGCTGATGTACTCGTGCTCGGTGTGGGCGGTGTACTCCTCGCCCGGCATGGCCGGTCCGAAGTTGACACCGTTGGGCACCACGCGTGCGTGGGTACCGCCACCGATAGAGATGGGCCGTGGATCGGGATGGCCCGAGAAGTGCTCGAAGACGTCGAGCAGCACCGGAATGTGCGGAGCGTCCTCCACGTAGTACGGATTGGAAGTGAAGACACGGATCCCGACATCCGTGACTCCGGAGCGTTCCTGCCACTGCTCGACGGCCGCCCGCATCTTCTGCTCGAGCTCCGCTCCGCTTCGTCCTGCCGGGCTGCGGAGGTTGATCCCGGCCACCAGCGCCCCTTCGTCCGTACCCAGCGTGGTGAGCGACAGCGTGAGCGGTCCCATGAAGGGATGGCTGGTGGCCACGTCTCCGAACCGCTCTGCGTAGTCGCCCGTTCCTACCAGGCCGTTGATCAGCCGCACCATGCGCGCGGCCTGGCCGTCCGGCCACTCGTGGGTGCCGAGCACCGCCGCGAGGTGCGTAATGGCGTTGTGGCCGTCCTCCGGTTTGGACGAGTGCGCCGAGAGGCCCGTCGCCCGGATCATGAGCGTGCCGCCCTGCGACGCGAAGCTGTACCCGACCGCGGTATCGCCGGCCGCCGCCTGGCGCAGTAGTGCCTCGACCTCGGGCGTGGGATCGGCGATCACCGCCTCCGCGTCCTCGGGGATCTGAGACAGGAATGCCCCGCCACGGAGGGAAACCAGACGATCGGACCGGGCCGGCTGTTCACGAACTGGCGGCACTGCCAGGTGAATGGAGTTCCACCCCTTTTCCGCCACCACGACTGGGTACTCAGCATCCAGCGCCACGTTCAGGTCGGGCGGCGGGTTCTGCGCCAGGAAGTCGAAGAAGGGTTGCCAGTCCGACTCCTCGGTGTACGAGACGATGAGCTCGATGCGCCGGCCCAGAGCGAGACCGTGGTCCCGCACGGCGGCCATGGCGTACAGGGCGGTGGCGATCGGCCCCTTGTCGTCCTCGCTCCCCCGCCCCATGAGCTTCCCTGGCTCGCTCGAGTCATCGAGCGAGAAGGGATCCTCGGCCCACTTGGAGGGATCAGCCGGCTGGACGTCGCCGTGCGTCACCAGGCCCAGCCGGTCTTCCGCCTGGCCCAGCCCGATCACGACGACCTCACCGTGGTCCGCGAAGTCGAGGCCGAGCTCACTTGCCCTTTGCTCAAGGTACGCCGTCATGGCCCGAAACTGCGCGTTGCTCGCGTTGGCCGCACCCTCCTCGTGCACCGTGCGGAACGCCACCAGATCCGCGAGCGTGACGAGCGTTGCCTCGTAGTAGGCCGAGTCGGCGTAGGCGGCCACGGCGCGGCTCTCGGATGAGGGGACCGGCGAGACCGTACAGGCAGTCGCGCACAAGACCACCGCGCCCGCCATGATCGACCAGCTCCCCCGATGCAATGCCGTCACTGGACCTCCACCACGCTCGCGACAATGTGATCGGCGATGAAGCGGAACACGCCGGGTCCCGCTACTGCCACGCCTGGGGAACGGCATCGGGCTTGGTGGGGCTGATCGCCTCGTCCTCGGGGGTTTCCTGCTCGAGCCGGCGTCGGATCTCCGGCAGATCCCGGAACCCCACCAGGCGGCGCCCTTCTTCATCCCACAGCGTGAGCCACAGCGTCTTCACGCTCCCGGCCAGCGTCAGTTTGGTGACGTCGTGGAGCTCGGGGTTCTCGTCGTAGCACCGCTGCAGGTGGTAGTTGGGGATGCGGCTCGACACGTGATGGATGTGGTGGAGCCCGATGTTTGCCGTGAACCACTGCAGCACCTTGGGGATCACCAGGTGGGACGCCCCCTCCAGGCCGGCGGCGTAGTAGTTCCACGCCTCGCGATACCGCCAGTAGGTGTCCTCGTACTGGTGCTGCATGTAGAACAGGAACACGCCGATCGATCCCGACAGCAACACGATCGGCAGCTGCACCATGAGAAACCGATCCAATCCGATGGTCATCCATGCCACGACGAGCACCGCCACGAGCGCCGCGTTCGTCCAGTGGACGCTCGCCCACTCGCGCTTCCAGCTGCGCGGGGTGTCCGCCGGGAAGCGATGCTTGAGGATGAACTGATACGCCGGGCCGATCAGCAGCATGACGAGTGCGTTGCGGTAGAGACGGTACAGCACCCGCTTGATCCACGGGCGGCTCAGGTACTCGCGCACCGTGAGGGTATCGATGTCTCCGAATCCGCGCGCTTCCAGATTGCCGGAGGTCGCATGATGGATCGCGTGCGTCTTGCGCCAGTAGGCATACGGCACGAGGGTGAGCACCCCGATCACACTCCCGACCGCGTTGTTCGCCCGTTGTGACCGGAAGAAGGCACCGTGCCCGCAGTCGTGCTGGAACATGAACATGCGCACGACCAGCATCGCCGCCGGAATCGCGAGCAGCAACGTCAGCCAGTACCCCACGTCGAGGCTCCACAGCATGAGGAGCCACACCGCGACGAACGGGACGGTCGTGTTCACGAGTTGGTAGACGCTGCGCCACAGCTCGGGCTTGCGATACGGCGCGAGCATCGCATTCCAGTCGATCGGGGTCTCAGTGGCGGTTCTGGCGGTCATGATTTCTCTCGAGGTGTGGCGTACGAAAAGGGCCACTCACGTGAGTGGCCATCTCGCGCGCGGGGCCACGCTGAAACCCGCGCATCCCCCATTCACCCGTGCAAGATAGCCGGACTCAGGCACGAAGGCCAGGTTCACTACTTCCCAGGACCTTCAACCCAGTCACCCGCTGCGCCCCTGCCCGAAACCGGGTTCGCAAGAGACTCGTAGTGATCTCCGCATGTAGCCTCGATGACCAAACTCTCAGCCAGTGCGGCCTCGATGAGACACATTCTCTTCCCAGCGGCTGTGACGCTCACAGCGATCACTCTTCTCCCCCAATCGGCCGTCGCGCAGGATCTTGAGCTCTCCGCCTGCCGCTTCGGGGCGTTCGATGCCCTCGCGGAGCGCCTGCCCGAGGGACGGGTGAGTGCCGAGGCGGGCGAGGCGCTGTGCGGACGGTATGAGGTCTGGGAGGATCGGGCGGCGCGTGCGGGCCGCACGGTTTCCCTGAACGTGATCGTCCTCCCCCACACGGGAGAGAATCCAGCCCAGGATCCAGGAGCGGGGCTCCACCGAGAGTCTCGACCTCGGCTGTCTCGAGGCGGTCGACCTGCCGCGCTGGAGGTTCTAGGGCCGATTGTCCCCAGAACTACACCCGCTGCCCCAATTGGGGCCTTTCGCTTCCGAGCCCGGGATCGTATCTGGTGAGGTGTCCTCACGCGGGTACCCGCCGTGCCAATTGACCCGGACCGCATCGCCCAGCTGCACCGTGAGGCACCACTCACGGACATCCACGCGCATCCATCCCTGAAGGCGTACCTCTTCCGCCGCAACCTCTGGCGCCACTACCGATCGGGCAAGACGTTCAATCCGTTCTCCACCCGCAGTGACTTCAAGATGCTGACGCGCGGCGGCGTGGGGGTGCTGTGGAATGCCCTGCACCTGCCGGAGCGCGAGCTGTTCAGGTGCTTCTGGCTGCGTCTGGCCGGGCTCCTCGTGCTGCCGGCGTATCGCAAGGTCGTGCGCGGCCGCCCATTTGTGCGGCTCCTCGAGATGGCCAGGGCCATGGAGCGCGAGATTGCGCGCCGGCCGGCGCTCGTCGAGCTGGCTGTCACGGCCGCCGACGTGCACCGCATCCGCCAGCTGGGCAAGATCGCGGTCGTGCATACGGTCGAAGGCACACACGTGCTGGAGGGCGATCCGGGCCATCTCGAGAAGCTCGCGACCCGTGGCGTCGCGATGGTCACGCTCAGCCACTTCTTCGACAACGGCGTGGCCGCGCAGACGCTAGGGATCCCCCGCAACAACATCGTGAACGCCTTCTGCAAGTACGACTTCGGCTGGTCTCACCCAGCGCCTCTCACCGAATTCGGCAAGACCGTGCTGCGGGAGGCGACGAGGCTCCGTATGCTCGTGGACGTCACGCACTGCACACCGGGCGCGCGCCAGGCGGTGTTCCAGGAGCTGGATTCGGGCCGACCGGTCGTGGCCAGTCACGTGGGCGCACACGCGGTACACGCGGATCCCTACAACCTAGAGGACGACGAGATCCGACACGTCGCCGCGACCGGTGGCCTGGTCGGCGTGATCTTCATGACACACTGGCTGGATCCCGGAGAGCCGAAGAAGGGATTGGACGCGATCTGGCGCACGATCGAACGCGTGCACCAGGTCACCGGCTCCTTCGATCACGTGGCGCTGGGCACCGACTTCGACGGCTTCACCGATCCGCCGAACGACGTGCGCGATGCATCACACATGGGCGAGGTCACACGGACGCTCTTGGAGCATGGTGTGCCGGACGCCGATGTGCGGAAGATCTTGGGCGGCAACGCGCAGCGGGTGCTCGAGCGGGGATGGCGTTGAGCGAACTCCACGCAAGAGGCAGCTGATGCCGGGCAAGTCAGCCGTCGAGAAGGCGCTCGACCGGGCGTTGCGACGCGCCAAGGCGTCACCGCGATCGCTCGAGCTCGAGACCGCCCGCTACATCGTCTTTTCAGACCATCACAAGGGGAAGCACGACGGCGCCGACGACTTTCTCCGCTGTGAGCGCGCCTACCTGGGTGCCCTCAAGCACTACGCCCGGGAGGGCTACACTCTAGTCGTCCTGGGCGACGCCGAGGAGCTGTGGGAGTGTCAGCCCAAGCCCGTCCTCCGGGCGTATGCCAACATTTTGGAACTGGAGCGACGTTTCTTCCCCGACCGCTACCTGCGTGTGTGGGGCAATCATGACGACGAGTGGGAGAGCCCACGGCGGGTGCGCAAACACCTGTGGCAGGTCTACTCCGAACTCGAAGTGCACGAGGCTCTGTACTTCGAGGTCACGGAAGGGGACACGGAGCACGGAGCGCTCTTCTTGGTGCATGGCCACCAGGGCTCGTTTCTCAGCGACCGACTGGCCGGGGTCACCAAGCTGGTCGTGCGATTCGTGTGGCGCACCGTTCAGCGCCTGACGCGAAAGCCGTCAACGACTCCCGCCACGGACGCGTGCCTGCGGAACAAGCATGACAAGGCAATGTACGACTGGGCCGCGCAGCAGAGTGGGATCGTGACGGTCGCCGGACACACCCACCGGCCGGTGTTTAACTCCAAGACGCATCTGCAACAGCTCGAGGAGGAACTCGCACAGTTCCTCGAACTCCCGCTCAACCAGGCAGACGGCGACCACGACGCACGCGTGGCGGCATTACGAGCGAAGATCGAGCACGTGCGCACCAAGGACCGCCAGTGCGACGAGGCAGCCGGCGGACCGGAGCGCTCGACGCCGTGCTACTTCAACAGCGGCTGCTGTTCGTTCGGGGACGGCGACATTACGGGCCTGGAGATCGCGGATGGGGAGATCCGCCTGGTGCGCTGGCCAGAGGACGACGGCTCGCTCAAGCCAAAGGTGTTGGCGCGGAGTCGACTGCGGAGGGTGTTCGAGGAACTGGACTGAGCGCTACAGGGTGTCCGGCGGAATCGGCTCCTCTGCCTGCACTTCGGGCGTGGGCTGCCGCGGCGCCATGCCGACCGTATCGGCCGCCGGCCCCGAGCCCTTGGTGCCCACCCGCGCGATCGGGGGATTTGTCACGAACGGCTCGTAGGCCGCCAGCCCGAGGGCGATGCTGTCCCCCTGCACCACCAGCAGATCGATCTCCGCCACGTTCTCCGTGAAGGTCGCAAGCAGCGTGCCATCGGCCGTCGGGATGGTGAGCAGCACGCGCTCCGGCTCGGAGCGCTTGGCGCGTACCACGCCCTCCAGCTCGCGGCGCTCCGGCTCCGCGCCCGCGGGCAGGTAGGGCCGCACCACCCGCGGCCCGACGATCGCGATGAACAGCCCCGCAACGACGCCAAACACGAACGGCGTCAGGAGGCGGCCTTTCTTCTGATCGGCTTGCTCTGGCATGTCCATTCCGAGTGTGCCGTGACGGGAGAAAGATGCGGAGGGCCAGCGCTGAAATCCAGACGGTGGGCCTCGGCAGCGGCCAAAGGCGACACACCTTGCCGCAGGAGGCCTGGGCCCGGGCGTCTCTGCCCGGGCCCGACCTTCCTTACGGCCTCGGCCGGGTCTCGCTCGTGACCGGCAGGGCCCCGTCCCGAAAGATCTGCCCACCCCAGGCGCAGCTGTCCAATCGGCAACTGAACATGACGGTCTCGAGCCGGTATTGGCCGGTTACCGGAACGGTGAACGCGATTACCGGTGTGTCGTCCGGCCGCACGTCTTGGGCCAGCGTTGAGTCCACAGCGTCCGTCAGCACTAGATCGATGTCATAGCACTCGTCGTCGCACACCCCCAGGACCGCATACCGTGCGCCACCCTCCAACGTGAGGGTGCGATACTCACTCTTCCGGCGGGCAATGGAGCTGCTCAGCAGCTCGCCTTCGGGTTGATAGCCTTGACCCAGCAACTCGGTTCGCTTCCGAACGAGGTCGTTGCGCCCGGCCGGCGGCAGCGAACCTGCGAAGGCCTCAGCCTCCGCTGCCCAGAAGTTGTTCTTGCGCATGACGTCGGGGAACTCGCGTTGGGCGTCGATCTCCACCTGTGCCACGGCCTGGCCGCCCGGCACCGTGACGGTGGCCGTGCGCGTGCCACTCAGCCAGGTTGCCACCGGGATCGCGCGCTGCAACGTGTCGCCGCTCGCCAACGTGATCGTGAGCCGCGCCGGCATGGGCGCGTCGCCGCGATCGTACACCACGATCTCGGTGCCGCCGCGGCGCGGCGTGACGGATGCGATCGACTGATCCAGCGTCCAGGTCTCGTAATACCAACTCTGCCAGAACCACGAGAGGTCCTGGCCGGTCGAGGCGTTGAAGTAGTTGAAGAAGTCCCACGGCTTGGGATGGCGGAACGCCCAGGTCCGCACGTATCCCCGATAGGCGCGGAAGAACCTCTCCGCGCCGAGCAGATGGCGCAGGCTGATGAGGAGCGAGGCAGGCTTGTTGTAGCCATGGACGCCGTAGTGGCTCGGGCTGTCCAGGCGGTCCGAGTACCGCATCAGCGCGCCCTCGTGGCCCGTGTTGGCCTGGCGCGTGTAGTCCGAGAACTCGAACGGCTCCGAATCGTAGCCCGGGAAGAAGTCGGCCGAGGCGGCGTCATCGTTGAAGTTGGTGGTACCCTCGTCCATCCACGCACGACGCCGCTCGTCAATCGAGATAATCATGGGGAACCAGTTGTGCGCCAGCTCGTGGGCCGTCACCGCGTACATCGAGGTGTCGCTGCGCGAGTCGTAGCCCCCGATCATCGTCATCATCGGGTACTCCATCCCGCCGCCGATGATCCCGGCGCCCTCGACCGCCGTGGCATGCGGGTAGGGGTACGGCAAGCCCGTGTGCCGCGACAGGAAGTCGATGCTGTGCTGCGCGTAGCGGGCTACCTGGCGCCAGCGTTCATGTGCGGGCCGATAGATCGCCTCGGCCCGAGCGTACTCCGGCTGCCCGTCGCCGTCCCGATCGCCGACGTTGGTGCGCACCACATCCCACAGCGACGCACGAGTGATCGAGTAGGCCGCATCGCGCACCGAATCCGCCACGAAGTGCCAGCGCAACCGGCCGTCCGCACTCTGGCGCGTGGCGGACCCCGGCCCGAAATCCTGTTCCGTGATCACGTGCACGACCGTGTCGCTTGTCTCGGCCTGGCGCAGACGCCGCATGATGGGATCCGGCAGCACCTCAGTCTCGTTGAGCAGTCGCCCCGTGCCCTGCACCAGCCAGCCCTCAGGCACGTCGAGCGTCACGTCGTATTCGGCAAACCCCGAGTAGAACTCGGCCTGCCCCAGGAACGGATCCGTGTGCCAGCCGACCACGTCATCGTACACCGCCATCTGCGGGTACCAATACGCCAGGAAGAAGAAGTCGTCGCTGTTCCAGCCCATCCGCCCGCTGGCGCCGTTCTCGGGGATCGTGAAGCTCCACGCGAGGTCCAGCACCATCGAGTCGCCCGGCGCCACTGGCTCCGGTGGGACGATGTACAGATTCGTGCCACGGATCCGGTAGCCCGTGCTGCTCGCACTCCGCACCTCCTCGAGCGACTGCCCCCCGGCCGCGACACGCGAGATACTGTAGCCACCGGTGATCTCGGCCGTGCGGATTCGCGGCACGTCGTCGCGATGGAAGTTCTGGATCAGCTGCACGGTCAGCCGCGGCAACGTGTCGGGCGAGGCGTTGCGGTACAGGATGCGCGTCGTGCCCTCGAGCTGCTTCTCGGCAACGTCGAGACGCGCGGTAATGGTATAGTGCGCCGACTGCTGCCAGTAGTTGGGGCCCGGCACCCCCTGCTCTGTCCGGGTTCCGCGCAGGAGAGCCCGGCGGTACCCGGCCGAGACCGCCACCGGGTTTGGGAGGGGCCGCTCGAGCGGCCCGTAGGCTGCACCTTGATCCTGCGCGAGGGCGTCGTGCATGAGTGGGGGTAAGAACGCGGAAAGCAAGAGAACAACCGTCGTGTGACGCATCGTGGAACGCATGCGGTGCCTCCGGTGCTCGGGTCGAGTGACTTTCCCTTACTGACGGCCTGAAGGGGCCAAAGGTTGCAGCGGCATGCACTCGGCGACTCTGGCGCATCCCGCCTCTACCGCCTATCCTAACGGGACTGGAGTTATCTGGATTCCCGTGATATGTCCGACCTCAGAAGGAGCGTTCGTGATGACCACCGCAGAGATCTCCGCCGCGTTTCCGTTCGAGTCCAGATACGTAGGCGTGCTCGGGTCGAGGATGCACTATGTCGACGAGGGCTCCGGCGATCCGATTCTCTTCCTCCACGGTCAACCCACATCGGCGTACCTGTGGCGGAACGTCATCCCTCATCTGACTGACGTCGGGCGCTGTATCGCGCCCGATCTGATCGGATTCGGCAAGTCTGACAAGCCAGACATCGAATACCGGTTCTTCGACCACGCCAGGTATCTGTCCGCGTGCATCGAAGCTCTAGGTCTCAAGAACATCACTTTGGTGATTCACGACTGGGGTGCGGGACTAGGTCTCTACTACGCCAGAGAGCATCCATCCAATATCAAGGCTGTCGCGATGATGGAGCCGGTGCTCGCGTCGATTCCGACCTGGGACGAGTTTCCCGCCGATCTCGCGGAGGTCTTCCGGGGCTTCCGCACACCCGACATCGGTTGGGACATGCTCGTGAACCAGAACATGTTTGTGGAGAGCATCCTACCCGGCGCGATCGTGCGGGACCTCACCGAAGAGGAGATGCGAGTTTACCGGGAACCGTTCCTCGATCCCGCCCACCGGAAGCCCGTGTGGCGTTGGCCGAACGAACTTCCGATCGCGGGCGAGCCGCCGGACACCGCTGCAGCCGTCGACGCAAACTTCGCGTGGCTCCAGCAGTCGGACGTACCGAAGCTTCTGTTTCACGCGACGCCTGGTGCGATCTTACCGCCTCCCGCCGTGGAGAGGTTCACGTCGGTCCTGTCGAACATGACGACGATGGATGTGGGGGAAGGAATCCACTATCTGCAGGAGGACCACCCGCACGACATCGGGGAAGGAATCGCGAATTGGCATCGGGGCCTGTAGCAAGTCTCGGGAGCTGGCCGGCCTCCGATACTTGACCCGGTAGGCCGCAATGCTGCCGCCGGACACCGGCGCCTTCCAGTCGAGCAAGAACCAACCGGACCCGGGCGTCTGCCTGGGCCCCATCGCTTCTACGGATTCGGCCGCATTTCGCTGCTGACCGCCGACGCCTCGTGCCGGAAAACCTGCCCGCTCCAGGCGCAGCTCTTCCCACGGCAACTGAACATGACGGACTTGACGTGCGCTGTTGCCGCGGCCTTAGAATACAGTAGCGAGCCCGCGGCGCCGGCATGAGCCACCATGCCGGGCCGTGACGGTCGATGGTTGGGGAGGCGTACGGTGCCCGTCAGGCATCCATCGATGAGGCAGCATTTCGCGGCGCTCGCGCCGCAGTACCGCCACTTACGTGACCTGGACATGCGAGCGGTTCGTCGTGTGGCCGGCCTCCTCCGGGGAATCGTCGCATCTCAATCCAGCCTCAGCCTGCTAGACGTCGGAACAGGTACCGGCCGCTACACCCAAGCGGTGCTCCATGAGCTGCCCCGGGAAGGCGCTCGGCGTCCACGCGTCGTTGCCGTCGACGCCACACGCGAGATGCTCGGCGCCTTGGCCGCGCATTTGCCGTTCGATATCGCGTCTGTCCAGCGCGTGATCGGCCGGGCAGAGGACCTCCCGTTCGCGGCTGCCGCGTTCGACGCGCTCCTGTCGTTCAACGCCCTGCACCACTTCGACCTTCCCGCGTTCCTGCGCGAGGCAGCACGCGTCGTGCGCCCGTCGGGCACGCTGCTCCTCTACACGCGCACCCCGGAGCAGAATCGCCGCACAGTGTGGGGACGGTTCTTCCCGGAGTTCGCCGCACGAGAGACGCGGCTCTATTCCGAAGGGACGCTCCGGGCGGCCGTGGCGGCCACAGGGTGCTTCCGGCGCATCCAGCTCCTCCCACTGCGGTGGGTGGTCCGGACGAGCCTGGCGCGGCTGCTCGACCAGGCCCGCCTGCGGTTCTATTCGACGTTTGAGCTCTACACGCCGCGGGAGTTCGCGGCAGCGCTCGGCGCATTCGAGCGCCGTGTGCGGGCGCACTACCGAGACCCTATGGGCATCACCGCCCAGCACGACCACCTGCTCGTCCACGCGACCCGTCGCTGAGCGTCGCCGCACCATGCTTGCCGAAGCTCGTTGTTGTGGCCTTTCCCTCTTGACGTCCTCTTGACGTGCTCCCGGCATCGTGCACCCGTCGAAATGGGGAGCGCACGATGCCAGGGGCCTGGTGGCAGATGCGAGCCAAACGACGGGGGTCGCGCCCTCCGAGAATCTCTCGCCCGAGCCTCGGGGTGAGCGCCGGGCAGCTGCGGTCCGCCGCCCTGCGGCGGCACCGGCTGATGGAGGGGGCCGACGTGGGTGCCTACCGCCTGGGACCACTCATCGGCTGCGGGGGGATGGGGGAGGTCTACCACGCGACCCACCGCCTGCTGGGTCGTTCGGCGGCGGTCAAGCTCATCCGGCCCGACGTGTTGATCGACGCCGACGATGACGAGGTGTTCCTCACCTTGCGCCGCTTCCGCCGGGAGGCCAGGAGCGGCGCGACCCTGCATTCGCCCCACGCAGTGAAGCTGTACGACTTCGGTGTGACCGACCGCGGCACGTTCTACATCGTGATGGAGCTGCTCGAGGGTCTGAACCTCGCGCAGCTCGTCGCCCGGTTCGGGCCCGTTCCCGCGGAGCGCGCCGTCCACATCCTGTTCCAGGTGAGCGCCGCACTTGGCGAGATGCACGCGCACGGCCTGGTGCACCGCGACGTCAAGCCCGAGAACGTGCACCTCATCCGCCGAGACCAGCACCATGACTTCGTGAAGCTGACGGACCTCGGACTCGTCAAGCCCGAGCGTGGGGCCACCGCAGAGCACCGAGCGGTTCGAGCACGGGGCTGCATCCTCGGGACCCCGGCCTTCATGGCACCGGAGACGGCGAGGGGTGAACCCGGCGACGAGCGCACCGACATCTACGCGCTCGGGTGCGTGGCCTACTGGCTCGTGACCGGCTGCACTGTGTTCAACGCCGACATAGTGCAGGACCTGATACGCAGCCACAGAGAGCAGGATCCGTCGCCGCCCTCGCGGCGCACCGAGCTCGAGCTGCCCGCATCATTGGAGCGCCTCATCCTCCGGTGCCTTGCCAAGCACCCCGAGACACGACCGCAAAGCGCCGAGGAGTTCTCCACCCGGTTGGCGGCCTGCAACCTGTCGCGGGCCTGGACGGAGGAGCAGGCCGAGCGGTGGTGGGACGCGCACCTCCCTACCGGGGAGGTTGCGCTGGCCGCGGGGTCGGGGCCGCGGTCGGCGTGAGGGGCGGACGGCGTCGTAGGCATCGTCGCCGATCATGAACAGGTTGTGGTCGTAGAGACCCCTGCCCCTCCTCTAGCAACAGAACAGCGCTGGAGGGGGCCCCATGGGGGGAACTCAGCAGCGCGGCCTATCCGATGGCCCGCTCATATGATCGCGTCAGAATCCTGGCAAGCGTGGGGCCGGGCAGCGAGAAGCCCCGAACGCCGCTCGGACGCTCGGGCTCTCCTGTCGCTCCTCCTACCCGCAGCTACGCCTTCAGTGCGCGAACCGGCTGCTCAGGGCAGCTCGGCGACGATCTTCCGATACTCCTCCTCAGTGAAGGCGCGAAGCGTCTCGGTGCGGACAGCGCCTTTCGAGCCGATGCTCAGAGCCACCTTGGTCACCGTTTCGTCGTCGGGCCCCTCGGATACTACGACGGCGTCGTACTGGCCCATCGTTAAGTAGAACCCTTTCAGCTCCGCGCCCATGCTGCGAAACGCCTTCTTGGCCGCGTCTAGCCGAGCGGGACTCTCCTTGATGTTCTCTACCCCCTGTTGCGTGTAGCGAATTAGCGTGATGTAGGTCCCCATCGTTGCACCTCCTTGTGACGAACGCTGGGCAATGGGATATGGCACAGGCGGTCATACCCGCAGGGGCGCCTGTCGGGGTCCACTACAACCCGACCCAGATGGCCTCAGGGAGTCGGTGGCGGAGCTTCTGTCCCAATGGCCATCCCGTTGAACGAGAGCCCTCGTTCCTCCGCGCACTCGGCGCAGAGGTAGACCGTGGGCTTGAGCTTTTCGATCTGTGCTTGGGTTGGACCTTCACCCGTCCAGGGAACGACAGGCACACCAGTGATCTTGACGCCGCAATCGGTGCAGCTCGTGAGTTCGTTCTCGTTAGAGACCGCCATTTCTCATACCTCCTTGACGCCCGAGTTTCTCGGGACCGCTCACTCGACGAGGGGCGCTGACACCGGCGACGCCAACGCCCCCTTCGCCCGCGTGGTGCCGAGCCCTACTTGGGCAGCGGCAGGTCGGAGTTCCAGATGTTTGCCGTTATGAGCCACGTGCCGTCCGCCTGCCTTCTGAAGATGGACACCCACTTTCCACGGTCGCTGACCGGCTCGGGTGCTCCCTCCGGCGTAGCCATCAGCGAGTACGTACCTCTGGCGAAGGCCACGTCGCCTGCGCCACCGACCTCGGTCGTCGTAGCCTCAAACTCTGTGATGGTTGGGTACGCCTCGACGAACGCTTGAATCGCTGCCCGGCCCTCGTGCGCCGGCGCGTTCGGCGGCATGCGCACAGCGTCCTCAGTGAACCTTGCAGCCAGGCCAGCAAAGTCACCGGCGAGTGTGAGCTGGGCGTACGTGTCCGAGCTACCTCGGATCGCTGCCACGTCCTCGTCGGAGAGGCCGGCCGCTTCCTGCGCGGGCGGCTGACAAGCCGTGCTCGCAAGTGCAAGCGCCAGCAGCGCGAGCGATATGCTTCGCACACTCATGACTGCCTCCTATCGGTGGTTCGACGGATGCGGCTAATGTGCCGCCAGGGACACGCCTCGCAAGGGTGAAATTGAAGCGGGTTTGTTCAGTTCAGCGGCCCTCAACGACAGTGCCCGGCGCGGGGCTAGAACGCAACCGCGAATCCAGTGCCAACCCCTCTTGCTGCGGCACCACGCTCACGCGGAGCTGGTCGAGCGGGACTTCTTCCCAGCGCCAGCGGCTCCCTGAGTCTCGCCAACCAATGCCAGCGTGGCTATTGCCCAGCGGCGGATTGCGGGGTCAATTACTTGCGTCATACTCGGGAGGGGGAGAGCAAATTCCTATCCCCACCCTCTGTTCAGGTCGAGCAACTGTCAACGGTTGGGTGAAGCGATGGGCATTCTCGAGACGGTGGTCTTTGGAAACACGGTGCAAGCCTGGCTCATTGGCGCGGGTGCCGCGCTAGCCATCTTCATTGGTCTCCGGTTGGCGATCCGCATCGTCCACAAGCGGTTGGCCGCCATTGCCGAGCGAACCACGACGCGATGGGACAACGTCGCAGCCGCAACGCTGGGCAGTACGAAGGGGGTCTTCCTGATCGTCTTCGCCCTCTTCGTGGCAAGTCTCACGGTGGGGCTGTCGCAGCAGGCGCGGGGTGTTGTCGCCGGCGTTGCGGTACTGGCCCTCTTCGTTCAGGGAGGCATCTGGGCCAGTACCGCGCTCAAACTCGGGCTGCGGGAGTACGCCGAACAACGACTGAGTGGAGACGCCGCGGCCCTCATGACGATGAACGCTGTCAGCTTCATCGCTCGCCTGGCGTTGTGGAGTATCGTCCTCCTGTTGGCGTTGGACAACCTCAGCATCGACGTCACGGCACTCGTCACCGGTCTGGGTATCGGTGGCATCGCGGTGGCGCTGGCCGCGCAAAACATCTTGGGAGATCTCTTTGCCTCCCTCACGATCGTGCTCGACAAGCCCTTTTTGTTGAAGGACTTCCTGATCGTGAACGAGTTCCTGGGCACCGTAGAGCACATCGGACTCAAGACCACCCGTCTCCGCAGTTTGACGGGCGAGGAACTGGTCTTCTCCAACGCCGATCTCTTGAACAGCAGGATCCGCAACTACGGGCGCATGTTCGAGCGCCGGGTGGTCGTTAGCCTAGGAGTCGTGTATCAGACGCCGCGGGACAAGCTGGCGAAGATCCCGGACATCATCCGTTCAGCCATCGAGGCACAGGAGAAGACGAGATTCGATCGTGCGCATTTCAAGGATTTTGGCGCGTATGCACTGAACTTCGAAGCCGTCTACTACGTGCTGGACACGCAACAGGCGATCAACTTCTACATCCACGAGCAGTTGGAAGCGGAGGGCATCGAGTTCGCCTACCCGTCGCAGACGGTCTACGTGGTCCGTGAGGAACCCGCACGACCGGCGAGCTAGAATGCTGTCCAGTGCGACTGGGTAGCCGTGTCTCAGGTCCAGCATCGATGTGCACCCACGGCGCCCCGATGCAGCGGCTGAGCGGAAACAACAGCGCCCGGCGCGGGGCCGTAAGCAGGAAGCCCCGAACGCCGCTGGGACGCTCGGGGCCCAAGTGTGCGCAGTGCGCGGGACAGCACTACCTCGCGACGGGAATCATGATGTGGGCGTAGGGGGTGCCCTGGAACATCACCCATGGACCGCCGCTGTGGGGATCGGTCGGCAGGCCCTTGAGCATCTCGACGTCTGGCACGATGATCATGAGGTGCGGGCCACTCTCTAAACACTCGGCACACTCGACACCGGCCGCCGGAAATGTCGCGAAGGGGTCCGTGTTGCTCGCATCGTACCCACCCTGAAGCATGTAGGCGATGCCGATCTCGGAGACCTCTGGGGCCTCCCGCTTGTTTGCCCACGCATCCACCCACTTCAGCCACTGGGCGTCCAGGCACATGGGAGTGTTTTCTTGCATCTGAGGAGAGTCCGGTAGGCAGGTCCAACCGCTGGTGCCCGGACGCAGCTCGGCGTTGTCCCAGTCCATGACGGCCGCGTGTTCGGCGAGAGCAGCCGGAGCCGCGCTCAGCGCGTTCTTGATCTTGGCCTCGCGGTCCTGCCCTTGTGCACTGAGCGGCAGGCAGATGGCGAGGGCGAGGACTGTGAGTACCGTACGACGCATGAGCCACTCCTTGGGGAGGAAGGCGCGTAACGTATCCGCAGGGACGATGGCCGCAAGGGCAATATTGAACAGTATTTGTCGGGTTACTCGGCTCGGGCAGCAGGGGGCCGGAAAGACCAGCGCCCGGCGCGGATGGCAGACACGCCCGGTCGGGCGTGTCCAGCTCCACTCAGGGTGAGCGGCCCGGAAACACCAGCGCCCGGCGCGGGGCCGGGCGCAGAGCCCCGAACGCCGCTGGGACGCTCGGGGCTCGTATTGCGTTTCATCGTCTCAGCCCGCGCCGCGAAGCATGTCTACCTCCCCAGGTGGCTACTCCCGAACCCCAGACTCGGACTGAAGCTGTCCATCTCGAACAACGGTCTTGTCGCCGATCGTCAGTGTGGCTCCGGCGATATGAAAGCTCAGGCCCGCGTCCGCGTCATTGTCACCGTCGGCCCAGGAGTTGTTGCCGATGCCAAGCGTGACCATGCCGCCCATCTCCCACGAACGATAGTGAGAGCCAGCCAGCGGCCTACTATGAGGGTTTACCCCGACGTCGAGCACCGACAGGGCCCTGGAATTGGGGCTCGAGGCGTCTAGGTAGTCCCGAACCATCTCACCGTTCGCTTCGGCCGACAGGTTGGTGACACGCCCCCCTTCGAACTTCAATTGCAGGTTCTCTACCGCCACTCCGCGGAACGTCATATGAGGCACGACCAACGTCCCCGAGGCGCTCATGCCCTTCACGCACACATACGCCTCTCCTGCGGGCAGCCAGACCTGGGCAGGTCCAGAGGCCTTAACGACGTCGGTCGTGCGTCCGGCGTTGATCCGCGCCGGGAAGCGATCGATGGTGAACCTCAGGTCAGTTCCGGCACTCGACGTGAGATGCACTTCTGCGCCCTCGGTGAGGAGGGCCGCGAGTCGGTCCGCAGAGGCAGCTAGTTCGTCCGGAGTGACCGCGAGCGCCGCCCAGAACGTGTTCCTCATCGCTTGATAATCTGCGCCCTGCGACTCGGCGTAAGCCTCGCTGGGGATCCCACCGGTCTGGCCGAGCCCCACGCTGCGGAACCGCGCAGTCCGAAAGGCATCATTGAGCGGCGCGCCCGCACGACGAGTCGCTGCCAGGCGCTCCTCTGGGACGTCGGCGAACAGATCGGGGTCCTGAACCGACCCGACGTTGATGACGGCATCGGAGATGCGCGTCACCAGCAGCCCTGCCGTGGGCAATCGCTTAAGGTGCTGCAGCGGGGTCTCCAACAGAGCACGCTTGTTGGCCTCCGGGATGTTGAGCTGCAGCAGCGGCTGGCCTCCCGCCTTGGCGACAGCAACCTGCAGCGCAGCCATCAGCTTTATCTCCGTTGGGCCCCCTGTGATCAACACGACCTCGCCCGGTTCGACCGCCAGAGATTGTTGGACGATCCTCATGGCAATTGAGTCCAATTCCGGCCCAACAGGGGTTTCCTGCGCCACTGCCAGGGCCGGCACTGCAAGGACAGGCAGAGCGAGAAGAGGGATTATGCGACGTAGACGCATGGTTCACCTCCGAATCAGGAAGGTTGCTCACTTCGCGGCGGAAGGAGGTGTCGGTCACCATGCCGCGGAGAGTGACGAATCCGCCGGCGTCCTCCTGCGCGCGGCCAACGCCGCCCACGACGACTACGCAACACACCGTCAACGCTAGCGAGCGACACATGTCCCCGTATCACTGCTCACAAGTCCAGAACTCAATGACACCGCACGGACTGAGCCGGTACCGGCCGTGGCCACCCCCAGTGAGTGGGATGACTACGAAGCGTTTCTGTCAGTTCAAGGCGAATAACACGAAGTCCCCGTTTGTATCTACTGAACGGTCAGCGTCGTCGTCGCCGAGTGCTCCAGCGACCCTGCGGTACCCGTCACAGTGATGGTGTGCGTCTGCGAGCTGGGACCCGTCGGTTCTCCACCGCCGCACGCACCCAAGAACAATGCAAAGGCCAAGGCCCCTCCACCCACGAGGGCCCAACGGGGTCTCCTGGCTCGCGGCACCCGTTGTACGAGAGCCAAGCCGAAGCCGAACAGCGCCACACAAAGCAGCGCGAGGACCGCAGCGGCGCGGGGCCAGCCATCCCACCGCGGGACGATTGGCGGCAGACTGGCCGCCGCGGTGGACACCGTCATCGTGGATGTCGCAGCAGTTGCTCCGGGGGTCACCGCGCTCGGCGTGAAGTCGCACGAGCCGCCCGTCGGCAAGCCGGAGCACGCCAGCGAAACGCTCTCCCCAAAGGAACCACCATCAGGATCCACGGTCACCGTGAACGTCGTCGACTGACCGCCCGTCACCGTCCTACCGCTCGGCGAAACGGCCACCGTGAAGTCCGTGACCACTAGCGTTACCGTAGCACCGCCCTGCAGCGACCCCGCCGTGCCCACAATCGTGAATTCGTCGGCACCCGTGGGTGTACCCGTAGCCGTCGAGACCGTCACGGTGGCGTCGGCGCTCGTTCCGCCCGGTGTCACGCTGCTCGGCGAGAAGCCGCACGATGCCTGCGCCGGCAGGCCCGTACAGGAGAGAGTGACCGGGTCGTCCACCGGCCCGTCCTGCGGCGTGACAGTCACCGTGTACGTGGCGGGGGCACCGCGCGTCACCGTCACACTGCTTGGAATCGCGGCCATGGCGAAGTCGGTTACCTGCAGCGTCACCGTCGTGGTGTCTCCCAGCGCGCCGGAGCTGCCGACGACATCGAGATCGGTGGAACCCGTTGGAGTTGTTCCCGCCGTCGTCGAGATGGTGAGCGTCGAGGCGGCGGGGCTCGCGCCCGGGGTCACAGGATTGACTGAAAACGAGCACACCGCTCCCGCCGGTTCGTTGTCGCACGAAAGAGTCACCGGCTCGTCGAACGTCCCGCCGAGAGGCGTCACCGTGGCCGTGTAGCTCGCATCGCTCCCCTGTACCGCAACGACCGTCGCCGGCAAGACGCTCACCTGGTAGTCACCCACCGTGAGCTTGGCNNNNTGCACCGATCCGGAGGTCCCGGTGACCGAGAACGAAGCGGTCCCTACCGGCGTACCCGGATCCGTGGTCGTAACCGTGAGCGTGGAGGTGGTGCCGCTTGCCCCCGGTGAAACGGTGCTCGGTACGAAGGCGCATACCGTCTGCGCCGGCAGGCCTGAGCACGAGAGCGCCACGTCACCCGCGAACGTGCCACCATCTGGGTCCACGGTGACAGCGTAGTCGGTGGATCCTCCACGGGGCCCAGCTGCGCTGTCCGCTGTGAGCGTGACAGTGAAATCCGCGACGGTTGCGCACTGGGAGAACTCCGAGGTGTTGCCACTCGGGTCGGTTGCGGTGGCACTGATAGACGTACCGGTCGGCAAGGTCGTCGGGAAGCTGGCCGTGAAGCTCGCGTCACCACTCCCGTCAGTGGTCGCGACTGTCGACCCAAGAAACGCCTCACCCTCGCCGTGACCAGAGGCATCGCAAGAGCCGCTGGAGAACAACTCGATCGTGAAGACGGTGCTCGCCGTGCTGTTGAGCGTTCCCTCGATGATGGTGCTTCCCTTGAAGGCTGCACTCAACACCGGGAAGTTCTGCACATTGTTGGGGCCCGTGTCGGCATCCCCCGGATCGTTGGCCGTGACTCCGTCCACATCGACGTCGATCCCGAGGGCTTCGTTTGAGAAGATGGCGTTCCCTTGCACTACGTTGCCGGTGCCAGAGGATAGACGCACGCCGTCATATGCCACTCCCGGGGTACCATTGAAGGCGATCGTGTTGCAGGGCCCGTCACATTGACCTGGAGTCACCCCGGTGCCGCCGATCGTGTTGTTACTCGCATTGGTCGTCAGCTGCACACCATGGAACCCGTTCCCGAGCGGGCTGATACCGTCCGCCTGCGTCCCAATGTAGTTCCCCTGGATCACGTTCCCAGTTGAGCTTTGCGAGATCGAGATGCCTAGGCCCGCATTGCCCGAGATGACATTGCGCATCCCGGGGGTCGTGCCACCGATGGTGTTGCCAGGCGCCGCGGGTATGGCCACGCCGTGCGATCCGTTTCCCAGCGCCGTTGTGCCGCTGACATCCGTCCCAATCAAGTTGCCCTGTACCTGAGTCCCTGACGCGCCGTTCAGCACGAAGACACCGAACCCGTCGTTGCCGGAGATGACGTTCCCCGGCGGTGCGCCCGGAGCGGAGGCAATCCCTCCGACCGTGTTGCCAGACGCATCATCGATTCGAACACCATATTGGGTATTGCCAAGGTCGGCGGTCCCCGTGACATCGGTGCCGATGAAATTCCCTTGCACCAGGTTTCCGCTGCTGCCGATGTTCACGCCGTGCGCACCGTTGCCCGAGATTACGTTGCGAGCGGCGGCTGTCGGCCCGCCAATCGTATTGCTGGGTGCACCAGCGATGCGAACACCATCTGTACCATTGGCCAGAGCAGCCGTGCCGCTGGCGTCCGTGCCGATTAGGTTGCCCTGTACCAGGTTGCCCGTCGCACCTGCGTTGAGGATCATAATCCCGGTTTGGACGTTTCCGGATATGATGTTGCGCTCAGTTGCTGTCGGCCCACCGACCGTGTTGTTGGACGCGTTGTCGATGAAGACTCCCTGACCTCCGTTCCCTAGAGCCGCGATCCCAGTCGCGGTTGTGCCTATCAGGTTACCCTGCACAAGGTTGCCACTCGAAGACGCGCCACTGATGAAGATTCCCTCCCCTGTATTGCCCGATAGGATGTTTCGGGCAGCAGCCGTGGACCCGCCTATCGTGTTGCTCGCCGCATTCTCGATATGCACCCCCGCAACACCGGTATTGGCTTGTGCACTAGCTCCACCTACATCCGTCCCGATGAAGTTCCCCTCTACCGTATTGCCGCTGGACTGGACTGTGATACCAGCTCCGAATCGGTTGATCACGAGCCCCCTCACCGTGCTTCCGCCACCAGTTGAGGTGATTCTCAGAAAGCCGGCCCCACCTGAATTGGAACCGTCCACCTCAATCTGAAGCACAGCGTTCGTTCCTTGGTCAGGTCCGTTCGTGTTGGCGCTCGCCCCGGACTGAGTGTAGCCATCGATAATGACCGCATCGGTGACGGCTGGCAAAGCGGCTGTCGGCTGAATCGTGTGAGGCCCCGCGCCCACAATACTGAACGCGATAATGTCCGCACCCACGTTCGCATTGGCGGCGTTGATCGCCTCGCGCAGACTGCAGTGGCCGGGACTGGCACTGCAGGTTCCGTCGTCGACGTCGTTCGTCGAGGTGACGGTGAAAGTGGTCTGGGCTGTCAGTGGCGCGACACCGAGGACAAATAGAGCGGCCATCAGGAACGTCACGGGGCGCATGGGGGCCTCCTACGTACGTGTTCGCAATGGCAAAGCACGCGACCGGGACGCTTGCCCCGGCGCCGGTTCCACCACCCCTCCCTGTATTTGCAACGGCTTGGCGCGGCCGACTGCCCACGGCAGTCGCGCAGGCGCGCATCCGGGTTAGGCGTGATCCCGTCGGTGGTCTGGTGGTCTCGTCGTCGGGCGGGCGCCCTACGGGGCGTCAGAGCGGCGGAGGGACCACCAGCATACAGCTAGTCCGACTAGCCTACACCAGATTGCGCCTGGAAACAGGGTGATTCCACTCAGGATTCTGCAGCTGATCACTGTCCACTCGGCCCATTTCAGTGGACACCACTGCCAAACCGCACGGGTTGACACCTTTCCCCTAACTAGCTCTGTTTCAAGTGTTTAAGGCGTTTCGGACAGGTGGCCGAGCGGCTGAAGGCACGCGCCTGGAGAGCGGAGCCGGCCAGCCCCAAATCGCGACATCCTGTCACACGTTCCGCAGTAGACCGCACGATCTGTCACACTCCCTCGCCTCGGACGTCACAATCCGTCACATCTGACCGACACCTCTGCTCACTACGGAGGCATCGTGTCCCGCAACCCCCTGAACCCCATGCCGGACAGGAACCAACGATGTTCTGGCGAGGTACGGGGGACAAAGCGTTCTCAGGTACCCAGCTTGACATCGCAATCCCAGGGGTTATGAAGGACTCGTGGGAGGAGAGCGATGGAAAGCTGGATGGTCAAGCTCTCCCAAGGTCATCCCAATGCAGCGTGGGATCTGTTCGTTGGGCGGTACCGGCGTCTGATCTTCGGTACGATTCGGCACTTCGCGACGGACTATGACGACGTAATGGACATCTTCGCATCCGTGTGCGAAGCGCTGCGCGGGAACGACTTGGCGCGGCTTCGCAGGTACACGGAGCAAGATGCCCACCGTGCGCGTTTCAGCACCTGGCTCGTGGCAGTCGTTCGCAATCACACCATCGACTGGTTCAGGCATCGGGAAGGCCGCAGGCGTCTGAGTCCCCTCGTTGCCGAACTGCCCCCTCTCCAACAGAAGATCGTCCGATACGTCTTCCTTGAATCGCGTTCTCACCTTGAGGCGTACGAGCTGCTGCGAACCCGAGACGGTCTTGCCTTACGGTTCGGACAGTTCTTGGAGGCCTTGAACGCGACCTACCGGGCCCTCTCCGAGGCCCGCAGAGGCCGCCTCATGCGTGAGCTAGTTGGGGTCCTACCACCCCCCCAAGTCTACGCGGCGACTGCAGTTGACCAGACGGAACCCGATACCGGCAAACACCTGGAGCGGGTGTTGGCGGACCTCACGCCGGAAGACCGTCTCGCGGTGCAGTTGTTCGTGATCGACGACGTGCCGGCGACCGAGGTGGCACGAATCATTGGTTGGCCGAGTGCGAAGACAGTCTACAACCGGGTGTCGCGAGCGCTCGCCGCGTTGAAGGCCGATCTTGCGCGCCGCGGCATTGGACCCGACGACCTCTAGTCGCCAGGCCTGAGGAAACGAAGCTCTCCTGTCCGTCTCACGTAATAGGGGTGCGGGATTCAGGGGCGAGTCCTCCGGACTGCGGACGTGTGGGACCTACTGAACCGCCGCCCGACGAGCTCGTTGGATACGCCTGGGAGATAACCGCATGAGTGTGCAAGAGCTCGAGGAGCATCTCGCAGCGTCCGGAATGAGGCGGGAGGATATTGCTGCCATCTCGCTAGCGGCAATGGGACTCCGCATCCGCGCTGCGGGCACGGGGCCGAAGACAGACCAGTGCCTTCATGAGCTGACGGTGGCTGAATTCGTGGATGGTACCGTAGATCCCGATCATCGTGCAGCACTACTCGATCATCTCGCCTCATGCGCGCGTTGCCGGAGTGAGTTGACGGCACTGTCCCGACTCATGGCAGAGCCGGCCATCCGCACCGAGCTGGAACAGCTGCGCGCGGCCACGTCCCAAGCGACTCGTCGACGCCGTTTGGTGAGAGCCGCAGGAGTCATAGGTGCCACAACCGCCGCCGCGGCCCTGGCGTTGTTGCTCGTTAGGCCGTCGCCGCAGGATGTGGATCCCAATACCATCCCCAACCACCGCGCCACGGTGTTGACCCTGAGTGCTCCCCCCGTGGCCGTTGCACCTGTGGGTCTGGTTGAAGCGCCGATCCAGTTCGTCTGGACCAGCGTACCCCGGGCGGACCGATACGAGCTCATGCTGTTCGATCAGACGGGTTCCATCCTTTGGGAGGCTCACACGACCGATACCGTCGCGGTCGCACCCGATACAGTGATCCTTGTACCTGGGGCATCCTACTTCTGGAAGGCTGAGGCGCGGATCGCCTTCGACCGGTGGACCGCCTCTGACCTGGTGGAGTTCGCAGTCGGAGTTTCCTCGGACACTACACCACGATGATCACCCCGCTGCTGTGGACGCTCATGAGTGCAGCGATCGCTCCGCAGTCGCCGTCCGTGGTGGACGAACTCCTTACCCTTGCGGCCGAGGGAACGGATAGCGCACTCGCGGCCCAGGTCGCGGAATGGCCTGACGAGGCAAGAGAGGCGGTCCGGCAGCTCTTCATCCTCGCCGAATCCAAGACTGAAACGGCCGAGCATCTCGCCTCTGCCAAACGGGTGGCGGTAGCTCTCGCGGGCGCGTGGCGGGATTCGTTTCTGCTGCAGCAGGTGGTGCGCTTCCGAGACTGGTCACCAGGGCAGCGTCGCACCTTCGTGCTGGCTGACAGTATCCGTCGAGAGGGAAACGCAGCCGTCTACAGAGATGGAGTGGATGCGGCGATGCGGCGGTGGCGGGAAAGCCTCCGGCTATTCACTGCGCTGGGGGACTCCGGCGGGATTGCAGCTGCCCTCGGTAACGTGGGCGCCGGCTTCTACTTCAGGGGCGTGTTGGACAGCGCGCGCATCTATCTCGAGCGCGCCGCCCGCCTGGCCGAGCAAGTAGGCGACTTGAGTGTCGCAGGCAACGCGGCTGTGAACTTGGGAAGCGTTGCGAAACTCGCCGGGGATCTTCGGCGCGCGAGCGAACACTACACCAGGGCTCTATCGCTGCACGAGCAGGTGGGAAATCACCGGGGCGTCGCAGCCGATCACAACAACATTGGCTTGATCGCACAGGAGTTGGGAGACATCGAGCGGGCGCGCGACGCTTTTGAGTCTGCCCTGGCACTCAACCGGCGCCACGAGAATCTGAACCGCGCGGCAGACAACCTGCTCAACTTGGGGAGGCTCGCGAGCACGCAAGGGGATTACGATGCCGCGGTAACGCGGTATCGGGAAGCGCTGGCTACGTACCGCGAGTTGAGCGAACCAGTGAACGCCGCTCTCGCACTCCACAATCTCGGCATTCTCAACATCCGTCGGGGGGACTACCCGAGTGCGCTCGTCAACCTGAGGGATGCGCTACGGATCTACGAGGAAACCGGCGAAACCAATGAGGCGATCTCGACACGTCGGGCCCTTGCCACGGTACAGGCCGCCATGGGTGACCTCCAGATGGCTCTGCGTGAGCTGAGGCGGGCGGAGGAGGCGGCAGGCGTCGAGGTCGCTGGGAGCGAAGCACTGCTCGCAGACCTGGCACTGGCTCGCGGCGACCTCGCGGTGCGGTTCAACCAGTTGGACGAGGCCCAGCGCGCTTACAGCCTGGCATCGCAGCTCTACCGTGACGTGAACGACAGCCGCGGCCAGGCTGAGGTGAGGCAAGCTCAGGGCCTGTTGCTTCTGTTGCGCGAAGACTTCAGCGGCGCGCAAAGTGCGCTCGAACTGGCCCTGCGGGCTCAGCAAACGTTGGGAGATTGGCGGTCCGCGGCGTGGACCCGTGTGCTCCTCGCATCTGCCTACGACGAACTTGGTGACAGCACCGCCGCGAGGCGTAGTCTCGAAGACGCCGTCGCCGCGCTTCATCGCCTCGACGACCCCGTTGCCGAGGCCGCAGCACTTGGCGCGCTCGCCGAATTCGAAGTCACGAGCGGCATGGCGCTCGCCGCCGAGTCGCTGTACAACCGGGCGCTTCGACTGGTGGCAGACCGCGCAGCGCCGACCGTGTCCTGGCATCTCCGCGCCGGACTCGGCCGGGCCCTCAAGAGCCGTGGTGCGCTGGGGCAGGCGGTGCCGGAGTTCAGAGCGGCTATCGCGGAAATCGAGCGCGTCTCCGGCGCGCTCGTGCTGGAAGAGCGCCGGGCAGCTTTTCTCGCTGACAAATGGGACGTCTATGGAGAGCTGGTCCTGCTCGAGCGAGCCCGGGGACGCGACACAGCGGCCTTCGAGGTCAGCGAGCGGATGCGGGCACGGCAGATGCTCGACCTGCTCGCCCGCGGCCGGATTGCCGGCCCGAGAACGGCAGCCACCGAGCTGACAGCCCGCGAGCAGAGCCTACGCCGCAGGATTGCCGAACTCACTGCCGAACTCCAAGGCTCCGGCAGTCTCGCACCCTTGCGCGGTCCCGATGCCCCGACCCGCAACCCAGATGTCGTCCGTGAAGGTCTCGTGACGGCGCAACAGCGCTACACAGAACTCCTGTACGAAATCCGCGAGCGCTCGCCGCAATACGCCTCGCTCGTCACGGGGGAAGCGGTAGCCGCCCGTGACGTGATGGCACATCTCGCCTCCGATCAGGCCCTTCTCGAGTTCCTGATTGCCGATTCCAGGTCGCTGGTCTTCGTCGTCACGGCGGACACGGTGGCGGCAGTGGACCTCAACGCGAATCGCAAGACAATCGCCGCACTGGTGGACTTCGTACGGGGCACCATGGTGCGACCTGTGCAGGGCGCGCCCACCCGTGATCTCTGGAAAGCACCGTTGCGGCGACTATACCAGCAGCTGATCGGGCCGGTCGAGGAGGTTGGCCTGCTTCGGGGGAAGCGTCGCTTGTTGATCGCACCGCATGCCGAACTCCATTACCTGCCGTTCGACGCCCTCGTGGCATCGGACAATCCTCACGGCTTCCTCATTGAACGGTACGAGGTGGCTTATGTCCCATCCGCGTCGGTTTGGGTAGGGCTCAGACAACGGATGAACCAGCATAGCGTGCAGCGCGTGCTCGCCCTGGCACCGCGCGATCAAGTGTTACCGGCATCGCGCGACGAAGTCGAGGCGATTGAGCGGATCTTTGGCAATCGTACGACAGTGTTCGTTGGCTCGGATGCGACAGAGCGCGAGTTGGTGCGATCCGCACCGGCGTACGACGTAATCCACCTCGCGACATACGGGATCCTCAACAAACACAATCCACTGTTCTCGTTCGTCGAGCTTAACGCAGGTGGCGTCGACGACGGCAGGCTTGAGGTACATGAAGTGTTCGGGCTCGGTACTAACGCGCACTTGGTGGTGCTGAGTGCATGTCAGACGGGCCTCGGCTCCGGTGCGTTGGCGGACGTCCCGGCCGGCGACGACTGGGTCGGTCTGGTGCGCGCGTTCCTTTATGCAGGCGCGTCCAACGTGCTTGCCACGATCTGGCCGGTCGAGGATCGGGCGACGGCACGGCTGATGGAGCGGTTCTATCACCACCTCGAGTCCGGCAGCCCACCGAGCGAGGCCGTCACGTTGGCAAAGCGTGCATCGTTGTCGAGTCGTAGTACAGCACACCCATTCTACTGGGCCGGATTCGTTCTCGTTGGAGGCTCCTGAGCTGTCAACAAGGGGGCGACATGACCACTAAACTGCATGCAAGTATTGCCGCCAGCTTCGCGGTCACCTCGGCTGCAATGCTCATCTCTTGCTCCAGTGTCGACGGACCTG
>JBDHBX010000008.1:0-109375 GCA_039592335.1 Gemmatimonadota bacterium | reverse complement strand
CGTCATTCGTCTGATGGATGCGTCGGCCATCGCAGAGGTGCTCGAGCGGATGAATCGAGATCCGTCGACCGCCGTCGACGCGGACTTGGCGAGGGAGATCGCCGAGCGCGAGGGGGTAAAGGCCATCGTCGCAGGTGACGTCGGGATGCTGGGGCGAGGGTACGTCGTCTCTGCACAGCTGGTTTCGAGTGCCGACGGCGGGGTTCTCGTTGCGCTGCGCGAGACCGCGGACGACGACGGAGAGATCATCGCCGCCGTGGACCGGCTCTCGGCCGCCGGCGACCTCGAAGGGGCGATCTCGCTGCTGGAAGAGGCCATCATACTGGACTCGACGTTCGCCATGGCATACCGCAAGCTGGCGGTACTGCTCACGAACTCCTTTGCGCCGCGGTCGCAGATCAATGCCGCAGCCACACTGGCGTTCGAGCTGCGCGACCGGCTCCCCGCGATCGAGCGCAACCTCGCGGCAGCCTACTACTACGCCTACGTGGAATACGACCAGGCCAAAGAGGCGGCAGCGTACCGGTCGGTTCTCCAGGTAGACCCGGATCAGACGACGGCGCTCAACAATCTCTCCATCATCTTGCAGGCACAGAGGCGTTACGAGGATGCGGAGGAGCTGCTGCGCCACGCCGTGGAGTTGGACCCAACCGGATCCGCGTTCACCTTCAACCTGGCCTGGACCCAGTATGCCGGGGGGAGGATCGACGCCGCTCGGCAGAGCATCAATCGGTACGCCGAAGCGGTGCCCGGCAATCCCTATGCGCTGTTCCTCAAGTCGTGGCTCGCCAGTGCGGAGCATGATTACCTTTTGGCAGACTCATACATCGACTCGGTCAACGCGACTCAGGGTGCGAGTCTTACGTGGCGGAGCTTCGTCAGCGGCACGCGGGCGGCGCATGCCGAGACCCGCGGTCAGCTCGGGCGTGCCGAGCGGCAGTTGCGGGCGAACATGAGTGTCGAGGAAGAGGCTGGTGATCGGGGAGCCTATCTGCAGGCGGCGGCGGAGATCGCGCGGGTATACGCCACCTACCGAGACGAACCGGCTCAGGCGCTGCGTATCATGGATGAGGCCATCGAGCGCCATCCACTCGACGAGATGGAACCCACCGACCGACCCTACGCCACGATGACACGCCTGTACGTCGTGGCCGGGGACCTTCAAGAGGCAAGACGTTTGCTCGCGGAGTACGAGCGGGAGGTACCCGAAGGGGTTCGGCGCGGCGCCCCGTTCAGGCATGCGGCCGCTGGCGACCTGGCGCTGTCAGAGGGTCGGGTTCAGGACGCGCTCACCGCGTACCGGGCGTGGTACGACGAGACCGGCTGCACCAACTGTGCGCTGTTCGAGTTGGGCCGCGCGTACGAGATGGCCGGCCACCCCGACTCGGCGCTTGCCATGTATGACCGTGCCGCGGAGGCGCCCGGGCTGACTCGCATCTACGGCGAGTACGATACGGTTGCACAGACCTACAAGCGCCTCGGGGAGCTGTACGAAGAGCGAGGTGACGGAGAGCGAGCAGTCGACTACTACAACCAGTTCGTCGAGCTCTGGGACGATGCGGACCAGGAGCTCCAGCCGGTCGTGCGTGACGTGCGAGCCCGCATCGCGCGGCTGGTAGGGGAGACGTAGCGGGCACCGTGCCGCGCAGGCCGCTCCGCTTGCGCCTTCTCCGATTCCCCAACGAACAAGAAGGGGGAGGCGCCGCAACGCCTCCCCCTTTTCTCGTGCGGTGCAACCTTCTGGCCGGCCGCACTGTCTAACGGTTTGATCCCCAACGGAGCGCTCCAATGTTGCAGAAGGCAACGTCATACGTCGCCCTGGCTCTTGCGGCATTCGCTCTCTCGGCGGGCGCGGTGTCCGCCCAGCAGCTCGCCGAAGACCAGGACTGGTGTCGCGGCCGTGACTACGACCGCGACCACGACCGGTATTGCGAGGTCCGTGAGTTCACCCTCGGGTCCATGGACCGCATCACCGTCGACGCCGCACCCAACGGCGGCATCAAGGTCGAGGGCTGGGGCCGCGACGAGATTCGGGTGCTCGCGCGCGTCTCCGGCCAAGCCGACGAGATGGATGATGCCCGCGCCCTCGTGCAGGAGGTGGAGGTGCTCACCGGACGTACGATCTCGTCCGAGGGCCCGCGCACGGGGCGGCACGAATCGTGGTCGGTGAGCTTCCACATCTACGCCCCCCGTAGCTCCGATCTCTCGCTTGAGTCCACCAACGGCGGGATCAGGATCGAGGACGTGGCCGGCGACATCGACTTCAACACGACCAACGGTGGTGTGTATCTGACCGCGGTGGCAGGTGATGTGCAGGGCCGAACCACCAACGGCGGGCTCCACATCGATCTCACCGGCTCCGAGTGGCAGGGCGCCGGCCTCGACGTGCGCACCACCAATGGTGCGGTGAAGCTCACCATCCCCGACGGCTACAACGCGCGGCTCGAGACCGGCACCACCAACGGCGGGATGCGGTTCGACTTCCCCGTGACCGTGCAGGGTCGCATCGACCGGCGGATGTCTGTGGACCTGGGCAGCGGCGGCACGCTGATCCGCGCCTTCACGACCAACGGCGGGGTGACGGTCAGGCGGGGCGAGTAGCGCGATGTGATCCGGGCGCCGCAGCGACGCCACGCGGTAGAGGAATCAGAGGCGGACGAAACGGGGCCCAGCGGTCCCGCGGCGTCCGCCTCGTGTCTTCACCCTCCTACCGGCTCACGCGTGCCGACTCCGCCTCGGCGGCGATGAACCCGAACGCGGCCCACTGCTCTCCCTCGAGGATGCGACGGAAGACGGTCTCCGCCTCGACGTCCCGTCCGTTATACAGGTGCCAGTTGCCGACGCCGTATCCCACAGTGGCGTTGGCGAGGGCATCGTCGTCCGAGGCAGCATCCTCCAGGAGATCCTCGGGTGTGAGCTCCCCCTGGTACATCAGCAGCAGGCGGTGGTAGCCCGTGTTCTCGATGATGTCCATTCCAGCGTGGATCGGCGCCAGCACTGTTTCCGCCTCCTCGAGCCGATCCAGCCGCCGCAGCGTCATGTAGAGCCAGTGGCTGGTGGCAACGACCATGTCCTCGGTGGCCGACACGTCGAGGCACATGCGGTAGGACGTCGCCGCGCGCTCGAAATCACCCCTGAGATAGTGGGCGAGCCCCAGGTGATACCAGATGTTCGACTGCAGGGTGCTGGTCGGAATACCGCGCACGTTGGGAAGGCCGTCGGGCTCCACCTCGTCAGCCTGTCCAGCCACTAGCTTGGCCGCGTGCGCCAGATCCTCGATGGCGGCAGCGAGCTCGCGCAGCGTGATGTAGCGATGGCCGCGGTGCCGGTAGAGGCGCGCATCGGTGGGATGCAGCCGCATGCCTTCCGTGTAGACCTCGATCGCTTCGCGGTACCGTCCCAGATAGGCCAGGCGCCGCCCCAGCCAGATGATCGAGTCCACGTCCTCGGGTGTGGCCTCGTAGGCACGCCGCGCCTGTGCGAGGCGAGCCTCGCGTTCCTGCCGCACCTCGAGCGTTAGCGCCGGGGGCGATACGGTATCGCCCAACAGAGTTACCGTCTCGGCGCCCGCTGGGAGCACAGGAAGCTCGCGTGCATCGCGCTCGTCGCACGCCCACGTGAGCGCCGCGGCGCCGAGCACCACCAGGACGCGAAGGATCATGGTTCCTCCACCAGGATCTGTTTCGTGGTCACCGTCTGCTCTCCCGAGGCCAGAACCGCCTCGAGCCGGAGGGTGTAGCGTCCGTCCTGCTCCTCGGGAAGCTGGAGCGAGACCGAGCGCCCGACCCCACCCAGCGTGACCCCCGGTGCGTCGGTCCACTGGAGGCGGATGGTGGGGTTGTCCCCTCCGGCGAGACCGAGGAACTCCACCGCCTTGCGGAAGAAGCTCTTCCCCTGCTTGACCACCGTCAGCGAGACGACGCCCGACGCGCCGGCCGGGATCCCGTACACCTCCCAGTAGACGTCGATGATCTCGCCGGGTGCGAAGGTGGCACTGGGGCGGGCCAGCAGCGCAGCCTCCTCCAGCGTGTTGGGGAGCGAGTCGGCGTCGATGAGAAGGAGGTCGGATAGACGGAGACCGCCGTGGTCCGGTTGCCTGGCGAGCCAGTACCGCTCCCGGGCGGCCACACTGTCGGCGCGGTAGAGCGCCTCCACACTCAGCAGAGCGCCGGCGTGCGGAGTACGACCCAACAGACGTGCCGCCTCGCCGCGCTCCCGCGCCTGAACGACGACAGGTGCGGCGTGCTCATCGCGCGCCAACACGAGCGCGACGTCGATGCTGCTGTCTGCCACGGCTGACGAGTCGGCCGATGCCCGCACCTCCCGCATCTCCTGTACGTCGAACGCCGCTACGACCAGCACCGAGTCCCCACGGCGAAACACGGCCACCTGTGGCTCCAGCTGTCCGAACTCGCGGGCGTAGCGCGGCGCGTATCGGGTGCGAGGGCGGTTGGGCTCGAGCTCCCACTCCGCGGGCACGATGCCGGTGGCGTCGTTGACGTACTCCCGTGGCGGAATGAAGTGCTTGCTCCCCGGTGCGTGATGCCCTGTCACCTCGGGACGCATATTCAGCGAGCTTCTCCCGAAGCGCACGCGCTCCCACCCTACGGTCCACCCGTACCGCATGGTGAGCTCTCGGTTGTCACGCCCCCAGGGGATACCGTACGCGTTGTCGGCATCCTGCATGAAACGGACTACCACGATCCGGGCGAGGTGCTCGGTGCGTCGCTCGTTTCCGGGCACGAGGTACAGCGGATCGGCGAGCCACCAGATGCGGCGGTTGGCGGCAAGGCGATCGGCGCAGGACGCGTCGCGGTACGAGGGTTCGAGATCGCCGTCCAGCAGCTTTGAGAGATCGGTCCAGTCGCAGCGCAATTCCTCGGGGCTGTCGGCCAGCGCCGCGTCGAACACCGAGTCGGCAGCGGCGAAGTCCCCGCTTGTGTGGTGCACGAATCCCTCGAGCAAGCCGCACCTCCACGGCGCGGCGCGGCAGCCGCGCGCGACCTGCAGTGCACCATCCCAGCGTTGGGCCTCGACCAGGTATCGCACGCGCTGACCGGCGACCCATTCGTCGGCCGGAAGGTGCCCCGCCGCCGAATCCAACTCGTGCAGGAGCCGCTCGCGCGCCTGCGTGATGCGGGGGTCCTCCGGGGCGGGCTCCCACGGTGGATCCTCGTCGTGCCAGAAGCAGAAGCGTCCGACTCGCTCATCACACGAGCTGCCCACGCCGCCGGGCGTGGACGGGAGATGCTGCCGCCGCACCCGCTCAAAGCGACGCTGAGCCGACCGCGTGTCGTCCAGCACGTGCTGCGAATCGGGACGCTGCTGCTGCCCCACGGCGATGTTGCCGGGATTCGCGAGCTGCACGACCGCGACGCCAAACAGTGCGAGGAGCCGCCTCATGCGCGAAGTCTACCGCGCGCCCGGGGCGGCAGCTAGCTTTGCGCTCCATGCAGAAGCTCATCGAAGCCTGGTCGGGCGAGTCGGTCGTCGCGCGGTACGACCACGTGGCCCAGACGTGGATGTTCATCGCCATTCACGACACGACGCTCGGCGCTGCTATGGGTGGCTGTCGCATGAAGGTGTACGGCAGTCCCGAGGAGGCACTGCAGGATGCCATGCGCCTCGCCGAGGGCATGACGTACAAGTGGGCCACGATCGGGTTCGACCTCGGTGGGGGAAAGAGCGTCCTGGCGGTCCCGCGGCGCCTGGAGGGGCGGGAGCGGGAAGCCCTGTTTCGCCGCTTTGGCCGGCTCATCGACTCGCTCAAGGGGGCGTACGCCTGCGGCCCCGATCTCGGAACGACGCCCGAGGACATGGCGGTGATCGCGCGTGAGACCCGCTACGTGCACGGTGGGACCCGGCAGGGAGAGACGGCCGATCCCGGGCCGTACACGGCGCTCGGCGTGTGGGCGGGGATGCGCTCTGCGGTGCGACAGGTGTTTGGTGAGAATCAGCTCGCGGACCGCTCCGTGTTGATCGAGGGCGTCGGTGACGTGGGGATCCCGCTTGCGCGGCTGCTGCAGGAGTCGGGAGCCCGCATCCTGGTGAGCGACATCGATGGCGAGCGCGCCACGGCGGTGGCGGCTGAGGTCGGCGCCGATGTGGTGGCTGCCGAGCGGGTGTACGAGACGGCGTGTGACGTGTACGCACCCTGTGCGGTGGGGGCCACGCTGAACGCCGGCACGGTTCCGGTGCTGCAGTGCCGCATCGTGGCAGGCTCCGCCAACAACCAGCTGGCCGAGCCGGAGGACGCGGAGCGCCTGCACGCGCGCGGGATTCTCTACGCGCCGGATTACGTGATCAACGCCGGTGGGGCGACGGCCCTCCCCCTGCTGGGGCGTGGCGAGCACACGGAGGAGGAGATCCGCGAGCGCGTTCGGCGGTTCGAGCGGGCGCTGGACGAGATCTTCGCCGAGGCGTCCGAGCGCGACGAGTCGCCGCTACACGCCGCCGTGCGGAGAGTGGAGCGGGTGCTGGAGGCGCGGCAGAAGGAGCGCTGGCCCGACGGGTGAGTGCCCTAGAACCCCGGGATGAACGTGAACTGGAAGTGTCCGCCCTTCGGCCTATTGAACGGGTAGACGTAGTGCACTCCGAGCACCAGGAACCCGAAGAAGTTCATCCGGAGGCCGCCGCCCATGCTGAAGATGGGTCGGCTCTCGCCACCATCCCACCAGGCCCGATCGTCGAAGCCCGGGGTTAGCGTGCGCTGGTCCTCACCATACCATGCCAGCCCGCCGTCGCCGAAGATGTACGCCTCGATTGGGAGGTACCCGAACAGGCCGTCGCCGACGCCGAGCACCCCGAGCGGCGGGAACCGTAACTCCAGGTTGGCCAGCATCATCCTCGAGCCGAACAGGTTGTCGTAGGGGGCGCACGTCGCGACTCCCTCGCTCCCGACGAAGCCGCCGCTCGCGGCACACACGCCGAAGTCGAACGAGCTGAACTCGTAGCCTCGCACGATGCCGTCGTACCCCAGGTATAACGGCGCAAGGGTCAGCGTGTCGGCGTCCGGGCCGTAGCGCCCGTTGTGGAGGACGCGGAAGGCGAGGGTGAACGGCCGGACCGGCATGAAATACCTACGGTAGTCCGCCACCCCCGTGACATAGTCGAGGTCGTTGTACGTCCCCCCGAACTCCAACCGATAGCGCTGCCCCAGCATCGGGCTGGTGATCCCGAACAGGGAGTTGTCGTACACCAGCGCGACGCTCGCCTGGAACAGGTTCAGATCATTGGGAGCGAGGAGGTCGCTCTCGGCCTCGCCGATCTGGTTCAGTGAAAACCGGTCGAAGATCCGATCCTTCGCCTCGGTGCTGTAGCCGATGTTGAGGAAGCGGCCGTTCAGCTCGAGTCGCTGGGCGCGGTTGAGCGGATAGGCGGCGATCCCCCCCACCTGGCGGAACGTCTGCCGCTGGATCACGGTCCGCTCGACGAGGACGGTGTCGCCGAGCGCCGTGGTATCCTCGAACAGGAACGCCTGGCCGGTGATGTAGGGAGTCTGCTGCAGGTTCATGCCCCAGTTCAGCCGCTTGCTCATGTTCGTGTATCCGACGAGTCCGCCGATGTCCCTGAAACTGCCCCGGATCTCGATGGCGGTGGCCAGGTTGTGGCCGCCCAGCATGTCGCTGAAGAAGAAGGACGCGCCGCCGGCGATGTACGTCCCGTATCGGTCGGCCCCGACGGCGAGTGACGGCTGGCCAATGTAATCGAGCGCGAACTTCGGCTTGTAGTCGGCCATCTCGAAGCTCTCGCGATCCCGCGGCAGCCCGTAGAACGCGTTGGCGAGCAGGCTCGGCACGTCGTCCGTGAGGCGCTCCGCGGGTGGCAGTGCGGCCGGGTCGATGGCGAAGTCCGCAAAGACGGGACCACCCACCAGCACGTCGGGGTCCTCCAGCAGGTAGATCGAGTTGGCGTCCTCCTCGTACACCGTGATGGCCAGGTCACCGGTCTCCGCAGCCACGCTGATGGCCGGGCTGATGCCGGCGATACCGCTGACCCCCGTGAACATGTTGGTCACCTGGAACAGCTCGTTGGTGGCCAGGTCCGTGCGGTAGACGTTGGGGATCCCGTTGTGGTCGGAGACGAAGTACAGGCTGCTCGCGTCGGGCGTCCACTGCGGATTGATGTGCTTCCCTTCGGGGAAGGCGACGACCGGCCGAATGGCCATGGTTCTTGGATCCATCAGGGCCAGTCGGTAGTCGCCATACATCAAGCTCGAGACGCCGGTACCGAACCGGTCGGTGACGAACGCGATCTGACTCCCGTCGGGCGACCACGCGGGCTGCAGGTCACCATACACGTCGTTGGTGAGGCGCAGGAGCTGGTCTTCCTCCAGATCGTACATGAACAGGTCGGAGAATCCACCGACCAGCGCCGAAAACGCGATGTACCGTCCGTCCGGCGACCAGGTCGGGGTGTAGATCTCCCCTAACTCCTTGAACTTCACTTCCTTCAGCTTGTCGCCCGACTCCGGCTCGATGATCGTGAGGACCGGGCGACCCTTGGCCACCGCGCCGAACGCAAACCGCCGCCCCTCATAGTCCCAGGCGCCCGACGTGTAGATGAACTGCAAGCTCTCGAAGTGCGGGTTGACGTCGTTCCTGGTAATCTTGCGAATGATCTGGCCGGTGAACGCGTCCGCGAGGAAGATGTCGATGGAGAATAGATCGCGCTCCGAGATGAACACGACGCGGCTCCCGTCCGGCGAGAGCGCGGGCCCCACGTTGAGGCGGCCCCCCGAGGAGAAGGGCGTGATGACCGGGCGCCCGTAGTCGCCCGCGCGCCCCGTGACGTCCTCCAACGGCTCGTAATACGAGCGCATCGCCTGGTGCCACCCGAAGATCACCGAGTCGGGTGCCATCCGCAGCACACGCCCAAAAGCCATGGGCGCGCCGCCGGCGGTCCGGGAGGCCTTCAGGATCCGGCCCACGGCGTCGTCGCCCCACCGTCCCGCGATGTAGGACCAGAGCGCCTGTCCGTAGCGGTACGGAAAGATTCGGGGATCGCTCAGCCGTTGCAGGTCGGGCAGGGGAGCGCGCACCGCGTCCCGCATCCACATGGCCGTGTTGGCGTCCCGCGGCCCCACGGAGAGGTACTCCGCCATGCCCTCCGTGAACCACAGGGGATACCGCATGATGCTGGGCACGCCGGCCTTGGCGATCCCGCCACCTTCGCCCGTGATGTCGAACTGGAACGCGTGTACGAGCTCATGGCCCAGTACGTGATCGGTCTCGGGGAGCGGCCCCGAGAAGGGCAGCACGATGCGCCGCTTCAGGATCTCGGTGACGCCGCCGGTGGCCTCGCTGATGTCACCCTGCAGGGTATTGGTCTGCCGGAAGTGGGGGCCGCTGGCGTACATGATCAGGGGCTGGCGGCCCGAGAGGTCGTGGTTCAGCAAGCGGGAGAGCCGAGCGTACCAGCGCTCGGCCATGAGGGCCGCGTACTCGATTGCGACGTCCTCTTCCTCGTAGTAGTAGATGTCGAAGTGCTCGGTCTTGAGAACCTCGAAGTCGAGATTCTCGTACTGCACCTTGTTGCGGCCGAAGTACTGCGCCTCGGCCGCGGGCGCGAAGCCGAAGAGGCCCGCTCCCACGAGCGCGATGCTTGCTGCCGTCAACAGTCCACGTCTCATGCTCATCCAGTCCCCACGGAGGCTCTACCAGTCATATAGAACATACGAGAAAGGCAAATGTTCCGCCTGGCGGTTGGCTGCGGCGGCCGCTCAGGTGTAGAGTAGGGCAGGAATCCTCCACGAGGGTATCCCGCTCATGGCACCCGGGAAATCCCCCACCGCTGCGGCGCTCGCCAGGCACGCCCGGACCCGGCTCCGCGCCATGGCCGATCCGGAGTCCGCCCGCGGATTCCGGACCTATTTCAAGAAGGATGACGAGGTCGCCCTGCTGGGTGTTAAGACGACCCCGGTACGCGACCTGGCGCGGGAGCTGTACCAGCGGGTTGCCCCGACGTGGCATGTGGCCGATGCGGTCGCCTTCGCCGACCTGATGGTGCGGGACCGCTACCTCGAGGCCAAGGGCCTGGGGCTGACGGTATTGAGCCGCTACCGCGCCGCCTACCCCAGGTCGCTTCTCGCCACGGCCCGGAAGTGGTTGGCAGATGGTCACTTATGCAACTGGGCGGCGGTCGACTCGGTGGCTCCCATGGTGCTCACGCCGCTGGTGGTGCGGTACCCCCAGCTCGAGCCACGGCTGATCCGCTGGGGCAGGGCGCGCAGCCAGTGGCTGCGCCGTGCCGCCGTCGTCACCTTCGTGCCCCTGGTACGCAAGGGGGAGCGACTCGACCAGGCCTACGCCCTGGTGGCCGGTCTCCTGGCCGACCCTGAGGATCTCATGCACAAGGCGTGCGGCTGGCTGCTGCGCGAGGCCGGGAAGACCGACATGTCCCGGCTCGAGCGTTTCCTGCGGCAGCACGGGCCGGCGATTCCCCGGACCACGGTGCGGTATGCCATCGAGCGCTTCCCGGAGCCCCGGCGTCGTCGACTCCTGCGGGAAACGAAGGCATAGCGAGCGACGAACAACTAGGTTTCGGGCTCTTCGAACTCGAACAGAGGTGAGGTATGGGTATGCACGGGCATGCTGGGCTGGAGGGAGCGTCTCGGACGAGGGGTCGATGGCTCGGTGTCGCGCTGTGGGTCGTGGCGGTGGTCCTGATGCTGGGATCGGCGGTGTACCAGCGGCTCACGGGCCCGACGCACCCGCTGCGGGGCGAGTTTGCCGTGGCCGGCGAGCGCTACCGTTACCGCGTGCCGCGCAGCGGCGTGACCACCGAGGGCACCCGCGTGGCGATTCCCAACCCAGGGCAGGACGTCTCGGGTGGTCTGATCTACCGGCGGTATCCCACGAACGAGGAGTTCACGACGCTGCCGCTCTCCGTCGAGGACGGGGAGCTCGCCGCGCGGCTCCCGGTACAGCCGGCTGCCGGAAAGCTGGAGTACTACGTCGTACTGGACACGCCGGATGGCGGTCGCTGGATTCCGGGACGCGATGAGACCGTGGTGATGCGGTACCGCGCTCCGGTGCCGGCGGCCGTGCTACTACCGCACGTGCTCTTCATGTTCATCGCCGTGTTGGTGGGGATCCGTGCGGGTCTGGCCGCGCTGTTCGATCCGCCGGGGATGCGCCGACTCGCCTGGGTGACGCTTGGGACCATGACGCTCGGCGGCCTGATTCTGGGGCCGATCGTGCAGGAGTATGCGTTCGGCGCCTTCTGGACCGGCTTCCCGTTCGGCTACGACCTCACCGACAACAAGACCCTCATCATGTGGCTGGTGTGGGTGGTGGCGTGTGCCGCGCTTGGGTGGAAGGCCACCCGGAACGTGCCGCTCGCCCGGGTGACGGTGCTGCTGGCGACCGTGGTAACGCTCGTGGTGTACCTCATTCCTCACAGCCTCCGCGGCAGCGAGCTGGACTACTCCCAGGTGGATCAGGGTATCGATCCGTCCGAGGCCGTCGAGACGGGCAACCCCTGACCGACCACGCACCTTCGGCGGCGGGTTTCCGGCCCGCCCGGTGGCTTCCGGGCCCCCATGCGCAAACCGTGGGGGCCCGATTGCTGCGCTCCCACCGAGGGGTACGGTTGGATCGGGAGCGCGTGGAGCTGCCCGACGGCGACTTCCTGGACCTGGATTGGGTGGAGCGCCCCGAAACCACCGGCGCCGCGGCGGAAGCGGCGCCGCTCGTGCTGGTGCTGCACGGCCTCGAGGGTTGCGCCGAATCCGGCTACGCGCTGGAGATATACCGTGCCCTCGTGCGGGAGGGGCTGGCTGCCGTGGGGATGAACTTTCGCGCCTGCAGCGGCGAGCCCAACCGCCTGCCCCGCATGTACCACTCGGGAGAGACGGGCGATCTGGCGCACGTGCTGCGCCTCCTCCGCCGCCGCCACCCGGAGCGGCGACTCGGAGTAGCGGCGTTCTCGCTCGGTGGCAACGTGCTGTTGAAGTTCCTGGGCGAGCGCGGCGGGTCGAGCCACCCGGACGGCACACCGACCGCGGCAGCCGCGATCTCGGTGCCGTTCGATCTGTCGGCCGGTGCCGAGTGGATCGAGCGTGGCTTCTCCCGCGTGTATCGCCGGTACCTGGTGCGGCGGCTGCACCGCAAGGTGCGGCGCAAACTGGACCTCCTGCGACCGCACGTCGACGTGGACCGCGTCCTTCGCGCGCGCACGTTCCGCGAGTTCGACGACGCCGCCACTGCGCCGCTGCACGGCTTCGCCGGTGCGGAAGACTACTACCGACGCTCCAGTTCGGCGCCGTTTATCGGCGCGATCGCGGTCCCCACGCTGGTGATTCACGCCCTCGACGATCCCTTCGTGCCGCCCGAGGCGGTACCCCGCGAGGCGCTGCAACGGAATCCCACGATCGAGGCGCGCATCAGCGAGCGCGGCGGACACGTGGGCTTCGTGACGGGGCCGCCGTGGCGGCCGCGCTTCTGGGCCGAGCGCGAGGCGGCACGGTTTCTGGCGAGGCGGCTCGGGTGAAGTCGTGGGGCAACACATTAGATTCCCTACTCCCTTAATCACCAGTACTCACCAGGAGACAAGAGAATGGCCGTCACCAGCACTGCCACCGCCACGTGGAACGGTGTGTTGAAATCCGGCAACGGCATCTACGAGGCCGCGTCTGGCGCGTTCCAGGGCGACTACTCCTTCGCCACTCGGTTCGAGGGAGCGCAGGGAACCAATCCTGAGGAGCTCATCGCGGCGGCCCACGCGGCCTGCCTCAGCATGGCGCTCTCGGCCGGGCTGGAGAAGGCCGGGAAGCCGCCGACGCGCATCACGACGAAAGCGTCGTGCACGATGGACATGGTGGACGGCGCCCCGAAGATCTCGAAGATGCAGCTCGAGGTACGCGGCTCCGTGAGCGGGCTCGACAACGCCGCCTTCGTGGTGGCTGCGCAGAGTGCGAAGGACAACTGTCCGGTATCCCAGGCGCTCCAGGGGAACGTGGCGTTCGAGCTGGACGCCGCTCTGGAGACGTGAGCGCGACCGGAATCCCACAGCGCATCCACCGGGGAGGGCACGAGGTCGTCATCACGTGGGGTGACGATCACGTGGGCACGTACGCGGCCCGCGATCTCCGCCTGGCGTGCCAGTGTGCCGGCTGCCGCGAGGAGATGACCGGTCGCCCCCTCCTCGACCCCGCGACCGTACCGCAGGATGTCGAGGCCGCGTCCATCCAACTGGTGGGGAGTTACGCCATCCGCATCGACTGGAGCGACGGGCACGGGACCGGGATCTACACCTACGAGCAGTTGGCGGCGCTCTGTCCCTGTGAAGCGTGCCGCGGAGGCGGGCCCTAGCGCCGTGGATCCAGTTTGTCACACGCTGGTGGGCGCCGCCCTGGCGGAGACCGGTCTCAAGCAGCGCACGGCGCTGGGAACGGCTACGGTGCTCATCGGCGCCAACCTGCCCGATGTCGATGTGCTCGCCTACTTCGCGAGCCCGGTGCACGCCCTCTGGCTACGGCGCGGGGTAACCCACGGCCTGTTGGCGGTGGCGGTGCTTCCCTTCCTGCTCGCAGGTGTGATGATCCTGTGGGACCGACTCGTGCGACGACGCGGCGGACGCGTGCCACCCGACCCCGTCGTGCCGGTTCAGGTGGTGCTGCTCTCGCTCTTCGCCGTGGCAACCCACCCCCTCCTCGATTTCATGAACACCTACGGCATGCGGTGGCTGATGCCGTTTTCGGGGCGTTGGCTCTACGCCGACACGCTGTTCATCGTGGACCCGTGGATCTGGGCGCTGCTCGCGGCGGGGATCTTCATCGCGCGACGACGGCGAAAGAGCGCACCCGGGACGCGCGCGCACGGTGCCCCCGCACGATGGGCGTTGCTCGTGCTGGTCCTGTACATCGGTGCGATGGGCCTCTCCAACCTCGCGGCCCGCGGAGCCATACGCGGCTCCCTCGCGGCCCTGGGGCACGCCGAGCCGGCGCGACTGATGGCGGCGCCCGTGCCGGCGAATCCGCTGCGTCGATGGGTGGTGATCGAGGACGAGGAGGTCTATCGCTTCGGTTCGTTCCACTGGCTGCGTCGACCGCGGTTCGTGTTGGACGACTTCGTGATCCAGCGCCACCCGTCGGGGATCGCGGTGGCCGCCACGCGGGGTCCGAACGCGCGCAAGTTCCTGAGTTGGGCGCGGTTCCCGTACTTCGTGGCGGAGCGGCGTCGCATCGGGCACGTGGTACACATCGGCGACGCGCGCTACACCATTGACCCGACCAACTCATGGGCGGCCATTACGGTGCCCATGCAGTGAGACGCGGGTGCGACTCGAGCCCGGCCGCGCCGTAAGAAAAGAGGGTCGGCGGATGATGCACCGCCGACCCTCGTGTTGTCGCTCCGATACCGGCTAGCGCGCGACGACCCTCACCTGGTTCCACGGCGCCGTCTGATCGCGGTTGTGCCGCTGCACCGCGTCGCGTGCGCTGCGCACGCCGCGCAGGACGCTCCGCACGAAGTCTGGCGGCACCTCCTCGCTGCCGCCCGGCAGCGAGATCGACGCCACAAAGTCGTTCAGGTAGCAGCTCCGGTCGGAGGGGCCACCGCCGGGACGCGCCAACATCCGGTTGTGCACGATCTCTACGTCCAACCGCACCGTGTCGCGGTAGCGAAACAGTCGCGCCACTACGTGGCCGCGCCCGATGCCGTCGGGGAACGTGATCGGAACCGCGAACCGGTAGCCTGCCTCATCGGACTCGCGAATCACCACGGCGTCCGCGGAGATGGGCTGCAGCATGGCGTCCACCCCCGGGAGAAGCAACTCGATCGTTTCCTCGAGCTCCCGATAGATCAGGCCAAGACTGCTCTCAGTGCATCCAGTCATGCGGTCTCCAGGTTACGAGCGTTGTGCTCGGTCACCCCTTGGGTGCTGTTACTCCCACGTACAGGAATTGCGAGAACCGTGCCAGAGTTCCTGCCAGGCGTGGCGCCCGGGGAACCCGTTTCAATATAAGCGATTGGGGAATCCCCTGGTTGTAAGCGACCGCACACAGTGCATCACCTGTCTCGCAGTATGTCTCCCTTTGGGTACACGATGGAACATAACCACGGTGTGATGTGGCTCACACGATGGGATACCGCAACGCTGTCAATAGTTTACCGAGGCAAGGCGACGGCGCGGAACAATCCATCGGCAGCCTGGAGCAGCTTTCGCCTGAGCTGTGGGGGATAGTCCGGATGTTCCCTCAGGAATTCCCTGACCGTTGCGGCGGCGCTGGGCGAGCTGTGCCCGTCGAGCGTAGCGTTGAGCCATCGCAACGGGAAGAAGATGTCTCCCGTCCGTTGGATCTCCTCCAGCAGGTCGAGGCTGGGCCGGATGAAGCGCTCGGCTGATGCCGCCCGCAGCGGGTGGTGCATTGCCGACACGGCACTGAGGACCCAGGGCTCGTGTTCCCGATGCTCCGCCGTTTCGAGCTGTTCGAACAGGGAATCGTGCACTGCGGGGTCGTTCAGCAAGGCCGGAGTGATGAACGCAAACCGCGCGCGACGGTCGGGGTTCTCGATGCGCGCGAGTTGCTCCACCAGAATCTCTTCGGTGTTGGCCGCCCCGCGCACCGCGAGGGCCTCGGCCAGTACGGTGAAGCGGCGTTCGGACATCGGAAGGTCTGGGATCTCGAGGTCCTCACGCCAGATCGCTTCGAGCCGTGCCGTCGCGTCGGATGAAAGCGCCGTCGCAACGAAGCCGTCGAAGTACGTCGCCTTGAGACTGGTGTTGCGAGCCCGCCGCAGTTCACCCCAGAGTAACGCTTCGAGTTGCGGGGCCAGGGGCAAGCGTGCCTCACTGGGCAGGTAGCGCCAGAATGCTGGACGCACGTAGCTCAGGATGCGCTGCACGTTCTGCTCGTCGGTCTCGTGCGGCAGGGCCCGCAGGGCCAGATCGAGGAACGCGTCGGCCGAGAGCTCGTCATACAACAGCGCCTCCCACAGCGCTGCCCATGCCACGGCGCGCACCAGAGGATCCCGGATTGCGGGGAGGTGCTGCAGCAGGTAGTCCAGACTCTGCGGATCGAGTTGGAACAACCCATAGCTCACGCCGTCACCGCCGGGCAGCACGTAGTCCGGTGCAACCACGTTCGCGAGGTCGAGGCGGACCTCCCGGCCCGCCAGCGTCACAGGCACGATGCGCGCCGTGTCGCCGTAGCCGAGCAGCACCGAGAGCGATTGGGTCCACTGCAGATCCCGTCCGCGCGGATCCGTCTGGCGCACCGCGAGAGAGGCAGTGGGACCGGCCCCATCCCGCACGAGCGTCGCGGATACCGTTGGACGCCCCGCCTCCTCGACCCACGTGCGGCTCCAGGCAGCGACGTCGTTGTCGGCACGTCGATCGAGAGTGGCGACGAGATCAGTCCAGGTCGCGTTGGCGTACGCATGGGTTTGCAGATACTCCCGTAGCCCGTCGCGCATCGCCTCCGCACCGATCAGCCGCTCCAGATGCTGCATCACGATCGGTGCCTTTTGGTAGATGATCGCACCGTACAGCGTGCCCGCCTCGTTGAGGTTCTCCAGTTCCTGGCGTATCGGGTTCGCTCCCTCGGTGCGGTCGATGGTGTACGCCGACGGGTGGTGTGCGAGGAAGAACCGCAGGTCATGGCGGATTTCTGGGAAGGACGGGTGCACGATCTTGGCCGCCATGAAGTTGGCGAAGACCTCCTTCATCCACACATCGTCGAACCACGCCATGGTCACGAGATCTCCGAACCACATGTGGGCGGTCTCGTGTGCAATGAGCGAGGCGCGCCTCAGGTGTTCGTTCTGCGTGGCCGCTTCATCGAGAAAGAGGCGGGAGGCGCGGTAGAGAATGGCACCGGGGTGCTCCATGCCACCGTACTGGAATGCGGGCACGGCGACGAAGTCGAACTTCCCGAACGGGTAGGGGATGTCGGTGTAGTTCTCGAGCCACTCGAGCGCCGTGGCGTGCAGGTCGAAGATCGCCTCCAGGTTGCGCGCCACCCGATCGCGATCGGTCTCGCGGTGGTAGAGACGCAGCGTGCGCCCCGCCCGTGTGGCGGTCTCCACCTGGAACACCCCGGCGGCGAACGCGAACAGGTAGGTGGGCAGAGGTTTGGTCTCGGCGAACGCGATCCTGCGGGCGCCGTCGGCCGTGTCGCTCCGGATCGCGGGCGTATTGGCCACCGCCGACCACTCCTGCGGGACGCTGAGGGTGAGGCCGTAGGTCGCCTTGAGGCTCGGCTGATCGAAGCAGGGAAAGGCGGAGGAGGCGCGGTCGGGCACAAACAGCGTGTAGAGGAACTCCTCGTTGCGATTGAGGGAGCTCTCTCCAGCCACGAAATCGATCGTGATCGTGTTCTCGCCCGGTTGGAGCGCCGAGGCTGCGAGGACCAGGTGACCGTTTGTGTGCTCGTAGGGCACCATGCCGGCGGGCGCCGACACGCCCAGCACGCTGCCCTCCGGCGCGGTGAAGTCGAGCACCAGCGGGTCCGATGCATCCCGCAGGTCGACCGTCAGGGTGAGTATCCCCTCGATGGCCTCATCCAAGGCCGACGGCACGGCCAGCATGAGGTCGTAGCGTACCGCCGCGACGGTTGCGTCCCGGTGCTCCGCGAGCTCCCAGGACACCCCGGGGGAGGTATCGGGTCCAGCCTGGCACGCTGCTGCGAGGCAGCCCACCACCAGAACACCGAGTTGCCGCCACCCTGGCCTTAGACCCATGGCTCCCTTACAATCACAGGCGATGAGCATTTCGCCGCCCCTCCCGGACGCACTCGGGCGCTCCCTCGAGAGTCTGCGCGTGTCGGTCACGGACCGGTGCAACCTGCGGTGCCGCTACTGCATGCCGGAGGAAGAGTATGCATGGCTCCCTCGGCAGTCCATCCTCACGTACGAGGAGATGGAGCGGCTGGTGCGCATCTTCAGTGGCCTGGGGGTCACGAAGGTCCGCATTACGGGTGGGGAGCCGCTGCTGCGGCGAGACCTGGTCGAGCTGGTCGCCGAGCTCGCCGCCATTCCCGGCATCGCCGACCTCGCCCTCACGACCAACGGGCTGCTGCTTCCCCGCTACGCCGGTCCGCTGAGAGATGCCGGACTCGGGCGGGTTACCGTAAGCCTCGATACGCTGCGACCGGAGCGGTTCCAGGAGTTTGCCCGCCGCGGCCGGCTGGACGACGTGATTGCCGGACTCGACGCCCTCCGCGAGGCGGGGTTCCGCGGCGCCAAACTCAACAGCGTGGTCGTCCGCGGGTTCAATGAAGACGAGATCGTGAGGCTCCTCGAGTTCGCGCGTGCGCGCGACCTCGAGGTGCGGTTCATCGAATACATGGACGTGGGAGGGGCCACCCGCTGGTCGCCCGACGACGTGGTCTCGCGCGCCGAGATACTGGCCACGCTGAACGCCCGCTTTGGGAATGTGGAGCCGCTGGCCGAGCCGGGCGAGCATCGCGCCCCGGCCGAGCGGTTCGCGCTGCCGGACGGCACGACGTTCGGGATCATCGCCTCGACCACCGCGCCGTTCTGCGGTAGCTGCGGGCGGAGCAGGCTGACGGCCGACGGGATGTGGCTGCTCTGTCTCTACGCGGACGGGGGCACGGATCTCAAGACGTACCTGCGGCAGGGGGCCTCGGATGCCGAGGTCGCGGCCGTGATCACCGAGGCTTGGCAGGGCCGCCGCGACCGGGGCGCCGAGGAGCGGCTGTCCGCTCCCGAGCGAGGACCTCTGTACCTGCTGGAGCGGCTGCGCCAGGACCCCCATCGGGAGATGCACACCAGGGGAGGTTGAGATGCTGAAGAACCGTTCGGCGGCGCTGGCCGCCCTGGCTCTGGCAGGTTGTTTGACTGCGTGCGGCTCCAAGCCGCCCCCTGATTACGCTCCCGATCCGGCTCTCGTTGCCCAGATCACCTCGATCAACGTGCGCATGCCCGACCGGGCATGTCCCGGCCGGACCATCCGGGCCGACTACGAGGCGGTGCTGGTCGACGGGCGAGCGATCCCGTTTTCCCGCAAGTACGACGACGACAACCCGCCGCCGCTGCACGTGATCTTCCTGCGGCGGTGGAGCCCGGAAGCCGTGTCCCAGGAGGACGGCGACTGGAATCTGGAGGGGGACCCACTGCAGACCGTCATGGAGGGCTTCCGGCTCACGGCGGAGCTGAAGGCCGACCGCTCGATCTCGGTGACCCGGGTGGTGACCCCCGACTACTCCTGCTTGCCGCACACGTTCCGGTTCGATGGCCGGGGCGGTCGCCGGGGCGAGCCGGGCTACCCCGGTCCCGACGTGCTTGTGCGGCTGGACATTCTCAGCTCCCCGTTCTTCGAGCGCCTGCTGGTGGTGAGCGTCGAGGTGGGGTCGGCGCCGCCCTTCTACCTCTTCCAGGACGCGGACCTGGCGCCTCCCTCGGATTGGCTGGTGGTCGAGTCCCGCGGTGGTCGCGGTGGCCGTGGCCTGGATGGGCAGGCCGGTGCGACCGGGGCTGACGGCGAGGAGGGATGCCCCGGTGGCAATGGCGGTGCGGGTGGCGCGGGGAGCAACGGTGGACCCGGCGCCCCGGGCGGCTCCGGAGGGCACGTGACGGTGATGGCTCCCAACGAGCTGCCCTACTTGGCCGGCCTGGTGGATGCCTACGCCACTGGCGGACCGGGCGGCCGGGGTGGCAAGCCCGGCCCCGGTGGGTCGGGGGGCGAGGGCGGCGCGGCTACGGGACGGCGGTGCGAGGCGGGGAACGACGGTGCCAAAGGGCCCGACGGCAACCCGGGGCCCGACGGGGCGGAGGGAGCCCCTGGATCGCGGGCGCGGGTGATCACTGTGGCCGCCCAGGATCTGTTTCCTCGACCGGTTCCGCCCCGGTTGCAGGAGCTCTTAGATTACGCGCGCCGCTGAGCCCGGCGCAGTCGGTTTCTAATAGGTCGTTCATAGAGCCTATCACGAAAATTGGAAATTCGCTGTTAGGATTGTGCGGGCGTGAGGTGGGGGTAACCCCTTGTGGCAACGACACGTGGCCTACCGGGCCGCGAGCCGTCGGGGGGGCTGCCGCTGCCGACAACCCGCACTTCATTTAGGTGAAGGTCAAATCGGTATTCAGGAGCCAAGCTCGTGATCATCTCCGTACCAACAGAGAGCGGCGCGATCGAACGTCGGGTGGCGTTGACCCCCGATGTCGTGAAGCGCCTTGTCAAACAGGGACACGACGTACGCATCCAGCAGGATGCTGGTGTCGCGGCCTCGTACACCAATGAGGCCTTCACCGAGGCCGGGGCGACGATCGTGTCCGACGCCAACGCGTTGTGGCGCGAGGCCGACTTCGTGCTGATGGTGGGGCGTCCCGAGGGTGAGATTCCGCCGATGAAGGATGGCGCCATCCTCGTCGGGATGTTGTTCCCCCTCACCAACCCCGATCTGGTCGAGAAGCTCGCGCAGGCCAAGGTGACGAGCTTCAGCCTCGATCAACTTCCCCGGATCTCCCGCGCACAGGTGATGGATGTGCTCTCGTCCATGAGCACCATCGCCGGGTACAAGGCGGTCCTGATGGCCGCCGCGCACCACGGGAAGTTCATGCCGATGCTCGTCACGGCAGCCGGGACGGTGGCTCCGGCCAAGCTGTTCGTGCTCGGCGCCGGTGTGGCCGGGCTGCAGGCCATCGCCACGGCGCGCCGGCTCGGGGCCGTGGTGTCGGCGTTCGATGTGCGGCCGGCCGTGAAGGAGCAGGTAGAGAGCCTCGGCGCCAAGTTTGTCGAGGCGGAGGCACTGGCGAGCGAAGGGGAGGGCGGCTACGCCAAGGAGCTGTCCGACGAGCAGCACAAACGGGAGCAGGAGCTGCTCCACAACCACTGCAAGGGCATGGACGTCGTAATCACCACGGCGCTCATCCCCGGCAAGCCGGCGCCCGAGCTGATCACGGAGCGGATGGTCAAGGACATGCGTCCCGGCTCGGTGATCGTGGACCTCGCAGCGGAGACCGGCGGCAATTGCGCGCTCACCGAGAAGGGCGAGACGGTGGTGCGCCACGGCGTGACCATCATGGGGCCGCTCAACCTGGCCGCGGGCACGCCGGTCCATGCCAGCCAGATGTATGCCAAGAACATGTTCGCCTTCCTGAGTCCCCTCTTCGACAAGGAGGGGCAGCTCAACCTCGACTTCGAGGACGAAGTCGTGAAGGGGACGTGTGTCACGCATGAGGGCCGCGTCGTGCACGAGGCGACGCAGCAAGCCATGGAGGGAGTGAAGGCGTCATGATAGAGGAACTGGTTGTCCTTTTTGTGATCTTCGTGCTGGCGATCTTCGTCGGCTTCGAGGTCATCACGAAGGTGCCACCGACCCTGCACACGCCGCTGATGTCCGGCTCGAACGCGATTTCGGGCATCACGATCATCGGCGCGCTGATCGTCGCCGGGCAGGGCGAGACGCAGCTGGCGAGGTACCTGGGCATGGTCGCGGTGGCGTTTGCGATGATCAACGTGGTCGGGGGCTTCATGGTGACCGACCGGATGCTGCGGATGTTCAAGCGTAAACCCGAGGAGCAGAAATGACGGACGCCCTGATAAAGCTGTTCTATCTGCTGGCCGCCGTCATGTTCATCTTCGGGCTCAAGCGATTGAGCTCACCCGCGACGGCGCGGTCCGGCAATTGGCTGGCCTCGCTCGGCATGCTCATTGCCATCGTGGTCACGCTGGTGTTCCAGGAGATCCTGGGCTGGCGCGAGATCATCATCGGCATGATCGTCGGCTCGCTGGTCGGCGGCATCTTCGCGCGCACGGTCAAGATGACCGGCATGCCGCAAATGGTGGCGCTGCTCAACGGTTTCGGGGGCGGCGCCTCGGCGCTGGTGGCGTCGGCGGAGTACTCCCGCTATCTCGAGGCGGGGCAGGGCATCCCGCTCAACTTCGGGGTCGCGATCCAGCTCTCGGTGTTGATCGGAACGCTCACCTTTACCGGCAGTCTAATCGCATTCGGCAAGCTACAGGAGCTGGTGACGGGCAAGGCCGTCACCTACCCGCTGCAGAAGACCCTCAACGCGCTACTGCTGATCGGCACGTTGGGCCTGGCCGTGTGGCTGATGATCGATCCGAATAACCCCGTGGCGTTCGCCGGCGTGCTCGTTGGTGCGGCGCTGCTCGGGGTCACGTCGGTCATCCCGATCGGCGGTGCGGACATGCCGGTCGTGATCTCGCTACTGAACTCCTACTCGGGCATCGCGGCTGCGATGACCGGGTTCGTGATCAACAACGAGGGGCTGATCATCAGTGGTGCTCTGGTCGGCGCCTCCGGCCTGATCCTCACGAACATCATGTGCCGCGCGATGAACCGTTCGCTCGCCAATGTGCTGTTCGGCGCGTTCGGCGCCACGGTGGCGGAGATCGGTGGTCCGGACGGCGCGCCGGGCGATCTGACGGTGCGGTCGCTCACCCACGAGGATGCCGCCACGATGTTGGCGTACGCCCGACAGGTGGTGTTCACGCCCGGGTACGGCCTCGCCGTGGCCCAGGCGCAGCACGAGGTGCGGGAGCTGGCCGACATGCTCCAGGACAGGGGCGTGCAGGTCAAGTACGCGATTCACCCGGTAGCGGGCCGCATGCCGGGGCACATGAACGTGCTCCTGGCGGAAGCCGACGTTCCGTACGACCAGCTGTACGACATGGACCAGATCAACCCCGAGTTTACGCAGACCGACGTGTCGGTCGTGATCGGGGCGAACGACGTGGTCAACCCGGTGGCGCGGCACGACAAGACGAGCCCGCTCTACGGGATGCCCATTCTGGACGTCGACAAGGCGGCGCACTGCATCGTGATGAAGCGTTCGATGCGCCCCGGCTTCGCCGGCGTGGACAACGAGCTGTTCTATCAGGAAAAGACGTCGATGCTGTTCGGCGACGCCAAGGACAGCTTCAAGAAGCTGATCGAGGAAGTTCGGCAGCTCTAGCGAGGGCGATGGCCTCCGGCGGGCGAGCGGTCGGGAGTCCCGGCCGCTCGTTTGTTGTTGTTGCGGAACCCGGCGCGGGGGGAGCGGAGTTTGCTAGTCGTCGGTCTTCGGTGGGCGTCGATCCCGTTTCGCGTCTGATCGGCGCCGCTTTTCGGCCAGGCGCCGCTCTTCGGCGGCCCGCGGGCGCTTGGTCTTCTTGCGCGGCTTCGGACGCTTGAGCGCCTGGGTGACGAGCGCATTGAGACGCGTGAGGGCGGCTTCGCGATTCCGCAGCTGGCTGCGACGCTCGTCGGCCACCACCCGGAGCACGCCGCGGGAGTCGATGCGCCCCTCGAGCTTGCGAAGCAAGCGCTCGCGCTCCAGTTCGGTGAGGCTCGGACTCCGCCGCACGTTCCAGCGTGCCTCGACGCGCGTGGCCGAGCGGTTCACGTGCTGGCCGCCAGGGCCGCTGGCGCGGCTCGCGCGAAATCGGACCTCGTCGGGTGGAACCGTGAATGCCATGATGCCTAATAATACGGCCTTCGTGTTCTCCGGTGGTGGCGCCCGGGCCGCCTACCAGGTCGGTGTGCTGCAGGCGGTCGCGGAGCTAGCCCCCGAGCTCGAGATCCCCATCGTGACCGGGGTGTCGGCCGGCGCCATCAACTCGGCCTTCCTGGCAGCCCATCCCGGCCCGTTTCCCAAGGCGGTGGAGGATCTGAGACAGGAGTGGGAGCGCCTGACGGTCGACCGGGTGTACGGCATCCAGCCCCTGCGCATCGGCCGGGCTCTCCTGCGCTGGGGCTTCAACATGCTGCTGCGGCGCCACACGGCTCCAACGGCCTTCAAGGGGCTCATGAGCACGGAGCCGCTGCGGCAGTTCCTGAGTGAGTGTATGGACTTCGGGGGTATCGGTCGCAACATCGCAGCGGGTCGTCTGAGGGCTGCCGCGCTGAGCGCCACCTGCTACAACACGGGTCAGACGGTGACGTTCGTGCAGGGTGGTGCGGAGGTGCCCCTGTGGGAGCGTCACATGCGCCTCGCGGTGCGGTCGGTGATCACCGTCGATCACCTGCTGGCGTCGGCGGCCATTCCGCTGGTCTTCCCCGCGGTGCGTCTCGGTGTCGCGTTTTACGGAGACGGCAGCGTGCGCCAGACGGCCCCCCTCTCGCCAGCGATTCACCTGGGTGCGCGCCGGATCCTTGCGGTGGCGATGCGAGCTCGAGAGCCTGCCGTCGCCTGCGCTCCGGATGATGCGGACTATCCCCTGGCCGCGGAGGTCTTCGGCCTGCTGCTGCACTCGGTGTTCATCGACTCGTTGGACGCGGATGTCGAGCGGCTGCGCAGGATCAACAGCCTGCTGCATGCCGTGCCGGCCGAACACGCCCCCGAAGGTGTACGTCCCATCGATCTCTTCGTGCTGCGGCCATCGAGGGATCTGGGAGAGCTGGCGCGCGGGTGCCGGGCGAGTCTGCCGCCCCTGCTGCAGCTGGCAGTGCGCTCGATCGGTGGTGAGCGGGCGAAGTCTGCGGATTTCCAGAGCTACCTGATGTTCCAGCCCGAGTATACGGGCCGGCTCATCGAACTGGGGTACCGGGACGCCAAGCAACGGGCGACCGGCATCGTGCAGTTTCTGCACGGTAGGGCGGTGGGGCGCTAGGGACCCGCCCCTGCCCTCGCCGCGTCCCTAGCGGGCCTTCTTTCGCTTCGCTGTCTTCTTCTTCGGCCGTGTCCTGGATTTCTTCTTTGCGGTCCGTTTCTTGGCCGGCTTGCTGGCGGTCTTCTTCTTCGCAGGCGTCTTGTTCGCGGTTTTCCGCTTTGACCCCTTGGCCAGGTTGCGCAGCACGTACGGCAAGATTCCGCCGTTGCGGTAGTACTCCACCTCCACGGCCGTGTCGAGACGCATCAGCACCTCGAACTCGACGATCGAGCCGTCCTCGTGCGTACCGCGAACGTGGGCGGTGCCACCCGGCGTGACCTCGTCGCCGGCGACCCCTGTGAGATCGAATGTCTCGTGGCCGGTGAGGCCGTGCGCCGCCACGCTCTCTCCCTCTCGGAACTGGAGCGGCAGCACGCCCATCCCGATGAGGTTGCTGCGGTGGATGCGCTCGTAACTCTCGGCTACTACGGCCCGCACGCCCAGCAACGACGTGCCTTTGGCCGCCCAGTCGCGGGAGCTGCCGGATCCGTATTCCTTCCCGGCCATCACCAGCAGAGCGGTGCCGTCATCGGCGTACCGCATGGCCGCCTCGTACATGCTGGTTACCTGGGCGCCGGGGAGGTACTCCGTCCAATTGCCCTCCTTGCCCTCGACCAGCTTGTTCTTGATGCGGATGTTTCCGAACGTGCCCCGCATCATGATCTCGTGATTGCCGCGGCGTGAGCCGAAGGTGTTGAAGTCCACGGGCGTCACGCCGTGGTCGACCAGCCAACGGCCCGCGGGACCGTCCTTGGGAATGGCGCCGGCGGGCGAGATGTGGTCGGTGGTCACCGAGTCCCCCAACCATGCCAGCAAGCGGGCCGTGCTGACGTTCTCGACCGGGGAGGGTTTGGCCCTCATACCGGTAAAGAACGGGGGATCGGCGATATAAGTGGAGTCGGCGTCCCACGCGTAGCGGCCCCCAGCGGCCTTGGGAACGGGGAGCGCCTGCCACGCCGCGTCGCCGTCGAACACACTCGCGTACTCTCGCACGAACATCTCGGGCTTGAGCGACTCGGTAACCGCCTGCTTGATCTCGTCGGGATTCGGCCAGATGTCCTTTAGGTAGACGGGGTTGCCGTCCCGATCCTCGCCCAGTGGCTCCTGGTCGAGATCGATGTCGATGCGGCCGGCCAGTGCGTAGGCCACCACCAGCATCGGTGAGCCGAGATAGCTGGCCCGCACCAACGGGTGCACTCGCGCCTCGAAGTTGCGGTTGCCCGACAGAACGGAGGCGGCGACGAGTTCGTGCTGCGAGATGGCGTCCGCGATCGGCTCCGGCAGGGGGCCGCTGTTGCCGATGCAGGTCGTGCACCCGTAGCCGACCACGTGGAACCCGAGGGCCTCGAGGTCGCCCAGCACGCCGGCCTGCTTCAGGTAGTTGGTGACTACCTTGGAGCCCGGCGCGAGGCTCGTCTTCACCCAGGGCTGCCGCTTGAGCCCACGCGCGACCGCGTTGCGCGCCATCAGGCCGGCCCCGATCATCACCGATGGGTTGGAGGTGTTGGTGCAGCTGGTGATCGCTGCGATCACCACCGAGCCGTCGCGCAGGTCAAACCGGCAGCCGTCGTGCTCGATGTCGCACGCCTCCTCCACGCCCGGGGGTGGCGCCGCGACCGCCGCCGGGGAACGGCCGCCCTCGCCGCCCCAGCGAGCGCCCTCCTCCTCCGGCACCTCCCGCTTGGCACCGGCCGGAACGAGACTCGGCAGGGCCCTCCAAAACGACTCCCTCACCTCGGTGAGGGGCACCCGGTCCTGTGGGCGCCGCGGCCCAGCCAGGGACGGCACGACGGTCCCGAGGTCGAGCTCGAGCACCGCCGAGTAGTCGGGCTCCGGTGCGTTCTCCGTGTGAAACAGGTGCTGCTCCTTGCAGTACCGCTCGACCCGCTCGACGAGCTCCCACGGCCGGCCGGTGCGCTCGAGATAGACCAACGTCTCGTCGTCCACCGGGAAGAAACCGATGGTGGCGCCGTACTCGGGGGACATGTTGGCGAGCGTCGCGCGGTCGGCGAGTCCCAGGCCGGACAGGCCCTGACCGAAGTACTCCACAAAGCGTCCCACCACGCCGAATTCCCGCAGCATCTGTGTGGCGGTGAGGACCAGGTCGGTGGCCGTGGCACCCTGGGGCAGCCGACCGGTCAGCTTCATCCCCACGACCTCCGGCAACTGCATGAAGTAGGGCTGGCCCAGCATCACGGCCTCTGCCTCGATGCCGCCCACGCCCCACCCGACCACGCCGAGGCCATTGATCATCGTGGTGTGGGAGTCGGTGCCGACCAAGGTGTCGGGGAACGCGACCCGCTCGCCATCCTGCTCCGCGCAGCGCACCACGCTGGCCAGGTATTCCAGGTTCACCTGGTGCACGATCCCGGTGCCCGGGGGCACTACGCGGAAGTTGCGGAATGCCTGCTGGGCCCAGCGCAGCAGCTGGTAGCGCTCGCCGTTGCGCTCCATCTCCCGTTCGACGTTGAGCCGGAACGCCATGGAGGACCCGAAGAAGTCCACCTGCACCGAATGGTCGATCACCAGGTCGGTGGGGACGAGTGGGTTGATCTGGTCGGGATCACCGCCCAGCTGGACGATGGCGTCGCGCATGGCGGCGAGGTCCACCACGGCGGGGACGCCGGTGAAGTCCTGCAGCACCACGCGCCCAGGCATGAAGGGGACCTCCAGACTGCGATCCGGCTCCGGTGCCCACCGTGCCACGGCCGCCACATGGTCCTCGGTGACGATTCCGTTGCCCGCGTGTCGCAGCACGTTCTCGAGCAGCACACGGATGGAGAACGGCAGGCGCTCCAGATCGGCGAGTCCGGCCTTCGACAGCGCGTCGAGCCGATAGATGGTCAGGCGTCCCTCCGGAAGGGTGAGGGTCGCTCGGGACTGGAAAGGATTCGCCATGGTGCGTTCGCTGTTGAGTGTGTCGTGACGCAGACAACTAAGAATAAGCGAGGGGACGGGGCCGCGGCAGAACGCTCGCTGCCCCGGTGATGGTGCCAGGCGTCACACCGGCGGGGACGGCCCAACGAAAGGCGACCTCCGAATCCGGAAATCCAGAATCGAAGGCCGCCCGACGGACCTTGGTCCGCCATGTTTCCGAAAGCTCTGCAAGCCCAACCCGTGCCCAGCCTCCTACAGAGGCCTCGGACGATTTAGCCCGCAGCCTTGCCAGGTGTCCGGAGTCCATGTCGAACACGCTGCCGCTGCGAACCGCGGGAGGTTCCCCACCACGCCGGTTCCGGACACGGGTCCCTCCCGTCCAACGATGCCACGGTACGGGGGGCGACCTAAAGGGAGAATGAATTCACCGTGAACGGGATTCGGGTCTGGCCCGAAGGGTTGTGATACGGGCCGGCGCCGAGTGGGGCATCCGGGTCGATGGGAAGGTCACTGGGGAGGTTCGCGGTCACGAAGCGCCACAGGGGACAGTCTCCCGACGCATGTCGGAGCGCAGCAAAGGGCATCGCTCGTCGGAGAGGCGGCAGCTCTAGAGACAGAACTCCCGTGCGGCTCCAGCCAGCTGCCCGGTGCGCCGTCGTGCGTGACGTCTCGCCGCCCAAAACGCTACCGCGGACGCGGCTGCGACGAGCACGACAGTGAGGATGACACCGAGTGGGGTCATGAACGCTTCCACCGCAGACGAGTGCAGAGTGGCGGGACGCGGCTGACGAGAGGGTGAAGCGAGTGTGAATGCGGCGCGTGGCGAACCGGTTTCTGCGACTGCGCACCCGCGCTATCTTCTAAACCCAACGACCTCGCTCAGGGAGCATTCGACCATGCCCGACGCCGTCGTGGCGCGATCCGCGGCCCTCGACCAACTGTGTGTGAACGCCGTTCGGACCCTGGCCATGGACGCCGTGCAGCAGGCCAATTCCGGCCACCCCGGGGCGCCGATGGCTCTCGCGCCGCTCTGCTACGTCCTGTGGACGAAGCACCTGCGTCACAATCCTGCCAACCCGGCTTGGCCCGGACGGGACCGCTTCGTGCTGTCGGCGGGACATGCCTCGATGCTGATTTACGGGCTGCTGCACCTGACGGGGTACGACCTCGCGTTGGAGGAGCTGATCGACTTCCGGCAGTGGGGCAGCAGGACCCCGGGGCACCCGGAATACGGGCTCACGCCAGGTGTGGAGACCACGACGGGTCCCCTCGGCCAGGGCATGGGGAACGCGGTCGGCATGGCCGTAGCGCAGGCCCACCTGGCGGCGGCGTTCGAGCGCCCGGGCCACGACGTCCTGGACCACCGCACGTATTTCCTGGCCAGCGACGGCGATCTCATGGAAGGCATCTCGCACGAGGTGGCGTCGCTCGCCGGCCACCTGCGCCTCGGCAGACTGATCGGCTACTACGACGACAACGGGATTACGATCGACGGCTCCACGTCCCTCACGTACAGCGACGATGTCGCGAGCCGCTTCACGGCGTATGGATGGCATGTGCTCCGGGTGGAGGACGGGAACGACCTGCGCGCAATCGACGCGGCGACCTCGGCCGCACGCGTAGAGACCGAGCGGCCGTCGCTGATCATCGTGCGGACGCACATCGCCTACGGCAGTCCCAACAAGCAGGACACGGCCGGCGCACACGGCGCGCCGCTGGGTGAGGAGGAGGTCCGACTCACCAAGGAGAACCTCGGCTGGCCCCACGAGGAGCCGTTCACCGTGCCGGAGGACGCGCTGGTGGAGTGGCGTCGCTGTGTGGAGCGCGGGGCGGAGCTCGAGGCCGCATGGAACGAGGCGTATCGCGCGTACGCTGCGGCCCACCCGGATCTGGCGGGGGAGTTGGAGCGGCGCCTAGCCGGTGAGCTCCCGGACGGGTGGGAGGCGCAGCTTCCCGCGTTTGGGGCGGAGGACGGTTCGCTCGCGACGCGAGCAGCTTCCGGCAAGGTATTGAACGCGCTGGTGCCCAAGGTGCCCGAGCTGATTGGCGGCTCCGCTGATCTCAGCCCATCGAATGACACGCTGATCAAGGGGGCGCTTGCGCTCGAAGCCGGTGCGCTCGGGGGTCACAACATCCACTTCGGGATTCGGGAGCACGGGATGGGTGCCGTGCTCAACGGCATGGCGCTGCACGGCGGCTTCCGCCCGTACGGTGGCACCTTCCTGGTGTTCTCCGACTACATGCGCCCGTCGATCCGGCTGGCGGCCATGATGGGGCTGGAGGTGACCTACGTCTTCACCCACGACTCCATCGGGCTGGGGGAGGACGGTCCCACGCACCAGCCCATCGAGATGCTCGCGTCGCTGCGGGCGATACCCAACCTCACCGTCGTGCGACCGGCCGACGCATCGGAGACGGTCGAGGCATGGCGCCTGGCGGTGCGGTGTCGCGGCGGACCCGTGGCGCTGGTGCTCACCCGGCAGAAGGTGCCGGTGCTGGACCGGAACCGTCTCGCGCCCGCGGGCGGGGTGGCGCGAGGAGGGTACGTGCTGGCCGACGCGCCCGACGGCGATCCGACGGCGGTCATCCTGGCCAGTGGCTCCGAGGTGAGCCTGGCGCTGGAAGCCCGGGAGCGGCTGGCGGCCGACGGGGTGCCGGTCCGCGTCGTCAGCATGCCCAGCATGGAGCTGTTTGCGGCGCAGCCGCAGCGGTACCGGGATGAGGTCCTGCCGCCGGCGGTGACCGCACGGCTTGCGGTGGAGGCGGCACACCCCCAGCCCTGGTATCGCTGGGTAGGAGATCGAGGGGCCGTCCTGGGGATCGAGCGCTTCGGGGCCTCCGCACCGTACGAGCGCCTGTTTCAGGAGTTCGGATTCACCGCCGAGGCGGTGGCCCAGCGGGTCCGCGCGATGCACGTGGGGTGACGCGATGACGAACATGCTGCGGGATGTGGTGGCGCGACGGCTCGAGGCCCTGGCCGACGCCGACGTGGTGCGCCGATTGTGGGACCGCGATCCGACCGTGTGGCTGGACGACGCGGCGACGCCGGAGGTGAAGGACCGGCTGGGGTGGCTCACGCTCTTCCCCCAGATGCGCCGCGAGCTGGATGGCCTGGTCGACTTTGCCGGGGAGGTGCGCCGGGAGTTCGATCGGGTGGTACTGCTCGGGATGGGCGGTTCCAGCCTCGCACCCGAGGTCCTGTGGCGGACCTTTGGGCGCAACCCCCGCTTCCTGCCGTTTCAGGTGCTGGACAGCACCGCTCCCGATGCGGTAGTGGAGGTCGAGCGGGGAGGCGACCCCGGTCGCACCTTCTACATCGTGGCCAGCAAGTCGGGCACGACGCTCGAGACCATGAGTTTCTTCCGTTACTTCTGGCGCCGGAGCGGGGGAAGCGGGGATCACTTCGCGGCGATCACCGATGGGGACACGCCGCTGGCGCGGTTGGGTGCGGAGCAGCGGTTTCGTCGGGTGTTCATCAACCCTACCGATATCGGGGGGCGTTACTCGGCGCTCTCGCTCTTTGGGCTCGTGCCGGCGGCGCTCATGGGCATCGACGTGCGGAAGCTGCTGGACCGCGGTGAGGCGATGGCGCGCCGCTGCGGCCCCGACGTGCCGCCCCAGCACAACCCGGGTGCATGGCTCGGGGCGCTCATGGGCGAGGCGGCACGTGCGGGTCGCGACAAGCTCACGCTCGTTCTCACCCCAGGCATCGCGAGCTTCGGCTTGTGGGTCGAGCAGCTCGTCGCCGAGAGCACGGGGAAGGAAGGCAAGGGGATCGTGCCGGTGGTGGCGGAGCCGCCGCGAGCCCCTGCCAACTACGTGGACCACCGGTTCTTCGTGGTCCAGTCGCTGGGGCGGCAGCTCGACCCCCGGCTCGAGCGATGGATGCACGCGGTCGCCGCAAGCGGGCATCCGGTGGCGTGGGCGCCGCTCGACGATCCGTACGACCTCGGTGGAGAGTTCTTCTGTTGGGAGTTCGCGACGGCCGTCGCAGCAGCCACGCTCCGTCTCAACCCCTTCGACCAGCCGAATGTGGCCGAGAGCAAACAAGCCACTAAGCGCGTGTTGACGGAGCGACGTGGCTTCGATCCGGTCGCCCAGCCGCGGCGCCACGATATCACGGCGTTCCTCGACGGGGTGAGCGCGCGCGACTACGTCGCGGTGTTGGCGTATCTGGCACCGAACGAAGCCACCGACGAACGCGTGGCGGCGTTCGCAGCGGCGCTGCGCGACCGGCTGGCCGGAGTGGTGACGTGGGGGTACGGCCCGCGGTATCTCCACTCGACGGGTCAGCTCCACAAGGGCGGGTCACCGACCGGCCATTTCGTGCAGCTGATCGAGGATACGGGCACCGATCGGCCGGTCCCGGGTGAGGACTACAGCTTTGGAGAGTTCATCAGGGCGCAGGCGCTGGGCGATTACGAGGCACTGGTGGCACGGGGACGCCCCGTGCTGCGGGTGACGGACCCCGAGGGCTTCCTGGAACACGTGTGATGGGCGTCCAGCACGATTCCAAGTGCCGCGCGGCCGAGGAGGCGGTTAGCCGCGTGCGATCCGGCATGGTGCTGGGCCTGGGTACCGGGTCGACCGCGGCGCTCGCCGTCGAGGCGATTGGACGCAAGCTCGCCGAGGGCGAGCTCGTCGACCTCGTGGGGATTCCGACCTCGAACCGCACGCGGGACCAGGCCCACGCCCTCGGCGTTCCGCTCACGACGCTGGAGGAGCATCCGAAGGTCGACCTGACGATCGATGGCGCCGACGAGGTGGACGCGCAGGGAAACCTCATCAAGGGTGGCGGTGGGGCCCTGTTGTGGGAGAAGATCGTGGCGGCCGCCACCGCGCTCTACATCATCGTCGTGGACGAGTCGAAACTGGTGGAGCGGCTCGGCGCCGGGGTTGCGGTGCCGATCGAGGTCATGCCCTTCGGGTGGAGAACCCATCTGGAATCGATGCGAGCCCTGGAGGGCGACCCGACACTGCGGCGCGACGACGCGGGCCAGCCGTACCTGACCGACGGCGGGCACTACATCATCGACGTTGCCTTCTCCGGCGGCATGGATGATCCGTATGCGGTGGACCGCGTCCTGCGCGATCGACCCGGTGTCGTCGAGACCGGGCTCTTCTTGGGCATGGAGCCCTGCGTGATCGTGGGGCGCGCCCAGTAGGGGTGAAGCGCTACCTCATCCTCGTCATCGCTTTTGCCGCGGCCGCCGTGTTCGTGCGGCTCGGGGTGTGGCAGATGCACCGACTGGGCGAGCGCCGAGCCCGCAACGCTGTAATCGTCGAGCGCCTCGCCGCTCCCGTCGTCGATGCATCCACCCTCCACGCCCGCCGTGGCGTCGACAGCCTCCGCTTTCGCCGTGCCCAAACGTCGGGCGTCTTCGACTTCACGCGGGAGATCGTGTTGACCGGCCGGGCCCATCGCGGCACGCCGGGCGTGCACCTCGTGACGCCCCTTCGCCTCGACGATACGGTCGCGCTGCTCGTCGAGCGGGGGTGGGTCTTCTCGCCGGACGGCCGCACGGTGGACGATCCGACAGCCTTCCTGGAGCCCGACACGGCCGAGGTCAGCGGCGTCCTGCTGATACCCTCGGTGCTGCCGGAGACGCCGGGCCGAGACAGATCCTGGCCGTACTATGCACGCAGCATCGACTGGGAGCGCCTCGCGCCCGCCTACCCGTATCAGCTGCTTCCCCTGGTGCTGCGACGCACGACGATCGGCGATAGCCTCCCTGCGGGGATGCAACGGCTCGCGCCTCCCGAGCTGAGCAGTGGCCCCCACCTGTCGTACGCCATCCAGTGGTTCGCTTTCGCGGTGATCGCGCTCGTTGGATCGGTGTTGCTGTACCGCCGGTCGGGCAGCGATACGACGGCTCGCGCACCCGAGGAGGCGCGCTAGACCGGTATTGACATCGGTGTTCCCGGGCGGCACTCTCGCCCAAGCTCGCCCACTGCGACAACAGTCCAACAAGGAGCTCCACCGTGTTGACGCGTCGCGACTTCCTGCGCTCGATGTTCGGCACGGCCGGGGTCGCGCTCCCCGCGCTGAAGAACGACGGACTCGAGCAGATCTTCTCTGTCGCCGCCACGGCCGACGGACGCAGCCCGGAAGCGGTGGCCGCCGACGAGGATTTCTGGCACGGCATCCAGCAGGCCTTCACGGTCGATCGCTCGCTCATCAACCTCAACAACGGCGGCGTCTCCCCGAGCCCCAAGGTGGTGCAAGATGCCATGCGCCGGTACCTCGAGTACTCCAACGAGGCGCCGGTCTACACCATGTGGCGCGTGCTGGAGCCGCAGGTCGAGAGCGTGCGCCAGCGGCTGGCGCGGGCGTTCGGGTGCGACGCGGAGGAGATGGCGATCACCCGCAACGCCAGCGAGGCGCTGGAGATCTGCCAGTTGGGAATCGATCTCGAGGCGGGGGACGAGATCCTGACCACCGATCAAGACTACCCCCGGATGAAGACGACGTGGGATCAACGTCGTCGGCGCGAGGGGATCGTGGTGAAGATGGTCTCCTTCCCAACGCCGCCGCCGAGCATGCAGTACCTGGTGGATCTCTTCGAGCAGGCCATCACCCCGCGCACCAAGGTGATCCTCTTCTGCCACATCACCAACCTCTCGGGCCAGATCTTCCCGGTGGGGGAGATTTGCCGAATGGCCCGCTCCCGGGGGATCACCACCATCGTGGACGGGGCGCATGCGTTCGCCCACTTCCCCTTCGAGCGAGATCAGCTCGAGTGCGACTTCTATGGCACGTCATTGCACAAGTGGCTACTGGCGCCGCACGGGACGGGCTTCCTCTACGCACGGCGGGACCGCATCGGCGACGTGTGGCCCTTGATGGCCGCACCGGAGTCGATGAACGAGAACATCAGGAAGTTCGAGGAGATCGGCACCCATCCCGCGGCGAACCACAACGCCATCGCCGAGGCGCTCACCTTCCACGAAGGCATCGGGCCGGAGCGCAAGGCAGCCCGCTTGCGCTACCTGCGGGACCGCTGGATGAAACGACTCGACGGGCAACCCGGGATCCGGCTCCACACCAGCTACGATCCCGCGATGGCCTGCGGCCTGGCGAACGTGGCGATCGAGGGCGTCGCACCGGGCGCGCTCACGCAGCACTTGTGGAAGACGCGGCGCATCATCGTCACGCCGATCGGCCATCCGGCTTGCACAGGCCTACGCGTGACACCGAACGTGTATACGACGCTCGCGGAGGTGGACCGGTTCGCCGAGGCAATGGAGGACGTGATCGCGAACGGCCTGCCTGCCTAACGCTAGCTGGCCGAGTAGTAGCGCCGGATGACCGATTCGGCGGGCTTCCCCTGCGGGCTGAAGTCGCGGTCGTAGGCGGCGTCCGCCGGCGCGTCGGGTCGCCACTTCCACCAGTAGAAGCCGGCGAACCAGGGCTCGCGCCAGAACGTCTCGAACGCCGCCTCGTAGGCGACGCGTTGAAGTTCCAGGTCCGGCTCGCCCTCGATCTCCCATTTCCAGGGATACGCCGTCGCCCCGGTGTGTGACTTGTACCCGATCTCGGTGAAGGCCACGCGCCGGTTCGTCGCGGCGCTCAGCTCGGCCAGGCGCGCCCGGATCGGCTCCCACGCGGCGATGAGGTGCGCGCGGCGCTGTGCGGGTGGCAGTGAGGCATCGGGCTCGCCCAGCTCGAAGTACGCCTGCACGCCGATCAGGTCGAGCGCATCCCACCACGGGACCGCGTCGTAGTCGTCCCAGTTGCCCGCGTAGGTAAGCCATCCGTTGAAGCGCTCGCGCACGAGCGCGATGGTCTCGCGCCACTGCCGTTCGCGCTGCACGGTCTCCCGCAACTCCGTCCCAACGCTGAAGCCCGCGGCCCCCATCCGCTCCGCCAGGTCGGCGCAGTGCAGCACGAAGGCACGATACGATGCGAACCACCGCGCCCACGCTGCCTCGTCGCCCATACGCACCTCCCCGCGCCAGTGACCGTCGACGAAGTCGGCCAGCGTGGGGAGGAGCAGCACGCGCAGGCCGCTGCGCCGCGCCATGGCGCCGAGCGCGAGCAGGCCCTCGTCGGTCAGCGACCAATCCACGGCGGCGCCCTCGAACCGGCGAACCTCCGGCGCCGTGTGGCTCTCCATGCGGGCGTAGGGGAACAGCGCGACGTGCGTGGCGCCCAGCTCGCGCATCGCGTCGAACTCGGATGACGTCGGGATCGTCCGATACCCGTCGAATCCGATACCACGCTGGGGGCCGGCGGCGGGAGTGACGCCTCGGCGTCGTACGCAGGCCGCGGCCGCCAGGGCGGTCGCGGCGAGGAAGGTCCGGCGGCGCATGGGAAGCGAATATAGCGGGGGAGGGAAGGCGGCGAAGCCCCGCCGTCGAGCGGCGCGATGCCGGCGACCCGACCCCTGTGACGGAACTCTAAGGTTCCGTGTAGCAATCGCTTAGCGGATCAGTCGCCCTTGACCTACTGTCGCGCCGGGGCAATCGTTCAGGGGCACGGAAGGGGGTGCTCAGGTGGCGAAATACTACAAGGAACGGGAGAGCGGGAAGCACAAGCTCGAGCCCGAGACGATGCGGGTGGGGAAGAAACAGCTCCAACCCGAGAGCATGATGATGACCTACGGGTACGACCCGGAGCTCTCGGAAGGCGCGCTCAAGTGCCCCATCTTCCAGACTTCGACCTTCGCCTTCAAGAGCGCCGAGGATGGCAAGGCGTTCTTCGAACTCGCCCTCGGCATGCGGGAGCAAGGTCCCACCGAGGAGTTGGGGCTCATCTACAGCAGGCTGAACAATCCCGACCTGGAGATCCTGGAGAACCGGCTCTGCCTGTGGGACGAGGCGGAAGCGGGTGCGGTGTTCCAGAGCGGCATGTCGGCCATCGCGACGAGCCTGCTCGCGTACGTGCGGCCTGGCGACGCGCTCGTGTTCAGTGAGCCGCTGTATGGCGGGACCGAGTACCTGCTGCACCATTACCTGCCGGAGTTCGGCGTCGGGCTGGTCGGCTTCCCCGCGGGGGTCCCGATGGCGGAGCTCGAGGCGGGGATTCGAGAGCGCGTCGGGGATCGCCGCGTGCCCGCCATCTTGCTCGAGACGCCGGCGAATCCCACGAACCACCTGGTCGACATCGAAGGCGTGGTGAGCCTGGGACGGTCACTGGCCAAGGGCGATGAGCGCCCCGTGGTGATGGTGGACAATACGTTTCTGGGGCCGCTCTTCCAGCATCCCCTGCAGCACGGTGCCGACCTGGTGCTCTACTCGGCCACCAAGTTCATCGGCGGCCACAGCGATGTGGTAGCGGGGGCGTGTGTGGGACGCCGGGACGTCGTGGAGCGGATCCGCACGCTGCGGACCTTTATCGGCACCGCGGCGGATCCGTGGACGGGGTGGTTGCTGATGCGTTCGCTCGAGACGCTCAAGATGCGCATGACCGCGCAGATGAAGAACGCGCGATACGTGGCTGACTACCTGAATGACCATCCCAAGGTCAAGGACGTGAACTACCTGGGTGTGCTCCCCGAGCAGCACCCGATGTACGGGGTGTACCGCAAGCAGTGTGTGGCTCCGGGCTCGCTCATCGCGTTCGAGATCGACGGCGGGCAGGAGGCGGCGTTCCAGTTCCTCAACAACCTCAAGCTCATCAGCTTGGCGGTCAGCCTGGGTGGGACCGAGTCGTTGGCGGAGCATCCCGCCAGCATGACCCACTCGGACGTGGAGCTGGCGGATCGGGAGCGCCTCGGCGTCACCGAGGGGCTCGTGCGGATCTCCGTGGGCGTGGAGCACTTCGAGGATCTGATCGCCGATATCGAGCAGGCGCTCGAGGCCGTGGGCGCCGCGGCAGTGCCGCCGGGTCCCACCAAAGAGCGCGAGATCGTGAGGATGACGAAGTAGGCAAGGCGTACGACCCGTAACGTACAACGTGCAGCGGACCTTCAGATGGTAGCTCGCTGCACGTTGTACGTTGTGCGCTAATCGAGGCAGGGACACCGGGGTGGGATCACTCAGACACCGGCACCCCCTCCTCCATCCAGGCCGCCTCGTTGGCCATGACCCGCTGCGCGGACTTGTACACCTTCACGTCGTCGTTGCGGAAGACGCCACTGAAGCGGTCGCCGACGCGGCGTCGAGCCAGGCGGCAGAAGGTGTCGGCCAGGTCCACCGCCATCTCGGCCTTGGCCCGCTCCTCCGGCGACTTGCTGGTCCGCATCGCCTGGGCCCGCGAACAGGTGGTGCTCATGGCGAACAGCTCCGCCCCGATCTCGACCATCCTGGCGAGCACTGCCTGGCGCTTCTCGAGGGCGGGTCCGAAGCGCATGATCGCGTGGAACAGCGCCCGGGCCACCCGGCGCGACGCGCGGTTCACATACCTCATGTGCTTGGCGAGCGGGCCGAACTCGCCGTAGCGCGGCCACCTGCCCCAGCCGAGCCACCGGCCCGGGTACCACACCGCGTAGTACAGGCCCGCCTTCACGACCGACGCGAGCTTCGCGCCGAGCGACGCATCGGGGTCGGCGATGGCTCCCGCGACCTTCAGGTGGCTGTCCAGGGCTTCCCGCGCGATGAACAGGCGCATGATCTCGCTCGACCCTTCGAAGATCATGTTGATGCGGAAGTCGCGCATGATGCGCTCGACAGGCTCGGGCCGCTCGCCGCGCGCCTTGAGGCTGGGGGCCGATTCGTAGCCGCGGCCAGAGCGGATCTGCATGGTGTCGTCGATGATCTCCCAGCCCCGCTCGCTGTTCCACATCTTGGCCATGGCGGCCTCGAGCCGCACATCGAACCGGGCCTGGTCAGACATGAGGGCGGACAGCTCGGCCACCGACTCCATGGCGAACGTGTTGGCGGCCATCCTCCCCAGCATCTGCGCGACGGCGTCGTGCTTGCCGATGGGATGACCCCACTGCACCCGCTCCTGGGAGAAGCGCCGGGCCATGCCGAGACAGCTCTTCGCGGCTCCCGCAGCCGCCGCGGGAATCGTGAGCCGGCCGGTGTTGAGGGTGATGAGCGCGAGCTTCAGACCCTTGCCCATCCCCCACAAAATCTTGTCCTTCGGCACACGCACGTTCGTGAAGCGCAGCAGCGCGTTCTCGATGCCGTGCAGGCCCATGAAGTGGCAGCGATGCGCCACCTCCACGCCCGGCCACTCGGACTCCACGATGAAGGCGGTGATTCGATTATCTGGCGTGCGCGCCATCACCACCATGACGTCGGCGATGGTGCCGTTGGTGCACCACAACTTCTCGCCGTTCAGCAAGAATGCCTCGCCATCCTCGGTCGCCGTCGCCGTGGTCTGCATCCGCGCCGGGTCGCTGCCCACGTCCGGCTCGGTGAGCGCGAATGCGCTGATCTCACCCTTGGCGAAGCGCGGGAAGTACTCCTGCTTCTGCTCCGGAGTGCCGAACAGCTTGAGTGGCTGGGGGACGCCAATCGACTGGTGGGCCGAGAGCAGCACCCCCACTGAGCTCTCGTGGCAGGTGGCCAGGGATATGGCGCGGTTGTAGACCGTTTGGGAGAAGCCCAGCCCCCCGTACTCCTCGGGGATCTTGATCGCCATACACCCCAGCTCGCCCAGCCCTTGCACCACCTGCTCGGGGATCTTGTAGTCCTGGTCGATCGCGTCGGCGTCGACGTTGGCCTCGAGGAAGGCCGCCAGCTTGTCGAGCCACGGCTGGGCGCGCGCGAACTCTTCGTGCGGAATTTCGGGGAACGGGTGGATCAACTCGAGGTGCAACCGCCCGTTGAAGATCTCCTTGAGGAAGCTGGGCGCGGTCCATTCGGTCTGGCGAGCGGCTTCGACGACCTTGCGCGCTTCGCGCTCGCTCACGTGCTGTTTGGCGGCCGGCCCATCCCCACCCTTCGTATCGGCAGTGACGGGGGTCATGGTGACGTCCAATCGGTGTGTATGATCAAGCGATGGAAGCACCCATCGCGCTCCATAGTCTTGAACTGAAATATGAAGGGGGCCGGTTCCCGGCGCCACGGCGCAATGGTTGCGTCGGTCGGGGCGCGGAGGCAACATTCGGCGGCGTTCAATGGTAGGATTCCCGACCATGAGACGGTTGTATTACTTGGCCCTCGCGGCCGTGGCGGTGGTGCTGCCTTCGGGCAGTGAGGCCCAGACTGGCGGGCGGCCACTTCAGGTGGACGAGTTCCTGGCGCTGGAGCGCGCGTCCGACCCCCAGGTCTCGCCGGACGGGCAGCGGGTCGTCTACAGCGTCACGACCACGGATCTGGCTGCCAACAGCCGCGCGACCGATCTCTGGCTGGTGGCGACGAGCGGTGGCGAGCCACGCCGGATCTCCGACGTCCGTCGCGGCGGGCGGCACGCGCGCTGGGCGCCCGACGGGCGGACCATTGCATACGTCACCACACGAGGGGGAGCCAGTGAGGTGCGCCTGTACGACGTGTCCCGCGGCCGCTCACGGCGCCTGGTAGCCCTGTCCACAGGGGTGGGGGGGGTGATCTGGTCCCCCAGTGGGGCGCATCTGGCGTTCGTGTCAGACGTGTTTCCCGAGTGCGCCGACGACGCGTGCAATGCGGCGCGGATGGAGGCGGAAGCCGGCCGGCCGAGTCGCGCTCGCGCGTACGGCGAGCTGTTGTACCGCCACTGGACGAGCTGGGAGGATGGGCGGCGCAGCCACTTGTTCGTGGTGCCAGTGGGCGGCGGCATGCCGGTGGACGTCACCGCCGGGCGAGATTCCGAGGTGCCGGTGCCGCCGTTCGGCGGATCGAGCGACTACGCGTTCACGATGGACGGCCGCTCGTTGGTGTTCACGACCAAGATCGGAACCGACCAGGCGTGGCACACCAACACCGACATCTACCAGGTCTCGATCGAGGGGGGCGAACCACGCAACCTCACCTCCGGCTTCCGCGGCGCCGAAACGCATCCCGCGCCGTCCCCGGACGGGCGCATGCTGGCCTTCCTGTCGCAGGAGCGGGCCGGGTTCGAGTCGGATCGCTGGCGCCTCATGGTGTTGGACCTCTCCACGGGCGGGGTGCGGGAGGTCACCCGTGACTTCGACCAATGGGTGGCCGACTACGTCTGGTTGCCCAACTCGCGAGAGCTGGTGTTCACCTCCCAGCTGCGGCACCGGAATCTCATCTATCGGACCAACGTCAACGGCCGCATCGAGGCCTTGATGCGCTGGGGGAACACCTCCCAGATCTCCATCGCCGAGGATGGCAACACGATGGTGTTCGTGAATGACGCCATCAACCGGCCAGGCCAGTTGTACACGTGGTCCATCAACGCCGGGGCCAGCCCACAGCGGCTGACCGACCTCAATGCGGCGATGCTGAGCCAGCTGCGGATGAATCCCGCGGAGGATATCAGCTGGGTCGGGGCGGACGGAAACACCGTTCGCGGCATGCTGGTGCGGCCGCCCCAATACCAGCGGGGGCAGCGCTATCCCCTGCTGGTGATGATCCACGGGGGTCCGCAGGGCGCCTGGCGCGACAACTGGCACTCCCGCTGGAACGCGCAGATGTTCGCGGCGGCCGGGTACGTGACCGTGCTGCTCAATCCGCGGGGCTCCACCGGCTTCGGTCAGCGGTTCGTGGACCAGATCTCACAGGACTGGGGCGGCCGGGTATACATTGACATCATGTCCGGCGTCGAGCACGCGGCCCGCTTCCCGTTCGTGGACTCGACGCGGATCGCGGGCGCGGGTGGGTCGTACGGCGGCTACATGGTGAACTGGATCAACGGCCACTCCGACCGGTTCGACGCCTTCGTCACCCATGCGGGCGTGTACAACCTGGAGTCGTTCTACGGCGCGACCGAGGAACTGTGGTTTCCAGAGTGGGAGTTCGGTGGCACTCCTTGGGAGAACCGCACGTACTACGAGCAGTGGTCGCCGCACCGCTTCGCCAATAACTTCCGCACGCCGACCCTCGTGGTCCATGGTGCGCTCGACTTCCGGGTGCCCGATACGCAGGGGCTCGAGGCCTTCACGGCGCTGCGGCGCCAGGGGGTGCCGGCCCGACTGCTCTATTTTCCCGATGAGGGGCACTGGATTGGGCGCCCGCAGAACCAGCGGGTCTGGTGGAACGAGGTGCACGCCTGGCTGGCGCGCTACCTGAGCCCCGTGGCCGTCCCGTGAGCCGGGCCGCGCCGCTATATTCGCGGAAGCCATGAGCGAAGATCCGAAGCCACTCTACTCCTCGCGCTCGGGTGCCGGCGCACTGCTGGGACGGCAGGTGTACAACCATATCAACCCGCCGACCCTGGTGCTGGGCGTGACCCCGGGCGGGGTGGAGGTCGCCGCCAACGTGGCGAAGGCGATGGGGTGCAAGTTCGACGTCATCGTGGCGGCGCACGTGCGCATGGAGGGGCTCGGCATCGTGGGGGCGATGGCCGAAGATGCTAACGCGGTGCTCGATCAGGAATACGAGCCGCACTTCCGCGACGCGATGGTGCTGGGCGAGGCTATCGACGACGCGCGACGGGCGGTGAAGACCGAGCGGCTCCTGTTCCGTGGTACCCGCGCCCTGCACGAGGTGAAAGGCCAGAACGTCGTGATCGTGGACGGTCACGTCACCAAGCCCTGGAAGCTCCTGGCGGCGGTGGAGGCGATCAAGCCCCAGGACCCGGCCTACATCATGGTCGCCGCACCGGCCGGCACGCAGCCGGTGCAGGACAAGGTGCGGGCGCGACGCCTCCAGTTCGTGTGTCCCTCCGTGCTCATGGATCCGGCCGGCCACCCGCTGCCCTTCGGTGATCCGCAAGATCCCAGCGCCGAACGTCTCCGCAGCATTGTCGTTGCGCGCGAAGCGGCGTAGTCTGGCCGCTCTGGTCGCGTGTTTCCTGCTGGGCAGCGGTTCCCTGTCTGCCCAGCTCGTCCCACCCTCGACAGGCGGGGCCGCCCAACTCGACCACCTCCTGCAGCGCCTGGCCAGTTCACACCGCGTCCTGGTGATCGGGGCGCACCCCGACGACGAGGACACGCGCCTCCTCGCGCTGGTAGCGCAGGGGTACGGCGCCGAGGCGGCGTACCTGTCGCTGTCGCGGGGTGAAGGCGGCCAGAACCTGATCGGCGACGAGCTCGGCGTGGCGCTGGGTCTGCTGCGCTCACAGGAGTTGGTCTCGGCCCGCCGGATGGACGGGGCCCGACAGTTCTTCACCAGGGCGTACGACTTCGGGTACTCCCGTACGCTGGAGGAGACCGAACGGTTCTGGCTGCCGGATTCGATTCTCAAGGACGCAGTGCGGGTCGTGCGTCGGTTCCGGCCGCAGGTGATCGTGGCCGTCTGGTCTGGCACCCCGCGCGACCGGCACGGTCAGCATCTCCTGGCCGGCGTTGTGGCCCAGCAGGTGTTCGACGCGGCGGGGGATGCGGGCCGCTTCGTGGAGCTCGACGGCGAAGAGGGCCTGGCTCCGTGGCGGCCCCTCAAGCTGTACCGGTCCACGCGGTTCGACACCGCCGCCACCACCCTCACGCTCGAGACTGGTGACCTCGACCCACGGTCCGGTCGCTCGTACCACCAGATCGCCATGGCCAGCCGCTCGCAGCACCGCTCCCAGGACATGGGACGCCTGCAGCCTACCGGTCCGCAGTTCACCCGGCTGCAACTGGTTCGGGATCGCACCGACGGGGCGATCCCGGGCGCGGCTGATGCTGGCCTCTTCGCCGGGATCCCGTCCGACACTTCCTGGCTCGCGATCTTCGCCGACTCGCTTCGCGCAGCGGTGTCGGCCTCGCGGATGCAGGATGCCGTCCCGCCGCTCGCCGCCGCCCTGCAGCAGGCCCGTACCGCGAGCGGGCCATCGGTCCGAGCCGGGCTGATCGAGGAGGCGCTTGCCGTGGCCGGTGGGGTGGTCCTCGACGCCCGGGTAAGTGCCGCCGAGGTGGTGCCGGGAGGGAGCTTCGAGGTGGAGGTGCAATGCTACAACGGAGGCTCCCAGGCACTCCAGGTTGAGGAGATCGCGCTCTCGGTGCCGCCGGGATGGTGGGTGGAGAGCGTGCAACCGCTCCACAGCTTGCTGGCGTCGGGGCAGCAGATGGTGCGCCGCTTCACCGTGACGGTGCCGGCCGATGCGGAGCCCACGCAACCGTACTTCCTGACCCGGCCCCTCGTTGGATCGCTGTACGACTGGAGTGATGCTCCGGCGGCTGTACGGGGCGAGCCGTTTGCACCCCCTCTCGTTGTCGCCCGGGTGGAAGCGGGACTGATGGCCGCGCCGTTCACGCTCTCCCGGGAAGCGAGCTATCGCTACCTCGATCAGGCCCTCGGCGAGCTGCGGCGCCCGGTGCGGGTGGTGCCCGCGATCGAGGTACGCCTGGCGCCCGAGCGTCTCGCATGGTCGAGCGCCGGCTCGCCGGAGCGAATCTTTACCGTGACCCTCACCGCTAAGGCTGGGGGTCTGTCGCAGGGCGAAGTCGCGCTGGAGGCCGATCGCTGGCGAGTGCCGGCGGCGCAGTCCTTTCGGCTGGAGCGCCTCGGAGAGTCGCAGAGCTTCACGTTCAGACTGCAGCGTGCCGACGGTGCCGAGCAGCGTGAGGTGACGGTGCGGGCGGTGGCGCGATCGCGGGACGGTCGCGTCTTCGATCGGGGCGTGACGCTGGTGAGCTACCCGCACGTCCGTCCCACGGCACGGGTGAAACCGGCGGAGAGCACGGTGCGGGTGGCGCCCATCGCGTTGCCGGACTTGGAGAGAGTCGGGTATGTGCGAGGAGCGGCCGACCGTGTCCCGGAGGCGCTGGTGCAGATCGGCGTGCCCATCGAGTTGCTCGATGAAGACATGCTGGCACATGCCGACCTGGCTCGCTACGACGTGATCGTGGTCGGCAGCCGCGCCTACGAGACCGATGCGGCGCTGGTGCGGCACAACGGCCGGCTGTTGGAGTTCGTGGCGGCCGGCGGTCTGCTGGTGGTGCAGTACCAGCAGTATCAGTTCATACGAGGGCAGTACGCGCCGTATCCGCTGACGATCGGGTTCCCGCACGATCGGGTGACCGACGAGACGGCACCGGTCCGGCTCCTCGAGCCGACGCACCCGGCGTTCACGCGCCCCAACCGCCTTGAGGCGGGCGACTGGGACGGATGGCCGCAGGAGCGGGGACTGTATTTCGCGCATACGTGGGACGAGGCCTACACGCCGCTGCTGGCGATGGCGGATCCCGGAATGCCGGAAGTGGATGGCGCGTTGCTCGTGGCGCGGTACGGCGAGGGCACCTACGTGTACACCGGTATCAGCTTCTTCCGCTCGCTGCCGGCGGGGACGCCCGGAGCGTATCGGTTGTTCCTCAATCTCCTGGCGCTGGGAGAGGGGAATGGGGGGTAGGATGGGGGCGCGGTATCCCGTGCTGTTCGCCGCCATCGCGGTGCTGGGGTGCGGGGAGTCCCGCACGCCTCTGGTGGTCTACTCGCCCCACGGACGCGACCTGCTGCTGCTGGCGGAGCGGACGTTCGAGGCCGCCAATCCCGACGTGGACGTGCGTTGGCTCGACATGGGGTCACAGGATGCGCTCGACCGCATTCGCTCCGAGCGGGCCAACCCCCAAGCCGATGTCTGGTTCGGCGGGCCGTCGACGCTGTTCCGGCGCGCCGCGGCGGACTCGCTGTTGCAGCCGTACCGGCCGAGTTGGGCCGATGCGGTGGAGCCGCGCGGCCATGGACCTGGGGATCTCTACTTCGCGGTGTTCGAGACTCCCGCGGTCATCGCCTACAACAGCGATGCGGTGCCGGCCGACGAGGCCCCCCAGGACTGGCAGGAGGTGCTGGCGCCACAGTGGTCGCAGAAGGTGGTCATCCGGGAGCCGCTGGGCTCTGGCACGATGCGCACGATCTTCGGCATGGTGATCGAGCGCAGCCTCGCAGCCACGGGAGACACAGCGGCCGGCTTCGATTGGCTGCGCCGGCTCGACGCGCAGACGAAGGAGTACGTGTTCAATCCGGCGCTGCTGCACCAGAAGCTCCTGCGGCAGGAAGGGCTCATCACCCTGTGGGATCTTCCTGACATTCTCGTGGAGCAGGACAAGGGATCGCCGTTCGCGTACACGCTGCCCCACAGCGGTACGCCCGTCATCGAGGATGCGATCGCCGTGGTGCGCGGCGCCGAGCAGCTCGAGGTCGCACATCGCTTCGTGGAGTGGGCCGGCTCGGTTGAGGCCCAGCTCCTGGCCGCGCACCAAGCCTTCCGCCTGCCGGCCCGCACCGATCTCGCGCTGGACTCGTTGCCCGCATGGGCCCGCGACGTGCGGGAACGACTCATCGTGGCCGATATCGATTGGGAGCTCCTGAGCCAGCACGGCGCCGCGTGGATGACCCATTGGGACCGCCACGTGCGCGGTCGCGGGACGGCGGGGAGGCGATGAGCGACGCCTTCCTCCAGCTCAGCCATCTCACCAAGCGGTTCGGAACCCACGTGGCGGTGGACGATCTCACGCTGTCGGTGCCGCAGGGGGCGGTGCTCGCGCTGCTGGGGCCGAGCGGGAGCGGCAAGACGACCACCCTACGGCTCCTGGCCGGCTTCGAGTGGCCCGATGGGGGCACCATCACCGTGGACGGGCGCGACGAGACACGCCGGGCGCCGGCGGAGCGGCGCTTCGGGATGGTGTTTCAGCACTACGCGCTCTTTCCCCACCTCACCGTGGGCGAGAATGTCGCGTTTGGGCTCGCAAATGATCCCGCCGTTGACAAGGCGCGGCGCGTGAGCGACATGCTCGCGCTGGTGGATCTCGAGGGGTTCGCTGAGCGGCAGGTGAGCGCCCTGTCCGGCGGGCAACAACAGCGCGTCGCCGTGGCGCGCGCGTTGGCGCCCTCCCCACGGGTGCTCCTGCTGGACGAGCCGCTCTCGAATCTCGATCCCGGCCTGCGGGAGCGGACGCGACGCGAGTTGAAGGCGGCACTCAAGAAGATCGGGATCACGACCGTCTTCGTGACCCACGAGCAGGAGGAAGCCTTCGTGCTGGGCGACCAGGTGGCGGTGCTCAACGAGGGACGGCTGGAGCAGGTCGGATCGGCCCCCGATCTGTATGAACGGCCGCAGACACAGTTCGTGGCCACGTTCGTGGGGAGGGCGAGTGTGTTGGGTGGCGTGATGGTTGGGCCCGGTCGCGCGAGGCTCGATGCCGGCGTCGAGTGGGCCGTCGAGACGCTGCAGCCGCTGGCGACGGGTACCCGTGTGTCGGTCGTGGTCCGGCCCGAGGCGCTCGGCCCCGGTGAGGCCGGACTCGCCGCCAACGTGACTGGGTGCCGCTATACCGGGGCTCGAGCCTATTTCACGGCCGACGCCGCAGGCACGGTGGTGGAGTTCGAAGCGGCGGTGCGTGCCGCGCGCGCGGGTGACGCGATCCATCTCGTGCCGCAGCGGGCGTTGGCGTTCGCGGAGGAGACGCCGTGACCCGGCGGCCTCGCGGCGTGCTCCTCACGCTGTTGCTCACCTGGATGGTGGTGTATCCGGTCGTCCTGGTGATCGTGGGGAGCGAGCCCGGTGCCGTAGCAGCGTTCGTACGGGAGCCACGCGAGTGGGCGGCCCTGTGGGCCAGCCTGTGGATCTCTCTGGCGAGCGTGTTGCTGGCAGGGTTGATCGGCGTGCCGCTCGGGTTCGTGTTCGAGCGGCTCAGCTTTCCGGGACGCCGACTCCTGGGCGGGTTGGTCGCGCTGCCCGCCGTGCTCCCGCCGCTGGTGGGGGTGATCGCCTTTCTCTTTCTGTACGGCGAGAGCGGCTTCGTGGCGCGTGCCATCATGCAACTGCTGGGACTGCAGCAGTCGCCGTGGCGGTTGCAGGGTGCGGGCGCAATCCTACTGGTGCATGCCTACTCGATGTACGTGTACTTCTACCTGTTCACGCGGGTAGGATTGGCCAAGATGGACGCGTCCATGATCGAGGCGGCGCACGCGCTGGGGTGCGGCACCTGGGCGACACTGCGACGGGTCACGCTCCCGCTGCTGCGGCCGCAGCTCGCGGCGGCGGCGCTGCTCACGTTCATGACGGCGCTGGGCTCGTTCAGCGCCCCCTACATCTTCGGCGGCGGGTTCCGCGTCATGACCACGCAGATCGTCGCCAGCAAGCTGAACGGCGACATGCCGATGGCGATCGTGGAGACCACGGCCCTCGCCGCGCTCGCGCTCATCGGCTTGCTGCTCCTGCGGGGCCGGGCCGAGGCTCGCTCGGTGATCGCCGTGGGGAAGGGCACGCCGCCTGCCGCACGGGCGCTGTCGCAGCCGCTCGCCCGCTGGGGTGCGACCGTCGTGGGCTGGGTCTTCGCCGTGGCGCTGCTCCTGCCCCACGTCACGCTGGTGGTGGTGTCGCTCGTTCCCATCGGGACGTGGACCACGCAACTGGTGCCTCCCGAGTACACGCTGGGGAACTACGCGGCGCTGGCGACCGAGCCTGAGCGGCTGCGACCGTTGGTGAACTCCCTCTGGATGGCGGCCCTGGCCACGGGGGCGGCGATCGGTATCGCGCTGTGGGCCGGACGTCTCGTGGTGCAGCGCAGGGCGGCACTGCGTGGCGTGATCGAGACACTGTTGTCGGTTCCCTGGGCCGTACCTGGCACCGTGCTCGCCATTGCGTTGGCCACGGCGTTCTCGGTGTTCGCTCCCTGGGTGCTACGCTGGGTGTTCGTGGGAACGGTAGTTATCCTGCCGCTGGCGTATCTGGTGCGCAACATTCCGATCGCCGCTGGGTCGGTGCTGGCTGGGTTCCGCCAGCTCGACCCGTCGCTCGATGAGGCGGCCGCCTCGCTCGGGGCCGGACGGTGGCGCACCCTGCGGCAGGTGACGATTCCGTTGCTGCGACCCGCGATCCTGGCGGGCGGCGCCCTCGCCTTCGCTACCGCGCTGGGGGACTTCGTCACCTCGATCGTGCTCTACACCTACGAGACCCGACCCATCTCGATCGAGATCCTCTCGGCGCTACGCGCCTTCGACGTGGGGACCGCCGCCGCGTACGGCGTGGTGCTCATGCTCTTCTCCGCGACGGCGATGGTCGTAGGGACCCGCCGATGAAGCGGCTCTGGGTCCTCCTCGCCACGGCCTTCGTGGACATGCTCGGGTTCGCGATGGTGTTCCCGCTGCTCCCGCTGTACGCCCTGCGCCTGGATGCGGCGGAGTGGATCATCGGGTGGATGATCGCCAGCTTCTCCGTCTCCCAACTCGCGTCCTCCCCACTGTGGGGGCGCACGTCCGATCGTTTTGGGAGGCGCTTTGCGATCCTGGTTGGGCTCGGCATGTCGGCGGTGGCCTTCACCATCTTCGGGTTCGCCGTGACGATCGGCATGCTGTTCTTCTCCCGCATCGTGCAGGGATTGGGCGGCGGCACCACCGGCGTGCTCCAGGCGTACGTGGCCGACGTGACCGAGCCGAAAGACCGCGCCAAGGCACTGGGGTGGGTTTCCGCGGCCACGGGGGCCGGCGTGATGATCGGTCCCGCGATCGGCTCGCTGGCCTTCAGCCTCGGACCGGAGGCGCCCGGTCTCGTGGCGGCCGGTCTCTGTCTGATCAACCTCGTGTTCGCCTGGAAGCTGCTGCCCGAATCGTACCCGGGGAGCACGCGCGAGGCCGGCGAGCACGAGGCTTCGGCGCAGCAGCGCCGCTCGATCCGGACGATGATGATGGAGGTGCTGCAACACCCGGGTCGTGAGGTCCCTCAGCTGATCTGGATCTATGCCGCCGGCATGTTGGGTTTCATGTCGATGACCGGGGTGCTGGCGCTCTACCTCGCCAACGACTTCGGTATCACGGAGGAGAATATCTGGATCTTCTTCGTGTACGTTGGGGCCATCGGCGTGATCATGCGAGCCGTGATGCTGGGCAAGCTGGTGGATTGGCTGGGTGAGGTGAAGCTGATGCGCGTGGGTGCCGGGCTGCTGGCGTTGGGACTCGCGATCATCCCGCTGCCGCAGAGCGTGCTCACGATGGGGCTCATGCTGGGGCTCGTACCGATCGGTACCGCGTGTCTCTTCCCGGCGGTGTCGGCGCTCGTGACCCACCGCGCGCCGCGACAGCAGCTGGGACAGACGCTGGGCGTGCAGCAGGCCTTCGGCGGCATGGCGCGGGTGATCGCGCCCATCTGGTCCACGGCGGTGTTCGGCGCACTGGGCGCGTCGCCGCCGTTCTTCATCGCGGGCGCGATCGTCGGGATCGTGTGGCTGTTGACGTTCCGGGTGTACCCCAAGGAGCCTGATGCGGCGTAGGGGGCACGCAGGGCGAGGAAGTGCGTGGGGGGTGACGGAACCGGGTCCAGCGAGGCCGGGCACCTCCCAGAGTGAGCATCAGTGCCCCGCCGCTGTGGAGCAGCCGGCCGGAGGCCGCTCCCGGTGGGAGGGTGGCGGCGGGCGGAAGGCCGGCGGCAACTGCAGCGAGTGACGGGAGGCGCCCGGTCGAGCTGCGCCTCCCGCTCCTGCCCCCTACGTCGTCGGCTTGTCCCTGCGGTACACCACCTGCCCGCCCAACACCGTCATCAACACCTGCGTGTCCAGGATCCGCTCGGGCGCGATCGCCATGATGTCCTGATCCAGCACTACAAAATCCGCGAACTTGCCGGGTGAGAGCGAGCCACTCACCTCCTCCATGAACCCGGCGTACGCCGGCCACAGCGTCATGCTCTTGAGCGCTTCCTCACGCGTGGTGCGCTCTTCGGGGAACCAGCCGCCGGCCGGCCATCCGTTCTCGTCCTGCCGAGTGACGAACGCCTTGAACGAGATGAGGGGGTTGGGTGACTCGACGGGGAAGTCCGATCCGTTGGGAACCACGACCCCGGTGTTGAGCAACGTACGCCAGGCGTAGGCGCTCTGGACCCGCGTCCACCCGAGCCGGTCGATCGCCCAGTACATGTCGCTCGTTTGATGGCTCCCCTGCATGGAGGGGAGCACGTCGAGCTCCGCGAAGCGCGGAATGTCCTGGAAGTGGAGCACCTGGGCATGCTCGATGCGGAACCGGTGATCGGCGGTCGGCACCTGCTGCAGTGCCGACTCGAAGGCGTCCAGCACGAGCCGATTCCCCCGGTCGCCGATCGCGTGGACGTTGAGCTGGAAGCCTTCCTGCAGCGCGCGCACCGCGACGTCGCGGATCCGTTCCTCGCCGGTGATGACCAGCCCCGAGTTGTGGGGATCGTCGGAGTAGGGCTCCAGCAGGGCCGCGCCACGGCTCCCCAGCGCTCCGTCGGCCGTAATCTTGATCGCGCGGATCCACACACGGTTGTGCAGCCCGTCCTGCGGGCCCCGGTCGAAGTAGCGCTGCAGCGTTTCGTCGCCCCCACGGATCATCACGTAGTTGCGCAGGTTGTAGCGGCCCTCCCGTGCGAGCTCTTCGTAGAGGTCGATGGTTCCGGCGCCGACACCGGCGTCGTGGACACCCGTGAGTCCCCAGCGATTGGCCTCGGCGATGGCGGCGAGTGCCGCCTCACGCTGCTCCTCGCGTGAGGCCGACGGGATCACCTGCCCCACGATTCCCTGCGCACGATCGATGAGCACGCCGGTGGGGTTGCCGCCGCCGTCGCGGATGAACCGGCCGCCATCGGGATCTTCGGTCGCCGCCGTGACGCCCGCGAGCTCCAGTGCCTTGGCGTTCACTAGCCCGGCATGTCCGTCCACCCGCGTCAGGTACACCGGGTGGTCGGGCACGGCGCGGGAGAGCGCCTCGTGCGTGGGGAAGCGCGTATCGGCCCAGTCGTTCTGGTCCCAGCCGCGACCGCGAACCCACTCACCAGTCGGCATCAACCGCGCCCGCTCCACGACGCGGGCGATCACTTCCTCATAGGAGCGCGTGCCGACCAGGTCCACGATGCGCAGCGCCGTTCCGAGCCCCATCAGGTGGACGTGTGCATCCACCATTCCGGGGATGACGGTCTTGCCGTCCATGTCGAGCCGCTGCGTGTGGGAGCCGGCGTAGATCTCGGCACCCCGCGCGCTCCCCACGAAGACGACGCGACCGTCCCGAATGGCCATGGCCTCGGCCAGCGGGCGGTTCGCGTCCACGGTATAGATGTGTGCGTTGGTGACGATCAGGTCGGCCGGCTGCTGCGCTCGCAGCGCCGGCGCGACGAGGAGTGCTAGAAGGAAGAACGTTAGCCGTTTCATCGTCGTCCCCATCCGTCGTCTCGGTCTCAGTTGCCTGGCGAGAAGCTACTGTCTGGGGAAGGGGGGCGCGAGAGCCGGGAAACGGGCAACGGGGAAGGGGGAACCGTACGACACGGACGGTGTTGGTAGTCCGCGATCCTCGGATGCAGTGAGGCTCGCGCTACCGTTCCCGTTCTAGCTCCTCCCCCAACTCCCGCACCGTCTCGACCGCGATGCGCGCGTCGTCCAGCGTGCTGCGGAAGTTGATGATGCACGCTCGGAGATAGAACGTGCCCTCCAAGGTCGTGCCCGACACGAACAGCCGGCCGTCCCGGTGGATGCGATCCAGCAAGACGCGGTTGAACGCATTCGGGTCGCTGTGCTCGGGCACGTAGCGGAAGCAGCAGACGCTCAAGTAGGTCGAGGGCGCGAGCTCCAGCGTCGTGTCGGCTGCGACGAGCCGCCTCAGCTCTGCAGCGATCGTGAGATCACCACGCCACAGCTCACGGTATCCCTCCATCCCGATGTGCCGCATCACCGCCCACACCTTGAGCGCGCGGAAGCCCCTCGAGAGCTGGGGTCCGCGCTCGTGGAACCAGAGGGGCCCGTTGAAGTAATCCTCATGCTGGACCTCGAGGTAATCGGCCTGCGTGGCGAACGCCTGGTGCAGGCTTTCCGGGTCACGCACGAGTACGGCTCCTGCCTCATACGGGACGTACAGCCACTTGTGCGGGTCGACCACGATGCTGTCGGCTCGGTCGAGTCCCCGATACTGCTCCGCGAGTTCTGGAAGCGCCGCGCCCACTGCACCATACGCACCGTCGACGTGAAACCAGAGACCCTCGTGCTGCGCGATCTCCGCGATGTCTGCGAGCGGGTCCACCGCTCCACTGTTCACGGTGCCTGCGGTGGCAACCACGCAGACCGGGGTGGCACCGGCGGAGCGGTCCTCCGCCACCATCCGCGCGAATGCCCCAACATCCATCCGCCGGTTGCGGTCCACCGGGACCCACCGCAAGGCATCGCTTCCCACCCCGAGCAGCTCCACCGCGCGGTTCACGCATCCGTGCACCTCGCGGGTGGCGTACACCGTGACGCGGTCGCTCCGCACCGCCATCCCCTGGGTGCGGGTGCCCGGGAGCTGTCGTTCGCGCATCGCGGCGAGGGCCACGAAGTTCGCAGCCGACCCCCCGCTCATCAGGAGACCGCCGGCGTCGGAGCGATACCCGACGAGCTCGGCGAGCCAGCGCAGCACCGTGAGCTCGAGGTGCGTGGCGATCTGCGCGCTGCCGGCGCAGTTGCTGTTCATGGTGGTGGCCAGTAGCTCGCTCGCCATCCCGACCGGATGGGCCGAGGCCCGTACGAACCCCCACCAACGCGGGTGCCCGATCCCGAGCGAGTACGGCAGGATCTCTCGCTCGATCTCGCTGAGGATCTCCTCGATGGACGCGCTCGCCTGGGGCAGTGGCGCGTTCAGCAGGCGATCAGCGACGTCGTCCGGCGGACGGCGGAAGGCCTCGCGCTCGGGGAGCTCACGCAGGTAGGCGGTCGCCATCTCGCTCACGCGCTCGAGCGTGCGCTTGAACGTCTGCGGCGAATGATCAGGGCTCGCGCCGGGAGGGGGCCGGTTGGCGGCCATGCTACTCGAGGTGCTTCTCCAGGAAGGCGTGGAATGTGTCGCGGTACATCGCTCCGCCGACGGTGTAGGTCTCGTTGTGGCCGGAGCCGTCGAGCGGCACGAACAGCTCGGCCCGGCCTGCCTTTGCGATCGCGTGTCCCATCTCGAACGGCGCGATCCAGTCGTCGGTTCCGTGGAAGACGAGCAGCGGGACCGTGAGGCGCTCCGCGCGCTCGCGGTTGTCGAGGCGAAGCTGCAGCAACGAGCTGGGCAGCATGGCGTAGTGCTTGTCGGCCATCTCGCGGCCGCTGGTGAACGCCGACTCCAGCACGACGACGCGCGCCGGGTGTTCGGTGGCGAGGTACAGCGCCACCGCGCTCCCCACGGAGCGGCCGTAGACCGCGATGCGGGTCGAGTCGATCTCGGGGCGGTCCGTGAGAAAGTGCCAGGCGGCCTCGGCGTCCTTGTAGATTCCCGCCTCCGTCGGGGTGCCGCCGCTCTGGCCGTAACCGCGGTAGTCGAGCACCACCATGCCGATCCCGGGAGGCCGGAACTCCCGCAGCACCGGTGCGAGCCCGCCCACCGTCTCCATGTTGCCGTAGAACCAGATCAGCCCGGGGGCGCGCGCGCCCTCGGGCGGGGCCGGATTGGGTGGGAGGTACCAGCCGCGCAGCTCGATGCCGTCCTCCGTGGTGACGGTGATCAGCTCTCCGTCGGGGATGCCGACGGCCGCGGGGGCTGGCAGCGGACCAGCGGAACCGGGGAAGGCGATCCGGTCCTGAAACCGCCAAGCTAGGAGCACCACCAGCGCGTAGATGATCGCCAGTGCCGCGAGAACCTTGAGCGCGACCGATAACATGGGCACGAAAGCTAACCAGTCGCGCAATCGCGCCGCGCGGCCCGCACCCAGACCCCCACCTCGGCGGCGATCGGACGTGGTGCCGGTCCGAGCGTCACGGCCGACCCGCCCTCGGCCAGCGCCTGGTGGACGGCGCTCCACAGCGCGGCCGGCTCCCGGCCCGCCAGCTGGCACACCGTGGTGACGCCTACCCGCTGGAGCGTTCGTGCATGGGCGGTACCGATCCCCCGTAGGGTGACGAGCCGGCTCGCGTTGATCACGGCACGTGCATCGTCTACCGCGAGGCCCGCCTGCCGGGCCAGGACGTCAGGCGCGGCCGCCGCGAGCGCGAACACGGAGGCGGGACGCGTCTGCTGCACCGCCGAGAGATGTGCCGCCGGGACACCGGGGAGCTCCGCCACCCGTGGGGCGGTTGAGCTGATGGTCCAAGCCTCCATGCCCAGCAGGATGCCGACCGTGAGGCCCAGGGCCGCGGGCGCGGTCAGGAAGAGGTGACGCCTGGTTGGTGTACGGCCGCCGTCGAACGGCACCGCCACGCCAAACGCGGCGAGGGCGTGGTACAGGGTCCATGCCTCGAGGGCGAAGAGGGGGAAGCCGACGAACCCGAGAGGCGGCATCTCGAACAGTCTGACGTGCTCGAGCCACGGGACGGTGTAGATCCACTTGCCGTGCGCCCAGAAGTTGTAGCACTCCCACAGCACGCCTACGAGGAATCCCCCGAGCAGGAGGCGCGCGATGCGCCCCCACTCGCCGCGCTCGATGTCGTGGAACAGGGACCACTCCGGGTGGCGGCGGTACACGGCCGGCTCGGCAAGGAGCCATAGTGCGCCCCAGGTGAGGGGAAAGAACAGCTGTGGCATGGCGAGCGCGAGGGCGAGCGTCAACAGACCAAGCCCCACGGAGGCGTCGAGATGCCAGCGGTGCACCGTCACCGGCCGGCTGCGCCAGGTCCGGCCGACGCCCGCGCTGTCCAGCAGGCGCGCCGTGAGGAACAGCGCCGGCAGCACGGTGGCGAAGGACAGGATGATGCCCAGCCAGCGCTCCGCGGGATGGAACGGCAGAAAGACGTAGTACCAGTTCCGCAGGCGGAAGTTGGCGGCCTCGAACAGGAGCCACACCACCGGGGACCACGCCAGCAGGGAAAGTGCTCGCCCCGCGCTGCGGTACACCGGACGTTCGTGCTCGCGCCGGCTTACCAGCCCATCCAGCAGCACCAGGGTGGGATACCACACGAAGACGTAGAACCAGGTGGGCACCGGCTCGACCTTCAAGAGCAGCAGCACCCACGCCGCCACGATCGCCGCCAGGGAGAGCGCGATGGTCATGGTGCGGAAGCTGCCGCGCCAAGCGTGCGGGCGCCAGCCGATCGAGCGCTTGCTTCTCGCGCAAGCACCCCCTTGATTGCCGGGCATGTCTGCAGTGGCTATCGCGTGTCGCGGGCTCGTCAAACGCTACCCGCCCGATGTCGTCGCCGTCGCCGGAATCGATCTCGAGGTGCGGCAGGGCGAGTGCTTCGGCATGCTCGGTCCCAACGGGGCCGGGAAGACCACCACCATTGAGATCCTCCAGGGGCTGCTGATCCCCGATGGCGGTGAGGTGGAGGTGCTGGGGCTCGGTTGGAGACGCCACGAGGCCGAGTTGCGGGAACGCTTCGGAACGCAACTACAGGAGACCAAGCTGCCGGACAAGCTGAGTGTCGAAGAGGCGGTGCGCCTGTTCCGCAGCTTCTACCGGCAGGGGAACGAGGTCACGGACGTGCTGCGCATGGTGCAGCTCGAAGAGAAGCGTCGCGCCTGGGTCGGCAAGCTCTCCGGTGGGCAGCGGCAGCGCCTGGCGGTGGCCTGCGCGCTGGTGAGCGACCCCGACATCCTGTTCCTCGACGAACCGACGACGGGTCTCGATCCACAGTCCCGGCGCCAGCTGTGGGGGATCATCGCGGATTTCCGTCGCCGCGGCGGAACGGTGCTGCTCACGACCCACTACATGGAGGAAGCGGAGCGTCTGTGCGATCGGGTGGCCGTCATCGACCATGGCAAGATCATCGCTCTCGGATCGCCGCGAGAGCTGATCGCCTCGTTGGGGGCGGAGCACGTGGTGGAGTTCGCCCTGGAGCAGGGCGCCGCGCCGGACGACGAGACGCTGGCGGCGCTCCCCGGTGTGGAGCACGTGGCGCACGGCGACAGCAAGCTTCACCTGACGGCGAGCCGGGTGCACGAGGCCGTTCCGGCGTTGATGAAGCTGTTGGACCGGCAGGGCACCGCGCTGAGCGAGCTGACGACGCACCATGCCACCCTGGAGGATGTCTTCCTCTCCCTCACCGGGAGGCACCTGCGCGATGAATAGGCCGAGAGCGGGGAGCATCGTTCAGCTCACGCTGTGGCGCATCCGCGAGTTCACGCGGGAGCCCGAAGCGATGTTCTGGGTGTTCGCGTTCCCCATCGTGCTGGCGTTTGCCCTCGGTCTCGCGTTCAAGAGTCGCGGCCCCGAGGTCGTGCGCATCGCGGTGGAGGACGCCGCCGGCGCCGCCACCCTCATGACGGCACTCGACGAGGCCGAGCGGGTGGAGGCCGTGCTGCTGGACAGCGCCGCGGCGGAGTATCGCTTGCGCACCGGGCGTGTGGCGTTGGTCGTGTCGCCGGGCGATCCGTTGGCGCTGCGGTATGACTCCACGCGCACCGAGAGCGACGTGGCGCGGCTGGTGGTGCGGGATGCGCTGCAGGAGACCGCCGGGCGAAGGGACGTGATCGAGATCCGCGACGTCAAGGTCATGGAGCCCGGGGCGCGCTACATCGACTTCCTGATCCCCGGGCTCATCGGCCTCAACATCATGGGGACCGGGATGTGGGGGATCGGCTTCGGCATCGTGAAGGCGCGCAACGACAAGCTGCTCAAGCGCCTGCTGGCCTCTCCCATGCGCAGGAGCGAGTTCATGCTCTCGTTCATGCTCGCCCGGCTCTTCTTCCTCGGCTTCGAGGTCGCGGCGGTGCTGTTGTTCGGCCATTGGGTGTTCGACGTGCCGGTGCGGGGATCGCTCTTGGCCGTGGCGGCGATCGTGGTGCTTGGTGCGATGACGTTCTCGGGACTGGGCCTGCTCGTGGCGAGCCGGGCCAGGACGATCGAGGGAGTCTCGGGGATCATGAATCTCGTGATGGTCCCGATGTGGATCTTCTCGGGCGTGTTCTTCGCCTACTCCCACTTTCCCGAGGCGATGCAGCCGTTCGTGCGGGCGCTCCCGCTCACGGCACTGAACGACGCGCTCCGGTCGGTGTTGCTCGATGGCGCCCCGCTCGTGGCGAGTGCCGGGTTGCTGGCGCTGCTGGTGGCGTGGGGAGGGGTGAGCTTCGGGGTCGCGCTCCGAGTGTTCAGGTGGCGGTGAGGTCCCGCAGGGCGCGCTGAATTTCCTCCCCATGCGTCAGGGGGAGGCCGTGAGCGGCGCCCGGCACCACCCGGAGCTCCGCGTTGGGGAGACGGCCTGCCAGGTCCCGGGCCACCGAGAGCGGGAACAGCCCGTCCTCGGTGCCGTGCAGCACGATGGTGGGCACCGTGATCTCCCCCAACCGCGACCGCACATCGAAACCGCGCATGGCCGTACGATAGGAGCGCATGGCCTGCCAATCGGTGTTGCGCCATCCGGCGACGTCGAGTGCCAGGTCGGAACGATTCACCAGCGACCGGAAGTCGACCCGCTGCGCGGCGAGTGATCCACCGGTCATCGCTCGCTTCATCGCGCGTGTGACAATCCGCGTGTTCCAGATCGGCATGAGGTAGTTTACGGGCACGCGCTGCTCCCGCCCGCCCAACCTCCCGAGCCGCAGGCGCACCACATCGAACATCCGGCCTGCCGTCGTGCCGATGAGCAACAGCCCGTCGATGCGCGCGACACCAGCGACGCCGTGCGTCAGGAGCCAGTGGAGCGCCAGCATCCCCCCGAAGCTGTGGGCGATGGCGAAACGCCGTTCCGCGGCCCAGTCCGCCCTGGCGCCGAGGAAGTCGTCCAGCATCCGGCAGTAGACCTCCATGCGCCCGTCGACCACGCTGCCGCCGTCCCGTGCCAGGGTGAGCTTGTTGAAGTCCACGGCGATCGTCGGCACGTCGAGATCGGGGAATATCGACGCATTCAGGGTCATGCCCGGCAGCAGCAGGGCGATCTCGCGCTTCGCGGTTAGCTCCGTAACTTTCGCTGCCATGGCTCCAGTCTGCTCGCAGTGTGACGTCGAGCTCCAGCCCGACGCGCGATTCTGCTTTCGCTGTGGTCGCCGCGCCGACGCCGCCTTCGAGTGGGACGTCACCGCGGGCGAGCGCCTCGCCGCGGCGCTCGGATCCGATTACAGCCTGATCGGCGAGCTGGGCCGCGGTGGATTCGCCGTGGTGTACTCCGTGCGCGACCGTGCGCACAACCGCTACCTGGCGGTCAAGGTCATGCGGCCCAGCCTCCTCACGGCGAAGCCGCTCAAGGAGCGGTTCCGACGCGAGGCGGAGCTCGTCTCCCGACTCGACCACCCGAACATCCTGCCCGTCCTGTTCACCGGCAAGGGCTCGGGGTTGGACTACTTCGCCATGCCCCGGGTGCGGGGGCACTCGCTGCGGGAGCGGCTGGATCGCGAGGGGAGGCTCTTGGTGAAGGAGGCGCTGCGCGTGTTCGGCGAGGTCGCCCGCGGGCTGGGGTACGCGCACCGCCACGGGGTGGTGCACCGTGACGTGAAGCCGGCGAACATCATGCTCGATCGCACGGGCAGGGTTTCGATCCTGGATTTCGGAGTGGCCAAGGCGCTCACGGTGCGGGGCGGCACGATCTCCATCACGGGCGAGGTCGTGGGGACCGCGGAGTACATGAGCCCCGAACAGGCGCAGGGGGTGACCGAGGTGGACCACCGCTGCGACATCTACAGCTTGGGCGTCCTGGGGTGGGAGATGCTCACCGGAGAGGTTCCCTTCCTCGGCGACACCGTCCACGACACCCTGCGGATGCACGTGAAGCACCCCATCCCCGATGTGCGGGGGAAGCGCCCCGATACGCCCGCGGCGTTCGCCTCGGCCCTGCGCCGCTGCATGGCGAAGGAGCCGGACGGACGGTGGCCCGATGCCGCCTCGGCGGCCCGGGCGGCCGGCGCCGAGATCTGACCTCTCCGGACGGCCGGCGCCAAGATCCGACTCGGCGTCCCCAGATTGGGCAGCTGCGGCTGCTCACACCCGTCGCCTGATCGCAAACCCCCGTCGCCGGCCTGAAACCGGGCCCCCGTTGACTCCGTAGGGTCTGTTGGCTACGGTTAACGGCGTTAACTTAACAACGTTAAGTAGATTGATTTACTTGGGTTTAGCGGTCCTACACTGACCAAGGAGCTGGAGCGAACATGGCTGGGAAAGACCACGCCGGCAGCCGCACGGGCGACGTCGAGGGGGCGATCCTCGAGGCCGCCCGCGACCTGCTGGCCGAGAGAGGGCTGCAGGGGCTCTCCATGCGGACGGTGGCCGAGCGCGTGGGCGTAAGCGCCACGGCCATCTATCACTACTTCGAGAATAAGGAAGAGCTGGTGCACCGTGTGGTGCGGCAGGGTTTCCAGCGGTTCGGGGAGTACATTGAGCAGGCGATGCGCGCCCACCCCCGGGGATCGCTGGAGCGCGTCCGGGCCGTCGGTGAGGCCTACTTGCAGTTCGCGCTGGAGAACCACGCCTACTTCCGGGTGCTGTTCAACCTGCAGCGCCCGCACCCGCACACGATCGAAGACCTGCCGGAGGGTGGTGGCTACGGCCTGCTGCGCCGGGCCGTGGTGGACGCCATGGAGTCGGGCGCGATGCGGTCGATCGACCCGGATCTCATGGTCATGTACCTGTGGAGCCTCACGCACGGCCTGCTGATGATCTCGCTGGCGTGTCAGATCGAGCAGTGTCCGGAGTTCGAGTCGGACACCATGGCGCGCACGCCGCTGGAGCTGTTTCAAGCGTTTGGGCCGCTCGTGCGTGAGGGGGTGCTGGGAACGGCCGCCATGACGGCCGGGGCGGCGCCGGCCGACGGCGCAGCCGGGGAGGAGTAGACCATGCGGACGTGCACCAGATACCTGACCGTCCTCGCGCCTTTGCTGGGTGTGCTGGTGGCGCAGGGTGCCGCGGGCCAGGAGCCGCCGGCCGAGACCTACTCGCTCGGCCAGGCAATTCAGACCGGCCTGGCCAACAGCCAGACCATCGAGGACGCGGAGTATGGGCTCGCGATCGCCAAGGAGCAGGTGAAGGAGGCCTGGGGGAGTGTCCTTCCCGACGTCTTCGCGAGTGCCTCGTACTCTCGCAACGTGCTCAAGCAGCAGATCTTCCTTCCCGCCGAGTTCTTTGGGGGGGCTCCGGGGGAGCTGCGTCCCATTACCGTCGGGTCGGACAACAACTGGATGGCACAGCTCACCTTCAGCCAGCCCCTGTTCGAGTATGGGGTGTTCGTTGGTGTCGGGGCAGCCGGCCGGTTCCGCGGCCTGAAGGAAGAAGAACTGCGCGGCACGACGCAGCTCGTGGTGCTGGCGTTGCGTCAGCGCTACTTCGATGTCCTGCTGGCCGCCGAGCTGCTGCGGCTCGTGGAGGAGAGCATGGAGCGGATCGGGGCGACGCTCGAAGAGACGCGGGCGATGAATCGGGCCGGTCTGACGAGCCGCTACGACGTGCTCCGGTTCGAGGTCGAGTTCACCACCATCGAGGCCCAGTTGCAGCGGGCCAGGAACGCCGTGATCGCCCGCAAGCGAGAGCTGCTGGTCGAAATGGGTCTCAATCCGGGCCTCGAGATCGAGCTGGAGGGCCGGCTCAACGAGATGGACCTCCAGGAGCTGGACAACAACAGCATCGGGAATCGGGAGATCCTGTACCTTGCCGGGGCGCCGGACTCGCTGCTCGATCAGGAGCAGCGGCTGCGGCAGCTCGTGCTGACGCAGCGCACCGACCTGCGGCAGATCCGGGCGGCGATTTCGCTCGAGGAGGCCCGTGTCTCGCTGGAGAAGGGGGAGTTCTACCCGCGGCTCTCGTTCTTCTCGAATTACAACGTGCTGGCCCAGCAGGACGGGGGGCCGGACTTCTTCGGTGACGCCGGGTCGTCGCGGTACAGCACTGGAGCGGTTGGCCTCAGCGTGGAGCTTCCCATCTTCCAGGGCGGGAGCCGCTTCGCCCGCGTGCACGAAGCCGAGGGCCTGGTGCGCCAGCAGGAGACGCGGCTAGCGCGGGCGGAGCTCGACGCAGGCAACGAGGTGCGCAACCTGGTGGATGCGGTGAGCGAGGCGCGCCAGCGGGCGGCGAGCCAGCGGCGCAGCGTGGAGCAGGCGCGCCGCGGCTTCGAGATCGCGTCGGTGGAGTACCGGGAGGGGATCGGCTCGCAGCTCCAGATGACCGATGCGGAGGAGGCGCTGCGACAGGCGGAGTTCGGCTACGCCGAGGCGGTGTATGACTATCTCACCGCGCGGGCGCAGCTCGACGTGGCATTGGGGACCGTGCCGGAGGCGCCGGGCGAGATCCCGGTGATCGACAGATGACGGAGACGACGATGATGAGGAACGAACGGCGCGGACGGCGTGGGATCAGCACGCTGCTCGGTTTGGCGGCGTTGGCGGTCGGACTCGCGGCCTGCTCCTCTCAGGAGGGGGGGGAAGTACGAGCGGAGCAGGTCGACGCGGTGGTCGACACGACGGGCGCCCGCATCATCAACGTGGAGGCGACCCCGATCGCGCTGCAGAGCTTCGTGGACTACATCCGCATCACCGGTGAAGTCGAGGCGATGTACGACGTCACCGTCTCGGCGGAGGAGTCCGGCGTGATCGAGCGCTTCCTCGTCGAGAAGGGACGTCGAGTACGCCGCGGCGAGGCGATCGCGAAGATCGACGACGCCGTGTTGCGTGGGCAGGTCCAGGAGGCGCGCTCCGTGGCCGACCTCGCGGAGGTGCAGTACCACCGGCAGCGTCGGCTGTGGGAGGAGGAGCAGATCGGCAGCGAGATCGCCTACCTCCAGCTCAAGTCGGCGTCGGAGACCGCCAAGGCCCGGTTGCAGGTGTTGGAGGAGCGCCTGACACGCACCGAGATCAAGGCGCCGGTCGCCGGGATCTACGATGAGAAGTTCGTGGAGACGGGCGAGATGGTGGTCACCGGCACGCCCGTGGTGCGCGTGATCGCCGTGAGCCAGTTGAAGGTGGTCGGCGGTGTTCCCGAGCGGTTCGCGCTGTCCGTACACCGCGGCGACAGCGCCCGCATCACCTTCGATGCATTCGGCGGACGCGAGTTTCTCGGCGTCATCGAGTTCGTGGGCGCTACCGTGGATGCGGGCAACCGCACGTTCCCGATCGAGGTCGTGCTGGACAATCCGGACAACGTGATCAAGCCACGGATGGTGGCGAACGTGCAGGTGGAGCGGGAGCGGCTGCAGGACGTGATCGTGGTTCCGCAGCAGGTCGTGCTGCGCACCGAGGACGGCTATCAGGTCTACGTGGTTGCGGACCGTGATGGCTATCCGATTGCCTCGGCGCGGGACGTGGAGCTCGGGCCGTCCTACGGCAATCGCATCGTGATCGCCGGCGGTCTGGAGATCGGCGACCAGTTGATCACGGTGGGGCAGCGCCTGGTCGATGAAGGGAGCTTCGTGCGCATCGTGAGCGGCCGTGGGGGGAATCGATGAGCGATCACAAGGGTGATACCGGCTCCTTCCGGGTTCCGGGCAGCGCCGGGGATGGCGACGACGGCGGGAAGTCGAAGGAGTCCAAGACGGGCGAGAGCGGCGTGCACCGCACGCCGAGGTCGGCCACGGACCCGGCGCGCGTGAGCGGGACCTTCCAGCCGCCGGGGTCCGCACCCGACTCCCGGCACAAGCGGCGGTTCAAGGAATTCTGGCTCTCCTCGTTTGCCATCGACCACCCGACCAGCGTCATGGTGATGACCCTGATCGTCATCCTCATGGGACTCGCGTCCTACGTGCAGGTGCCCAAGGAGTCGATGCCCGAGATCGTGGTACCCAACGTCCTGGTGAACACGATCTACCCGGGGGTGGCGCCGGGGGACATCGAGACCCTGATCACGGAGCCCCTGGAGGACGAGCTCAATACCATAGCCGACGTCAAGACGATCACGTCGATCTCAGCCGAAGGCTACTCGAGCATCAACATCGAGTTCGAGGCCGGGATGGACATGAACGAGGCGCTGCAGCGCGTGCGGGAAAAGGTGGACATCGGCAAGGCCGAGCTACCGGCCGCCGCCGAAGAGCCCGAGGTCATCGAGATCAACCTCTCACAGTTCCCCATCATGCAGGTGAACATCGCCGGGGACTACAGCCAGGTCCGCCTGCGGGAAATCGCCGAAGATCTGCAGGACAAGCTGGAGCAGATCCCGAGCGTGCTCGAAGTGCGCCTGGCGGGGGGGCTCGAGCGCGAAGTCCAGGTCAACGTGGACCTGGCCAAGCTCAAGTTCTACGACGTCACGTTCGAGGACGTGATCGACGCCGTGCGGTTCGAGAACGTGACCGTGCCGGGCGGCACCATCGACGTGGGCGACGTGAAGTACCTGGTGCGGGTGCCGGGCGAGTTCGAGGAGACCGAGCCGATTGCCGACATCGTGGTCACGACGCGCGGCGGCCGGCCGATCTACGTGCGCGACGTGGCCACGGTGGACTTCGGGTTCAAGGAGCGTGACAGCTTCGCGCGCCTCGACGGCAATCCCGTGATCTCCCTGGCGGTCGTGAAGCGCAGCGGGGAGAACATCATCGAGACGGCCGATGGCGTGCGGGGGGTTATCGATCGAGAGTTCGAGAGCCTCCCGCCGGCGACGGTCGTAATGATCACCTCGGATCAGGCCGAGGAGATCCGCGGCATGGTGAGCAGTCTCGAGAACAACATCATCGCGGGGCTCATCCTCGTGGTGGCGATTCTCGTGTTCGTGCTCGGGGTCCGGACCGCGCCGTTCGTGGGGCTCGCCATCCCGCTCTCGATGCTGCTGTCGTTCAGCGTCCTGCGGCTCGCCGGCTTCTCGATGAACATGGTGGTGCTGTTCTCGCTGATCCTGGCGCTGGGGATGCTGGTAGACAACGCCATCGTGGTGATCGAGAACATCTACCGCTTCCGGGAGCGCCGCTTTGATCGCGTACGTGCGGCGAAGTATGCCACCGCCGAGGTGGCGGTCCCGATCATCGCGTCTACCGCCACGACCCTGGCTGCCTTCTCCCCCATGGTGTTCTGGCCGGGGATCATGGGCGAGTTCATGAAGTACCTGCCCCTCACGCTGATCATCACGCTGAGCTCGTCGCTGTTCGTGGCGCTGGTGATCCTTCCCACGTTGGCCGCACGCTCGCTGGATACGGAGGACGCGCCGGTGGCGATGACGAAGGGTCTGCGGCGGATCCTGACGGTGAGTGCGGCCCTGCTGCTGCTGATCATGTTCGCGGCGAGCTGGCTGACGTCCGTGTTGCTCATCCTGACCGGGGTTGCGGTGTACACGTTCCACCACTACGTGGGACATCCGGCGGGCCACTGGATCATGACGAGGGGCCTCCCCGCCGTGATCGAGCGGTACGACGTGGTGCTGCGCTGGGCCTTGGCTCACCGGGCGCGCATGGTGGCCGGTGCGGCCGGCGCGCTCGTGCTCGCCGTCATGGTGTTTGGCGTGTTCAACGCGGGCGTGGAGTTCTTCCCGGAGGACGTGCCGCCGGTCGCGGCGTACGTGCAGATCGAAGCGCCGCTCGGCACGCGCGTGGAGGAGACCGACCGCATCGTGCGGCGCATCGAGGAGCAGGTCCGCGGCCTTCCCGGTCAGGGGGATGTGGAGTCCGTCGTGGCCACCGTGGGTTCCAAGGTCACCGCCGGCTTCGGCGGGGGTAGCGGCACGCACCTCGGCACGGTGGTGGTGCAGTTCGTGGACTTCGAGGACCGTGAGATCGATGCCTTCGAGACGCTCGATCTCATCCGGGGTACCGCGGGTGTCAACGTCGCCGGCGCCGACATCGCGCTGGAGGAGCCGGAGATGGGCCCGCCCACGGGACTCCCGATCAATATCGAGATCACGGGAGACGATCCGGTGTTGCTCAAGCAGCTGGGCAACGATGTCGTATCGCGTCTGGAGAACTCAGCGCTGTTCGCCAAGCTGGACGGGCTGGAGAGCGACATGGCCGAAGGGAGGCCGGAGCTGGTGATCCAGGTGGATCGGGAGAAGGCCGCGCTCTATGGCCTCACGACACAGGATATCGGCATCACCATCCGCAGCGCGATCAACGGCACCGAGGCCTCCAAGTTCCGCGACGGGAAGGACGAGTACGACATCACGGTGCGGTTGGCCGAGGAGTACCGCGGCGACCTGAGCTCGCTCGGTGATCTGGCGATCTGGTCCGACGGGGGGATTCAGATCCCGCTGTCGTCTGTCGCCACCTGGCGCGTGGACAAGGGTTACGGCGACGTGAACAGGAAGGACCTCGACCGCGTGGTCACGGTGTCGTCGGACGTACGCTCGGGCCACAACGCCGTGGCCGTACGCGGCGAGGTGGAACAGGAGCTGGCCGAGTTCGTGGCGGCACTGCCCACCGGCTACCAGATGCGCTTCACCGGACAGCAGCAAGAGCAGGAGGAGTCCGAGGAGTTCCTGACGGGCGCCTTCGTACTGGCGCTGTTCCTGATCGGGTTCATTCTGGTCACGCAGTTCGACTCCGTCACCAAGCCGCTCATCATCCTGAGCTCGGTGCTGCTGTCCACCATTGGCGTGCTGATCGGCCTCATGGTATTCCGCATGCCGTTCGGGATCATCATGACGGGCGTGGGGGTGATCAGCCTGGCGGGCGTGGTCGTGAACAACGCCATCGTGTTGATCGACTACATCGACATCCTGCGTCGCCGGGACAAGCTGGAACGACGCGAGGCGATCGTGCAGGGCGGCAAGACTCGTTTCCGGCCGGTGATCCTCACGGCGGTGACCACGATTCTGGGGTTGGTGCCGCTGGCCATCGGCTTGAACGTCGACTTCAAGGGGTTCTACACCCGACTGGCCCCCGACATCTACTGGGGTGGCGAGCAGGCGTCGTGGTGGGGGCCGATGGCGATCGCGGTGATCGCCGGCCTGGCGTTCGCCACGTTCCTGACGCTGGTGCTGGTACCGGTGATGTACTCGCTGCTGGACGACTTCGACAACTTCGTGAAGCGCGCGCTCACGCGCCAAGACGAGGAGGAGGCTCCGAGCGGGCGGCCGCGCTCCCCCGCGCTGCAGGGATCGCGGCCCTCAGAGAAGCCAGTCGCCGTATAGCTCGGGCCGGCGGTCCTCCCAGAAGAGGGTCCTGGCGGGCGACGCGGCACACTGCGACAGATCGAGATCCACCACGAGGAGGTCCTCCTCGAGGCGCTTGCCTCGGGCGAGTACCTTCCCCACGGGATCCACCACGAACGACTCACCCGCGAAGGTGAGTCGTTCTTCTTCCCCCACCCGATTGCACAGGGCGGCAAAGTATCCGTTCTGGAAGGCGGCGGCGCGCACCTCGGCTTCGTACATGCCCTCCGGCCACTCGTCGAGGCCGCCGGCCTGTGGGATCACGACCAGCTCGGCGCCACCCACCCCCAGGGCCCGCATGTACTCCGGATAGTGCCGATCGTAGCAGATGGCCACGCCGATGCGGCCCGCCTTCGTGGCGTACACCGGTGCGCCACGATCTCCTGGGGCGTAGTACGTCCGCTCGTGGAAGCAGGCGTAGTCGGCGATGTGCACCATGCGTGTCACGCCTAGCAGCGAGCCGTCGGCGTCGAACACCGGGGAGCTGTCGAACCGCTCCCCCTGGGCCGACTCGTACATGTTGAACACCGTCACCAGACCCAGCTCCCGCGCCTTGGCGGCAATCCGGTCGGCCGAGGGGCCCGGAATCGGTTCGGCCAAGTCCGCGGCGGCCGCAAACTGCTCATGCTGCGGGAAGAACCGGTAGAGCACGATCTCGGGGAAGGCGACCAGATCGGCGCCGGCCGCCCTGGCGGCCTCCATCGCCGCGAGTGCGCGCTCGAGGTTCTCCTGCGTGTCGGGCCCGGCGGCCTGTTGGGCCAGGGCAATGCGCATCGCGCCTCCTACGGGCGGCGTCCCAGGGTGAGCAGTGATCCCTCCGTGGCCTTCCACGGCTCCGAGGCGTTTTCGGGCGCGAGCTTCACGCGATGCTGCTCGATGTCGGTGAAGCCCGCGCCCTCCAGCGCCGAATGCCACCCGGCCTCGCCGAGCAACGTCATCTCCACGCCGACGTCACTGGGCCACGAATGGCTGATCTCGTTCTCCCCGTAGAAATCCACCAAGCAGGCGAACCGTCCCCCCGGGCGGAGCAGGTGCCACGTCTCGGTCAGACCCGCCGCCAGGTCGGGCAGATAGTAGAACACTTCCATCGAGAGGATCACATCGAACCGGTCGCGGGGAAGCTCGTGTGCGGGGAATGCGGCTTCGTGGAACTCCGCATTCGGGACGTCGCGGGAGAGGGTGCGTGCGAGCGCGACCATCTCCGACGAGAGGTCGATGCCCACCGCCTTGCCTTCGGGCACCGCCTGCGCCGCCCACCGAACCGTGTAGCCGTTGCCGCAGCCGATATCGAGGTACCAGGCGTCCGGCGCCAGTGCGAGGCGGTCGAAAGCCGGGCGCACGAAGCGGGCGTGACTCGCCTCCATGCCGTCCGCGCGCCCGCGCACCGCCCAATCGTCGAACACCTGCTGCACCCGGTGGAGCCTTGATTCCGAGCTCCGTGTCACTGCCATTCCCTTCCGTTTGCGAGCGAACCGACGACGTCCAGGAACTGTTGCGCTACGCTGGACGGCGCAAACCGCTCCACCTTCGTGCGGTTCGCGGTGCCCATGCGCGCCCGCGCCCCCTCATCCTCGAGCAGGCGAGCCAGCGCGTCAGCCAGACGTGCGTCGTCCCGCTGCGGCACGACTACGCCGTTGGCGCCGTCCTCGACCAGTTCCTCGACGGCCGTGCCGCCGCAACACACCACGGGCTTCCCTGCCGCCATGGCCTCGAGGAATACGAGGCCGAACCCCTCCTGCAGGCTCGGCAAGCAGAAGATATCACAGCCCGTGTACGCGCGTGCGAGTTGGCCAAAACTGAGCTGGCCCTCGAGCCGCACCTGTGTTCCCACGTCGAGGCGGCGCACCAGGCGCTCCAGCCTGCGGCGCTCCGGTCCGTCGCCGACGATGCGTACCCGCACGCCCGGCACGTGCGAGCGCAGCAGCGCCGTTGCCCGCACCAGCGAGGCGATGTTCTTGCGGGGATACATGCGCGCGACGCAGAGAACCGTGGGAGCACCGCCGCGGCGGTCGGCCTGGGCCTCGAGCGCGGTGCGCCACCGTGCGACGTCGAGTGCCGGCGGCACGACGGCGACCCGCGCGGGCTCGAGGCCGTAGACCTCGGCGATTCTCCTCCGGGCGTAGCGGCTCACGGTGAGCACCAAGTCGGCACGCCGTGCGCTGGCGCGCTCGGCGCGGGACTGCAGTCGCATCGAGGCAGCAACGAGTCCCCGCTCGAACCGTGCCTCGTCGGCCAGGATGCCGTGGATGTGCGCCACGAAGGGAACGGGGAGACGGCCGGCCAACCGGAAGCCGTCCATGTCGAAGCCGACCACGAGGTCGGCGTCGCTCGCGTGGTGGGTGCCGAGGCGCCGGTTGAATGCGAAGCGGTGCAGCGTGTACGCGAAGGGCGGGGCGCGGCCCGTGGGGGCGACGACCCGAACCTCGTGCCCCAGCGCCTCGAGGCCGCGCCGCAACGTCTCACCGGCCACGAAGGTGCCGCTCCCCTCGCGCACCGACTGTGGCGTCGCGGTGATCAGCGCGATCCGCACGCGTCCCTCTAGCTCGGGCCGATGAACCTTCGCAGGAGCCGGAACAGCGTGCCCTGGGTGGGACCTGCGGCGTCGAGGTCGCGCCGAGCCACGAACTCGCGGAGCTGATAGATACGTCGGACGAGTGGATTCAGGAACGTACGGGCATTCTCGATCGCGCGCGCGTAATCCTCCGCGGTTGCCCAGCGTTCTGCGAGCAGCTGCGCCGCTCCCCTCTCGAGCACCCGGCTCACGGACTCCGGGACGTCCGGACGGACCGTGGAGAGGTCAGGGAGGTGTCCCGCTGTCTGGCGTGCCAGTACCGACTCCACCGTTCCGGCGCCGAAGGGAGGCTGGCCGGTGAGGGCGTAGTACGCGGCGAGGGTCAGCGAATAGAGGTCGGTGCGACCGTCCACCTGCTCGCCCATGAGCTGCTCCGGAGCGGCAAAGTCGGGGGTGCCGGATTGCGATACGGGTCCACCACCCTCTGGACCGGCCACGGCGAGCACCAGCCCGAAGTCGGCGATCAGCAGCGAACCCGTGGCGTCGTGGAGTAGCAGGTTCTCCGGCTTGATGTCGCGATGCACCAGGCCGAGACGGTGGGCGTGCTTCAGCCCGTCGAGCGCCTCGCTCAGCATCCGTAGCACCCGGTCCAGCCGCTGAGGTCCTTCGCTGCGGACAAGTCCCCCCAGGCTGCGGCCCCGCACGTACTCCATCGTGTACCACAGCAGGCCGGCGCGCTGCCCGATGTCGTACGTGTTGACGATGTGCGGATGGTTGACCTGGGCGGCCGCGCGCGCCTCGCGGCGGAACCGCTCGACCACGGCGGGATCGGCGGTCAGGTAGGGGTGCAGCACTTTGAGTGCCACCTCGCGCTCCAGCGCGAGATCCCGCACGAGATACACGCGGCCGAAGCCGCCGGAGCCGAGCTCGCTGAGCAGCTCGTAGTCGTCGCCCAGAGCGCGCCGCAACCGCTTCTCCCAGGCCAGTCGGTCCTCGCCGCCCGCCGCCTGCTCCGGGGTGAGCGACGTGGGCACCGCCATCTCACCCAGGTCGCTGTACAGGTCCTCGGCCATCTCGACGGCGGTGAGGTACCGCTTCATGGGGTCGGGGTGCAGGGCGCGCATGATCACGCGGTCCAGTGCCTTGGGACAGGCCGGGCGGAGAGTGATGGGAGCCTCCACGTTCGCTGGGTCGAGCGCCGGCGCTCTCCCGGTCACGGCGAAGTAGAGCAGCGCTCCGGCGGAGTAGATGTCGCTGGTCGGCTCGCCGGCGCTCCCATGTCGCACGTCCGGGGCGAGGAAGGGTTCGGCGAGCGGATCGTCGTCCGGGCCCGCCACGTCGATGCAGATATTGGCGAAGCGCAGGTCGGTCACGTACGTGCGCTCGGTGCTCTCGACCATGAGTGTGGTGGGGGCCAGCTTGCGTACCACGATGCGCTGGGAGTGCACGTACTCCAGCACGCTCGCGAGATCGCGCGCGAGCTGCAGTACGGATGGGATCGGTCGGGGTCCCCGCGCCACCACATCGACGAGGCTCTCCCCCTCGATCCACTTGGCGATGCGGAATGCCCAGTCGACGCGATAGCCGGCCGCGTACACCGGCCGCAGCACCGGATGGTCGAGCGCCGCCAGCAGCTCCGTCTCGCGCTCGAACCAGGTGCGCGAGGTGGACTCGGGCAGGAGATGCACCCGCAGCACCACGCGCCGCTTCAGCAAGCGATCCCGAGCCACGAACAGCGCCCGCCTGGGCGACGCGGCGACCAGCTGGAGGATCTCAAGCGTATCGAAGAAGTGCCGCTGCGCGCACTCGAACAGGCCCACCTGATCGACCGCGGGATCAATCAGCGGACGGGTTGAACTGGGCGGTGATGTCATATGGTGCCTCAAAGATAACTGCCGAGACGGGGGACGCTGTGGAGGTCGCGCGCGGTCTCGGTGAGCCGTAACTTTGCCCCACATGCCATACCTCAGTCTGCGTGACCTGGCGGTGGATCAGCCCCTCGCGTTCGACACCGGGGAGGTGCGGATCGGTCGGGATCCCGACTACGAGCTCGTGGTCACTGGAGCCCACAGTGAGGTGGTTTCCGGCAGCCATGCGCGGCTCTTCCAGCGCGAGGGGCAGTGGTGGCTGGAGGACAGTGGAAGCCGCAACGGCACGTTCCTGGGGGACGAGCAGCTGGCGCCGGGGACGCCGGTGCGCGTGGCGGCGGGCAGCCTGATCCGACTCGGGGCCCGGGGACCCCGGTTTCGGGTGGAGGCCGTCGACCGGGACCGTCCCGAGGAGACGCTGGCCGAGGGACCGTTGAGTGCACAGCCGTCGGCGGCCACGGAGCCGCTCGAGAGCTTGGAGGAGGTGGTGCCCCCGGAGCCCGGCGCCCCGCGCGAGCTCCAGGTCGTGCTGATGGAGGCCAAGACCGGCGAGCAATTCAAGGCGAGCGGCGGTCGCATTCGCATCGGTCGCGGGAAGGAGTGTGAGCTGCGGCCGGTCGGTTCCGACGACACGTCGGTCTCGCGAGTGCACGCTGAGATCGTCCTCAAGCCCGACGGCGGGGTGGTGCTGCGCGACGCGCAGAGCCGCAACGGCACGTTCGTCGGAAGCGTGCGGGTGCAGGGCGACCAGGAGATTCGCACCGGCGACCAATTGCGGCTCGGTCCGTCGGGGCCCGAGCTCGTGGTCGCCAAGCTGCTCCGTCCGGGGCAGCCCCCTGCCGAGCCCGCGACCGCGCAGAAGCCCGCTCCCCCGCCCAAGCCGAAGAAGAAACGCCGCCGGGAGTCGTTGGCGCAGCGGCTGGCGGCCAAGGTGGGCAGTGCGCGCCGCTCCTTCGGAGGCAAGGGCGCGACGGTGTTCTTCAACGAGATGTTCGCCGAGTCGTCCCGCAAGAGCGCACGCCGCATCCGGTGGATCGTGTGGCTGTTCGTGGTCCTGGTGACTGGCTCAGTCGGCGCGATGTACTGGCACAGCGAACAGCGTGTGCGGCAGGCGACGAGCGAGATCCAGGAGCAGCAGCGGCTGGCGCTGGAGCGGCTGGCGGCGCGGAACGACTCGATCCAAGCGGATGCCGACGCCGAGTACGACCGGCTGCGTCTGGAGCTGGAAGATGCACGTGCCGGCTCGGCGCCGGCGGCGGTGGTCGAGAGTCTCCGCGTGGAGTTGGCGGGCGCCCAGGAGCACACCCGCTCGCTGGAAGCGTCGCTGCGGCGTGCCGAGGCCTCGCTGGCCGAGCAGCTTGCGGCAGGCGACTCGGCGAACCGGGCGGCGCAGGCCGAGCTCGCGAGCCTGCGCGGCCGGCTGAACCAGGCGAGCACGGCCGGAACGTCCAGTGCACTGCTCGACTCCCTGCGGGAGGCGGTGCGGGATGCGGAAGAGCGGTCCGCCCAGATCGGCTCCCAGATGCGGGCGATGCGCGGCTCGAACCTGGCCGCCGTCGCACAGGCCAACCAGAGCGCGATCGGTCTGGTAACTGCGTACGTCGGGGGGGAGATCTACGACGGCTCGGGCTTTGCCATCACACCGTCCGGTTACTTCGTGACCAATCGCCACGTCGTGCTGCAGGAGGGACGCACCCCGGACTCGGTGTACGTCACGATGGCCGACCAAAAGCTCATGCAGCGTGCCGAGTTCGTGGCTGTGGCACAGGCGTCGGGCCCCGATCTCGCGGTGCTGCAAGTGCTGGGCTTCAACGGTGCGCATGTCGCGCAGATCGACTGGACCGGTGAGAATGCCAAGCAGGGGGAGCCCGCGGCGCTCATCGGGTTTCCGGCCGGTCTGGGCAACGCGCTCGACGCGACACGCACCGTTCGCACCTCGATGAGCGCGGGCATCTTCAGCAAGGTGACGGCGGACGTCGTCAACTTCGATGGGTTCACCGTGGGCGGCTCCAGCGGGAGCCCGATCTTCAACGCAGGTGGTGAAGTCGTGGCGGTACACCGGGCGGGGCTGCGTGAGGCGGTTGGCATGGGGTTCGCGGTGCCGATTGCGAAGCTGACGCCGCTCCTGCCGGCGAGTGCGAAGGCGGAGCTGGGGCTGGAGTGACGAGGAGCCGGAAGAGCGGAAACGCACGACAGCCCCAATGACCCGCGTCATCATCGTCCCCCACACTCACTGGGATCGCGAGTGGTACGAACCGGAAGCGCGGTTCAGCCAGCGGCTCGTGGAGTTGCTGGATGACCTGACCGCCCGACTGGAATCGCAGCCCACCGGACGGTTTCTCCTCGATGGCCAGACGGTTCTGCTGGAGGACTACCTCCGTGTGCGGCCGGAGCAGGCCACGCGAGTGGAGGCTTTGGTGCGTGCCGGGCAGCTCCTGGTGGGACCGTGGTACGTCCTGGCCGACGAGCTGCTCAGCTCCGACGAGACGCTGGTGCGCAACCTGCTCGTCGGGCGGGCGGACGGGCGGCGCCATGGCGGCTGGATGGCGGTGGGGTACAGCCCCGACGCGTTCGGCCATCCCGCGGCGCTCCCGACCATCCTCGCGGAGTTCGGCATCGAGCACGCCATGGTGCTGCGGGGCTACGGCGGCGAGCCGGGCCAGGAGCGAGATCTGTTTCGCTGGGTGGGACCCGACGGCCGCTCACTGCTCACCTACCACTTCCCGCCCGCCGGATTCGAGATTGCGGTGAGCCTCCCACAGGATTCCACGGAGCTGGCGCAACGCTGGGAGGGGATGCGCGAGATGCTGGAGAGGCGAGCGATGGCGCCCGTGCTGCTCGCCATGAACGGCGCCGATCACCACTCCCTGCAGCCGAACCTCGAGCAAGTCGTGGCGCAGCTCGGCGATCTCGCCGACGGCTATGAGTTCGCGCTCGGCTCACCGGCGGAGTACTTCGCGGCGCTGCCGGAGCAGCTGGACGCGCCCGAAGTGCGGGGTGAGCTCCGCTTCTCGCCGCACTATGCCTGGGTGCTGCAAGGGGCGCTCTCGGCGCGGGTCCGACTCAAGCAAGCCATGGCCGAGGGCGAGCGGCTGCTGCTGCGCTGGGCGGAGCCGCAGGCGGCGCTGGCGTGGGTTGAGGGTGGTGCGGACCGCATCCCGGTGTTGACCGCGACGTGGCGTGAGCACCTGCGCAACAGTTTCCACGACACGATCTGCGGGACGACGAGCGATGCAGTGGCGCGCGCTGCCGCGGCGCGCGCCGAACGTGTGACGATACAGGCACGCGGGATCCTGCTGGATGCGCTGCACGACCGGCTGGGACAGGATCGCGCCCGGGCGCGGCGTGCCGAGGATCGCTGGTCGCCGTCGCTCGCGGTGGTGAATCCCTCGGCGCATCCCCGCAGCGGTGTGGTGGAGGCCACGCTCACGGTACCGCGGGAGCGCATCGTGGTCGGGCGGCCCGCGCCGGAACGGGAAGCGGCGCCCGAATGGCCCGCGCCGCCCGCGTTGATCGGGGCCGACGGTGCTCCCGTCCCGATGCAGGTGCTGCGCTGGTACCGCGGCTACCACCGACTCGACAGCCCGTCCGATTATCCGATCCAGCACGAGGTGGCGGCATTTCGCGTTGCCCTCGAGGCGAGCGTTGTGCCGGCGCTGGGCATGCGCAGGTATGAGGTGCGCGAGTGGCAGCCGCCGGAGCAGGAGCGCCATCAGGTATGGGTGAGCGGGCGCCGCCGGGCGGCGGCCGAGTGGGGTGACGTGGGAGCCGACCGGGAAGGCGGGTTTCTCCTACGCGACCGTCGCGCGGCGCTTCGGCTGCCGCGGCTCGCCTCCCTGGTGAGCGAGCGCGACGAGGGCGATACGTACACGTTCCAGCCGGTCGAAGAGGACGCTCCGCGTGCGGCGCGCTGGAGCAGGGTGCGAGAGGTCTGGGGTGGGCCGCTCGTCGCGGCCGTTGCCCGCGACTTCGAGATCCCCGGGCGGGTCCGCGGAACGGCCTACGCCCGTTTGGATGCGGGGTCGCGTCTCGTGCGGTTCGTGGTGGAGGGGGTGAACCTGGCCGAGGACCATCGGATGCGGGTCCACTTCCCGCTGCCCGAGGATCGTCGGCGGGGCGCGTGCGTCGCCGACATGCAGTACGGTCCCGTCCTACGGCAGCCGGTGGAGCACGCCGCCGAGTCCGTGCGCGAGTGGCCCGTCAACACGGCGCCGGCGCACCGCTACGTGAGTGTCCCCGGTGGCCTCACGGTGTTCGCGCGCGGACTCTACGAATGCGAGTTGACCCCTGGCGGGACCATCGCCGTGACCGCACTGCGGTCGGTCGGGGAGCTATCGCGCGGTGAGCTCGCGGCGCGACCGGGACACGCCGGCTGGCCCGCGGCCACGCCGCAGGCGCAGGAGCTCGGTCGGTTCCGGGCGGAGCTCGCGGTGACGACGGCGTTCGTTGGAGAGGCATGCACGCCGGTTGAGTGGGACGAGCTCGAGCGGCTCGCCGAGGAATTCCACGCGCCGCTCGGCGGCCTGATGTTGCCGTACGGGATCAACGCACCGGAGGTGGTGCAGGGACCGGCGCTCACGGGCGACGGTCTCGCGTTCAAGGCGGCGAAGCCGAGCGAGGATGGTGCGGCGCTGGTGTTGCGCTGCGTGAATCTCACCGCCGAGCCGGTGAGTGGCAGCTGGACGCTCCCGTTCGAGATCGATCGGGCGCACCGGTGCCGATTGGACGAGACACGGATCCGGGAGCTCACCGTCTCCGACGAGGGCGACCGCATCGCATTCGATGCCGGGGCGCGGGAGGTGGTCACGCTGCTCGTTGAGCGGCTCGCCCTGACGGAGCTCTAAACCGATCTTCACGAAGGCCCAATCGGCGGGAGGCGCCCATGCGTGACGAGACGAAGGATGTCCTGACCGGCGGCATGTTCGCCGGCCTGCTTGGCTACCTCACCGTGGTGGTGCTCTTCGCGCTGCTCAACGTGGCAATGGGTCACTCCCCTTTCTACACGCCTGCCATGTTCGGAGCGGTGCTGTTCTACGGTCTCGAAGATCCGGCGGCGCTGGAGATCACACCGGGGCCGATCCTGGCGTACAACATGGTTCACGTGCTGGCGTTCGTGGCGTTGGGGGTCTTGGCCTCGTGGCTCGTCACCAAGGCGGAGGAGTATCCGGTCGCTCGCTACGCGATCCTCTTCCTGCTGGTCTTCGTGGCGGCACACATCTACGCGGCGCTGCTGCTGTTCGCGCAGCCCTTGCTGGCAGGGTCGGGCTGGTGGCAGATCGGCGCAGTCAGCCTGGCCGCCGCCGTCGTGATGGGGTGGTATCTCGTGCGGCAGCACCCGGTCCTGCAGCGGGGACTCGGCGAGACGCCGCTGGGCGACGAAGCGGAATAACGGCGACTAGAGGCTACCGAACTCGAAACCGGAGTGCCCCGATCCGCCTGCTCTACCCGCGAGGCTCCCCTATGGTTGCGCTCTGCTCCCGAGTGCGCGGATCGAGCACGTCCCGGGCCCCGTCCCCGATCAGGCTGGTCGCGATGACCGTTGCTGCCACGGCCAGGCCGGGGAACGTGGCCACCCAGGGCGCGTTTACCAGCGCCTCCCGTCCGCTTGCGATCATGTTGCCCCAGGAGGGGGCTGGTGCCGGAACCCCGAGCCCCAGGAACGAGAGCCCCGCCTCCAGCATGATCGCGTTGCCGACGCCCAGGGCAGCGGCGACCATGACGGCCGTGGTCGCGTTGGGAAGCACATGGCGCCACACGAGCCGCCCGCGTCCGATGCCGGAGGCCCGGGCCGCCTCCACGTAGGGCCGCTGCAGGACGCCCTTCGCCTCGGCCCGCGCCAATCGCGCGACCGGCATCCACCCGGTGAAGCCCAGCACCAGCACCACCAGCGCGAGGCTCGGTTCCCACAGCGTGACGAGGGCGAGCAGCAGCACGATGCGGGGCATGGCCAGGGCCGCGTCGGTCACCGCCATGAGGCCGCGTTCGGGGACGCCACCGAGCGCGGCGGCGAGCACGCCGACGAGCGTCCCGAGGAGCACGGAGACGGCTACCGAGAGCAGGCCCACGGCCAGCGAGATACGCGCCCCGTACAGCAGCCGTGAGAAGACGTCCCGGCCGAACGCGTCGGTCCCGAGCCAGTGCCGCACGCCGTCGGGTCCCTCGGTGAAGGGGGTGAGGAACCGTGTGGCCAGTACGTCGTGCTGTGCCAGCGGGTCGGCGGGTACGAGCAGCGGCGCCAGCAGGGCGAGGACGCCGAAGCCCGTGAGGATCACCAGTCCGGCGACCGCGCGGCCGTCGCGCAAGAGGACGCGCAGCCCGGTCACCGTGTCGTGCCCCGGAGCCGCGGGTCCGCCACGGCGTAGAGGAGATCGGCCAGCAGGTTTCCCACCACCACCAGCAGGGCGAAGATCGCGGTTGTGGCCATGACCACCGGGTAGTCGCGTGCCCCGACCGCGTCCACCATGACCCGGCCCACGCCCGGCCAGGCGAAGATCACCTCGACGAACACGGTGCCGGAGAACAGGGCGGGGAGGGAGAGGCCGAGCAGCGTCACCACGGGGAGGAGCGCATTGCGCAGTACGTGCCGCGTCTCCACCCTAGTGGGAGGAAGCCCCTTGGCCCGTGCGGTGCGGACGAATTCCTGACCCCGCACGTCCAGCACGGAGCTGCGGACGAACCGCGCCGTGCCGGCGGCGCCGATCGCTCCCAGGGTTGCCAGCGGCAACGTCAGGTGCCGCACGCGATCGGCGAACCGGTCCCACGGGCCCAGAAAGTCGGCATCCAGCCCGGCCACGCCGAGCGCGGGGAACTGGAGCCAGGCCGGCCAGTCGAACCGTGCCGCGCCATAGGCAAACACGAGCACGAGCATGATGGCGAGCCAGTAGGCCGGCATGCCGTAGATCAGCAGGGTGCCCACCGTGAGTCCGGTGTCGACGAGCGAGCGACGCTTCATGGCCTGCACCACGCCGATCAGCAGGCCAACCAGGTAGGTCACCAGCAGGGAGCTCACCGACAGCAGTAGCGTGTGCGGCAGGGCGTCGGCGATGATCCGGAGGGCCGGCCGTTGCTGTGCGAGGCTGGTGCCCCACTGACCGCGGGCGAAGTCGGCCAACCAGGTCACGTAGCGCGCGAGCAGCGGGCGATCCAAGCCCAGGGCGCGCCGCGCCGCGTCCAGCTCCTCCGGGCCAGCGCCCGGTCCGACCCAGAGCCTTGCGGGATCGCCGGGGGCGAGACTAATCAGAATGAACGTGAGCGTGACGACGACGAAGACGATGCCGAGCCCGAGGCCGAGACGCCGGATGATCCGACCGAGCATGCGCTACACTCGCTCGGTGCGGGGCTGGGCGTCAAGCCTGCTGATGCTCGTGGTCGTGGCCTGCACCGTGGAGCGGGGCGCGGGACGCGCGCGCGCGGTGTTCTACGCGTCGGGCGCCGATCTCCAGTCCATCAACTCGCTGGTCACGGTGCATCCGCTGGCCAAGGCGGTGCAGAAGCACGCGCTCTTCCTGACACTGGCAGCCTACGATGCCGAGCTACGCCCTAGGCCGCGGTTGGCACAGTGGCGCTGGAGTGATGACCGTGACGCCCTGACCTTCGAGCTGCGGCGTGACGTGCGGTGGCACGACGGCACGCCGACCACGGCCGAAGATGTCGTATGGACGCTGGAGATGGCCCGCGAGCGGGCCGTCGCCTATCCGCGGGCGCGCGATCTGGCATCTGTCGTCGAGGTCACACGGCTCGACTCCTTCACTGTCCGCGTGCAGTTCGATCGTCCCCAGCCTACCTTTCCCGACGTGCTCACCGACCTCGCCATCCTTCCGGCGTCCCACTTCGTCGGGCTCGGTTCCAGTGAGATTCGCCGCGCGCCGTTCAACGCCGCCCCCGTGGGCAACGGTCCCTTCGAGTTCGTGGAACACCGGCCCAATCAGCGGTGGGTGTTCCGCCGCAACGAGGACTTTCCGGCGGCGCTGGGGCGCCCCGTCGTGGAGCGGTTCGTGGTGGCGGTGGTGGACGAGCCGGCCACCAAGCTGGCAGCGCTCACATCGGGTGAGCTCGATTTCGCCGGAATCGCCCCGGCGCACGCCGGGTTCGTAGAGCAGGACGCCCGCCTCGCCGTCGTCGACTATCCCATCATGCTGGTGTACGCGCTGGTGTGGAACCTGAGGCGGGAGCCGTTCGATGACGCGCGCGTGCGGCAGGCGCTCACGATGGCACTCGACCGGGAGCTCATCGTCCAAGCGTACCTCTACGGGTTCGGGACCGTGGCGCACGGCCCGGTTGCCCCGGAGCATCCGTGGCACGAGCCGGCCGTTGCGATCGCGCACGATCCCGAGGCGGCCGGGGCGCTGTTGGATCGTGCCGGGTGGGTGCCGGGCGCGGACGGGGTGCGTGAGCGGGCCGGGCGACGTCTCGCCCTCGATCTGCTCACCGTGGGTAGCGGGGACAACGCCCTCGAACAGATGATCCAGGCGCAGCTTGCGGCAGTAGGGGTGGCCGTGCGAATCCGCCAGCTCGAGCTGACCACGTTCCTGGCGACGGCGCAGGCCGACGCGCGCGATTTCGACGCGCTGGTCACGGGTATCCCGGGCGACCTCGCACTCGGTTATGTCGCGGCCCTGTTCGACGGCGCGACTCCGGGGCCGTTGGCCTACGCGGGCTATCGGAGTGCAGCGTTCGATGCGGCGATCGCCGCGGTGCGCGCGGCCGAGTCGGACACTGCGCTGGGCAATGCGTGGCGCGAGGCGCAGCGGGTGCTGGCCGGCGATCGACCGACCACCTGGCTATACCATGCGCGAGGCCTCCAGGGCGCCAACCGCCGCGTCGAAGCGGCGCCTCCTGATCTGCGAGGGGAGCTCGCCAGCCTTGCCGAATGGACCTTCGGGACCGAGGGAGGCCAACCGTGAGCGTGCACAGCCGCGCGCCACTGCGCGTGGACTTCGCGGGAGGGTGGACTGACGTGCCGGCGTTCGCCGACGGGGAGGGAGGAGCGGTGGTCAACGCCGCCATCGACCTGCACGTGCACGTGGATTTCCTCGTGCCGGGGAAGGGCGCGCAGTCCCAGCGTATCACGCTGCACGCGGAGGATCTGAAGGAGCACGTCACGATCCGGTCGTCGGGCGCCATCGCGTATGACGGCCAGCTCGATCTCCACAAGGCGGCGCTGAACATGCTCCCGGTCACGGGTGGCATCGAGGTCTTGTCCCGGTCCGATGCACCGAGCGGATCCGGCCTCGGGGCTTCAGGGGCGCTGGACGTCGCCCTGCTCGCGGGACTCGCCCGGTGCCGCGAGGAGGCTTACGATGCCGACGAGCTGGCGGAGATCGGGTTCCAGCTCGAGACGCAGGAGCTCGGACTCCTGGGAGGCCGGCAGGACCAGTACGCCGCCGCCCTGGGCGGGTTCCACGAGTTCGGCTTCACCGCGGAGACCGTGCAGGTGCATCCGCTGGCGGTGAGCGAGGAGGCGGCACGGGACCTCGAGCGGCATCTCGTGCTGGCGTACACGGGCCACTCCCACTTCTCGTCGGCGACGCATGCCAGGGTGTGGGAGGCATACGGCGAGGGCGACGGGGAGGTGACCGACGCGCTACACCGTATTCGGGGACTGGCCGGCTCGGCAGCGGAAGCGATCGAACGAGGTGACTGGCACGGCCTCGCGCGTGTCGTTGCCGAGAACTGGGAGCAGCAACAGCGGCTCGACACCACCATCGCCACTCCGAAGAGCGAGGCGATCGAGCGGGCGGCGCTGGATGCTGGGGCATGGGGGGGCAAGGCGACGGGCGCGGGCGCGGGGGGATGCATGATGCTGCTCGCTCCCCCGGCGCAGCGCGAGGCTGTGGTGGCCGCCGTTGAAGGAGCCGGCGCTCGCGTGCTGCCCGCCGGGTTCGTGCTCGAGGGGGTGGCGGTGCGGGAGCAGGAGGATGCTGCCCCGCCGACCTGAGCACGTCGCGGCTCGCGGCGAGATCGTGCGTGGCTCCGCGACGCTGCGAGACCTGGCATGCAGGCTGCGCCGTCTGCTCGGGCCGCTGCTCGACGCACCGCCGGACGTTCCTGCGGTCAAGCCGCGGCTCACGCGCGATGGAGGGGTGTGCCCCCGCGACGGAACGCGTCTCACCTTCGACCCGCTGAGCCCGCATCACCACCGCTGCGCACGCTGCGGTGGAGGATACCAGGGCGAGCGGCACGATCACGCTTGGCTGTGGCGCTACCATCTGTGGCTCTCGGAGCGCGCCATTCACCTCGCGCTGCTGGGAGCGCTCGACGGCGACGAAATGCTGCAGCGCAGGGCGGCCGACGTGCTCGCGGCCTACGCCAGGGTCTATCCTACGGTCCCCAATCGCGACAACGTGCTGGGGCCGACCCGTCTCTTCTTCTCCACCTACCTGGAGTCCATCTGGCTCACGCAGCTGGTGATGGCCGCCATGCTGTCGCGGCCCGGGGCGCTCGCCGAGATCCGCACGACGCTGGATGACATGGTGCGGGAGTCTGCGCAGTCGATCGTGTCGTTCGACGAGTGCTGGTCCAATCGCCAGGTGTGGAACAACACGGCCATGGCGGCGGCCGGCCTGTGGCTCGGCGAGGACGAGCTCGTGCAACGGGCCGTCGCCGGACCACACGGGCTACGCGCGCAGCTCAGGCGGTGCGTGTCGTCGGAGGGGCTCTGGTTCGAGGGGGAGAACTACCACTTCTTCGCCCTGCGCGGCTTCCTCCTCGGCGCGGAGCTGCTGCGCACGGCCGGGACGGACCTGTATGCCGACGGTGCGGTGGGACCGACTCTCCAGCGCATGTATCTCTCGCCGTTGGACACGCTGCTCCCCGACCTCACGCTGCCGGCCCGCGGCGATGCGCCGTTCGGTGTGAGCGTGGTGCAACACCGCTTCGCGGAGTTGTGGGAGATGGGGCGAGCGCGCGTGGCAGACGAGCGAATCGAAGCGCTCCTGGCGACGCTGTATGACATCGATGTGCCGCCGGGTGAAGATCACGGCCTGGGTGAGATCGCGGAGCAGGAGCAGAACCGGCCCCCCGAGCGGCTCTCGCGGGAGCGGCTCGGCTGGAAGGCGTTGTGCTGGATGGTGCCTGAGCCTCCCCGGGGCGGCTCCGCCCGGATGCCTGGATCGAGGCTCATCGCCACGCACGGCCTCGCCGTGCTGCGAGACCGCGACGACCGGTACGTGAGCCTCGAATGCGGGGGCGCGCCCGGTGGCCACGGGCACCCCGACCTGCTGCACCTGTCGCTCTTTGCCGCCGGTCACGTGCTGGCCGACTTCGGGACGGGCTCGTACGTGTCGCCGACACTGCACTGGTACCGCTCCGCGCTGGCGCACAACGCGCCCGGTCGCACCGGGGCCGGTCAGCTCGCCCGCCAGGGGTGGGGTGAGGCCTTCGAAGTAGGGGAGCGGTGGTCGTGGTGTCGTGCACGCGCGCGCGACGTGCTGGGCGAGGGGACGGCCGTGCAACGCGCCGTGGTGGTCGGGCCGGAGTACGTGCTCGACGTCGTCGACGTGGAGGCGCCGCCCGACGTCGAAGTGGATCTCCCCACCCACCCGGTGGGCGGTCTCACCGTTATGGGAACGAGGGCGCGCCGGCCTCGCTCGGCGCTGAAGCGCGACCCCGCTGCCGGTCTAGCCGAGGTGCGCGTGCTCGACCCGTCGATCGGCGTGCTTGCGTGCGGTGACGCGGCGGGGGCGTGCGAGCTGGTGCTCGCCCCACGCGCCGGCGAGACGGTGCTCACCGCGGTGGCGCCGGGACCACCCGATATGCACTTTGCCGACGGCGAGCCGCTGCGCTTCCTGCTGCGCCGCGCCGCGGGGTCGGGCCGGTGGGCACAGTGCTACTCCCTCCGTTCCGGCTCGGTGACGGCGTTGGCTGCCGACGATGCGACGGTGACCGTCCAGCGGCACGACGGGTCATCCGATCGCTTCGAGTTCACTCCGAGCGGCGTGCAGCTGCACGAGGCGGACGGCGCCACGTACACGCTCGCCGGTCTCGTTGACCAACCACACCCTCGGGCCGAGTCGCGCCACGCGCCGCGACCCGTTATTCCCTGTCCCCTGCTGGACGCGGTGCCGGCGCCAGAGGAGTGGCTGCATGCCGTCCCACCCGAGGCCGTGACGAGTCTGGGCGAGCACCAATACCGTCGTTCGGAGCGCCCCTACGGCGCCGCCGGGACGTTCACGGCGCGCGTCGCGGTGTTCGCCGTAGATTCGAGGGTGTGCTTTGCTGCGGATGTGACCAAGGAGACCCTCGCACTGCGCGACGCGTCGGTGCCGGACCGGCGCCTGGACAACGAGGCGCCGGACATCCACGCCGACGGCGTGCAGTGCTATGTCGATGCGGAGGGGTGGACTGGGTATGTGGCTGTGCCCGACCCGCACTCGGGCGCGGTGCGCATCCGGTCGGTGGCCGGGACCGGGGCGGATGCGGCCCGATGCGGGGGCCGCTGGGCGCGCACGCGCGCGGGGTACGCCGTCGTCGTGACGGTCGAGGTGCAACAGCCACTCTGTGTGGGAGACCGACTGCCGGTCAATCTCGTGGTGAACGAGATGTACCCTGAGCGTGAGCGACGTGCCGGCCAGCTCGCGCTGGCGGGAGGGGGCGGATGGGTGTACCTGCGGGGGGACCGCGAGTCGCCCGCGGCGGCGGTGATCGCGGAGGTCTCGTGAGCCTGATGGTGGTGCTGGTGCGCACGCAGGACCTGGTGAATATCGCCGGTGTGGTGCGGGCGATGAAGAACTTCGAGCTGAGGGACCTGCGGCTGGTGGCACCCGAGCAGTACGATGCGCGTCGCATCGAGGGCATCGCGCACAAGTCGGGTGACCTGCTCAAGCGGGTGCAGATGCACGATGACCTCGACGCGGCGCTGGTCGATTGCACCTACGTCGCGGGCATGACGGCGCGGGAGCGCACGGCGAAGCGCAACATGCAACGACCACGGGAGATGGCGCCCGAGCTCTTGGCCCATGCCGACGAAGGCCTCGCGGCCCTCGTGCTCGGGCCTGAAGACCGTGGCCTCACGAACGAGGAGCTGGACCGCTGCCATCGCAGTATCGCGATCCCCACCAACCCGGAGTACGGTGCGCTCAACCTGGCGCAGGCCTTCACGCTGATGGCGTATGAGCTGTACCTGGCGCGCGGGGTGGCGCCCTTCAAGGTGCCGCGTAAGACTGCCGATCCAGCCACAGCGGAACAGCTGGAACAGCTCTTCCAGGATGCGGAGACGGCGCTCGGTGCCATTGAGTTCTTCAAGACACGCAACCCGGCGAGCATCATGCGCACGGTGCGGGAGGTGGTGCACCGCACTCCGATGGATGGCCGGGAGGCCGCGCTGCTGCGGGCGATGTGCATCGAGGTGGTGCGCTACCTGGAGCGCATGGGACTGCGATGACGATTCCCGGCTTCACCTCGACGGGCAGCAAGCGGCCCGAGGCGTTGTTCGGTGCGGTCGAGGGCGTTCCCGGTCGTCTGGCTCGCGCCCAGGGGTGTCGCGTGTGGGACGATCGCGGCACGGAGTATCTCGACACGGTGATGGCTCTCGGCGCGGTGGCGCTGGGGTACGCGCACCCGGCAGTGGTCGCGGCGGTGGAACGCGCGGCGCGGGACGGGGTCGTGGGCTCGCTCGCGCCGGCGCTCGAGCGTGAGGTCGCGGAGCAGCTCTGCGCGCTGATCCCCGGCGCTGAGGCCGCGCGGTTCCTCAAGACCGGGGCCGAGGCCGTGGCGGCGGCCGTGCGCCTCTCGCGTGTCGTGACGGGACACGAGCGCGTGGTCACCTGCGGGTATCACGGCTGGCACGACTGGTGCCAGGACGAGGCAGGCGTGCCGGCCGCCGTGCGTGCCTTGCGGCGTGAGGTGCCGTTCGGCGACGTGCAGGCGTTGGAGTCCGTCCTCGCGGAGTTCGCCCCGGTCGCCGCCGTCGTGATCGAACCGGTGGTGGATGGCCCGCCACCCGAAGGGTGGCTCGGGGCGGCCCGCCGCCTGGCCACGTCACACGGTGCGCTGCTGGTGTACGACGAGATCAAGACGGCGTTCCGCGTGGCCGCCGGCGGGATGGCGGAGCAGTCCGGGGTGGTTCCGGATCTCGCGGTCGTGGGCAAGGCCCTGGGAAACGGCCTGCCGATCGCCGCGGTGTGCGGTCCGCGTGATCTCATGGAGGTGGTGACCCGAACCTGGATCTCCTCGACGTCGGCAACCGAGCACGTGAGCCTGGCGGCGGCGCGCGCCGTGATGGACGCGTACCAGGCCGAACCGGTGCTCGACAGCCTGGCGCACGCCGGGCAGCGGCTGTTCCGCGTCCTCGAAGCGCTGGCCCGCGAGCATCCCGAGGTGGCGCGGGGGGTGATGGGCCTGCCGCAGCTGTGCTACCTGGATTTCGTGACCGAGGAGCTGTCGGGCCGGGTCGCACGGGAGGCGGCGCGGCGCGGTCTGCTCTTCAAGCGGAACGCCTACAACTTCGTCTCGCTGGCGCACGGTGACGCAGAGATCGAGGCAGTGACACAACGGCTGGCCGAGGCCATGGCGGAGGTGGCGCGTACGTGCTGATCGACGTCCACGCGCACTTCTACACGGAGCGCTCCGGGCGCGGCGACTGGCGTGACGTGAACGCAAGTCGGCTCGCCGCGGGAGAGCGCATCGGGATCACCGCCCACGTGGCCTCCATCCTGGGGAGTTGGGGGCACCGTTCCCCCACCTACTTTCCGTCGCCGGGCGACGTCACGCACGCCAACGACGCGATGCTGGAGTTGCAGCGGGCTCACCCGGGGCGGGTGTTCGGCTACTGTGTCGTGAATCCCAACTACACGGAGCACGCGCTCGACGAGATCGGGCGTCGCCTGCGTGCCGGCATGATCGGGATCAAGCTGGCAGCGAGCCGGCGCGCCAACGATCCGCTCCTCGATCCGGTGGCCGCGGCGGCCATGGAGTGGGGGGTGCCCATCCTGCACCACGTGTGGCAGCACCGGCGGAGGGAGTGGCCGGGCCAAGAGGCTTCGGACGCCACAGAGTTGGCGGAGCTGGCTCAGCGCCATCCCGGCACGCAGTTCATCCTCGCGCACCTCGGTGGAGGCGGCGACTGGAGTCACTCGCTCCGGGCGGCGCGGGGGCACGGGAACATGTGGGTGGACCTTTCTGGCTCGGGGGTGGACGTGGATATGGTGCACCTCGCGTTGGAGATGATTGGGCCGCGACGGCTCCTGTGGGGGACCGACGTCACCATGGGTACGGGTTGGGGCAAGCTGCGGTACCTGGAGTCGCTAGGTCTCGAGGTGCGCGACCTCGACCGGATACGCTGCGCGAACGCGCGAGAGCTCTTTCCCGCAGGAGTGTTCGATGGCGGCGACTGACGTCGCGGCGTTCGTGGGACCGTACCCCTACCGGCACCTGGCCCAGGCGGCGACGCCGGAGTGGCTCCTGATCCAGATGGACCGCCTCGGTATCGCTCGCGCGTGGGTCGGCTACCTGCCGTCCCTGCTGCACAAGGATCCGGCGCCCGGTAACGCAGCCCTCGAGGAGCTGGTCGCCCCGCACCGCGATCGCCTGCTGCCCACGCCGACCCTCCATGCCGACCGGCCCCGCTTCGAGGACGACCTGAACGCGGCTATCGCCATGGGCGCGCCGGCCGTGCGGCTCTTCCCGCAGCACCAGGGACTGGACCTGGCCGGCGGGGAGATGCGCGTTGCCATGGCCGCGCTTGCCGTGGCGGGACTTCCGGCGCTGCTGACGGTGCGCCTCGAGGACGCCCGACAGCGACACCCCGCCGACGGCGCGCCCGAGCTTCCTGCCGCGGCGGTGCGCACCGTCGTCCGCAGCGACGCCGAGGTGCGCCTGCTGGTGACCCACGCCGACCGCGCGTTCGTCGAGGAGGTCCACTTCGGTCTCACGCCGGACGAGGCGCGGCGGGTGCTGTGGGACATCTCGTGGCTCTGGGGCCCACCAGAGGATCACCTGGCGATCCTGCTCGAGACGGTCGGGTTCGAGCGGTTCGTGTTCGGCACGGGGATGCCGCTGCGCATCCCCGACGTCGCCCTGGCCAAGCTCGATTTGCTGGACCTCCCGGCCGCCGCGCGGGAGAGCATCATGGGCGAGAATCTGCAGCGTTGGCGGGAGCCGATCGGGTAGTCGGAAGGGACGCAAACTGGGGGGATCGCTGGTTGTGGAACTGCGGCCGGCGACTATCTTACACGGCGGCCGCTACCGGATCTCGTGCTTTACCCCTCTGCGGCCGCTTTCTGTTGCGGTTCCTGGTATGACAACGGTACAGCGCCCCGAAGGCGGGGCTCATCCACGGAGCGGTCGCTTGCCGCATAGCGGAGAGTCATGACAAGACGGGCTTTGCTGCTGGCCGTCCCGCTCGGCATGGTTGCCGTGGCCGTGTTGTTGTTCCTCACCCGTCCAGGCTCCGCGCAGGGCACCGGGCAGGCCTCGGCCGCGCAGCTGAGCGGCTTCACAGCCCCCGTCGATGTGGACACTGCCGGTCTCCCAGGTCCCGTTCAGCCCATCTTCTACCGCCACGACGTGCACGCCGGCGAGTACGAGATGGATTGCCGTTACTGCCACTTCGCAGCGGAAGTGAGCCCGAGCGCCGGCCTCCCCACCGTCTCCACCTGCATAGGGTGCCACATTCTGGCGGGCGCCGCGAATCCGGAGGTGCAGAAGCTGCGCGATCACTGGAACGAGCGGCGGCCCCTCGAGTGGGTCGAGGTGCACCGGCTCGCTCCCTTCGTGCGCTTCCCGCACCATCGGCACGTGAATTCCGACAAGGAGATCGAGTGTCAGGACTGCCACGGCCCCGTCGAGGAGATGCCGCAGGTCTATCAGTACGCGTCGCTCAAGATGGGGTGGTGCATCACGTGCCACGAAAAGGAAGAAGCCAGCACCGACTGCACCGTCTGCCACTACTAGTGAGTGGACGAACGGGCGCTCACGCGTAGAGGACGGATGGCGAACGGTCGCGACGGCGAGCTCAACGGCAACGGCATGAACCGCCGGCGATTCCTCAGAGTCCTCGGTGCGGCCGGGGGTGGTGCCGCCGCCCTGTCGGGCTGCTCCGGCGAGGCGACCGACAAGCTCATCCCCTACCTGGTTCCACCTGAAAACCAGATTCCCGGGGTCGCCACCTGGTACGCCAGCACCTGTCGCGAGTGTCCGGCGGGCTGTGGCGTGCACGCCCGCGTGCGCGAGGGGCGCGTGGTCAAGGTGGAGGGCAACCCGGAGAGCCCTGTCAACCGGGGTCGGCTCTGTGCGCGGGGCCAGGCCTCGCCACAGGGGCTGTATAACCCCGACCGCATTCGCGGGCCCATGGTGAAGGGCGCGGGTGGCGCCTTCGAGCCGATCAGCTGGGACGATGCCGTCGCGCGCGTCACGGAGCGGCTCCAAGGGGTGACCGGCGACTTGATCCGCTTCGTGACCGGCAACGAGGCGGGGACGTTCGACCGCCTGGTGAGGGAGTGGCTCGCGGCGTTGGGATCGCCGGCCCCGGTGGTGTACGAGCCGTTTGGCTACGAGGCACTGCGGTACGCCAGCCAGCAGGTGTTCGGGACGGATCGGCTGCCGCGCTATGACTTCGGTGCGGCGCGCTACGTGCTCTCCTTCGGTGCCGACTTCCTCGAGACGTGGCTGAGCCCGGTGGAGCAGGCCCGCGGGTTCAGCGAGAGCCACGGTTACCGGGACGGCTCGATGGGGCGCTACGTGCACGTCGAGCCGCGCATGAGCATGACCGGGATGAGCGCGGACGAGTGGATCGCGCCGCGCCCGGGCTCGGAGGCGCTGCTGGCGCTGGCCATGGCCCACGTCATCGTGAACGAGCGGCTGGTGCCGCGCCAGCCCGACACCTTCCGCGTACAGCAGCTGCTGGACGCCCACGCACCCGCCGACGTGGCCGACCGCACGGGGATCGCGGCGGAGACGATCGAGCGGCTGGCGCGCGAGTTCGTCGAGGACCCCAGCCTGGCAGTGGCCGGTGGCGTGGGGGCACAGCACGGGCAGGCGCACGTGACCGCGGCTGTGGTCAACGTGCTCAACTACGTCGCGGGCAACGTGGGTCGGACGGTGAGCTACGGTGCCGACCTCAACCCGGCGGGCTCCTCGAGCTATGCCGATCTGGGCTCGCTGGTACGGGCGATGCGCAACGGCGGCGTCGGGGTGTTGTTCGTCCACGGCGCCAACCCGGCACACGCCGCACCCGCCGGGACCGACTTCGCCGGTGCGATGGCGCAGGTCGGGTTCTCGGTGAGCTTCGCCCGCTTCTGGGACGAGACTTCGGTCCACGCCGACCTCGTGCTGCCCGACCACGATCCGCTCGAGCAGTGGAACGACTTCGAGCCGCGCGCGGGCGTGTATGCCCTGCAGCAGCCGGTGATGCGGCCGGTGTTCGACACGCGCCAGACCGGCGACGTGCTGCTGGCGGTGGCGCAACAGGTGGGGGGCCGGCTCGGTGCACGGCTATCGGCCGCGACCTATAAGGACTACCTGCAGCAGGCTTGGGGCCGGCTGCAGCGGCGGCTGCGGGACTTCCGACCGTTCGAGACGTTCTGGATCGAGGCGCTGCAGCACGGCGGCGTGTGGCGCGACGCGCCGGCGCGCACCGTGCGACTCGCCCGCTCGGTGGCGCAGCTGCAGGAGCCTGCCACCTGGTCGGCGCCGCTGGAGGGCTTCACGCTCATCGCGTACCCGTCGCCCGCGCTGTACGACGGGCGCGGAGCGAACCGCCCGTGGCTGCAAGAGCTCCCGGATCCGGTGACCAAGATGACCTGGAGCACCTGGGTCGAGATCCACCCGGAGACGGCGGCCGAGCGGGGCATTCACGAGGGCGACATCCTCGAGGTCACCACGCCGGCGGGCACCGTGGAGGCGCCGGCCTATCTCTATCCGGGATTGCGCCGCGATGTGCTCGCCATGCCGTTGGGGCAGGGTCACACGGCGTTCGGTCGGTATGCCGAGGGGCGGGGCGCGAACGCGTACGCGGTGCTGTCCACCGACGTGACCGAGTTCGGCGGCGCCTCGCACTACGCGGCGGCGAGCCTGCGTCACACGGGTAGGCACGAGTACGTCGCCAAGACCGAGGGGAAGTCGCGGCAGATGGGGCGGGGCATTGCACAGGCCGTGACGCTCGCGGCGCTGCAACGCGGCGAGCACGGCGAGCGCCACGGCGGCCACGCAGCGCCGGTGCCGGAGCACATCGAGCAGTTGCTGGACGACGTGCAGGAGGTACAGGACGCCGACACCAGGCACGGTGACTACGCCGGGGACGTGCCGCGCTGGGCGTTGGCGGTCGATCTCTCCAAGTGCACCGGCTGCAGCGCCTGCGTCACCGCCTGCCATTCGGAGAACAACATCCCGACCGTGGGGCCGGAGCTGGTCCGGCGTGGCCGCGAGATGGCTTGGATCCGCATCGAGCGGTATTTCGAGGGTGGAGAGCACGGCGAGCCGCTGGAGGCGCGCTTCCTGCCGATGATGTGCCAGCAGTGCGGCCGCGCGCCGTGCGAGCCGGTCTGTCCCGTGTTTGCGGCGTATCAGACGCCGGACGGGCTCAACGGGCAGGTCTACAACCGCTGCGTGGGCACGCGGTACTGCTCCAACAACTGCCCGTACAAGGTGCGGGTGTTCAACTGGTTCGACCACCAGGAGGAGAACGACCCGGCCTTCGCCTTCCCCGACCCGCTGCACTGGCTGCTCAATCCCGACGTGACGGTGCGCGCCAAGGGCGTGATGGAGAAGTGCACGTTCTGCGTGCAGCGGATCCGGGGCAAGCAGAATGAGGCCGTACTCGCGGGGCGGGAGCTCCAGGACGGCGAGATCCTCACGGCGTGCCAGCAGACCTGTCCCTCCGATGCGCTCGTGTTCGGCGATTTGAACGATCCGAACTCTCGCGTGCATCAGGTCTCGCGCGACGACCGGAGCTATCACGTACTGGGGGATCTCAATACCCAGCCGGGCGTGACCTACCTGCGCAAGGTGCGCAACGAGGGAGTGGGGGAGGCATAGCGCGAATGGCGACCATCGCGGAACCCGAACGGGTGGCACCGCAGCAGCCGACCTACCACGAGATCACGCGCGACGTCGTGGCGACGCTCGGGCGGCCGTCTCGGGGGTACTTCGTGCTGCTCGCGGTCGTGCTCGTGGTGCTGGCGGTGGGTGCGTTCGCGCTCCTGTGGCAGGTCCGCTGGGGGTTGGGCGTCGCCGGCTATACGCCGCCGGTGTTGTGGGGTGTGTACATCACGACCTTCGTGTTCTGGGTGGGGATCGCGCACTCCGGGACCCTGATCTCGGCGATTCTCTACCTGTTCCGCTCGGCGTGGCGCACGTCGGTGTACCGCACGGCCGAGGCCATGACGGTGTTTGCCGTCCTCACGGCGGGCCTCTTCCCGCTGATCCACGTCGGCCGGATCTGGTACGCCTACTGGCTGTTTCCCTATCCCAACCAGCGCCAGCTGTGGGTGAACTTCAAATCGCCGCTGTTGTGGGACGTGTTCGCCGTCTCGACGTACCTCACCGTGAGCACGCTCTTCCTGATCGTCGGGCTGGTGCCCGACGTCGCCGCGGTGCGGGAGAAGACCACGGGCTGGCGCCGCAAACTGTACGAGATCACCTCGCTGGGATGGCGCGGCACCGATCAGCAGTGGCGCCATTACATCCGAGCGTACCTCTACCTGGCGGCTCTGGCGACGCCACTCGTGCTGTCCGTGCACAGCGTTGTGTCGTGGGACTTCGCCATGTCGATCGTGCCCGGGTGGCACGCGACGATCTTCGCACCCTACTTCGTGGCGGGTGCGATCTACTCGGGCGTGGCGATGGTGGTCACCCTGCTGGTGCCGCTCCGCAAGGTGTTCAAGGTGGAGCGGTACATCACGGTGGACCACTTCGAGAACCTGTCAAAGCTGCTGCTCCTCACCGGGCTGATCGTCGGATATGCCTACGGCGTCGAGTACTTCATCGCGTGGTATTCCGGGAACCCGTTCGAGCAGGACGCCTTCTACAACCGCGCGTTCGGCGAGTACTGGTGGGCGAGCTGGACGATGATCATCTGCAACGGGTTCTTGCCGCTCCTGCTGTTCTTCCGCAAGGTGCGGCGCAGCATCCCGGCGCTGTTCGTGCTCTCTCTGTTCGTCAACCTGGGCATGTGGTTCGAGCGGTTCGTGATCATCGTGGTGTCGCTGTCTCACGAGTACGAGCCGTACGCGATGGGGCACTACACGCCGTCGTGGGTCGAGTGGGCGATCCTCGCGGGCAGCTTCGCCTGGTTCTTCATGTGGTTCCTGCTGTTCGCGAAGAACTTTCCCACGGTCTCCATCACCGAGGTGAAGGAGATCATCCCGATGCCGCGGAAAGCGAGTCCACGGTCATGAGCGGCCGGCATCCGGGCGGCATCCTCGCGGCGTACCAGCACGTGGACGCAGCCGCGCATGCGATCCATGCGCTGAAGGCGAAGGGGTACCGCGATTTCACGGTGTACACGCCCGTGCCCAACGCGGAGATCGCGCAGGCGGTGGGCCACAAGGTGAGCCCGGTACGGTTGTGGACGCTGCTGGGTGGGCTGCTGGGGTGCGCCGCCGGCTTTGCCCTGACGCTCTGGATGTCGTACGACTGGCCGCTCGTGGTGGGTGGCAAGCCCGTCGGCTCGGTGATCCCCTATGTGGTGATCGCCTTCGAGCTGACCATCCTGTTCGGCGCGGGCGCGACGATCCTGGGGTTGGTGTTCCACTCCTGGCGCACGCGACAGCTCGGTGCCTACGACGGGCGCTTCACCGACGACCAAATCGGGATCTTCGTTCCCTGCCCGGTCGAGCGACGCCCGTCGGTCGAGGAGCTGCTGCGACTCTCGGGTGCGGTGGAGGTGCGCGTTGAGACGTAGACTCGTTCTCGCCGTTCTCGCCGTCGCGCTGCTCGCGGGGGGATGCACGCAGGAGCAGTGGCACCGCTTCCCGAGCCCCGACGACCTCGTCGCCGCGATCCCGTGGTTCTCGGTGATGCACCGGGGGATCGCCATCCAGCCGTATAAGATGCCGCGCCAGCCGGTCGAGGGGACGGTGCCGGTGGCGGGCATCGAGGAGGTCGTGCCCCCGGCGATCCCGCAGAACCGGTCGGCGCTCGATCGGCTGGCCAACCCGGTGCAGCGCACCGCCTCGAGTATGGAGCGCGGCCGCGACCGCTATGACATCTACTGCACGGTGTGCCATGGCGCCGAGGGACTCGGAGACGGACCCGTCGCCCCGGCGCTGGCCAACGCCGTGCGCAACCTGATCGAGGAGCGCCAGGCCAACAACAGCGACGGCTGGATCTACGGAACGATCACCAACGGCTTCGGAGCGCTGATGCCGGAGTACGGCAGCAAGCTCTCTCCAGAGGACCGCTGGCACATCGTCAACTACGTCCGGTTGCTGCAGGGGGCGGCGCAATGAGCGCGGGCACCGCAAACGACGAGCTGTACGAGCGGGGCGCGAACGCGCCGGCCCGTGGGATGCTCCTGCTGGGCACCGTGCTCGCGGTGCTCGGACTGGGCATGTTCGTGACGCTCGCCATGGGTGACGATCCGGGGCGTGCCTGGCGCATGTTCCACGTGAACTTCCTGTTTTTCACGGGCGTTGCCCTGGGCTCCACCGTGTTCGCTGCCACGCAGAAGATCACCAAGGGCGTCTGGTCGGGACCGATCATCCGGTTCGCCGAAGCGGCGGTGGCCTTCCTCCCCGTCGCGCTCGTGTGTTTCCTGCTCTTGTTTGTCGGACGGCACGAGCTGTTCCCGTGGATCGAGCACCCCACGCCGGCGCGCGGCCAGTGGCTCACCGTGTCGTGGGTCTTCTGGCGGGATTTGGCCTCCCTCCTCGTGCTCCTGGGTGTGGCCGTCGCGTTTGTGTATCACGACGTCAAGCCGGACGTGGCGGAGCTGCGAGGCCAGGTGACCGGGTGGAAGCGGGCGCTGTACGATCGCATCGCGGCGGGCTACACCGGGCTGCCGGCCGAGGAGCGAAGGAACGAGCAGCGGCTCACCCGTCTGGCCGTGGCCCTCTGCCTGCTGTACGCCTGGCTCTTCTCCCTCATCGCGTTCGACCTCGTGATGTCGCTCGCCCCGTACTGGATCAGCAGTCTCTTCGGTGCCTTCTTCTTCATGGGGGCGGTCCTCACCGGGCTCACGATGCTGGGGCTGATGATGGTCTATTGGCGGCGGTGCCTTGGGCTGCGCGACGTGATCGGCCGCGAGCAGTTCCACGACCTGGGCAAGCTGGTCTTCGGCTTCTCCGTCTTTTGGGCCTATCTGGTGTTCAGCCAGGTGCTCGTGATCTGGTACGGCAACCTGCGGGAGGAGACGTCCTTCCTCTTCTACCGGTTGTGGGGCGACTGGCAGTCCGTCTCGATCCTGGTGGGAGCGATGGTGTTCCTCATCCCCTTCTGGGGCCTGATCTGGGTGAAGTCGAAGGTGACGGTGTTCACGTTCACCCTCTTCCTGCTGATCAGCTTCCTCGGCGTGTGGCTGGAGCGCAACCTGCTGGTGCAGCCGTCGCTCACAGAGCACGCACCCCAGATCGGGGTGCCGGAAATCGGCATCTCGCTCGGCTTTCTGGGGCTGTTCCTGTTGGCGTACGGCCTGTTCGCGCGCACCTTCCCGATGGTGAGCCCGAGGCTCACGGCCAAGGCGGAGGCCACCGGCCACCACTAGCCGCTCACGGCGATTCGGTGAAGGTTGATCCCATGAGTCTCGAAGCCTTCCGCCACTTCCGCGAGAAGATGAACGCCGCCATCCACGAGGCGGGGAACCTCACCATCAACCGGTTCTTCGCCCTGGATTCGCGTACCTATGAGCCGGGCACGCTGGACGCCAAGACGAAGGAGCTGATGGGCCTCACGGCCTCCATGGTGCTGCGATGCGACGACTGCATCACCTACCATCTGATTCGCTGCCGCGAGGAAGGCGCGAGCGATGAGCAGCTGTTCGAGGCGTTCTCCGTCGCCCTGGTGGTCGGTGGGTCGATCGTGGTCCCCCATCTGCGCCGGGCGGTGGCCACGCTCGGGGAATTGCCGGCGTCGTGAGTGAGCGCGCCGCCGTATGGCACGCCGCCTGTGCACTGGCGGAAGCTGGTCTCGCCGGCGCGATGGCCACCGTGTCCAGCCAGCGCGGCTCGCTGCCGATGGCGCGCGACGCGAAGCTCGTGGTGGCGGCCGATGGTCGCTGCTGGGGCACCGTGGGTGGTGGCTGCACCGAGGCCGACGTAGCCGAGCAGGCGCTCGCCGCGGCCGAGAGCGGCGCCCCGAGCTTTGCGCGGCACACGCTCAACGCCGATCTGGCGGGCGATGTAGGGCTCTCGTGCGGCGGCACCGTAGAGCTCTTTCTCGAGCCCATCGTGGCCACACCCGAGATGGCGGCGCTGTACGGCGCGCTGGCCGTCGCGGCCGACCGCCGAGTCTCGGGGACCATCCTGACCGCGGTGGATTGGAGTGGCGGCCCCCGCAAGCAGGCCCGCATCGGCGACGACGTGATTCACGTGGGTGCCCCGTTCGAGACTGGAGTGGAGCCCGCCGTCTCGCCGTCTCGCGCCGCCGCGAGGATCGACGAAGCACTCGGTGCGCTGGTCGAACCGCTCGAGCGGGTGCCGCGCGTGATCATCTTCGGGGCCGGGTACGTGGGTCGGGAGATCGCCAAGGCTGCGGCCGGGGCCGGGTTCTACGTGCTGATCACCGACGATCGCGGGGAGTTCGCGGATCCCGAGCGCGTACCGTGGGCGCACGAGGTGATCGCGGACGACTTCCGGTCGGTGCTCGACCGGCTCACCCTCGACACCGACGATTACGTGCTGGCGACCACACGCGGACACAGCTACGACGCGGAGATCGTGGAACGGACGGCGGGCTCCTCGGCACGCTATGTCGGGATGCTGGGCAGCATGCGCAAGCGGGCGGTGATCTTCGAGGCGTTGCAGCAGGCCGGGGTGCCACGCGGGGCGTTGGAGCGCGTGCGGGTGCCGATCGGTGAGGCCATCGGGGCCGACACCCCTGCGGAGATCGCCGTGTCGGTGGTCGCCGAGCTGATCAGGGTGCGCCGGACGGGAGAGACGGCGCGCTAGGGCAGCGTCTCGAGCAACGCCCGGAGGGAGTCAACTGGCAGTCTCCCCCGGAGTGTGATCATGTAATCTCCGCGGCGCACGCGCGCCGCCGCCGCGTCCGAGAAGGGCTCGTTCATCGCCATCAGCTCGTCGCGCGCGCCCACCCCCTCCTCTGCGGGATCGTCCGCCAGCTCCTGCGCCAACACCACGACGTCACCCGACTCGAGGCGTTGCACCACCTGAACGGCGGGCCTCTCCGAATCGGCCGGTATGAGGTACGCCTCGACGGCGGCGTTGGGCAGCCGTGCGATCGGTCCACCCAGCCGATCGCGTGCGGTGGGCTCGTCGACCACACGCCACGCCCCGGCTTCCCCCGCCGTGCCGATCAGCGCGTCCAGATCCACTTGGCGCCGGGCGGCAAATGCGTCCTCGGCGGCCGCCTCCTGCACCACTACCTGGACGTCCGCCTCCACCCCCGCCTTTCTCTCGTCGGGAGTGGACTCCACCGAGTCCGCCTGGGCGAGCGCCCCTCTCGCGCGCGCCTCGCCGGCAGCCGGGGTTGCGGGGGCGGCGACGCCGGCGGCAGGTTGCCGCTCCACGTCGGCCTGTGCCATCTTCGCTCGCGCTTCCTCGGCCTCCGGGCGATAGTCGGCCGGCTCCTCCTCGGCCGGCGCGACCTCCGACTTGAGCGCGGCCGGGGGTGCCGGCTCGTCACGCCGCTGCGCACGCCCGGATTCCTCAGTGCTCTCGCGCATCGGGGCTTGTGCCAGCGTGCGCTCAGCCGTGCCCGCACCCGACTCGGGCTCGGCGATCTGCTCGGCCAAGTGGGGGGCGGCGCTATCCACTGCGGCGACGCCGGGCTGCTGTGTGGCTCGCTCGCCGATTCCCAGCGTGCCCCGGGCGATCCAGCCCACGCCCACGGCGATCACGAGGGTCGCGGCCCATCCCAGGGTGGTGAGCCGGTTCAGGCGGAATACGCGCCGCCGCGCCTCGACACTGCGGGAGCGCGCCACCACCTCCTCGAACGGTGGGGGTGTGACCGTGGCGGGTCCGGAGCCGCTCAGGATTCCTGTGCTGCGGTCCCGCAGCGCACGCGCCTCTTCCAGCCGGGCGCGGCACTCGGCGCAGCCGGCCACGTGCTGCTCGAGTCCGGACCGCTCCGCCCCGGCGGTCTCGCCGTCGAGGTAGGCGTGCAGGAGTCCTTCATCGATGTGCGACATCTCTCTCCTCCAGCGCGTCGTACGCTTCTACCAGGCGGCGACGCGCGCGTGCCAGCGTGGTGCCGACGGCTCCCTTCGAGAGGCCGGTGTCTGCGGCGATCTCGTCGTAGTTGAGCCCCGCGTCCCACAGGAGCAGCACGTCCCGATCCCGCTCGCTCAACCGGTCCAGCGCCTGCCGCACCAGCGCCATGCGTTGCTCGCGCTCCAGCTCCTCGGTTGGGTCGGGAGCCGTTTGGCCGGCTGCCTCCGACTTGAGGAGTGTGAGGTGCTTGCGGCGACGGATCTCCGAGCGCGCCTCGTCCCGGGCGATGTTCCCCGCCACGGTGAAGAGCCAGGCCTTGGGATTCTCGGGCTCGTGGTCGAGCGCGCGCACGAATACCTCCTGTGCCAGGTCCTTCGCCCGGTCCGCATCCCACACCTTGCGGTGCAGGAAGCGGACCAGGTCCTCGAAGGTGGTTCGGTACACTTCCGCCCAGTCGACGCTCACGTCGTCCAGTTTACCGCGCGCGGAAGTCGCGCACTAGGCGCTCCAGCTCGCGCGTCGACATGGTCTCTGCGCCGTCGTCCGCGATGCGGATGCTCACCTGCTCGCCGGCGATCAGCATCTCCTCGAACTCCCGGAAGTAGGGCTCCAGCTCGGGTGCCATACCGAGGAGCGCGAAGTACGCCTCGCTGTACGGGGCGATCGCCACGGTGCGAACCGAGTCGGCATGCATGAGATCGGTCCACACGCCCTCCTGCTGCGCGAACAGGCGGCCGGCCACGTGACGCTGCTGACCGATGTGGCCGCGCGCGAAGAAGGCGTCTTCCATCTCCTCCAGGTCCACCGCCGACTTCGCCTCCCGCTTCATGCGGGACTGCTCGGCGGCGACCACGGCGCCTGCGCCCGACTGTACGGGAGCGGCGGCAGGGGTGTTCATCGCCTGCCCGCGTCCGCGCGCGTCCCGGCGCACCGCGATGTCCTCGGGCTCCTGAACCAGGTACGAGGTGTACTCGCTCAACAGGCCGTAGCGCAGCGCGGTGCGGCGGATCTCCTCCACCAGCTCCTCGTTCGAGCCGTTGAGGCGGACCTGCTGCGTCAGGAACCCGATCTTGCGGGACGCCCACAACCGGGGGATGAACTCGTTCCCCGTGGCGTGGTCCGGGAACGCGGCGTCCGTGGCGTACCGCTCCGTGCGCCGGTTCCGGCGGCCCGTGACTGTGATGGCGCCGCTGCGTTCGCGAGCGGAGGCGCGGTACCGCCCGAACACCACCAGTTCCTCGCCCGCGAACAGGTCGGGCAGGGTCCCGGGGTAGATCTCCTCCAACTCCACCGGCGCGTCGCCCAGCGCCAGGTCGGTCAACACCGGGTGCTGGATCTTCGCAGCCAGCACGCTGAGCGCCTGCTCCACGTCTTCACCGGGCTGCACGTACTGGGTAGCGCCCCGCCCGGCCGCCGACAGGCGGTCGAGCAAGTAGGTGTTGACGTCGTACCCCACGCCGAAGGCGAACACGCGGGCGCGCCCGCGACGCTGCTCGGCCTGTCGCGCGATGCGCTCGGGGTTCTGCTCGCCCACGGAGGGCAACCCATCGGTCAGGAACACCACGATGGGCAGGCGTGCCTCGGGGCTGTCGAGCCGGAAGGCCTCGTCCAGCGCTCCGGCGATGTTGGTGCCGCCGTCGGCGTCGAGCCGGTCGATCCAGGCGTGCGCGTCGCGCAGCTCAGGGCCGGTCGGCTCCGCCCACGTGGAGCGGTAGGCGGTCACGCCGTTGCTGAACGACAGCAGCCGGAAGCGGTCCTCGCGATCCAGCGTGCCCAGCAGCTGGCGCAGCGCCGCCTTCGCCTGCTCGATCTTGCTGCCCGACATGGAGCCCGACACGTCGAGCACGACGGTCAGGTCGCGGGGCAGGCTGGTGCCGTCCGCACGGCCGGGCGAGAGCGTCAGCATGAAGTAGCCGTCCTCGCCGGCCGGCTTGTGGGTGACGAGCGTGATCCCCACCAACCCCCGGGCCATGGGGAGGAACACGACGAAGTCCCCGCGCAGTTCGTTCTCGGGCCGCACGGTGAGCCGTCCGCGCTCGCGGGTCACGTCCAACGCGTGTGTGGGGGAGAACGGGTCCCCGTAGGCACGACCGCTGTCGGCCACCAGCGTGAACGTGAGCGGGGCGTCTTCGGGGCGCGGCTGCGTCACCGCGGTGTGCTCGCCGCTGACCCGCCGGCCGAAGCGGCCACCGGCGGCGTAGCGGAACTGCAGGGCGTCGCCGGCCCGCTCCATGATCTGGGTGTAGCGCAGCGTGATCTTGCGTGTCTCCCCGGCGTTGATGGGGAACACGCGGGCCCGCACGAGACCGTGCCCGGCCAGCTCGATCAGCGCCGGATCGCGCTTGCGGCGGACGATCTCCTCATAGATCGCCCGTGCCTCGGTGGCGTTCATCGTCTCCCCCCGCAGCTCCAGGTCGCCCTGGAACAGGGAGAAGTTGCTGAACACTGCCTCGCCGGGGAGCGGATAGAGGTAGTCGCCCTCCCCGAGCCCACCGCCGTCGTTGCGGAACCACTCCTCGACCTCGACCAGCGCGATTCGACCGGTCACCCGCACGGAAACGGCGGTGCGGACCTTGATGACCCCAAACGCCGGGTCGGTGCCGGGTACCGGCTCGATCCACCCCTGCGCCAGCAGGGGGGAGGCCAGCAAACTCGCCACCAGGGCTGCCGTGAACGTCTTCATTCTCGCCTCGCAGATGTGTCCTACTCCTGGTGACGATCGAGACCCGGGAGTTTGCACAGGTGCGTGGGTTGCCGGGGAGGCGGGGGCTACCGATACTTGACGATTGCACGGGCGTCTTTCTGGGCGAAACGGAACCCCGATAGGGGGTGCAGGGTTTGGAAGGTGCGATGAAGCGAGGTTTTACGACTCCTGGACTGATCGGCCTGCTCCTGGGGGGCTCCGCGGTGCTGGCGAGCCCGTCGGTGGCGCAGGTGACCGCCGACCAGCAAGCCGCTGAGCAGGGGTGGCGGGTACGCTCCAATCGGGCGGCCGATCTCTGGTTCCACGGGTTGGCTGTGGTGGGCTTCGGCATGGATGATCTGTTCCAGTTGTACCACCCGGACTACGTGGATCAGGTCCGCCAGGCCAAGCGGGAGCTGGGGATCTACCCTACGCCCCTCGACTCGCTCGCCGGGGAGCTCCTGCTGGAAATGGAGAAGGAGCCCGAGCTCGGCGCGCTCCACTTCGCACCGCTCCATTTCCCGGGCGCCAGCCTCGACGAGATGTTCCGCGCCCTCATTGCCGTGGCCAAGCGTGAGCTACGGCAGGAGGACGTCTACAGTCCTACCACGCGGGCTGGCATCCGCTGGGCGGCCGGCATGTTCCGGGAAGGTGATCACCGCGAGGTCCTGGAGCGGTTCCTCGAGCTGCTCGAGCAGGAATGGGAGCTCTTCTTCGAGGACTACTGGGAGCGGGTGATCGCCGCCGACACGGCTCGCCATGCGGAGATCCAGGCCGCATGGAGCGAGACGGTGGAGCCGGCGCTGCAGCCTTTCCTCGAGCCACGGCGACTGGACGCCGGGACGATCCTGGTCTCGCCGGCGCTCGGGCCGGAGGGCCGGCTGGAGCAGGGCAGTGCGTTCCGCCGCCTCGACAACGTCGTCGCGGTGTGGGCGCCCCCGGGGGGCGATCCCGATCCCACGGTGTTCGGGGTGGTGCGCGAACTCTGCTTCGCGGTCGTGCCACAGGCGGTGCGTGCCACGGGGGCCGAGGAGATGCCGCCCGAGCTGGCGAGCCGGTCGGCGGTCCGGTGCGGCGCGCTGCTGTTCGACGCTCTCGAGCCGACGCTGGTCGTGCCGTATCAGGAAACGCAGATCGCCGCCGCCGTGGCGCTGCAAGGGCTCGCCCCCGACGTCACGTTCGAGGAGGCGTATCCTCTCGACAACACTGTAGTCTTGGCCCTGGAGGAGCAGATCGGCCCGCGACAGGTCGTGGCGCAGCCCACCCAGCCGCCCACGGCGCGGGCCGTACCGATCCAACCAGGGGTGCAGCCCGGTGCGCCTCCCCCGACCGCACCGGGTGCTCGGGCCGGACCGGGACGCTGGATCGTGCGCGAGCGTCCCCAGGTCGACCTCTGGTTCCACGCGCTGGCGGTGATCGCGGCCGACCAGCCGGGACCGCTCGGGCTCTATAGTGCCGAGTATGCTGATGTGGTGCGGGAGGCAAAGCTGGAGCGCGGCGTCTACCCCACGGCGCTCGACTCGCTCGCCGTCCAGCTGCGCGAAGGCATCGGGGAAGGCACGGGCTACGACCTGCTGCACTTCGTGCCGCTCTACTTCCCCGACAGCGACCCGGAAGAGATGTTCATGGCCCTGCGCATGGTGGTCGATGGCGACGCGCCCCGGCCGGGGCGTGGGGGAATGCGGCCACCGGGTGGACAGCCGCCAAGCGGAGGCGGACCGCAGGTCGGCAGCCAGGATCAGATCGGCATGATGATCCTGGACCAGAACCTCCGGGGCGGCGCCCGATCGCTGCTCGAGGACCTGTTGGAGGCGGTGGAAGAGGAGTGGGAGATCTTCTTCCGGGACTACTGGCGCGACATGAGTGCGGAGCAACAGCCCCGCTACCAAGCCGTCCAGGCGATGTGGGACTCGGTCTTCGCTCCGCAGCTGGGACGGTACCTGGAGCGCCGCCGGCTCACGGCGGGTCTCGTCTTCCCGTCGCCGCCGGTTGGGCCCGAGGGGCGCATCGTGGAGTTCGACGCCTTCAACGCGACGGACCAGGTGGTGGCCGTGCAGATGCCGCTGTCCACCGATCGGCCGGAGCCGACGGTGTTTGCCTTCCTCAAGGAGCTCTGCTTCCTGCTGATCGACGACCAGCAGCTGGCTCGGTATGCCGTGGATGACGCCGACCTGGAGGATCTGAGGCGGCGCGCGGCGGTGCGCTGCGGGGCCCTGATCCTCGACTTCTACGCCCCGACGCTCGCCGGCCAGTACCGCAGGGTGTTCCTCGATGCGGTCGGAGCCGAGGACAGCCGTACGGGAGAGGCGTTCGATCGGGTGTACTATCTCAACCCCGAGGTGTATGAGCTCATGCGGGAGGGAATTCGGGCTCGATGAGCAAGGCACTCCGCACCGATCCGGGGCTGGCCCAGCCGCACGCCCTCCAGGGGCACAAGCACTACGTGCGCCCCAACGCGCCACGCCACGTTCCCAAGGGTGCCCTGCCGCGCACCGACCGCAAGCTCGGGGCGGGCGCCGGGTTCGCCGCCATGCTGCATGCCCTGGCCATCGTGTTGCTCTTCCTCGGGGGCCAGGCGCTGCTCCTCGCCGGCGACGGTGACGGGCCGGGACCGGTCGGCGGCGGTGGTGGCGGTGGCAACCAGTCGGTGCAGTTCATCAACCTTCCTCCGGCGCCACCCAGGCCCGCGCCCATGGCCATGGCGGCGCCGGCGCCCGACGAGGAGTTGGAGGAGTTGGAGTTGATGCTGCCGAAGCCCGATCTCAAGGTCATCCCTCCGGAGCTGGCGGAGATCCCGCCGCCCAAGACCGTGCAGCGTCTCGTCGTGAGCCGGCCGCAGGACGTGGGTTCCGGTACGGGTGAGGGGGCGGGCACCGGGTCCGGCAATGGCGGGGGCGTCGGGTCGGGATCGGGAACCGGGGTGGGGAGTAACGTGGGTCCCGGCACCGGTGGTGGTGGAGCGGCGTACGCGCCGGAGCCGCGGTCCATCCTCTACCCGTTCGAGGAGCCGCCCGCCTCGGTGAAGGGCAGGGAGTACACCATCCACTTCTGGGTGAACCGCCGCGGACGGGTCACGCGGGTGAGTATCGAGCCGGAGATCGAGGACAACGACTTCCGCAAGAAGCTGCTCGATCGGATGTATCAGTGGGTCTTCTACGCGGCGCGCACCGAGGACGGCCGCTCGGTCGCGGGAGAGTATTCGATTACGTACGCGCCGTGATGCGGGGGTGCGCCACCGCGTCCCTCACGCCAATGCGCACTCGTTCCTGCCCACCTCCAGCTCTTCCGCCTCCAAGCCGTCCACCTGCACCAAACCCACGTTGACAGCCTTGATCTTCCGGTAGGCATCGGGGAACGCGCCGGCCTTGCTCCGCACCCATCCGGCGAAGCTCTCCAGGTCGCTCATCGCCAGGGCTTCATTGTCGTGCAGGATCTCGCCGAGGGGCCTGCCGACCGAGCGGTCCCGATTGTGCTCGTCGTCGGTGGCGTAATGCGCTGGACAGATGAGCGCTCCCTGCGGCCACTCCTTCTTCGCGCGCGTGAGGCTGTCCCACAGCTGGACGGTCCATTCCTCTGTCTTGCCTGCCAGGTCCGGACGTCCGATCGAGGCGACGAAGATGAAGTCGCCCGTGAAGGCCGCCTGGTCGTCCAGCAGGAACGAGACGCTGCCCTCGGTGTGTCCCGGGGTGTGGGTCACCCGCACCGCCGCGCGGCCCACCTGAATCGTGGCGCCGTCTTCGAGCGGCTCGTAGGCGAGTTGGCCCGGTGTCCCGTCGTACGGGTACACCGCATCGGCGGCGTGGAGGTAGTACGGGATGCCCAGATGTTGTGCCAAGCCGGGGCCGCCGCTCAGGTAATCGGCATGGCAGTGCGTGTCGGCGACGCCCACGATCTCTGCTCCCGTCCCCTCCGCCACCTCGAGGTAGGGACGGATGTCTCGCGGCGGGTCGATGACGAGCGCAGCGCCGTCGCTTATCAGCAGGTAGCCTAGGGCCCCCTTCCCGATCCGGTCGAACTGGACGAGGCGGTCGAGCGAGGGCGGGGCGGGCAACTCCCGCTGGAGCGTCATCAACATCCAGCCCGCCATCCCGCCGGCCACCGACCGTGCGTGGTAGCCGAAGCGGGAGAGGAACAGGGCTGCCACCTTGCTGTCGCTGCCGTGCCCACAGACCACGGCGACCGGCACGTCGGGATCGAGGCCGACCTGCTCCTGCGACCGGGCCGCGACCAGTTGGGATCCGACGATGTTGTGGAACCGGCTCTCCGGTCCGATGTCGATGTGGCCGGTGGTCACGTGGTGTGGAGCCCGGACATCGAGGATCTGAATTGGGGCGCCATCCTCGATGGCGGCCGCCAACTCCCGGGCGGAGATCTCGGGGGCGGGAGGGGAAACGGTCATTGGGAGGCTCCTACGTTAGGGCACACCCCGGGTGGCCGGCATCATCCGGGCCCAGGTCGGGCCACTCAAAGCAGATCGAGGGCTTGGCGACCCGGCCGTTGGGAAGCATGCGGTCGTGCAACACGCAGCTGACGCCGTCGTCGCCGAGATAGCCGCACGCCGAAATCACTTCGACCTCCACCGAATCGGGTCCGTCGCGATCGACCTTGCAGAGATAGGGCGACTTGCGTGACCGCAGCAGCGACTCCATACGCTTGCTCGACTCGGGGAGGACCAGGTCGAGGGTGAGGTCGCGGCAACACGCGGCACCTTGCCTGTTGTCGGCCGTGCGGCACGGTGCGTCGAGGCAGGGATTGTGCCCTCGCATCACGGGAAGTGCACGCCGGGCGGCCTGTTTGAGCGGCAGGTCGAGCACGCGCCGCTTGCCCTTGTATACGATGGAGAACTTGTTGCCGCCCCGGCGAAACGCGTGTTGGTCTTCCGGTGCTGGCTGCGAGCTATACGGCAGGGGACCCCGGAAGCCGTGCGCTTTGCAGGTCACCCTGGGGTGCCCGTTCGGCTTCGACGCCCCCTCACTGTCGTGCACTTCGAGATACTTGCACGGGACGTGGATCGTGGCATCGACGAGAAGCTCGATCCCGTCGATGTACGGCTTGCCCATCGTGATGCGTTCCGTATGTCCCAACATCCAGGTGGCCGACGTATCCTGGAGGGTCGGGCTGTCGTCCTCCAGGTCGGCGATGCGCATGGTCACCCGCAGCTCGCGGCAGTGCTTGCCGAGTCGGGTGCACGGTGGCGGTGGCGGCATGCGATGCAAGTTCACCGATTGCCTGCAAAATTCAAGGCTCCCGGTGTAGATTGGCGCGGTGATGACGGACCGACGGGCGACGCTGATGATTCTCGACGGGGCGCGGGCTGACGTGTTCGCGCACCTCGTCGAGGCAGGTGATCTCCCCAACATCAGCCGACACCTGCTGGAGAGCGGCGGGATCGCGCCGGCCGCGACCGTCTTCCCTTCTACGACCGGTGTGGCCTACCTGCCGTTCCTCACTGGCTGCTATCCCGGCACCTGTGACGTGCCGGGGATCCGCTGGGTGGACGTGCGGGGCTACGCAGGCAAGTGGTGGAGCGATCGCGAGCATCTGCGCAGCTACTGCGGGCCGCAGGGCGGTCTCATCAACAGTGATCTACGTCCCGACCTGGCCACCCTGTTCGATCTCGTCCCCCAGTCCGTGGCCCTGTGCAGCCCGTTCACCAGGGGGCTCACGCGCGAGCGCGACCGGGTGCAGACGGCGCGGGCCCTGTGGGGCGCGCTGGCGCACTATGTAGGGAACTACGGACCCTTGGAGCGCGCGGTGGGTCGTGCGCTCTGCCGCACGGCGCGTGAGCGTCATCGCTTCGTGTTCGCCGTCTTCCCGGGCGTGGACGGCGTCACCCACTTCTGGGATCCGTGGCACACCCTCGTGCTCGACATGTACCGCAACTTCGACCGCATGATCGGGCAGTATGCGGCGGCGGGCGGCTTCGACGGAGACCACCTCACGCTGCTGGTGAGCGACCACGGGCTCACCCGTGTGGATCATCACACCGATGTGAGCCTCGAGTTGGAGGCCCTGGGGATTCCCGTGCTGCGCTACCCGGGGATCTGGCGGCGAGACCCCAAGGTGGCGGTGATGGTCTCCGGCAACGGCTCGGTACAGCTGTATCTCCTGCCCGGAACGCCGCGCGAGCGCCGCTTCGCCATCGGCGAGATCGAAGACGGCGCCGTCGCCGGCGTCCCGCGCAACCTGGTCCGCGAGCTGGTGCGTCTCCCCGGGGTGGCCATGGTGGTGGGGCACGACGGGAACGCGGTGCAGTTGGTGAGCAGAGAGGGCCGGGCTCGGCTGGTCGAGACGGGAGGGGGCCGGATCCGGTACCTGCCCGACACGGCGGACGTGCTGTGGTTGGGTGGACCCGCCGAGCACGACGAGCGAGAGTGGCTACGGCGCACGCTCGACTCCCCGTATCCCGACGCCCCCGTGCAACTGTCGCAGCTCTTCCGGTCTCCCCGCACCGGCGACCTGGCCATGATCGCCGCCGCGGGCTGGGACCTGCGGCTCGACTGGGAGATTCCGGAGCATCGCTCGGGCCACGGCAGTCTCACGGCCAACCACATGCGGTGCCTCCTGGCATCCAGTCAGCCCCTCCAGGGGCCGGTGCGCACGGTCGATACCTTCCCCCTCATTCTCGATCACCTCGGCATCCCGGTCCCGGCGGGAATCGACGGTGTGCTGCCGGACCGACCCGCGCTCAACCTGCTCCACGAGCCCTCCTTGGCCGCGCGGGCTTGATTTCCAGCAAAGCCGATAGTTGCATTAGGGCTTCCACAACCAGGAGTCCAAGGTGGTGTTGAGAGTATTGGCGACGCTGGTGCTGGTGCTGGGCATAGCCCGGATCGGTTCGGCCCAGGAGCCGACGGTTCAGCTCGTTCACGACGAGGCCGACAAGGAGTTCGTCGTGGTGATCGGCCCGGTGGACCTCCCCGCTGGAGCGACACCAGCGGAGGAGGCCGGCCAAGCCGGCATGGCGGAGATGGGTGGTCACGGCGGGCATGGAGGTCACGGTGGCGCCGTGTTTCCGCCCGTGACGGAGGTGAGCTTCCCCTTTGCGGTCTACCTCTACGGCTTCGACTACGAGGTGTTCGACGGGGAGGGGACTCGGCTGCCTACCGAGCTGGTGCACCACCTGAACCTGATCAATCCCGATTTCCGTGAGCTGTTCCTCCCGATCTCCCAGCGGATGCTCGCCGTGGGGAAGGAGACCGGTGCGCAATCGATGCCGCGGCTGCTGATGGGGTATCCGGTGCCGGGCGGGACGCGCATGGTCGTGAGTACCATGCTGCACAACCCCACCGGCGAGACGCACGCTGGCGTGCGCGTGCGCGTGCGGCTCAAGTACGTGAAGGCCGGGCGACCCTGGCCCCTCATGAACGTGTACCCGTTCCAGATGGATGTGGCGTTTCCCGCCGGCGACAAGTCATTCGACCTGCCGCCGGGCGAGTCGACCTGGTCGTACGAGGCGCGTCCCGTGATGCCGGGCCGTATCATGGTTATCGGCAGCCACCTGCACGAGAACGCGATGAGCATCAAGTTCGAGGACGTCACCGAGAATCGGATCATCTGGGAGGGTCGGGCGATCACCGATGAGGGCGACGAGGTCGTGGGAGTCACCATCGGCCACCTGTACCGCACCGGCGGCGTGAAGATCACGCCCGACCACGTCTATCGTGTGTCGGTGACCTATGACAATCCCTCGGCCGATACGCTGTACGCCGGCGGCATGGGCGTGGTGGCCGGTGCCTTCAAGCCGGCGAACGCGCAGATGTGGCCCCGTGCACCGCTCCAGAACGAGCTGTACCTGCTCGACCGGGCGCACTACCTGCAGCAGGTGCGCGGCCGCTACGAGATGATCGCGGGGATGCCAGTCGACTCGACGGCGGATGCGGCTGCCGCGGAGCACGACCACTCGAGTCACCAGCACTAGGCGTTCGGCCGGGGTCCTGCCGGCCAGTGCTCGCGAGGTTCGCTCCGGTAGGGCCCCGGCCTCGCTCATCCTCCCGGTCTTCAGGCGCCGTTCACCCGTGCTTCATCCGTCGTGCGGTAGCTTGCCGTTCGCATCTGGGCACACGCTCTCGTTTGGCGCACGGGATGAGTCGTTCACGGACCACAATCCTCGCTTTCGTCGCTGCGCTCGCGCTCCTGGCCTGCGGGAGCGAGACCGCCCCGGCGGGTCCGGGCCCGACCGTCACGTGGCTGACGCTCGACAGCGAGCACTTCATCGTCAGAGCCAACGCTGCAAACACCACGACCACCGAGATGGAGGCCGTGCGCGACGCGGCCGAGGCCCATTTCCAGGCCATCTCGGCCTTCGTTGGCTCCGAGAACACGCCGGCCCGGATCATCAACATCGTGCTGGATGCCACGGGAAGCGGCTCCCGTGTCAATGAGAACGGCTCCATCCTCCTCGGGCACGGCAGTGATGACCGCGGCCGCTTCCTTGACGCGCTGTCTCACGAGCTCGCGCACGCCTTTCGATACGAGTTCTGGAACCTGTTCCGCACGTGGGAATGGCCCAGCTTCGGTTTCTACGAGGAAGGCTTCGCCGAGTTCGTTGGCATGCGCGTCGACCCGGACAAGCGAGGCTTCCCGTTCTTCGGGTTCCCGGAGGCCGTAGTCGCGGGCCACTGGGTGGTGAGCGGAGAGGGCGTACCGTTGGGGCTTCTGCGGCCGCGGAACCAGGAGCTCAACACACCGTGCGAATTCCAAACCTATCCGGTGCGCGCGTCGTGGTTCAGCTTCGTCGATGACGTGTACGGGCGCCCCGTGGTCCTGGAGATCGCCTACTCGGAGATCGAGGTGACGAGCGCAGTCGCCCAGGGAATGCTCGGCGCCTCGCTGGCGCAGCTCGACGCCGCCTGGGAGCAGTGGGTGTCGGCTCGCTACGCTGCGGTTCCCGACGCGGATGCGCTCGCACAAGCGTACCGCCAGCGGATCGCGGGGGCTCGGATCTGCCTGGCGGGCGTGGACTTCTAGCGCGTCGCTACGGCGTGATTCGCCGCGCGAGCCCGGCTGAGCCACCGCCGATCAGCAATCCCAGCGTGGCGTCGATGGCGTAGTGCATCTGGCAGTACACCGTCGCGATGGTCATCAGGGTCGCAGGAATCACGAAGATGGCGAACAGCGTGCGCCACTCCCACCAGAGGGCGATCACCGCCGCCGTCGTGGCGGCGACATGGGACGACGGAAACGCCGCGCCCACCGACGAGCCACCCGCGAGCAGCGCGTAGACCATGCGGGCGCTCCACACGTCGCGCACCGGACCGGTCGGGTGGTCGAACACCCAGTTGGGGCCCGCCACCGGGAAGGCGATGAACACCACGTAGCACACCACGTAGGCGATCATCACTGCCAGCAACACGCGCCGCGCGCTCTCGCGGCGTCCCCGGAACACCAGCAGGATCGGCCCCAGGTAGACGATCGGGTAGTAGCTTACGTAGGCCAGGTGCAGCAGGCCCGACCAGAACACCGACGGGGACGCCCGAATCCAGGTGTAGGAGACCTGCCCCCCGAACAGCGTGGCCTCCCAACGCTGCACCAGGGCGTCGTTCGCGAAGACCCGGTCGATCCCGAACACTTCGTTGACCAATCCGATCTCGGTGTACAGCGCGGGCAGCAAGAGGAGTGGGTACAGGTCGTGGATGACCTGCCCCACGCGGTGCTCCGGCTCCAAACGGGTGAAGAGGTAGAGCAGTAACCCGAAGAGGGCGTGCGCCAGAAGTATCCACCAGGTGGTCGGCTCGTCGAGTCCCCCGCGCGCGACCGCCATGACCGTCACGAACGCGAGGTATGCAGCGAGCAGTTTGTCGACGGCGTTCATAGCCACCGGTGTTGGTGGTACCACCGCGCGGTCTCCTCGAGCCCGACGGCGATGGGGATCTCCGCTCTCCATCCCGTGTCCCGCTCCAG
>JBDHBX010000007.1:0-175108 GCA_039592335.1 Gemmatimonadota bacterium | reverse complement strand
TTGCGGCCATTGCGCAATATTCCCCACTGCTGCCTCCCGTAGGAGTCTGGGCCGTATCTCAGTCCCAATGTGGCTGGCCATCCTCTCAGACCAGCTACCCGTCGTCGCCTTGGTAGGCCGTTACCCCACCAACAAGCTGATAGGCCGCGAGCCCCTCTCGTGGCGCGACCTTGCGGCCGCTTTCACACCAGATCCATGCGAATCCGGTGTCGTACGCGGTATTACCCGGCCGTTAGGCCGGCTATCCCCCACCACGAGGTAGGTTGCTCACGTGTTACGCACCCGTTCGCCACTAGGCGCCGAAGTGCAAGCACCTCGACAACCTCGTACGACTTGCATGTGTTAGGCACGCCGCCAGCGTTCGTCCTGAGCCAGGATCAAACTCTCCAACAGAAAAGTTCGATGTGACTCATCGGAACGACAGTTCGTCGTCCGAATCACAAATCGGAGTCATGTTCCCCTCAGCGAGCAGGAATCCGACATCCTGCTGCTTCAAATGGGGCCGCACTCCTTGTGTCCCTTTGTCCGTCGGTTTTCAAAGAGCGAGTCGCCAGGATCACAGGATCCCGGCGAGCATGGAATCCTACCCACGCACACGCGGGGCGTCAAGGGGTGTAACTCGCTCTCGGGCAGGAGTTTCTCCGCCCAAGGCCGACTGTTTCGCTTGGGTACCCGCGAGTGCGGTGCGGGGGCTACTCGGAGGGCTCGGGGGGAGCCGCCTGGCGGATGCGCTGGACCAGCGCCAGAGGGTGGGTCGGCTTCTGGAGGTACGCCAACACGCCGAGGTCGGCGAACTGCTCGGCGACCGCGAGGGGATCCGAATCACTCAGCAGCACGAGCGGCGCCGCGGGATCCAGGCGCCGCATCTCCTCGACCAGCGCCTGGCTGGTGAGCTCGCCCGGCTCCACCGCCAGGATCGTGGCCGTGAGGTCGCCCCGCCGCTGCCAGAACAGCTCCAGGGCGCGCTCCGAGCTGTCGGCTGTAAGTACGCGTATTTCAGCCTGTTGCAGGATCGCGGTGGTCTCCGCCAGCCCGATCGCGTCCCGGTCGTACAGCAGCACGGTCTGCCTGACCAGCTGGTCAGGGGCGGCGGTGGGCGCCCCGGCCGAGGAAGGCGCGGGAGCTGGCGCCTTGCTCGCCTGTGCCCCGCGCACGACACATTGGTACCCGCGAATCCCACCGTCCCCGGCGAGGCGGCGCGTGGCGGACAGCAAGGCGCGGATCCGGGTCCCCCCCTTGCTCTCCAGCTCGACCTCGAGAGCTGCCACATTGCCGTGATCGGACATCCCGCGCTGGAAGGCCCGGATGTCGTCGGCGCGAGGGAAGAGCCGGCGCGCGTCGAGGCCGATCAACTCCTCTCGCGAGTAGCCGAACAGCTCGACGGCGGCGCGGTTGGCGTCCACAATCTCGCCGCCGCGGTCGGTGAGGTAGATCGCGTCGAAGGCCTGGTCGAACAAGCTCCGGTAGCGCGCCTCGGCCTCCAACAGGGTTGCCTCGACCCGGTGGCGATCCTTGATGTCGCGCACCACGGCCAGCACGTACTCCTCCTGGCCCATCACGTGCGTGGCGACGGCCACCTCCACGGGGAAGCTGGAGCCGTCGCTCCGCCGGTGCACATGGTTGTTGAGGATGATCGGCCGGCGCGTGTCGCGCGTCTCGGTAAAGCTGAGCTCGGCTTCCTCGGGCGGCAGGACGGGAAACTCGAGGCGCAATTCCTCGACGGGCTGTCCGATGATGCGGTCGCGCGACGCGCGTACCCAGCGGCACGCCGTTTCGTTCACATCGATCACTCGCTTGGAAGCCGGATCGGTGATGAAGATGGCCTCGCCGGCCTCGTCCAGCAGGGTGCGGAAGCGCTGCCAGATGCGGTCACCGGCCTCGTGGGCCCTGGCGTGCTCTGCCACAGAAGCCTTCGCCTGTGCCAGGTCCGCAGCGCGTTCCTCCAGTAGCCGCTCCAACTCCTCGGCGCGCTGCTGCAGTTCGTACTGCGTCCGTTTGTGGCGGGAGATGTCGTGCGCCACCAGGGTTGCCGACACGACCACGCCCTCGCGGCGGTTCGGCTTGACGCGCCACTCGAACCAGCCCTCGCCGTCGGCTGGCAGGCCCGCCAGGTCGTGTAGCTGGGGTCGCCCGGTGGCGAAGACCTGCTCGATGCTCTGACGCAGCAGATCTCGGTGGCTGGGGGCGATCCACTCGAAGATACTGCTCCCGACGATTTCTTCCTCGGTGAAGCCGCCGACCGGACGGTTGGCGAAGCGGATCTCACCGTCCTCGCGGACGATGAACACGAGGTCGGCCGGAGAGTCGGGGGCAGTCCGCTGCCCCAGCTCGGCTCCGCCCTCCGGGCTCTGCGCCGCCTCGGCCGCGCCGCCGGCGGGCTGTGCCGCACCGGGCGCGGGGACGTACGGTGGGGCGTGCCCCCCGCCGGGGCGCTCTGCGAACATGCGCCTGGAGTTCGTCCCGTCGGCCTGTGCCGCGGGTCTCGTGTCGTCCACCGCCCCTGTCCTCCGGGTTCGGTCCCAGCAGCCGTGAGGGCTTACGGCTCATGCAGCGCATGCGCCGTCGCCGATGCCTGTGATGAACAACATAAGTCTTTGTCCATCACTACCTTACACGGCCGGGGCTCGAGCGTGTTCGAGGGGAAGTTGCCTCCCGCCTGAGGGTTCCGCAACCGACCCCTGCCCGGCCGATCCTGCTCGCTGCGCGGATCCTCGTGCCGCGACTAGGTTATGTTGTGCCGGGACGACGATCAGTGACATTAGGTACACAATTGGCATTGCAGAGGTTACGGCCTCGGGGGGTGGTGCGGATCACACCCTTCGGGCGGCGCTCGCCGGCGAAGCTGGGCGCCACCGCCCTGTGCCTGGTGCTGGCCGCCTCACTCTCGGGCTGCGCCCTGTTCAAGCGCTTCAGCTTCGAGTCCCCCACCGTTCGGCTGGAGTTCATCGAGGTCACCCGGATCGATTTCGAAGGCGGGGCGCTCCGGCTGCAACTCGCCATCTTCAACCCGAACCCATACGATCTGCGCGGGGGCCAGCTCAGCGCAACACTCGATCTGGAGGGCACCCCCTTCGGCGAGGCGGCGTTCGACGGGGACGCCAAGCTCTCGGCGGGGAGGCAAACCTGGGTCGAGGTTCCCATGGAGTTCGCCTGGCAGGGCGTGGGTGCCGCCGCCCGTGGTCTGCTGACACGCGGCGCCGTGGCCTACCGGCTCGAGGGGCGGCTCCAGGTGCAGACGCCGGGCGGAGAACGGTGGGTGCCGCTCGAGCTGGTGGGTGACGTGGGCGTGCGGGAGATGTTCGGAGACCGCTGAGCCCCGAGGGCACGCCTCTTGCTCGTATTGCCGGGGAGAACGAGCGCCCGAGGCGACCCATCCGATGGAGGCGCACGACCACAAACACCCGGAGCCCACTCCGGCGAGGGACGAGCTTCGCCGTATCCTGGACGGTGCCGGAGAGGCGATTCTGGTGACCGAGGTGGGCAGCGGCCGGGTCGTCGACGCGAACGAGACGGCCTGCCGCTGGCTCCGCATGGCACACGGCCAGCTCGTCACCCGACACCTCAGCGACCTCCCCCTCCTCTCCCCCATTCGCCTCGACCGACCTACGCAGGACACCTTCACCGACACACGCCACGCTGCGCGGCCGCAACAGCTGGACCATGGGGTGGTGCGGCGCAAGGACGGCACGACATTCCCGGTCGAGATCACCATGGTGCAGCGCCGCGTGGGGGATCGGGACTATGTGCTGACCGTGGCACGGGACATCACCGCGCGCGGGCCCCTGGAGCAGGCGCTACACGAGCGTGACGCGCTCTATCGGGGTCTGCTCGCGCTCTCACGTGACGCGGTGTTTGTGTGCTCGCGGGGGGGCCTCGTCAGCCACGCGAACGGCACAGCGGCGAAGCTGTTCGGGTACTCCCCGATCGAATTCCTGGGCCTGGATGCACGGCTCCTGTTCGCCGGCGCCGACGAACTGTACCGATTCCAGGGTGCGGTGTTCGAGTCGGGGATCGTGCGTGACCTTCCGGTGCGGATGCGGGGCAAGGATGGGTCGGCGATTCGGGTGCTGTTGACCGGAGCGGTGCGCCGCGACTCGGACGGCGCCGTGCTGGATTACCAGTGCACCGTGAGGCGTGAAGGCGAGGGTACCGGGGGATCTGGGCGCACGGCCGCGGAAGTGCTGGAGGCCCCCGAGACCGACGGGGGGAGTGGCGCCGCCGCGCTGCCCGAGCCGGCCGAGCCCGACGAAGCGAAGACCGTTGCGTCGCCGGAGGCCGACGACGCGGAGGCCGTATCGCCACCCGAGCCCACCGTGCGGCCACAACCTACGGAGGCGGCCGCCCCACGGGCCGGTCGGGAGGGGCCAGACACCGACGGCGTCCCGACGGCGACGCAGCGGGCACCGGCGTCGCCACCCCCCGCGCCCGTAACGGAACTGCGCGCAGAGCTCCATGTCAGAGATGGTGCGCAGAAGTCCGCCGACAGTGAGGCAAGGCCGGTCCTTTTGCCCGGTCGCTCACCGGCACACCGTCCGGCCGCCGCGGGTCATGCCATCGTGCGCATTACCGATCTGGGCCGGTCCGCCGGGCTGCCGGAGACCCGGCAGGTGGAGCGTCGGCAGGACGCAGGGGCAGCGCCCACGGCGACCATGGGTGGTCGGCCTCCTCAGGGGCAGTCTCAGGCGGAGCGCCGGTACTATGCTGCCCCTCGCCCCCGGGCGCGACGCCGCTCCCCGGGCCCGCGGCCGGTCTACGCGGCTCCCGCAGCTCACGAGAGCACGCGGGTCCCGTTCTGGACCGCCACGGCCTGCGTCGGGGCCGCACTCACCGTCGTCGGCTGGGCCGACCTGGCGCTCCTGTGGTTTCCGCTCCGGTTCGGCCGGCCGGAGTGGGAGTTCGCGACCATCGGGGCGCACTTCGACCACATGGCCCTGGGCACAGCGGGGGTCTTGCTGCTCGCCCTCGGCATCGCCCATCGCGGGTGGTGGGCTCCCGCACAGGCCTTGGCGATGGCGTCGCAGCTCATCGCCATTGGCCTGGTGGCCGTGTACGCGGTGTTCATCGTGGCCGCACCGCAGGCATGGCACAACGTGGCACCGCAGCTCGAGCCAACCATTGGACGAGCCATGCGCAAGGTCTCGGTGTTTGCCGTGGGCTACGCCGCGGCCTACACCTGGCTGGCGGTCTACTTGTGGCGCAAGGTGAAGCGCGCGCAGGAGGGCTTGACGTGAGGGGAGTGCGCCCGCCAGGACTCGAACCTGGGACCCTCGGCTTAGAAGGCCGATGCTCTATCCGGCTGAGCTACGGGCGCCGGTGCTGAGCCAATTTACGAGACGACCGCCCGCCATCAAAGGCGGGGCACAGTGCAAAGCGCCCGGCACAGGCCGGGCGCTTCGCGTTTTCGGGATCGGGTGCGTCGCTAGTCGTCCAGCCCGAGGGCAACCCATAGGCCGTGCAGGTGCTTCTGCTTCTCCAGCTTGGGTGCCTTTCTGGTCTCCAGCTCGCTCTCGGAGTACTCCAACGACTCAGCTTCGATGCCCGTGGCGATCTTGAGTTCGTCCTGCTGCTCCTTCGTGAGCTTGATGATGAAGCGGCGCTTCGCCACCTGCTCCCTCGCGCGGGAGGCGATCGACTTGGCTCCGCCGGCCGCCTGCACCTTGCGGTATGCGCCCTGAAAGAGCAGCACTACCACCCCACCTACGACTCCCGCCACCAGCGACCCGAGAAGATTCTCCATGGTGCCCACCTGCGTGTCGCTTCTGCCTCAATATATCCGGGCACCATGAAGAGTCCATGAACTAAGCGCCGGACTGCTGCCGCCTGGCCAAGTACGCGCGCGCGTGTTGCAGCCGCTCCCTGGGTGTGTCCGCGTGCGCCGCTACCTTCAGTAGGCCTTCGTAGTACCGCACCGCCGCCGCCGCGTCACCGGTCAGCTCGGCCGCCCGCCCGGCCCCATACAGGCTGTTGAACCGGTTCGGGCTGCGCGCGAGCGCAGACTCGTACTCAACGAGGGCTTCACCCGGCCGTCCGAGCTCGAGCAGCATGTCGGCGAGTAGCTCACGGGCGGGAAGCACCTCACCCGGGGTCACGGGGTGTTTCTCGGTGGTTGCCTCCAGCGCGGCGGCCGCGCGCATGGTGGACAGTGCCTCCCCGCGACCTCCCTCCTCGAACTGCAGCCAGGCAAGCGCCGACAGCCGCTGGATCTCGACCTGGGTACGCCAGTTGTACGGCCCCGTCGCGGGGACGCGCTGCTCGACTGCGGCGAGTGTCTCGAGGTCCGCCCGCGCCCGTTCGACCCGGCCGCTCCGCGCCGCCCCAAGCGCGCGTGCAAAGTGCGTGATCGCCTCGACGGCGGGTGCGGTCTCCCACGGGTACTCGCTCGGCTGGCGCGGTTCCAGATCCGCCGCCGCCGCCCACATGTGCCGTTCGAGCGCCAAGCGGGCGGGCACGGCGGCGAAGGTGTACGCGCTGGCGAGATGCGCCTGGTAGGGCGGCTCCACACCATAGAGCTCCCGCAGCACCTCCAGCGCCCGCTGATCCTCCGCTCCCTGGAGATACGCGTACGCCAGGTAATCCAGCGCGTGGAAGTAGTGGAGTGAGATCTGGTCGCCCACCGGACGCTTCAGTGCCGCGTCGGCCGAGCGCCGGTTCCAGTCGATCGACTCCTGCCACAGCCCGAGCCGCGTGAAGGTGTGGGTCGGCATGTGCAACGCGTGCGGGATGTTGGGTGCCACCTCCCGGTAACTCCGGGCCACGTCCACGGCCTGGGGCGAGAGCGCCGGGTTGTCGTACGCGTGGATGATGTAGTGGTGTGCGCCGGGGTGGTCGGGGAGTCTCTCCAGGACCGTCGCTGCCATGGCACCCGCCGCCCGCTGCTTGCTGAGCGTCTTGTCCCCGGCGTCGGCGGTACTGAGCTGGGCGAGGGCGTAGAACGTCGTGCCCTCGGGGTCGTCGGGATACTGCTCGTGGAAGACCTGCCAGCCGCGCTCGAACCCCGCGAGGTTCGGTCTCTCGGACTCACCTCGGCCTACCTCGTAGTAGCCTGCCAGCGCCGCCACGTACGCGCGCTCCCGATCGCTGCCGGCGCGACTCCGTGCCTGCTCCAGCAGGGCCTTCCCGTGCTCGAACCGCGCCTGGTTGGGCGGGTCCGACCAGAGCGGATGCACGAACGTCATCGCCTGTCCCCAGTAGCCCATGGCGCAACTGGAGTCGGCCTCCGTCGCCGCGGCGAACGCGGCCTCGGCCTCCTCGTAAGTCATGCTGTGGAGCAGTGCCACTCCCCGCTCCAGGTGAATGACGGCATCCTCCGCACACGAGTTGGCGAGCTGCACGGTGCCGAGCGGCGACCCCGACGATTCGGCCACGCTGCTGGCCCCGTGGTCGCCTCCGGTGCAGGCCGCCAGAATCAGGAGGGCTGTCAGGCCCCGCGACGCATACCGCATGGTGCTCTCTCCCGTTGGGTAGTCGTGTGGGTACCGGCGGCGGGCCGACACCCGTGTCATAGGGGTATGCGCAGCCGGGGGTGGTGAGCGGACACGGAGGACGGGAGCTGGGCTGCAGTAGTGAGGAGTCGGGCGGTAATCGGGGCGCCGGGATTTGAACCCGGGACCTCCTGCTCCCAAAGCAGGCGCGCTACCGGGCTGCGCCACGCCCCGTGGGTCGTACTGCCAACAAGCTAATCTGTCTCGCCGGATGGCAAAGCCCGTGGTGCCGTCAGCGTCCCAGTCGCAGCTCTCTCAGGTGTTGGTCGTACTCGCGCTTGAGCACCTGGCTGGCCTCGTCGCGCAACGTGCGTCCGTGGCGGGCGAGGAGGGCAGCCTGATGGATGAGGGCCGTCCCGAGAGCTTCCAGCACGGCCGCTGTCGGTTTGCGCGTGCCCGCCCGGTAACTCCGCATGGCCGAGTAGGAGACGCCGGCCGACTGGGCGATGTCGCGCAGGGTCGGGGTGGCATCCCGCAGGATCCTCTGGATCTCCCGCGTTCGCATTGAGCCTCCCGTGGACAGGGTGTATCCACGTTGGCTACAGCCACCCGTTTCCGCAAGACTAGAGTGTACCGCCCCGCAACTGCCGGATGCGTCGAATGACCTCCTGGGCCTCCTCTTCCCTCCCGGTGTTGCGCAGCACGTACGCGTACAGGTCGAGCATGCGGAGCACCTCGCCGCTCGCCTCGCCGAGCTCGGCCTGGTAGATGTCCAGCGCCTCCAACAGAAGTTCCTCCGCCTCGTCGTACCGCTCGCGGGATAGTTGGATCGTGCCGAGGTCGGCAGCCAGGGTGGCATACAGGAGATCACGCTCGAGCCCGTTGATTTCGTACAAGACTCTCGCGCGCTCGTAGGCGGTCACCGCCGAGTCGGGGGTCTCCAGGCGCTCATACGTGAGGGCGAGATTGATCAGGGTGGGAATCAGAGCGGGGTGGTCGGCTCCGTGGGCTCGCTCCTGGATCTCCAACGCTCGGGTGTAGAGTGATTCGGCCGCGTGGAAGTCGCGTCGCCGTTGGTGCAGGGCCGCCAAGTTGCTGAGTGGGGCCGCCAGAGCTGGATCGTGTGCGCCCTGAACATGCTCCTTGAGCCGAATCGAGGCGGCGTACGTGGACTCGGCCGCGACGAGCTTGCCGAGGTTCTCTTGCGCGACCGCCAGGTTGTTGAGCACGGTGGCGCTTGCGCGCGGCCAGCCGCCAGGCAGGCTCCGGTAGACGGCGAGGGCGCGCGCCAGGGTCGGCTCGGCCTCGGTGAACCTGCCCTCGGCCAGATACAGCGTGCCGAGCGCGTTGAGCGTGGTCGCGACTTCGAGGTGGCCGGGTCCGAGCGCCGCTTCAATGATCGTGAGCGACTGGACGTAGAGTGACTCGGCTGCCACCGCACGCCCCGTGACCTCGTACAGGCTCGCCAGCGCGTTGAGGGTGGTGGCCACGCGCGCGTCGCCGGGACCGAATACCGCTCTCGCATCAGCGAGCGCATCGACGAGCAATGCCTCGGCCCGCTCGTGGTCTCCCGCCTGCCTCGCCGTGGTCGACTGCGCCATGCGCTCGGACCACGAAGGCGCCTGGGCGTGCAGCGTCGCGGACGCGCCCGTGAGCAGCACGGTCAGAACGCCCACGTGCCAAGCGAGGCTCAGCTCGGATTGGCCTCGAGCCACTCCGCGAACGCCCGAAAGGCCCTGCCCCGGTGGCTCACCTCGTCCTTGTCCTCTGGGGTTGCCTCACCGAAGCTGTGCCTGAGGTCGTCGGAGAAGAACAGCGGATCGTAGCCGAACCCCCCCGTACCCCGAGGCTGCTCGAGGATGGAACCCGTACACGTTCCCTCGAACGTCATGGCAGCGGCGTCCGGTCGCGGCAGGAACGCCACCACGCAGCGATACCGGGCACGCCGCTTCTCCGCTCGCAAGCCATCCAGCCGGCGCAGCAGCTCCGCGTTGTTGGCGGCGTCCTGCTCCTCGGGTGGTCCTTCGTGCATGGCGAAGCGGCGCGATCGGACGCCCGGCAAGCCGCCCAGCGCGAAGACCTCGATCCCGGAGTCGTCGGCCAACGTGGGTAGGCCGCTCAGGCGCGCGAAGTGCTGTGCCTTGCGGCGTGCATTGCCTTCGAACGAGTCGGCGTGTTCCAGGAGCGCCTCGTCCGGACTCTCGCGGATGCTCGTCTCGTCGAGGAAGCGCAGTTCGTACGGTAGCCCGGCCAAGATCTGCCCAATCTCGCGCTTCTTGCCCGCGCTGCGGGTGGCCACGAACAGTTGAGTGGCCGGCACTACGCGAGCGCCTCCCGCTGCGCCGCGAACAGCGTGTGCAGTCCGCCGCCGGCGAGCGCGAGCATCTGCTCGAGCGTCGCGCGGTCGAACGGCTCTCCCTCGGATGAGCTCTGCACCTCGACGTACCGGTCGGGCTCGGCCACGACGATGTTGGCATCGACGTCGGCGGCGCTGTCTTCGACGTAGGAGAGGTCGAGGCGCGGCTCTCCTTCGACCATGCCCACGGAGACCGCCGCCACCAGCCGAGCGAAGGGGTCCGACGCCTCGCTGTGCGCGCCCAGCCAGCGGCACGCTTCGGCTAGCGCCACGGCGCCACCCGTGATCGCGGCCGTGCGCGTGCCGCCGTCGGCCTGCAGCACATCGCAGTCGACTGTGATGGTGCGTTCGCCGAAGGCGAAGGTGTCGAGGGACGCACGTAGGCTTCGGCCGATGAGACGCTGGATCTCGGAGGTGCGCCCCCCCGCGCCGCGCCGCTCGCGCGGTGAGCGCTCTGTGGTGGCTCGGGGCAGCATGGCGTACTCCGCCGTGACCCACCCGAGCCCACTGCCCCGCCGCCATCCAGGCACGCCGTCCTGCACGGAGGCCGTGCACAGCACCAGCGTCTCTCCGAACCGGGCGAGACACGACCCTTCGGCGTGGGGACTGGCGTCCCGCGACAGGCTTACTTCGCGCAGCTCGTCGGCCCGCCGGCCGTCGGGGCGCGGCATGCTCCTACTCCTCGACCGTGTCCGGGGCGGGGGCCGGGGCGGTTTTCTCCTTGGGCGGCAAGGGTTCCGCCAAGGCGTCCGCCGCCGACGTCACCCCGCCCCGGCTAAAGGTCACCTTGAGGAGGGGCGGCGCCATGAAGGTCGTGCCCATCACCATGATAATGATGGCACCGAAGAGCTCTCCGGTGAGCACGCCGGCGGTGAGCCCGATGTTGGCGAAGATGAGTCCGACCTCTCCACGTGGAATCATCCCGACGCCCACGGCCGTGCGGTTGAACGTCTGCCACGGGGCTGCCCAACCCGCCGCCACCTTGCCGATGATCGCGATCACCAGGATCACGCCACCCAGGGCCAGGATGGGGAGATTCCCCTCGCCGAACGGATTGAACAATCCAAGGTCGAACTTGGCCCCGATACTCAAGAAGAAGATTGGTGTGAAGATGTCGGCCACCGGCTTGATGCGGTTGTGAATCGTGTCGAACTGGTTGGTGCCCGAGAGGATGATACCGGCCGCGAACGCGCCGATGATCATGGCCGACCCTGCCATGTCGGCCAGCGCCGCAATGAACAGCGCGAAGGCGAAGGCCGATACGAGCAGGATGCCACGCACGCGCATCCGGTCGAGCACCCCGAAGATGCGCGGTGCCAGGGCGAGTCCGACCCCCACGGCGACCACCAGGAAGCCGAGGGCCAGGGCCATCGAGCGCCCGACGCCGAGCACCGAGACCGCCTCGCCAGCCACGAGGGACGAGACCACCCCGAGGAGCATGATGCCCAGGATGTCGTCCACCACGGCTGCGCCGATGATCACCCGTGCCTCGACCGAGTGCATGACCCTGAGGTCGTTGAGCACTCGCGCCGTGATGCCGACCGAGGTGGCCGTGAGCGTCGCGCCCAGGAAGATTCCGGTGGTGGTCGGGGAGACGATGCTGTATTCGGGTTTCACGAACGGCGAGATCCAGAAGAGAAACCCTCCCACCATTGGGAGGAGCACTCCCACGGCAGCCACCGCCGACGCGCCGGGTCCCACCCGGAACATCTGCTTGAGGTCGGTCTCCAGCCCGATCTCGAACAGCAGGACGACCACACCGATCTCCGCGAGGATCGTGATGATCTCGGTCAGCGGGTCGTCCGGCGTGACCGGAATGATGTTCAGCGCGCTGGCTCCCAGCAGGATCCCGGCGATCAGCTCACCAAGCACGGCAGGCTGGCCCAGGCGCTCGAACAACTCGCCGAAGAACTTGCCGGCGACGAGCATCGCGCCGAGCACGAGGAACAGCCGCACGAGGACTGACTCTCCCTCACCGTGCTGCAGCAGCGAGAGGGCCCACACGGGGGTCGGAGCCGCCAGGAAGAGCGCAAAGGTGGCTCCGGCGATGCGTTTTATGGGCGTCATTCTGCTATGGGCGTCTGCGTCAGAGTGGTTGCCTGGCCTGAGGAGTCAGGGTGATCACGTACTTGTAGAACGGCAGGATCAGGGTGTCCCGATAGGTGGTGAAGATCCGGATCTCGCGGGGCCGCTGCGTTCGCTGAACGGTGAGCGCCCGAGCATCCGGGGGGAGGTTGAGTTGGTCGATCTTGCGTGCCAGGCGCCGCCGAATGGTGTCATCGTCGATGCTCGGCGCCACCTTGGCCTGCGTCCGCATCTCGTCCACGAGGCGATAGTACTTGAGGTACACCCCTCCGATGTTCACACCGTAATACAGTCCTGTGGCGAGCAGGAGCAAGGTGAAGAGACACCCGAGCCTGCTCATCCCACGGGCGTCACGCCAGGGCGCTTGGCGATCGGCTACCATTGGGACTGTGCTCCGTCAACGATGTCGTTGACCAGCTTTTCGAGGGCGATCTGGCGTCCCTCGATTTCCAGCGGAGGGTTGTACTCCCCGTCCACCACCAAGCCCGCCCGCTGCCACAACGGCTTCCCCTCCTGCTGGTCGTAAATCTCTACATTCAGCGTAACCTGCACCCGCCGGCGCGTGACCTGCACGTCCCCTGCCGCATCCGTCTGGTGTGCAAGCAGCAGGTCGGGCTCGTACCGCACGATGGTGCCGCGCACGACCGCGTCGGCGGTAGCCTCCGAGGCCTCACGCAATCCGAGCCGCGCCTCCATGGCGGTGCGAACCGCGGTGGAGACTTCCTGCGTGAGCAGTGGCTCGGCGGTCTGGTTGTCGAACGGGAGGATGGCCACGGTCTTGACGTGGGCCGGTAGCCCGCCCCCCGCGAACCCATAACAGGCCGCGAGCGTCCAACTCGTGGCGACGGCCAGCAGCGCGATCCTACGGCTGCCGCCAGATGTCCGGATCCACCGAAGTGAGCGGCTCAATAGCGCGCACCCTGAATGTGATGACCGTAGCGTCCTGCGGGAACCGCATGAGCGCCCTATCCGGCAGGCCGGTCGAATCCGCAAACGTCACCTCCGCCAACCCCACGCGCGCGCCGTTGTGGCGCAGCTCTGCCTCGAGTGTGGCGGGTGACCCCACCACGGTTCGGTACGTCAGCGTGTCGGTCCCGTTGCTGTATCGCCACAACTGCACCCGCTCGTCACGGCGTCCCGTGAGCTCGGCCGAGGCCGTGGCGTACTGGGGGATGCCGATGGCCGCCCAGAACAGCGGCGCGACCCCCACGAACCCCTCTGCGTCCTCTTGCGGCTCCGACCAGACCACGCGCTCGCCCACGAGCACCGCGGCGCCCGACCGGCCGAACGGTCCGCGGTAATCGAACCGGATCGAGTCCGGCGGCACGAACCGCACGGTGGCACGTCCGCTCGCGCCGCCCTTCTGTGTTTCGTGGCGCCACCGCAGGTTGTACAGCAATGGGTGGTCCGGCGCGTATCCGTCCACCCACGCGTCTGCCTCGGCTCGCGACACGGCGGGCAGCGTCTCCGGCACGATCGGGCCGGGGCGACCCGCACAACCGCCCGCACCCAGCGCCAACAGGATCACCAAGTGATAATAGAGCCCTTCGCTAAGCGCAACCCGTTGCCACATCAGCAGTTAAATCCATGTGAAGGTTCATGGCGCCCGGCGCCGACCCGGCGCTTGGCTGACCAATACTTAGCTAGCGTCCGCGGATCGTGCGGATCCGGTCGCCCTGTGCGATCCGGTCGACCGCCTCCATGCCGCCGGTCACCTGTCCGAAGACCGTGTAGGTGCCGTCCAGGTGCGGCTGCGGTGCGTGGGTGATGAAGAACTGGCTGCCGCCGGTATCCGGTCCGGAAAGCGCCATTCCCACCGTGCCCCGGTCGTAGCGCCGTCGATTGATCTCATCCCGCATGGCGAAGCCGGGACCGCCCCAGCCATCCCCGCGTGGATCGCCGTCCTGGATCACGAAGTTGGGCACCACCCGGTGCCACGCCCCGCCGTCGAAGTAGTGCTGCCCGGCGAGTTCCAGCAGGGTGTTCACCGTCACCGGCGCGTCGGCCGCAAACAGCGACACGGTGATCCGGCCGCGGTCGGTCTCGATCACCAGCTCAGACGCCGTCCCACCCTGCTCGGCTGGGAGCACGAGGCGGCGCGCGATGTCGCGGTAGTCGTCGATGCTTCTCCCCGTCTCGACTGGAAACGTGGGCCCCCACTGCCGCGCGACGTCGGGCAGGTACCCCTGCGCTGCCTGCCGCACCAGGTACTCCTCGCACTGGGGGAAGCGGGCCAGGAGCTGAACGGTCACCTGGGTTCGGTGCGACCGCCCCAGCGCGGCCACCGCTCCCAGGGCTTCGAGCGTGGCGATCTGCGCGTCGGGAAACGGGTCGGCTTGCGCGCGGCCGAAGGCATCGAGCAGGCGCTCGAGGTCGGAGCCATGCACGGCATCACTGATCTGGTTGGCCGCAAGGGTGCGCACAACGGGGTCGGGATGGGCCAGCAGGTCGCGGGCGAAGCCCAGGGCCGCAATGCTGTCGCCCCGCGCCATTGCGGCAAAGGCGCTGGCTGCGACCCGGCCGTCCAGGTCACCCACCATCTCCTCCAGCCAGGCCAGCGCCGTGTCACCCCCCAAGATCCCCAGGGCCCGCGCTCCCACCGCGCGCCGCTGCCAGTCGTCGTCGCGCAGGATCCACGCCGCGCTCTTCCTGATGGCGACCGTGCGATCGACGCGGGCCAGCCCGAGGAGCGCCTCGCGCCGCGCGGCGAACGCGCCGTCCTCGACGTGGTCCTCGAGAATCGTGGCCGCGCGCGGCCCACCGAGCCGTCCCAGGGTCGCGAGGGCCTGGATGCGCACGTTGGGATGGGGATCGGAGATCCGATCGGCGGCGGCGGCCGCGTAGCGGGGGTCCTCGTAGCTCCCCAGCACGCGCAGCGCGTTGATGCGCACCCCGGGGTCGGGATCCTCCAGCAACTGGCTCACCAGCGTGGCCACGCCATCCGGATCGAGCCCGGCCGAGTCGGCGTAGGCCCGCGTGAGCACCCTCACCCCCAGTTGGCGGATCGCGGGACTCTCGTCTTCTGTGGCGCTGAGGAGTGCGCTCGCGCCGCCCGTGGCCCGCAGCCGCGAGAGCGAGTACACCGCCGCCAACCGCACCCGCTCAGTGCGCGAGTCGGCGAGTTGGGTCAGCATCCGCACGGGAGCGTCGCTGCGCAAGCGCCACGCCTCGGTGAGCGCTTGCACCACAACGAGTGGCGGATTCCCGGTCTCCGCCTCTCCCGCGCCACGTACCAGGAGTTCCTCCAACAGCGCGGCCGCCGCGCGACCGCCGATCTTCGCGATGGCCGTGACGACCTCCCCGTGGGTGGCGGTGTGCTCCGTGGTGGCCGTGTTGCGCACGAGGTCGGCCAGCGGTCCGAGCGCCGTGCTGTCCGCGAGCAGCCCGAGGGCGAATGCTGCATCCCGCTGCACGGCGGTATCGGCGTCGCTCACCAGCTCCAACAGTGTGGCCACGGCGCGGGAGTCGCGGATCCGTCCCATTGCCAACGCGGCGTGACGGCGCACGGCGGGCTCCGGGTGGCGCGCCGCCCGCTCCAGCACGGAGCCGTCGTAGCGGCGGGCGTCCTCGACCGCCAGCACACCCGCCAGGGCATCCACCACGGCCTCGTCCTGCGCGCCGGCGACGGACGGGGCCAGGGCGAGTGCGGCGAGGAGGCTAGAGGCGGACCGGGTCAGGGGCGACAACGAGCTTGTTCCGCACGTCGGGTGGGATCGTCGTGAGCACATGCGAAGAATCTACTGCGATCAACGCGGTTGTCGCGGTAGCCAACAGGCGGCCGGTCTCGCCGTGCTCAACGGCATACCCGAACTGCACGCGCCGGCTGGAGACGTCCCGCACCCAGCAGCGCACGACGACGGGATCGTCGTAGCGCGCGGGCGCGCGATACCGCACGTGGGCCTCCACCACCGGCAGACGCAAGCCCTGGTCCTCGAGGTCGCGATAGCGGACGCCGAGTCGGCGCATGTGATTCGTCCGCGCCAGCTCGCACCACACGATGTAGTGGGAGTGGTGTGCTACGCCCATCTGATCGGTCTCGCCGTAGCGGACTCGGAGGTCCGTGCCGGACACCGCAGGGGCCTTCGCGCTGGATTGGCTCATGCGCGTGATACCTCGTTGAGCTCTTCGAGCTCGCGTTGGATGTCGTCGAGCAGCCCACTCGCGCCGATCCGGAAGCGCTCGGGGGTCACCCAGGGGCCACCTAGCTCGTGGCGGACGAGGGTGATCCACTCGAGTGCTCCCTGCGCCGTGCGGATGCCGCCGGCCGGCTTGAGTCCCACCGCGATACCCGTTTCGTCGTGATGGCGCCGAATCATCGCGGCCATCACGATGCCAGCGGTGAGTGTGGCGTTGACCCGCTCCTTGCCGGTCGACGTCTTGATGAAGTCGGCTCCCGCGAACATGGCGACGCAGCTCGTGCGAGCGACCGTCTCCAGGCCGCCGAGTTCGCCGGTGGCCAGGATCACCTTGAGCCGCGCGTCCCCCACGGCGTCGCGAAAGGCGCGCACCTCGTCGTACAGCGCTTGCCATGCCCCGCGTCGGGCATGCTCCCGCGTGATCACGACGTCGATCTCGCCCGCGCCGTGGCGCACCGCCGTGCGAATCTGCCCGAGGCGCTCCTCAAGTGGCGCCTGGCCCCGTGGGAAATCGCCGGTCGCCGACGCCACCGGAATTGCACTGTCGGCCAACGCCGCGACGGCGGTGGCGACGAACCGCTCTGAGACGCACACGGCGGCCACTCGCGGGGCCGGGGCGTGCGACCCAAGTGCATCGAGTGCCCGCGCGCTCAGGGGCGCTTGGGCCCGGCGGCAGAGCTCGCGCACGCGCTCCTCGGTGTCGTCGTCGGACAGTGTGGTGAGGTCGATCGCCGCCACGGTCGCCGCGAGGCCGCCGCAGCGCGCGGTGCGCTCGATCGGGACGGCGGCCACGAGGGCGCCCGCCCGTTCCTCCACCTCCGCCTCGTTGACGGTGATGGCCTGCAGCGCATCGAGGTCGATGGGCAGGACGCGGCTCCTGTCGGTCATGGCTCGGATGCCGGGCTGATCGTGTGGCACGCAATGTAAGCAATTGCCTGCGCCGGGAGCGCCTCCGGACCGCATGGTTGCGAGGCGTTTCGGGGTTCACCTATACTGCGTGCCGTGTCTACCGGTCCGGCCGTGATCGTCTCCGATGTGCACCTGGGGCACGCGCCGCCCGAGGTCGCCGACGCGTTCCGACGCTTCCTCGAGCGCGTGCCCGATCTGGGCGAGCACCTGATCGTCAACGGGGACCTCTTCGAGTTCTGGTTCGAGTATCGGGAGGTCATTCCAAAGCGTGCCTTCCCCACGCTCGAGGCGTTGGGGCGGGTGCGCCGCGCCGGTGTGCAGCTCACGGTCACGGGCGGGAATCACGATCGCTGGGGGGGGCGGTTCTGGCGCGACGAGCTGGACGCGGCCTTCCACGCCGGTGGTGTGGAGCTCGAGCTCGCGGGGCACCGGGCGCTGGTGAGCCACGGCGACGACGTGCCGGACGAGCGGTGGAGCGCGCGCGCCCTGCACGCCGTGGTGCGCCATCCGGTCACGGCGGGCCTGTTCCGCCTGCTCCACCCCGACCTGGGCTTTGCACTGGTGCGCCGTCTCTCACCGATGGTGTCGGGCAAGTCCCGCGACCGGGCGATCGTGCGGCAGCACGCTGAGGCCCAGTCCGAGCACGCCAGGCGGCTGTTGCAGGAGCGGACCGATCTCGGGCTCGTCGTGCTGGGCCACACGCACCGGGCGGTGCTCGAGCAGGTGAGCCCTGGGCGCTGGTACCTGAACCCGGGCGCGTTCGCCGAGGGGATGTGCTACGCCGTGGTCGAGCGCGAGGGTCCGCGGTTGGAGCGCTTCGCTACCAGTACAGGCTGAGGCCGGTCCCGACGTCTCCGCTCGGCAGGCTGCGCGTCTCGAGGTCCCCCGGGAAGTCCCACAGTTCGGCCGAAACGAATGCCTCGGCGGCTGCCAGCAGGTGATTGAACACCAACAGCACCGCCCAGTCCTCCACTTCCCGCTTCTTGCCCGCGATCTGTTCCGGGTCGGCGTCGATGCTCTCGAGGTAGTTGAGCTGATGGACGGACTTCACCGTCATGGTGAGGGTAATGCCCTCCCAGAAGATGAAGACCGCTCCCGTGATCCGCCGACCGAGAATCGACTGCCCCCATCCCGGCAGGAGAAGGGAGCGCCACATGGCACCGAGCGGCGAGACCGGAGGCTCCTGCCGGAAGTGCGGCACCGGGATCGTGTCGCTCGGATCCGGCCTCCGTTGCTGCGGGGGCTGCTGTGGAACGATCTGTGCCGCTGCCGGCGAGGCGACGGCCAGGCTCAGCGCGGCGACCGCAATCAGTAGGCGCATGCGACCCTGAGCCGTCTCGGCAGCATCTCCACCGTGATCGATTCCTCCTCCGCGCGCCGCAGCTCGCCATCGAGATGCAGCAGCAGCGGTTCCGACACACCCGTGATCGTGACCCGCTGGCTCCGGAAGACCGTGACCTCCGGGAGCTGTGTGTGCCCTCCCCGGATTACTGTGGGAACATACCTGAGGAACTTGAGGGCGCCGATCCTGCGAATCACGCACACGTCGAACCAGCCGTCGTCGGGAACGGCGTCGGGGGTTAGCCGGAAGCCACCGCCAATGGTGGGCCCGATGGCGACCTCCAGCAGCATCATGCGGGCGCGCTCGTGATGCTCGTCGGTGGACACTTCGTACTCCGGCGCGCGGAAGGACGCAAAGGTCTTGTACACCCCCGCGAGATACAGGGGGAAGCCCTTGAGGTGCTTGATGCTGCTCGTCTGCCGCACTACCTCCGCGTCGAAGCCCGCCCCCAGCGCGTTCACGAAATACTCGTCGCCCATGCGCCCTACGTCGAAGGGGCGCGACCTGCCCTGCAGGACCGTTGCGAGGTTCTGCTCGATCTTGGCGCGGGGCATGCCGATGGTTCGCGCGTAGTCGTTGCCGGTACCGATCGGCACGTGCCCCAGCACCACGTCGGTGGCCCCCTCGGCTAGCAGCCCGTTGGCGGTGCCGTGCACCGTGCCGTCGCCGCCCACGGCGATGACCATCGGCCAGCCCTCACGTCGGGCCTCGGCGGCAAGCTCGCGCTCGTGGCCGCGGTGGGCCGTGGTGCGGACTTCGGCTTCCCAGCCATTGGAATGGGCGGCGGCGATGAGACGCGCCTGGAGCTCGCGTCCCTTGCCGCGCCCCGCTTCGGGATTCAGGATGATCAGCGCCGATTTCATCGGCGGCAGGGGAGTTGGCGGGAGCGTGTGGGAATCGAACCCACCCAAGCCGCCTCAGGCGCCTCGCGACGGCTTTGAAGGCCGCGTCCTACACCAGTAGAAATCCGCCCCCACTCCGTGGTCAGCTCCGTGCTGCGACCGCGTCGATCTCGACGAGGCCGCCCTTGGGAAGCGCCGCCGCCTGTACGGCGGCCCGCGCCGGCCGGTGGTTTCCGAAGTGCCTTGCGTACACCTCGTTCATGGTAGGGAAATCCGCCATGTCGGCCAAGTACACCGTCGTTTTCACGACGTCGGACAACGTGCAGCCCGCCTCCGCGAGTACCGCGGCCAGGTTCTGGAGGACCCGGTCGGTCTGGGCCGCGACGTCGTCACCGATCATCTCCATGCTCGCGGGATCGAGCGCAATCTGGCCTGCGGTGAACACCAGGTTCCCCGTGATGACCGCCTGGCTGTACGGTCCGATCGCCTCCGGCGCCCGATTGGTCGAAACGAAATCCATGGTGCGCCGCTCCTAGAAGAGGCCCTCGATGGTGCCGTCCTTGGCGACGCGCATCTTCTCCGCGGCCGGCGTCTTGCCCAGGCCCGGCATCGTCATGATGTCCCCGCACAGCGCCACGATGAATCCGGCGCCGGCCGACGGATAGATGTCCCGCACCGTGATCTTGAAGTCCCGCGGGGCGCCGAGCAATGCGGCGTTGTCGCTGAAGGAGTACTGGGTCTTTGCCATGCAGATGGGCGTGTCGCCCAGCCCCCACCTCTCCAGTCGGTCGGCGGCCCTGGCCGCGGCCGGCATGAAGGTCACCCCGTCGGCGCGGTAGATCTCCTTGGCAACGACCTGGGCCTTCTCGCGGATCGAGGCCGAGGTGTCGTAGAGCGGCTTGAAGTTCGCGCTGTTCCCATCGAGCGAGTGGAGTACCGCCTCGGCGAGCTCGATGCCGCCGTCCCCGCCCTTCTCCCACACCTCACACATGGCGACCTCGGCGCCCATGACCTGGCACCCCTTGCGCAGCACCTCCAGCTCCTCGTCGCTGTCGGAAAGGAACCGGTTCATAGCCACCACCGTCGGCACGCCGTACTTGGCCACGTTCTCGACGTGCTGCTTGAGGTTGGCGAAGCCACGCTCGACGGCTTCGGGATCGGGCTCGGCGAGCTTGTCCTTCGGCGTGCCGCCGTGCAGCTTGAGCGCCCTGATCGTGGCGACCACGACCGCCAACTCGGGGTTCAGGTCACCCACCCGGCACTTGATGTCGAAGAACTTCTCTGCCCCGAGGTCCGCCCCGAAGCCCGCCTCCGTCACCACGATGTCGGCGACGCGTAGCGCCACGTCGGTGGCGACCACGGAGTTGCACCCGTGGGCGATGTTCCCGAAGGGGCCGCAGTGTATCAACGCGGGTCCACCCTCGAGGGTCTGGACCAGGTTGGGGTTGAGCGCATCCTTGAGGAGCAGCGTCATCGCGCCCTGCGCCTTGAGCTGCTCCGCGCGAATCGGTTCCTGCTTGCGGGTCATGCCAATTACGATCCGGCCGAGCCGCGCCTCCAGGTCGTCCATGTCGCGCGCCAGGCACATGATGGCCTGGATCTCGCTGGCCGGCGTTATGACGAACCGATCTTCACGGGGCACGCCCCCCAGTGGACCGCCCAGCCCGATCGTGATGCTCCGCAGTGCGCGATCGTTCATGTCGATCGTGCGGGGCCAGGTGATGCGGCGGGGGTCGATCCCCAGCGCGTTCCCCTGGTGCAGGTGATTGTCCAGCAGCGCCGAGAGGAGGTTGTGCGCGCTGGTGATGGCGTGGAAGTCCCCAGTGAAGTGGAGGTTGATGTCCTCCATCGGTACGACCTGGGCGTAGCCGCCGCCGGCGGCTCCCCCCTTGATGCCGAACACCGGGCCCAGGCTCGGCTCACGCATCGTGAGCACGACCTTCTTGCCCAGCTTCCGCAGTGCCTGGGTGACCCCCACCGTCACAGTGGACTTTCCTTCCCCGGCAGCGGTGGGGTTGATCGCCGTCACCAGCACCAAGCGGGCCTTGCGGGGCCGCGAGGCCAGGTTGTCGAGCCGCACCTTGGCCTTGTGTGCACCGTAGAGAATCAGGTCGTCCGGGGTCAGGTCCAGGTCGGCGGCGACGTCCGTGATGGGGCGAGGCTTGGCTGCCTGCGCGATCTCGATATCGGTCGGAACGTATGCGGTCGTCATGTTTCCGTATCGTGAGGTTGAGCCACGCGGGCGCCGAAACATGCCCCGGCGTTGGCGGTCGTTCTTCTCATGAGCAGCTCGAGGGGCTCCTCGCGGAGCACCGCGATCCGCTGCGCCACATGCTGCACGAAAGCGGGCTCGTTGCGCTTGCCCCGATGGGGCACCGGCGAAAGATACGGCGCGTCCGTCTCGATGAGGAGTCGGTCGCGCGGGCAGGCGGTCACGTACCCGCTCCCCGTCCAGTTCTTGAACGTGACCATGCCGCTGAATCCGAAGTAGGCTCCAGCGGTCGCTCCAGCGTCGAACACGGCCGAGCCCGAACTGAACGAGTGTAGCACGAGCGCTGGCACTTCCCCACCCCACTCGGCCACCATGGCGGCCATGTCCTGGTCGGCGTCCCGGGCGTGCACGATCGCCGGCAGCCCCCGCTCGGCAGCCAGAACGAGCTGCGCCTCGAAGGCCCGGCGCTGCGCATCGCGCGGGGAATGGTCGTAGTGGTAGTCGAGTCCCGTCTCGCCGACGGCGACGACGGCCGGGTGGTCCAGCGCCGCGATCGTGCGGGCCACTACCTCATCGCACCAGCTGGAAGCCTCGTGCGGATGGACGCCGGCGGTCGCGGAGAGCTCGTACTGTGTGGCGAGCGCGATGGCGCGCTCGGTGGCGGGAGCAGAATCGGCGATGACCACGATGTGCGCCACGCCCGCCGCGCGCGCCCGTGCCAGCACGTGGTCTCGGTCGCCATCGAACTTCGCGTCGCCGAGGTGGCAATGGGTATCGACCAACACCGCCGCCCCCGCTCTCCCCAGGTCAGGTGGCGGGTGCGCTCTTCGGTGTGATCATCCTCGCCCCGCGCACGTCCTCGCCGGGCCAGCGCCGTTCGATGGCCCGCAGGAGAGAAGACGCGATGAAGATCGACGAGTACGTGCCGGTGATGATTCCGAACGTCATGACCCACGCGAACGGCCGGATCACCGCGCCCCCGAGGATGAGCAATGCGCCGCTCGCGGCCACCGTGGTCCCCGAGGTGAGCACGGTGCGCGGCAGCGTCTCGTTGATGCTGCGATTGAGGATCTCGTAGATGTTCTCGCGCTTGTACTTCTTGAGGTTCTCGCGCACCCGATCGAACGTGACGATCGTATCATTGAGCGAGTAGCCGATGATGGTGAGCAGCGCGGCCACCACCACCAGCGACACCTCGACGTTCAGAAACGCGATGAAGGCGATCGTCGTGACGATGTCGTGCACGGTGGCCAGCACCGCCGCGAGGGAGAAGCGCCACTCGTAGCGGAACCAGATCACCAGGAAGATCGCGCCGAACGCCATCAGGAGCGCCAGCACCGTGCGCTCCCGCAGCTCGCTTCCCACCTTGGGGCCGACCGCTTCAACGCGGTCGATGCGGTAGGTGTCCTCGCCGAAGGCGGCGGTCAGCGCCTCGCGTACCGCGGCACCGGTCTCCTGCGTGGTCTCTTCGGACACCTCGACGCGCGGGTCGAGGCGCGCCCGAATGACGAACTCGTCTGCCGCGCCGAACGTCTGAATCTCGGTCCCCGCGATGCCGCCGTCGTCCAGGGCGGCCCGGAGCTCGGCCGTGCGGATCGAGGGATCGGCGACGTGGAGCTGGATAAGGGTGCCACCGGTGAACTCGATGCTGGTATTCAGGCCCCGCAGGCCCAACAACAGCAGGCCCGGAATCGTGAAAGCCAGCGACATCGTAAAGGCGAACTTGCGCCGCGACAGGAAGTCGTAGTCGGCCGTGTCGAAGAAACGAAGCATCAGATCGACAGCTCCTGCTGGGCCTCACGCCGCAGCAGACGGAGGAGGAACAGCGTCTTGGTCACGAACACCGCCGTGATGAGCGAGGCGATGATGCCCACGATGAGCGTCACCGCGAAGCCCCGCACCGGCCCGGTCCCGAACTGGAACAGGAACGCGGCGGTGATCACGGTGGTGACGTTAGCATCGATGATCGCGGGCATCGCGTGCTCGAAGCCCTGGTCGACGGCCACGCGGGGCGTCTTGCCCAGCTTGAGCTCCTCGCGTATTCGCTCGAAGATCAGCACGTTGGCATCGACCGCCATTCCCAGTGAGAGAATGAACCCCGCGAGCCCCGGCAACGTCAGGGTCGCTCCCATGGATGCCAGCCCACCCAGCGTGAACACCACGTAGAAGACCAGCGCCGTGACCGCCAGAGCGCCGGCCGCCCGGTAGTAGCCCAGCATGACGAGAACGATCAGGGCTGCTGCCATGAGGACAGCGCGCTGGCCCTGGCGTATCGAGTCGCGGCCCAGGCTGGGACCCACGGCGCGTTCCTCCACGATCACCAGCGGCGCCGGCAGGGCGCCCGCCCGGAGCACCAGCGACAGGTCCTGTGCCTCCTGGAGGCTGGCGTTGCCGAGCTCGATCTGTCCGCTGCGGCCGATCTCGGACCGAATGATCGGTGGCTGCCGGAACACGCGCCCGTCCAGCATGATGGCCATGTAGTCGTTCACGTGCTGCCGGGTCTCCCGCCTGAAGGTGCGTCCGCCCGACCGCGTGAGCTCGAACAGCACGATGGCCTGGTTGCTCGTCGGGTCGATCGTGGCCCGCGCATCGCTCAACTGCTCGCCGGTGAGCACTGAGCGGCTCTGGACCGAGTACAGCGGCCGATACGAGCGGGCACCCTGGGAGATGGGCTCGGACGCCCAGATCAGCTCCCGCCCACGCGGCAGGACACGCTGCGCCTCCTGCATGTGTAGCAGGCTGTCCACCAGCAGGAAGTCCTCCTCGGGCACGAGGAACTCGCCCGGGATGCTCCCGTTGTAGAGCATGGTGCTGAGGGGGCCGGGCTGATCGCCCGTGAAGGCGGTATCGGCGGCGGCCGTGTCGGCCGCCTGCGCCGTGTCCCCGCCCAGGAGCTGCTCCACCGCCGTGGGGGTCGCCGCTCCGGCGACACCGGGGGCCAGTCGCACGCCCGCACGCAGCAGGGCGGCATCAATGGTGGGGAGCGCGTCGCGGAACAGGTTCTCCATGTCCGTGATGCGCCACTCCAGGAACGCCGACCGCTGCACGATCTGTTTCGCCCGTCCCGGTTCGGTGATCCCGGCGAGCTCCACCACGATCCGGTCGCTGCCGATCCGCTGGATCAGCGGCTCCGCCACGCCGAACTCGTCCACGCGGGAGCGCACGACAGTGAGGGCGCGATCGAGCGCGCCGGAGGGGTCGGCGACGGGGCCGCCGCTCTGATCGATCTCGAGAGCAAGGTGGATGCCGCCCTGCAGATCGAGACCCTGCTTGATCGGCACGCGCTTCACCGTGGTGTCGCGCATCCGGCCCTCCTCGTCCCGCACGCGAATGGTCACGTCCCGCGGGATGAGCGCCACGATGCTCGCAACCACGAGGATCGCGATGATAATCAGTCGGTTTCGAATACTCGAAAGCATGATGCCAGTTGCAGTTGGGGCGTTAATGACTAGTGGGGCTGCGTGACCCTGTCAACGCAGCCCGCGTGGCCGCAAAGTCCTTGTCCAGCTGTTGCTTGAGCGCCTCGGGCGAGGAGAAGCGTATCACGTCGCGCAGCCGTGCCACCCACGAAACCTTGATCTCCCTGCCGTACATGTCGAGGTCCAAGTCGAAGACGTGGGCTTCGAGGGTGCGCGCCGGCTCGCCGAACGTGGGGCGCGGCCCCTGGTGCATCATGGCGCCGGCGCTTCCGCCGCCCCACTCGACACGCACGGCGTACACGCCGTCGGGGGGGAGGAGCTTGCGCGTGTCGGGCAGCGCGAGGTTCACGGTGCGAAAGCCCAGGCCCCGCCCGCGGCGGGCGCCGGGGACCACGGTGGCCGTCAACGAGTAGCAGCGTCCCAGCAGCCGGGCGGCCATCTCGAGGTCCCCACCGGCGACGGCGCGGCGCACCAGGGTTGACGATACCGGTTGCCCGCCCACGTCCACCTGGTCGACCACGTCCACGGCGAATCCCAGTTGTCCACCGAGCTGCCGCAACAACTCCACGTTCCCTGCCCGTCCCCTCCCGAACCCGTGATCAAGACCGATCACGAGCTCCTTCATGTGAAACCGGTCGAGCAGCAGGCGCACGAACGCCTCGGGAGGGTATTGCGACAGCGCGCGCGTGAACCGCATGAAGACGACGATGTCGAGCTCGCACTGAGCCAGGAACTCGCGTCGCTCCTGCGCCAGGGTGAGCAGGGCCGGCGCGGCCGGCGGGTTCACGATCTCCATCGGATGGGGCTCGAAGGTCACGAGCAGGCTGCGGCGCTCCGCCCGGCGCGCGCGTGTCGCGATCTCCTCGAGCACCTGCCGGTGCCCGAGGTGGACCCCGTCGAACGTCCCGACGGTGACGACCGTGCCTTTCCCATCGTTGGGGAGGGCTGAGGGACCCGTCATCCCTCGAGCACCACCCTGGGCTTGAGGACGTCCCCCTGGCGCTCGGCGATGGCGACCAGCTCCTCTCCAGCGACGAGGGCGATCGGGTCGTCGGCCACGTCGGCGGCCGGTACCGGCCGTCCGTGGGCGACGTGGTCCCGGTGCTCGGCGTCCAGCTGCAGGCTCGGTAGGTGCTCGACCGCCTCGCGTGGCGGTCGCAGCGGCGGTGGCTGCCGCCGCAGGAGCTCCAGACCGACTGCGGCGTCGACCGAGAAGGACCCCACCTCGGTGCGGCGCAGGCCGGCGAGGTGGGCCCCGCAGCCTAGCGCCCGGCCCAAGTCGCGGGCGAGGGCTCGCAGGTACGTCCCGCTGCTCACATCCGCAGTGAAATCCACCCTATCAGCGTCCCGAGCCGTCATGTCGAATCGCCGAACCTCGATCTCCCTGGGCTCCAGCTCCACCAGCTCGCCACGCCGGGCCCGTCGGTAGGCCCGTTCGCCGTCCAGCTTCCTGGCCGAGTGTGCCGGCGGGTGCTGCAGGCTGCGGCCGGTGAGCGCTCCCATTGCGTTCATCACGGCCGCATCCGACAGGGAGCGCCAGTTGTCATCGGTGCCGATGACTGCTCCGGTATGATCCGCCGTGTCCGTCTCCACCCCGAGAGCGATGGAGCCTGTGTAGCGCTTGGGCAGCCCGACGAGGTAGCGGGAGAGGCGGGTGGCGCGCCCCACCAGAACGATCAGCAATCCCGATGCGAACGGGTCGAGCGTGCCGGCGTGCCCCGTCCGTCGCGTGCCGTACACGTGCCGCACCACATCCACTACGTCGTGGGACGTCGGCCCCGTGGGCTTGTCCACCAGCACGAACCCGTCCGTCAGCTGTGATCCTCGCTCTTGATCTGATCGAGCAGGTGGTCGATGCGGGCCTGGTGCTCGAGGCCCCGGTCCAGCACGAAGTGGATCTCCGGCGTGGAGCGCGTGCTCAGAGTGCGGGCCAGGCGGCCGCGCAGGAAACCCGTGGCGCTCCGCAGGCCTTCCATGGCACGCTCCTTCGCCTCGTCGCTTCCCAAGACGCTCACGCGGACCTCGGCGTGCGTGCAATCGGGTGAAACCTCGACCCCGGTCACCGTCGCGAAGCCGATGCGGGGATCCTTGAGCTCTCGGGTCAGGCTGTCTGCCAGGACCTGCTGCACGAGAGCCGCCAAGCGCTCCGGGCGGCGCTTGCCGGTGGTCATAGGAGCTGTGTGGTGGAGTCGATGATGCGCACCGCCCCGTTTGAGGCGACGAACTCGTCCGCGGCGCTGAGCACGGCCGACGCGTGCCGCCGATCCGTGGCGACCACGCCGCAGGTGAGCTCGGCTCGCTGCCACAGATCCTGGTGATCGGTTTCGGCTACGGAAACGTTGAACCGCTGATGGAGCCGGTCCTTGAGGCTCTTCAGCACGCGTCTCTTGTCCTTGAGCGAGCCGCACCCCGCCAAGTGCAGCTCCCAGGTGATGATACCGAGGACCAACGTCGGGTCTCCGCCGGGGCTACGCGCCCGGTGCGTCGACCCGGGCTCGCGAGGTCAGGCTGACTCGCTCGGAATCCTCCAGTGAGCGCGCGATCTCCTCGATCTGGTACGCCTCCAGAAGGTCGTCCACCTTCACATCGTTGAAGTTCTCGACCCCAATGCCGCATTCGAGTCCTTCCTTGACCTCGCGGACGTCCTCCTTGAAGCGCTTGAGGCTCGCCACGGCGCCGTCGTACACGACCACGCCGTCCCGTACGACCCGAATGCTCGCCGCGCGGCGAATGATGCCGTGGCGCACGTAGCAGCCCGCGATCGTCCCCACGCCGGAGATCTTGAAGAGCTGGCGCACCTCCGCCTCTCCGAGGACGACCTCCTTCTGCTCGGGAGCGAGCATGCCCTCGAGCGCCGCCTTCACGTCCTCCACCGCGTTGTAGATCACGCGGTAGGTACGGAGGTCTACCTTCTCCCGCTCCGCCGCGCCCCGGGCGTTGGCGTCGGGTCGCACGTTGAAGCCGATGACGATCGCGTCGGACGCCTTGGCCAGCAGGACGTCGCTCTCGGTGATGGCCCCCACCCGGCGATCAATGACCTCGACCTTGACCTCGTCGGTGGAGAGCTGCGCGAACGCGTCGGCCAACGCCTCGGCGGGACCACCCTGGTCTGCCTTGATGATGATCCTGAGGGCCTGGACCGCCCCCTCCCCGATCTGCTTGGAGAGCTCCTCCAGCGAGACACCGCGCAGGCTGCGCCGGTGCGAGGCTTCACGTTCCAGCCGCTGCCTCTTCTGCGCAATCTCCCGGGCGTCGGTGCCGCTGGGGACCGCTGTGAAGGTGTCCCCCGCTTCCGGCACGCCGTCGAAGCCCAGCACCTGGACCGGAATGGACGGGCCGGCAAACTCCACTCGCTGGCCCCGCTCATCGTGCATGGCCCGCACGCGACCCGCGAGGTTGCCGGAGATGAAGTCGTGGCCGACCGCGAGCGTCCCCGACGCGACCAGTACGGTGGCTACCGGGCCCTTCCCCGGATCGAGCGTGGCCTCGACAACGGTGCCGCGGGCGAGCCGGTCGGGGTTGGCCTTTAGATCGAGCAGTTCGGACTGCAGCTGGATCTTCTCGAGCAGCTCGTCCACCCCCGTGCCGGTCTTGGCGGAGAGCGCCTGGACCATGGTGTCACCGCCGAAGTCCTCCGCGATCACCTCGTGCTGCAGCAGGCCCTGCTTCACCTTCTCCGCTTCGGCCGTGGGGAGGTCGATCTTGTTGATGGCTACCACGATCGGCACGCCCGCGTTCTTGGCGTGGCTGATCGCCTCCACCGTCTGGGGCATCACCTGGTCATCCGCGGCCACGACCAGCACCACGAGGTCGGTCGTCTGGGCGCCGCGGGCTCGCATGGCCGTGAAGGCCTCGTGACCCGGTGTGTCGAGGAAGGTGATGACCTTGCCGTTGGGGAGCTCGACGTGGTAGGCGCCGATGTGCTGCGTGATCCCGCCGGACTCGCCCGCGATCACGTTGGTCTTGCGGATGTGGTCGAGGAGCGAGGTCTTGCCGTGGTCCACGTGTCCCATCACGGTCACTACCGGCGGGCGCGGAACCAGGTCCTCGGTCTTCTCCTCCGGCTCCTCCAGGATCGACTCGGTCGGGACGTACTCTTCCTCACGCACGGCCTGGAACCCGAAGGCACCGGCGATCAGGTCGATCTGATCGAAGTCGAGCCGCTGGTTCACCGTGACCATCAGCCCCAGCTCCTTGAAGCAGAAGGTCACGATCTCCGTGGGCGACACGGCCAGGTTCTCGGCGAGCTCGGACACCGTGATGAACTCGGTGACGCGGACCAGGGTCTTCTCCAGCTCCCGCTCTTCGGCGCGCCGCTGTTCGGCGAGCTCGCGGGCGGACGGTTCGTCGTCCCGACGCCGTGCCTTGCGGGTCCCCGGCCCCTTGATGCTGGCCAGGGTGCGGCTGATGTTCGCCTGCACCGCTTCCTTGTCCACCTTTGACCGCTTGCCCCCTTTGCGCCGGCGCTTCTTGTCACGCCGACGGTCCTCCGTAAACTCGCCCGGGGCCGCCGACGCCACGGGCCGCGGGCCTGACGACGCCACGGGCCGCAAGCGGGACGGCGGCGGCATGACCCGCTCCACCCGTCTGGGAATGACGGGCTCCGCCGGCGGGGCCTCCGGCTGGGGTGTGGCGGCTGCGAGGGCCTCCTCCTCCGCCTCGGGGGCGAGAGACGGCGGTGCGGTTTGCTCTTCGGTCTCGATGCCCGCGGCAGCGGCCTCGCGGTCGATGGCCGGGGCTTCCTCTGCTGCCGGTTCCTTGAACAGGGCCGCGGCGCGCTCCTCCAGGGAGGCGGCCTCCTCGATGGCGACCTCCTCGACCTGCTGAGCTGCAGCCGCTGTCTCGGCCTCGAGACGCGCTTGCTCCTCCGCCTCCTTCTTGGCTGCGACCTCGGCCGCCGTGCGCCGCCGCCGGCGCGGCCGTGCCTCCGGGGTCGGCTCCTGCTCGGCCGTTTTCGTGGCCTTCTTGCGGCGTCGTGTCCGTGTCTTGGTTTCCGGCTCCGCCTTGCGCCGCTTCTCGCGTTCCCACCGGGTGCGTACGCGCGCAATCTGCCCCTCGTCCAACCCGGACATGTGGCTGCGAACGTGGATGTTCATGTCCGCGAGCAGCTTGATGAGCTGGCCGCTCCCGACGCCGAACTCCGCCGCGAGATCATGGATCCGCGTCTTACCCACTACTGCCTCCTCGCGTGCTTCTTTGCGTCGCCGCCGATGATCCCGGCAGCGAGATTCCTGTCACGCACTCCGACCGCTTGCACCGTGCCGCGACCCAGCCGCCGTCCCAGCTCGGCGGACGCCGGTCCCGTCAGGGCGCGCACGCCCTTGGCCCGCGCGAGCCGCAGCACTTTCTCCTCGGTTCGCGGGCTGTAGTCGGCTGCGACGACAACCAACCCGACCTCCTCCCGCTGCAGGGCGGTCCGTACGCCCCCCGTGCCGATCACCACACTGCCGGCGCGCGCACCCAAGCCCAGCAGGCCGAGCTGCGCATCGGTCATCACGCCGCCGGCGTCTCCTTCGACTCGGAGCTCTCCGCCCCTTCGTTCCCTTCCGCCGCCGCCGCCTCCTCGGCTGCCTCGCTGTTCTCCTCGGTGAGCTCGCTGAGGAACGCCATGAGGACGTCCGCCTGCTCCGTCGTGATGCCTTCGATCTTCTCCACGTCCTCCCGCTCCAGATCGAGGATGTCCCGCAGCGTCTTGCGGCCCGTGGCATCGAGGGTCTCCACCAGGTCGGGCGGCATTCCCTTGAGCTCATTGAGCAGCACGTCGGCCACCAGCTCGTCCTCCGGCTCCAGCGGCGCGAACAGCGGTCCCTCACCGCCCCGCTCCAGCCACTCGCGGCTGGAGTAAAGGTCGATCTTCCACTCGGTGAGCTCGGACGCGAGGCGCACGTTCTGCCCGTTGCGTCCGATGGCCAACGAGAGCTGGTCCTCGTCCACGATCGCCTGGATCGTCTTGGAGTCGGCGTCCGAGAACACGCGCGAGACCCGCGCCGGGGCGAGGGCCAGCTTCGCAAACCGCTCCGGGTCGGGGGACCACGGCACGATATCGATCCGCTCGCCGCCGAGCTCGTTTACCACCGCCTGCACGCGGCTGCCCTTCATGCCGACACAGGCCCCGACCGGATCGATGGAGTCGTCCCTACTCACCACGGCGATCTTCGTGCGGCTCGCCACCTCGCGGGCGGCGGCTCGGATCTCCACGATGCCCTGTTGGATCTCCGGCACCTCCAGCTTGAACAGGGCCTCGACGAACATCGGGTCGGCGCGCGACAGGATCAGGCGAGGGCCCTTGGGGGTCTCCTCCAGCCGCTTGAGCACCGCCCGGATTGCGTCACCCTGATGGAAGTGCTCCCGTGGGTTCTGCTCCCGGTATGGGATCAGCGCCTCGGCCTCGCGGAACCGATTGAGCATGATGACCAGGCGACCGCGCTCGATCTGCTGCACCTCGCCCGAGACCAGCTCGCCGACCTTGTGTCCGAACTCGTCGCGAATGCGGGATCGTTCCCCTTCCCGCACCCGCTGGATGATGCGCTGTTTTGCGGCCTGGACGGCCAGCCGCCCGAAAGCCTCGAACGGCACCTCCTCCTCCAGCACGTCGCCCGGCTGGAAGTCGGGGTCCTCCCACCGAGCATCCTCGAGAGAGATCTGCGAACTGGGATCCTCGACCTCCTCCACCACGTCCTTCAACGCCGTCACGCGGATGCCGCCCTTGAGGTCGTCAATCTCGATTTCGGCGCGCACGTTGGGGCCGTAGCGCTTCACCAGGGCGGCATGGATGCCGTCCCGTAGCAAGTCGACCAGCTCATCGCGTTCGAGCTGCTTCGCGGTGGCCAGTTCCCGCAGTGCCCCGATGATCCCGGCGGGAGTGCTCATTCCTACTCCTTTGCCTGCTTGGTCGTTCGTCCGCGGGTGATGGAGCGCTCAATGGCCTCCCAGTCGACAGCCAGGGTGGCGTCGCGCGCCTCGTCCAACGGCACGGTCATCTCTTCGTTGCCGTCGGCGAGTCGCAGCACGACGGCGTCGGTGTCTTCCAATACCCGCACGATGGTGGCGCGCATCCGCGCCCGGCCCGACAGTTTCACATGGACGTCGCGGCCTGTGAAGCGCTCCCAGTGCTCGCGCCAGCGAACCGGGCGCTCAACGCCGGGCGACGATACCTCGAGCGCGTAGCGGGCGCCCAGCTTCTGCTCCTGGTCGATCCACGCCTCCAGCGCCCGGCTCACCGAGGTGCACTCCTCAATGGTGATGCCGTGCCCGGGCGTCGCGTCGGGTCGGTCGATTCGAATCTGCAACACGACCCGCTTGGTGGACCCACGCTTGCGCATATCGGCCAACTCGTAGCCGAGGTCCTCGACCCGGGACCGGATCTCCGCGGTCAATGCCGCCAGGGTGTCGTTCATGTGCTCAAAAAAAAACGCGGGCCCACTACGCCCGCACCATGTCACCGCAATCTAGCCCCGCTTGGCCGTTAGCTCAAGCCGGTACCCGACCCAGATACGCCGCCATGCGGCCGTCGGCCCCCCGGGAGCGGCGGTGTGAGTAGAACCGATCGTGGTCGTGGGCGGTGCACCAGGGGCTGGTGGTGACCCGCCCGACCCCGAGCGCCTGCGCCCGGGTCGTGAGCACGTCGCGCAGATCCAGCAGGGTGCGCTCGGGCCCCGCCTGTCCCAATACGGCCTCCGACACCTCGGGGCCGACTTCATAGCAGCTACCGCAAATCCCTACACCGCAATGCATTACGAGGTTTGCCGGTACGGTAGGCGCCACCTCGCCCAGTGTCTCGATGCCGCGCTCGAGAATCCGGCCGGCCACTCCGCGCCAGCCCGCATGCAACAACCCGAGCGCGCCGCTTCCGGGATCAACCAGGTACACGGGAACGCAGTCCGCTACCGTGACCGCCAGCAGCAATCCCGCAGCCGCCGACACGTGGCCGTCCAGACCCTCGCGGATGAGAAACCCCGACGCGGGTTCCCGGTACACGCCCAGCCCGGTCCCATGCACCTGGCGGCTCACCACCACCCCCTCGAACCCCGCTCCCACCGCGTGTCGCAGGGCCTGCCACCGGCCCATGGCTGTGCCAATAGGGGTGTCCGACCAGAGGCTCAGGTCGAACTCGTGGTCCCGGGCGGTGACGCCGGCGGCGATGCCGTACTCCGCGCTCCACTCCGCGAGCTCATACCGGGCTACGCCACCGCTGGCGACGGCCCGCTCGGCCAGCACGCGCGCGGCCGTCTCGGTCACCGCGGCGCCAGCTCCACGCGCTCGATCTGCGCCCCGAGCTGCCGCAGCCGTTCGTCCATCCGCTCGTAGCCCCGGTCGATCTGCTTGATGTTGTGGATCGTGCTCTGCCCCTCCGCGGCCAGGGCGGCGAGCAGCATGGCCATCCCGGCCCGGATGTCGGGGCTCTCCACGACACCGCCGGTGAGTGGCGAGGGGCCCGAGATCACCACGCGGTGCGGATCGCACAGGAGCAGCCGCGCGCCGAGGCCCACCAGCTTGTCCACGAAGAAGAGGCGCGACTCGAACATCTTCTCGAATACCAGGACCATCCCCTCACACTGGGTCGCGACCACCACCGCGATGGATGTGAGGTCGGCCGGGAACGCGGGCCACGGACCATCCTCGATCTTGGGAATGTGACCGCCGAGGTCGGGCCGGATGCGGCGCTCCTGGTTGGTCTCCACGAGCAGTGTGTCTCCGTCGAACCGCGGCCGTACTCCCAGGCGCTCGAAGTTGAGCAGGATGGCGCGGAGGTCGTCTGGGCGGATGCCTTCGATGACGAGCTCCCCGTTAGTGACGGCGGCCAGCCCGATGAAGCTGCCGATCTCCACGTGGTCCGGACCGATCTCCAACTGGGCGCCCTGCAGCGACTGCTGTCCCTCCACGGTCAGCCGATTGGTGCCGATCCCGTCGATCTGCGCTCCCATCGCGGTCAGCGCCTGGGCCAAGTCCTGAACATGGGGCTCGCTCGCAGCGTTGTGCAGCACCGTCCGCCCCCTCGCGAGCGCCGCCGCCATCAAGGCGTTCTCGGTCGCGGTCACGCTCGGCTCGTCGAGGAAGATCTCCGCGCCCTCGAGGTGCTTGGCCTCCAAGTGGTAGTCGGCACCGATCTCCACGTGCGCCCCGAGGTGCTCGAGAGCGAGGAAATGCGTGTCGAGCCGACGCCGCCCGATCACGTCGCCACCGGGGGGCGGCAAGGTCACTTCCCCCAGGCGTGCCAGCAGGGGGCCGGCGAGGAGGATGGAGGCGCGGATCCCCGCGCAGAGCTCGGGGTCGAGGCGCTTTGCCTTGATGCCCGACGGATCGATGCGCAGTTCGTGGTCGCCGGTCCAGCTGGACTCCACGCCGAGGTCGGCGGCAAGCCGCAGCAGCGACTCGACGTCGCGAATGCGCGGGACGTTGGACAGCTCGCTGGGGCCCTCGGCGAGCAGCGTCGCCGCGATGATGGGCAACGCCGCATTCTTGTTGCCCGACGGTCGCACGGTTCCGGTGAGCGGCGCGCCGCCGGTGACACGGAAGCACTCGGACATGTGCGGCGTACCATACGGGTCCCCGATGCGACGCGCAAGCGGCTCGCTTGACACCGAACCAGCGCTCTGGATTATCTTGGGCGTTGCGTCGCGGTGGTTCGCGGCGGTGGTTCGCGACGCGTTCGTTCCCGATTGGCCCATTCCCAGGGGATTGTCGAAGGTCATGGAACTCCTCGTCTGCGTGATAAACCGGGAAGAGAGGCTCGACGAGATCCTCTCGGGCTTCCTGGAGCTGGGTATTACCGGCGCCACCGTTGTGAACAGTGAGGGGATGGGCCGCCTCGTGACGAACGGGGTGCCAGTGGTCGCGGGCCTCCAGTCGCTGCTGCAGCAGTCGCGCCCCCACAATACGATGATCTTTTCGGTGATCGACTCTCCCGAGAAGCTGCAGGCCGTGATCGATATGCTGCAGGGGCTGCTGGGAGAGCTGGAGGGTCCCGGGACGGGCATCGTGTTCACGGTCCCGGTCTCCCGTGTCGTCGGGTTGGCGGATGAGCTTCCGAGCGGGTCCGAGTGATGCGCGTTAGCTTGAGCTGAGCCAAGGTAGAGGAGGGAGAGCCCATGAACTGGGCCGAGGTCGTCACGGCCATTTCAACCGCAGTTATCGCCGTCGTGGCACTGGCGGTGGGTGCGGCAGCGCTGGCCGCGATCCGCCATATGTCGGGTCTGCGGGCCGTGCTGGAGCGGGTCGCGGAATCGCTCGAGCGCGACGCGCGGCCGGTGCTCCAGTCCGTCCGCTCGATGGTCGATGACGCCTCCGGGGTCGTCGCCTCCGTGCGGAAGGAGGCCGACGGGTTCATCGGCGCGTCGCACGAGCTGCGGGATCGTCTGGAGCACCTGATAGGCCGTACGGAGGAGCGTCTGCAGGATCTGGATGCCCTGGTGGACGTGCTGCAGTACGAGATTGAGGAAACGGCCTTGGACGTGGCCGCGGCGCTGCGCACCACACGGCGTGGGGCGAGTGTGTTCCGCGCGATGAAGCGCGCCTTTCTCCGCCGAGGCCGCTAGCGGGTGAACGTACGCCGTTTCACGCTCGCGGCGGCCCTGGCCGTCGCGGGGCTTGTCCTGTGTCCCAGCCTCGCTCACGCTTGGACCCCCGGCACCCACATCTTCCTGGGTGAATCCGTCCTCGCCAACCTGGCGCACCTCCCCGCGGCGATCGCCGATCTGGTGCGGGCTTTTCCCTACGACTTCCTGTACGGCAACATCGCCGCGGACACCTCGATTGCGAAGAAGTACGCCCCGGTGGGTCGGCATTGTCACTCGTGGCACGTCGGCCAGGAGATCTTCCAGCGCGCGGAGACGGACGCCCTCAGGGTGTTCGGCCTCGGCTACCTCTCCCATCTGGCGGCCGACACGGTGGCGCACAACTACTTTGTGCCGGGCCAGCTCGTGGTCGCGTCCTCGACCATCGCCTTGGGACACTCGTACTGGGAGAGCCGCTTCGAGACCCACCTGGGGGAGCAGTACGCGCGCACCGCGATGGACGTCATCCGGATGGATCACACGAGTGCCGATGCGCACCTCGACCGCATCCTGGCGCCGACCATCTTCTCCGTGCGCACCAGCCGCCGGCTGTTCCGCGGCATGGTGGGCCTGACCGAGACCCAGAGTTGGCAGCGGGCCTTCCAGATCATCGCCCAGAAGAGCCGTTGGGATCTGACGGACCACATGGTCGACCGGCACATGAGCATCTCGTATCAGCTCGTGATGGAGCTCCTGAGCGAAAGTGAGGGAATGGTGCGGAAGCTCGACCCCGCCGGCGAAGCGTCGCTCAACCTCGCGAAGCGCATGCGGTTGGATGTGGTTCGCAACCGGATGCCGGGTGACTACGACACGTTGAGCGGGCTCGCAGCCGAGCACTTCGGTCTTCCCGATTATGGTCTGTCGTTTTGGGAGACATCGAGCGCCCAGCGGCCGTGGTGGGACCGGATCGAGCCTCAGGCGCCTTCGAAGTCGCGCCCCAGCCCAGCGTAGGCAACCAGCAGCTGCTTCTGTCCCACCTCTACGTCGTCGAACAGGATCGTCACCTTCAGGTCCCGTCCTTGCCCCGACAGCCCCTGGATCGATCCCGAGCCGAACTTGCGGTGAAACACGCGCTCGCCCTTCACGTAGCGCGGCGTGTCCTGTGATTCCTCGGTAGCATCGCCGTCGTCGAGCGCGAACCAGGAGGCAAACGCCGGCTTGCGGTACAGCTCCCCTCCGAACACACCGCTGGTGCGCCGCTCCTCCACGAGCTCCGTTGGGAGAGCGTCGAGGAAGCGGGACGGTGCGCCCGGCAGCAACTGCCCGCCCCGGCGGCGAGCGCGAGCCCAGGTGACGTACACGCGATCCTGGGCGCGGGTGAGGGCCACGTAGGCGAGACGGCGCTCCTCCTCCACACCGTCCGGCGTATCAAGGGCTCGGCTCAGTGGGAAGAGGCCATCCTCCATGCCGGCCAGGAGCACCACGGGCCACTCGAGTCCCTTGGCCGTATGTACGGTCATCAGGGTGACGCCCTGCGCGTCGCCGTCGGTTTCCCCCTCCGGGGACGTAAGGGCGGTGCTCTGGAGGAACTGTTCCACGACCGAGCCCGCCTCGTCGCTCTCGATCTCCTCGGACCACTCTGCAGCGGCCGCTGTCAGCTCCCGCACGTTCTCCATCCGCTCGATTCCCTCGAACCCTTCGCGTTGCAGGTGTGCCTCGTACTCGATGCGCGTGATGATCTCCTCGAGGAGCGTGGCAGGGCTGGCTTCGGGAAGCATTGAGCGGAAGCTTGCCATGAGCTGCGCGAACTCCTGAAACCCCTGCTTGGCCTGGGGCCTGAGGTCCAGCACCCGGTCGGCGACGCCTGCCGTGGCGAGCAGCGGCTTGCCCCACTGCGCGGCGGACTGCTGCAGGGTGCGCAGGCTTCCGAGTCCGAGGCCCCGACGCGGCACCTGGACGGCCCTGAGAAACGCCTCGTCGTCGCTGGGATTCGTCACCAGCCGCAGGTAGGCCAGTAGGTCCCTGACCTCGCGCCGCGCGTAGAAGCTCACCGCGCCCACCACACGGTACGGAATGGCTGCCCGGCGGAACGCGTCCTCGAACGCTCGCGACTGCGCGTTGGTCCGGTACAGCACGGCCATGTCACCGTACACGAAGTGCTCGGATGCCATGCTCTCGCGGAACTCCCGGGCCACCCATTCCGCCTCGTCCCGTTCGTCGGCCGAGGCCACCAGCACCAGCGGGTGCCCGCCCTGCCGCGACGTGAAGAGGGTCTTGCCGAGCCGCCGCTCGTTCTCGGCGATGACACCGTTGGCGGCGTCCAGGATCACTTGGGTGGAGCGGTAGTTCTCCTCGAGCCGAACGAGCTCCACGTCGGAGAAGTCATCTTGGAAGTCGAGCATGTTGCGCACGTCGGCGCCACGCCATGTGTAGATCGACTGGTCGTCGTCTCCCACCACACAGACGTCGCGGTGCCGAGCGGCGAGGTGCCGCACGAGGAGATACTGTGCCCGGTTCGTATCCTGGAATTCGTCCACCAGCACGGAGTCGAACCGTTGCTGGTAGAACGCGAGTCGGTCGGGATGCTCACGCAGTAGCGTGAGCGGGTGCAGCAACAGGTTGTCGAAGTCCATGGCGTTGGCGACCGCCAGCGCCTTGTCGAGCTCGTGATAGATCTCGGCGGCCGCGCGCGCCACCCGGTCCTCGGCGGCGGCACCCATCTCTTCCGCCGTGACCAGCCGGTTCTTCGATGCGGAGATGAGGGAGAGAATGTGGCGGGGTGGGAACGAGCGGGGCGCGTACCCGCCGCGCTCCAGCAGTCGCTTGATCAGCGCGAGGCGATCGTCTTCGTCGTAGATGGAGAACTGGGGTGTGAACCCGAGGCGGTGCGCCTCGCGGCGCAGCAGCCGGGCACAGAGGGAGTGGAAGGTGCCGATCCACAGGCCGGCGGGCTCCCGACCCAGGAGCGCCGCCACGCGACGCCGCATCTCACCGGCCGCCCGGTTGGTGAAGGTCACGGCGAGGATGCGCTCCGGCCGCACCCCGTGCGCACTCACCAGATGGGCCACGCGTGTCGTGAGCACCCGGGTCTTCCCGGAGCCGGCCCCGGCCAGCACCAGCAACGGGCCGTCCCGATACTCGACGGCCCGTCGCTGCTCGGCATTTAGCGAGACGTCAGTCACCACGCTCGCCCTCGGCGGCAACGGGAAGCTCGGCCACGAACACCGCTCCCGTCGTGGAGGGCGCAATCTCGATGTGTCCCCCATGCACGTCTTCCACGATGCGCTGCGCGAGGGCGAGGCCAATCCCCCACCCACCGGACTTGGTCGTCACGCCCGGCTCGAACAGGTTGGCGCGGACCTCGGGGGGAATGCCGGGCCCGTCGTCGGCGACCTGGATGCGGGCGTGGTCGCCCTTGTCCTCGACCGTGACCCGAATCGTCCCGCCGCGACCGCTCAGGGCATCGACCCCGTTGCGCACGAGGGCCTCCAGCGCCCACTCGACAAGCACCGCATCGCCGGTGATGCTGGGTCCCGCCGCTGGCGCATCCACCACGATGGCGATGGAATGGGCGTGACGCGGTAGGCGCGGCTCGAAGTACGCGGCAATGCGCTCGGCCATGGTTCCCAGACCCACCTGGTCGCGACGGGCGGGTCGCCCGATGCGCTCGAACCGCTGCGCCACGCGGTGTAACCGCTCCAGGTCGTTGCGCAGGTGATCGGCGATCTCGGGCGAGGGCGTCGCGCCGTCCTCCAGGCGGTCCACCCAGGCGCCCGCGCTCATCAGCGGCGTCCCGAGCTGGTGTGCCGACTCCCTCGCCATGGCGACCCACAGGCGATTCCGGTCCCGCGTTACCGCGCTGCGGTACGCCCAGATGCCGACGGCGATCGCCGCGACGAGCAGCCCCAGTTGGAAGAAGGTGAGTCGGGTGAGCCGCCGCTGGGCGGGGTGGGCCCCAAAGTGGAGCTGTCCGATGCCTGGCACGGCAATCGGCGGGTTTGCCTGGTCGAGCTCGCGGATGTAATCCCCCAGGCGCGAGTCGTTCGGCGTGAGCTCCATGGGGAGATTTGCCACCGCCGTGGGCTGTCCGAAGGTGTCGGTGACGACCAGGGGGATGCCGCTCGCCGTAATCTCGGAGACGAGGTCGAACAGCGTCTCGGTATCGACACCCGGGGTCGGATCCGCGAGCGCGGCCGTAATGCGGGCGTAGATGCGGGAGGCTTCGCGCGCCTCCACGCGCAGGTGATTCACCACCGCCCACGCCTGCCAAAGGGACACCCCGACGACGACCACTACCAGCGCGAGGACGATCTCCGGTCCAGCCCGCCGGAGCTGTGCCGCGATCCTACGAGCGTTCACCGTGAGTCAGACGATCGGTGCCGAGGTACGGCACCAGCGCTTCGGGGATGCGCACGCTCCCATCCTCTTCCTGATTGTTCTCCAGCAACGCGATGATCGTGCGCGGCAGGGCCACACCGGACGCGTTGAGCGTATGGACGAATGCCGGCTTCGCGTCCGGGCGCGGTCGGTATCGGATGTTCGCCCGGCGTGCCTGGAAATCGGTGCAGGTCGAAGCGCTCGATGCTTCGAGCCAGGCCTCGACTCCGGCGGCCCATACCTCCAGGTCGTAGGTCTTTGCGCTCGCGAACCCGACGTCGCCGGCGGCGAGCAACACCACGCGGTAGGGGATCTCGAGCCGTTGCAGCACGGCCTCCGCGTGCGCCAGCAACTTCTCGTGCTCCGCGGGGGACGTCTCCGGCTCGCAGAACCGCACCAACTCAACCTTGTCGAACTGGTGTACGCGGATCAGCCCGCGCGTGTCCTTCCCGTGGGCGCCCGCCTCACGCCGAAAGCACGGCGTGTACGCAACGTAGCCTCGTGGCAGGGCGTCGGCCGACAGGATCTCGGCGGCGTGCAGGTTGGTCAGCGGGACTTCGGCCGTGGGAATGAGGTACAGGCCGTCCTCGGTAACGTACATGTTGTGCTCGAGGTCGGGGATCTGTCCCGTTCCCAGCGCGGCGTCGCGATTCACGAGATACGGCGGGCCGACCTCCACGTAGTCGTGCTCGGTGGTGTGTAAGTCGATCATGAAGTTCACGAGTGCCCGGCCCAGCTTCGCGCCGATGCCGGTGAACAGCGGGAACCCGCTGCCCGAGATCTTCGCACCGCGCGGCAGGTCGAGCATGCCCAGAGCCTCGCCGAGCTCCCAATGGGGCTTCGGGGAAGACCCGAGCGAGGGAGGCTCTCCCCAGCTGCGCACCACCGCATTGGCCGATTCGTCACCGTCGGGGAGCTCCGCGAGGGGAGGGTTGGGAAGCAACAGCATGTGCTGCTCGAGGCCCTCCTCAACCGCACGGACCTGCTGATCGAGCTCTTTGATCGTATCGCTCACCCCCTTGAGCTCGGCGATCAGGTCCGCAGCCTCGATCTGCTCCCGCTTGCGTCGGGCAACTTCCTCCGACGCCTGGTTGCGCTCTGCCTTGAGCTTCTCGGTGCGCTGCAGCAGGCTGCGCCGCTCCTCGTCGAGTCGCAGCACCTGGTCCAGCGTCTCGTCGGCCTTGCCACCCCGGCGCGCGAGCGCCGCCCGAATGGAGTCGGGCGACTCGCGGAGGAGGCGGAGGTCGATCACGGGATCAGTTGACGGGGAGGCCGGGCTGGAGGTCGCGGTATCCGCAGTTGCCGTTGAGCAGCTGCTTGAAGTCCACGGTGCGTGTCTGGGGATCGATGGCCAGCACCTCGAACTTCCCATAGCGCGGGAGCTGCGCGGCTACCTGGCAGCCATCCTGAGTGAAGCGGGAACGGGCGACGAACACGTCGCCCACCTTGATGGGCACGACGCTGTCGATCACGTACCCCTCCTCCGGAGCCGTGAGCACGGAGTCGAACGGTACCGATTGAGGGGCGATGCCGGCCTCGGTGCGGCTGCCGAGCATGGCGGCGGTCAGCAGCAGTGCCCCAGCCGTCGCGTCGATGTCGAATGCGAAGTCGAACGAATCACCGAGGTCGAGCCGCACGAGCAAACCGCGCACGACGTCCATGGCACTCGGCTCCCAGACCGGTGTGCCGGAGAGGGCATAGAACGTGCTCGTGTCGACCACGTTCTCGAAGGTCGGAGGCGGTAGGCCAATGTCCTCGCCGCAACCGGCGACGCTGCCGAGCAGCGTCGCGGCCACGACGCCCAACCAACTACGCGACAACAATATACGAGTCATGGGAGATGATCGAACTCTACTGAGCACTCGGGGGTCGGTCAAGCCGCCGCGTTCGCTTGACTTCACTCGAGAGCGCGCCTAGCTTGGCCGCGATGCCGACAATCCGGGACGTGGTGCAGACGTTGGGGCAGCGCGAGGGCGTCGACGCGGTGATCGTGCTCGGTCGCGACGGTCTCACGATCGATGCGCATATTGCCGACGGCCTCGACCCGGACGGGCTGGCGGCGCTGGTTCCGTCGGTCGTGACGGCGTGCAGCCGACTCGGGGCAGCGGCCGAGCGAGGCGGATTCGGCATGGGCATCGTGGAGTACGACCAGGGCCTCGCGTTGGTCAGCGAGATCACACCGGAGACCCTTCTCACCGTGTTCATCAAGGGAGGCACGAACGTCGGCGGCCTCCTGTACGAGCTGCAGCGACACCGCGCAGCCATCGCCGAACTCCTGTAACCCGCAGTGCGGCGGCCCACGCGTCGTCCTGCTCCCCGTTCCATCGCTGACGACCAGCGCGTGAGGAGCACACCATGAGTCGGTGGGCTACGGTGTTGGCGGGCGGGTCGGGCACGCGCTTCTGGCCGCTGTCGACACCCTCCAAGCCGAAGCAATTCCTCTCGCTGGCCGGAGACCGGCCGCTGCTGGTCGAGGCGGTCGCGCGCCTCGGCGGGGTGATTCCCCCCGAGCACGTGCTGGTAGTGACGGGTGCGCCATATGTGGATCAGACCAGAGCGCTGCTCCCCGAGCTTCCCAGCGGCAACGTGCTGGGCGAGCCCCGGGCGGCCTCAACGGGCCCTGCCCTGACCTGGGCGACGGCGGTCGCGCGCGACCGCGACGCCGACGCGGCGGTGCTCTCGCTGCACGCCGACTGGTTCGTGGGAGATGACGATGCCTTTGGCAGGACGGCCGTCCGTGCGCTCGAGGTGGCCGAGCAGCATGACGTGCTCGTGACGGTGGGCATCGTGCCCACCCGTCCGGACACGGGGTACGGCTACATCCAGCCTGGCGAGTCGCTCGGGGGCGATGCGCGACAGGTCGCACGATTCATCGAGAAGCCCGATGCAGCGCGGGCCACGGCGCTGATCGAGCAAGGGGCGCTGTGGAACAGTGGGCTGTTCGCCTGGACGGCGCGACGCTTCTTCGCCGAAACGGATACGGTGGCACCCGAGATTGCGCCCCACGTGGAGCGTCTTGGGGACGGCGACGTGACGGGGTTCTTCGGTGTGGTCACGCCAATCGCCGTCGACCTCTCCCACTTCGAGCGCAGCAGTCGGGTCGCTGTCGTTCCCGGGGACTTCCCGTGGGACGACGTGGGAACGTGGGCGGCGCTGGCGCGGGTGCGAGTGACCGACGCCGGCGACAATGTCACCGTCGGTGACACGGTGGCGCGCGACGCGAAGCGCTGTATTCTCTGGGCTGACGACGGTCCGGTGGTGGCGGACGGCGTGCAGGACCTGGTGGTGGTGCGCGCCCACGGAGTCACGCTCGTGACCACACGCGAGCGGGCGGCGCATCTCAAATCGCTGCTCGAGTCCCTGCCACCCGCGGTGCGGGACGTGTCCTCATGATCAGTCTCTACCTGCTCGAGCCGGACGCCCCGGCTGCCTGGTTCCCGTTCGCGGATTGTCGCCCGGTCGCTGAGTTGCGGGCGGGCGCGTGGCTCGTTCGAGAGCGCTGGGAGGCCGTCGCGAAGACCGAGGCCAACGGGATCTTCGGCCCCGAGCACTTATACGGATTCGCCGAGGACGGTGTGCCCCCCGTGCAGGGGGTCGAGCCGGTCGAGGGACCGGCTTTGGTGGGACGGTCCGACTTCGCCCCGTCCGGCGTGGGGCCGGACCTTCCCGCGAGCACGGCACGCCTGGTCAACGACGGCGAGACGGTGGGCTGGTGGGTGCCCGAAGGCGCGTGCTGGGAGCCCGGAGCCGAGTTTGGTGCCGAGGTCGAGCTGGACGGGATGCTGTTGCACGGCAGCTACGACCTCATCACGGCCCTCGAGCACCTGCTCGTGGCCGACGCCGCGGACTTCACGCACGAGCCGGGCGATCGGGTTCCCGACGGCTGCGTGGTGATCGGCGATCCGAGCGACGTGGTGCTGCTCGGCGCGGCCGTCGAGCCGGGGGTGGTGTTCGACGTGCGGCACGGCGCGGTCGTGTTGGAGCAACACACCTACGTCAAGGGCGGGACGCGGTTCGAGGGTCCGGTATACGTTGGACCCGGCTGCGAGGTGTTCGGCGGCGAGGTGACGCGCTGCAGCATCGGCCTGCGCAGCAAGGTGCGCGGCGAGCTCCAGAGCACGGTCTTTCTGGGATACGCAAACAAGGCCCACGACGGCTTCGTGGGACATTCGGTGGTCGGCCGCTGGGTGAATCTCGGCGCGGGGACCACCACGTCCAACCTGAAGAACACGTACGGCTCCATTCACCTGAGCGTGGCCGGCGAGCGCATCGAGACGGGACGGCTCAACGTCGGCACGCTGTTCGGCGACCACGCCAAGACGGCGATTGGCACGATGCTCAACACGGGCACCGTGGTCGGGGCGGGCTCCAATGTGTTCGGCCGGCCGCAGCCTCCCACGTACGTGCCGCCCTTTGCCTGGGGATTCGATGGGGAAACCGTCAACCGCGACGGGTTCCTCACCGTTGCCACCCGGATCATGCCGCGCCGCCAGGTCGCGATGACCGATGGCATCCGCGCCAGCCTGGAGCGGATCTACCAGCACGCCGTTACCGGATGAGGGTCGCGGTGCTCGGCTCCGGCAGTCGCGGCAACGCGATCGCCGTGAGCAGCCGCGGCCGCACCGTCCTTGTCGACGCCGGCTTCAGCTCCCGCACGCTCAAGCAGCGGGCCGACGTTGCAGGCGTCGATCTCGAGCGGCTCGAAGGGGTGGTGCTCACACACGAGCACGGCGATCACTCGCGGGGTGCTGCCGCGATCGCACGGCGCGGCGGGTGCGCGGTGTACGGATCGGCCGGAACCCTGGCCGCGCTGCAGGACCACATGGCGGGTGTCGAGACCGCTCCGCTTCCTACGCACGAGGCGGTGACCATCGGACCCTTCGTGGTGCGGGCGTGCCGCACCAGCCACGATGCGCGAGAACCGGTGGCCTTGCTGCTCGGCGAATCGCGCTCGGGCGAGCGCGTGGGGATCGCCTACGATCTCGGCCGACCGACGGCGCAGGTACGCTACCTCCTGCAAGAGGCCACCTGCCTCATTCTGGAGGCGAATCACGACGATCTGCTGTTGCGCACCGGTCCCTACCCCGCAGCGGTGCGCGAGCGGATCGCCGGACCCGGCGGTCACCTCTCCAACCGGGAGGCCGCCGAACTGCTCACCGAGCTGTGGCACCCCGGGCTCCACACCGTGGTGCTGGCCCATCTCAGTGACCGATGCAACAAGCCGGAGCTTGCCAAGGCTGTCGTCGAGAGCGCCTTGAAACGCCGAGGGTTTCGGGGAAGTGTGCTGGTCGCGGCACAGGGGGCACCGCTGATCCCGTTCGCGGTGAACGCGGAGCAGTACGCGCTCGACGGCCTCGACTAGTCCAGCGGCAGCGGCTCGTCCTCGGTGAGGTGCGCTGCCTGTGGCTCCCACTCCCGTATCATCTGCGTGAACGCGTGGGACACCTCTCCGTCGAACTCGAGGCCGGAACGCTCTTCCAGGTAGGCCAGCACCTTCTGTGCGGGCCAGGCGTCCCGATAGGGACGATTGCTGCGCAAGGCGTCGTACACGTCGCACACGTGCACCAGCTTGCTGGCCCGGTGGCAGTCCCGCGTGTACCTGAACGAGGGGTAGCCGCCCCCGTTTATCATGATGTGGTGCTCGTATGCCACGACAGCCGCGAGATCGAGGTCGGAGCTTGACGTGATGATGATGCGGGCCCCGTCGGCAGGATGGCGCCTCATGATGTCCCGCTCGCGGTCCCCCCACTTCCCCTTCCAGTTGAGCACCTCGGACGGCACCCGCACCTTGCCGATGTCGTGTAGCAGGCCAGCGATGCCGAAGGCGCGCACGTCACGCGCACCCAGGCCTAGCCATTCGGCGAGCGCCATCGTGAGCACGCAGACGTTGAGGGAGTGGGTGGTCGTGTACTCGTCGAAGTGCCGCAGCTTGAGCAACGGCATCATCATCTGCTGATCGCCGTGCATCGCCACGGTGAGAGCGCGGACCACCGTCTCGGCCTCCGCGAGGGGCAAGCCCTTGTCCTGAGAGACCTCCTGGTGCATCCATCGGATGGTGTCGGCTTCTTCCCGGAGGCTGTAGGAGAGCGCGGCCGTTGCGATCTCATCCTGCTTCAGCTCGTCGGCGCCGCGGATGCCGAGGACCCCGAAGCGGATACCGCTGGGCCGCATTTGGCGCGCTTCCGAGGAATCGATGAACTGCAGGGTGAGGCGCGCCAGCGTCTCGCCGAGGAAGTCTTCCAGCTCCTCTCGCGTCGCGGTGCGGTCGAACTGGAGCCGCTGGATACCGGCATCTGCCAGTCGCTGGCTCCACTCCCAGGCGCGCATCTCCGTGAGCGGAATGTTGCCGTACACCACCTCGTCCCCGAGAAACGAGAACTCCGGCCGCTCGTCCTCGTTCAGCAGATCGAGGAGGCGCTCGTACACCAGATCGAGAGCACGCTCCCGCGAGGTGTGTCCCGGCGGGTAGAGCCCCAGCGTGGAGAGTCCCTGGGCCAGCGCATTGAGGAAGGCAACGGCCTGGGTCACGCGGTCTCCTCTCCGTCAGCCGTGGCGACACGCACGATCTCGGGGTCCTTCGACTTGGCGGCGGCCGCGAGCGCGCGCGCGGTGTGGGGATCGTCGCGGCGCAGGCGCAGTGCCGCGAGCGCCGCGAGGTACTCCGGCGTCTTGGGCGGCAGCCTCGTCCAGAACAGCCAGCGTCGGGGTTCGGCGATCTCGAGCAGCTTCCGCAGTGCCAGGGGATGGCGGGAGCTCCCCAAGGTGCGCACGGCCAGGAGGCGCAGCTCCCGATCCCCGCCTTCCTCGATCCGCGATGCCAGCAGCGACACCGCGGTGTCGGGACATTCTTCCTGGGCGGCGGCCAGCCCGAGCCGGACCGTGCGGTCCTCGGAGTCTGTCAGCGCCCGGCAGATGGCACGCTCCCTGCCGCCGGGATCCCTGAGCATGATACGGATGGCTTCACGCCGCACGCGGGGATCGTCGCTCTTGAGAAACGGCACCGGGGTGAACCCCGCCGGCGGCTCGGGCAGCTCCGCGAGGATCGTGAGCATGTTGCGCTGCACGTGGCCTCGCGGATCATCGAGCCGCGCCGCCGCTGGGGGGCCGACCACCGACCCCAGACGCACGATGCGATGGATCAACGCCTGCCGGGTCTGCCGCGACTCCGACTCCGACAACGCGTCGAGCATCGGCTTGGCCCCGTCGGGCCCGACCCGGCGCAGCAGCAGATCCAGGGTCTCCTCGTCGAGGGGCTCGGCGGCGGCAACGCGGCCCACCATCTCGGGCGTACCGACGCGGTGCCACACGTTCTCCGTGACCTTGGGGGACTCCGCCTCATCGATGACGCTCAACATCCAGCTCAGCTCCCCCTCGGCCGCCAGCTGGTCCACGGCGCTGTCTACCGGCTCACCCGGCGCATCGACCTCCAGCGCCATCTGGAGGATGCGCTTGGGCTCGGGGGCGAACCGTTGCTCCGGGGAGACGGCGTACACCGAGCGGGCACCCGTCATGCGCTGCAGTGCCTCGCGGTACTCATCAGGATTCGGGTCCTCGCCGCCCCAGTCCTGGATCAGCTCCGACACCTGCTCGCGCAGCGAGGAATCGGCCTCCGAGCGCCTGCGGCCGCTGCCGCCCTCGGCATGTTGGGAGAGCTTCTGCAGCATGCGCATGAGGGAGTGCGAGATGCCTTCCTGCTCCGTCCGGGCCGCGGCGTGGACGATGTCGACAACGGCATCCGCCGCGACGCCCTGGGACGCGTTGAGCAGGAACTGCTTGCGCTGCCCCCGATCGCCTCCCATCTCCAGCAGGCGGTCGAGCGTTTCTTGATCCAGATTGGTGACGAGCTTCGACATCCGCTGCTTGAGCTCGATCGCTTCCCTGCCCCCGGTGGAGCGCAGCTCCTCCGCGATCTGCAGCATGTACCCGACGATGACCTGGTCATAGGCTGTCGTCTTCGGGTGGGACGCAATGGCCTGCGCGACGGCCCCTGGATCGACGTCGGTCTCTTCATCCTGATCCGTCTCGGTCTCCACCATGGCAGCCCGGGCCAACCCGACCCAGAGCCGCGCGCCGCGCGTGCGGTGCTCGCTGGACTCGCCGACGTCTTCCTCCTCGTCGCTCAGCTCCAGGCGGTCGTAGGTGAGGGGGTAGAGCTGGAGATTGGGCCACGCCGCCAGTTGCTCTGGAGGGCCGAGTCCGAGGGGCTGCCCGCTGCGTTCGGCTTCCACGGCGAGGAGCTTCATGGCGTCGCCCACCTCCTGCGGATGGACGCCCCGGCGGAAGCTCACGGCGCCGAGGTGGTGGCGATGCAACCGCTCGGCGAGGTCGGCGAGCACCGGGTTCTTGGCTTCGGTTGCCACGCCTTCGATCACGAGCTGCTTGCGGGCCACACCGAGGGAGAGGGTGCCGCGGCTCGCGAGCAGGGGCTCCACGCGCTCTACGACGCGGTCGACCGCCGGCTCGAGTGACGGATGCCCGCCGGGGTACATGGCGTGCTTGTTGAGCGCGATCGAGAATTCGATCAGGAAGTCGGAGAGGTCGCGCGACAGCGTGGCCGTCTCGGCATTCGAACCCGGGGCGCCGGCGGGTGGTTCGGTCATCGAGGCCCTGGGTACCTCCTCAGCGCTCCGACTCTCTGGTGGTACCGGGTGGCATCGGCGGTGCGGGTGGCACCTCGACGCCAGCCGGAAGCGCAGAGGGTGGGCCGAGGCGCTCGAGATCGTAGGGCTCCTCGAGGTCCCCGCCGGAGAGCGTGAGCGTCCTCCCGCGCAGCACGTAGTTGTATCCCACCCACTCGTCCCCGAACGCGATGAAGATGGTGTCGGCGATCGTGCGCCAGCGCACGATCTCGTCGCCGAAGCTCGCCGAGGAGTCCGGCCGCACGACGACGGTCTGCGGACCTTCAGGCGTTTCGACCTCCCACGTTCCGGAGATGTCGGCGGTCTGGGCCGCCAGTGCAGGCGGTGCCAGGAGCAGGGTTACAACGGTGATTGCCGAATTGCCAGGACTCATGGTTGCCGAAGTTATCGTTGCAGGGTGTGGGACGCCATGCTGCCGACGCCTCGCTCGCGAGAATATACACCCGACGTTTCCCGAAGGTACGCCCCCGGACGACAAAGCGCCCCGGACCTCCGGGGCGCCTCGCGTCCTGCGCGGCAGGCGACCGAGCCAACGCTCGCGTCGCGCTGTCACCTAGTACATCCCGCCCATCCCGCCACCCGGCGGCATGGGAGGCATCTTCTCCTCTTCCTTCTTCTCGACCACCACGCACTCGGTGGTGAGCAGCAGGCCGGCGACCGACGCCGCGTTCTGCAGTGCGGTCCGCGTGACCTTGGTGGGATCGATCACGCCGGCCGCCACGAGATCCTCGTACGTGTCGGTCTGCGCGTTGTAGCCGAAATTCTTCTCCTTCTTGTTCCTGATCTTGTCGACCACGATCGAGCCCTCGACGCCAGCATTGCTCGCGATGATGCGCGTGGGCTCCTCGAGCGCACGGCGCACGATGGCGATGCCGACGTTCTCGTCGTCGTCGTTGCCGGTGAGCTTCTCGAGCTTCGTCTGGGCCCGCAGGAGGGCGACGCCGCCACCCGGCACGATGCCCTCCTCGACCGCAGCGCGCGTCGCGTGGAGCGCGTCCTCGACCCGGGCCTTCTTCTCCTTCATCTCGGTCTCGGTCGCGGCACCCACATTGATCACGGCCACGCCGCCGGCCAACTTGGCCAGCCGCTCCTGCAGCTTCTCCTTGTCGTAATCGGACGTGCTCTTGTCCACGGCCGCTTTGATCTCCTGGATGCGGCCCTGGATCTTGTCCTGCTCGCCGGCGCCGTCCACGAGCGTCGTGTTGTCCTTGTCGATCACGATGCGCTTCGCTTGTCCCAGGTCGCTCAGCACGGCGTTCTCCAGCTTGAAGCCGAGCTCTTCGGAGATCACGCTCGGCGCACCCGTGAGGATCGCGATGTCCTGCAGCATGGCCTTGCGCCGATCGCCGAAGCCGGGGGCCTTCACGGCACACACCTTGAGCGTGCCCCGCAGCTTGTTCACGACCAGCGTCGCGAGGGCCTCGCCCTCGATGTCCTCGGCGATGATGAGCATCGGCTTGCCGGTCTGCGCGACCTTCTCGAGTACCGGCAGCAGGTCCTTCATGGCCGAGATCTTCTTGTCGTGGATCAGGATGTAGGCATCCTCCAGCGCGGCCTCCATCTTCTCCGGGTCGGTGACGAAGTAGGGCGACAGGTAACCGCGGTCGAACTGCATGCCGTCCACGGTCTCCAGCGTCGTCTCGAGACCCTTGGCCTCCTCGACGGTGATCACGCCGTCCTTGCCCACCTTCTCCATCGCGTCGGCGATGAGGTCGCCGATCTCCTGATCGTTGTTCGCCGAGATGGAGCCGACCTGAGCGATCTCCTTCTTGCCCTCGGTCTCGACGGAGATCTTCTTCAGGTCCGCAACCACGGTCTCGACCGCCTTGTCGATGCCGCGCTTGATGGCCATCGGGTTGATGCCCGCGGTGACGCTCTTGAGGCCCTCGCGGTAGATGGCCTGCGCCAACACGGTGGCGGTGGTCGTGCCGTCACCGGCGACGTCGGACGTCTTGGTCGCGACTTCCTTCACCATCTGGGCGCCCATGTTCTGGACGGGGTCGTCCAGCTCGATCTCCTTGGCCACCGTCACACCGTCTTTCGTGACCGTCGGGCTGCCGAACTTCTTGTCGATGACGACGTTGCGGCCCTTGGGGCCGAGCGTCACCTTGACGGCCTCGGCCAACTGATCGACGCCGCTCTTCAGCGCGCCGCGCGCGTCGACGTCAAAGTGCAGATGAGGACTTCCTCGTCGCCCACGCGGACGTCCGTGCCGGCGTACTTCGAGTACAGCACCTTCTGTCCGACCTTCACCTCCATCGGGATGCGCTCGCCCTTCTCGAACCGGCCCGGCCCGACGGCGACGATCTCGCCCTGCAGCGGCTTCTCTTTGGCCGTGTCGGGGATGTACAGCCCGCCTCGCATCTCCTCGGCTTCCTCCAGCGGGCGGACCACCACGCGGTCGCCCAGGGGCTGGAGCTTCAGCTTGGACTTGCCCTTGGTGGCAGGGGCCATGCGGATGCCTCCTATTTCCTAAGTCATTGTGGGACAGATACTTATATGTGTTAGCACTCCATTGTAGCGAGTGCCAAGGGATGGGAAAGATACTTCCTCGTGGAGGGGTGTCAAGGGAATGAAAGGGACCTACGTGCTGCCCTTGGGCCGACGTAGCCGCTCCCAGTACGCCTCCAGCTCCACGCCCAATCCGTCCGCCATGCGGTTCACGTAGTTGTAGTACGCCGTCACCTGGCAGGCGTCGAGGATCTCCCCATCGCTGAGACCGATGTGGCGCAGCGCCTCCACGTCCGCCTCCTCCATGGCTTCGGGTGTCCGCGTGAGCTTCATGGCGTACGCACACAGCGCCCGTTCCCGCGGCGTGAGCGGAGCGGTGCGGTAGTCGGACTCGATTGCCTCGACCTTGGCCTCGTCCCTCATGTGCCGACGGAGCCCCGCCCCGTGGTGCCGCAGTCAGTAGCGGCAGTGGTTGGCGGCGGACACCACGACGGCGATCATCTCCCGCTCCGCCAGGGAGAGCCCGGACGGGCCCCGCATGATGTGATCGTAGTAGCGGTAGTGTCCCTCGAGGGACTCGGGGTTCAGGGAATGGACCTTCAGGATGTGGTCGATCCCGAAGCGCGAGCCGTGGCGCTCGTACAGCTCCCTGAGGCGACCGCTGGCCTCCTCCTCGGGTACCCATTCGATCCAGGCCATCGGGGCTAGTTCAGGATCCGGCGTCCCACGATCCAACGGTCGCGCCACCAACGGCTCTCGGGATCGGTGGCGGTGAGGCTGGAGAGCTTCACCCCGCCGCTCGTCGCGCTGTGGATGAAGGTGCCGTCGCCCACGTACAGTCCCACGTGGCTCACCCCACCCCCGTTCGTGGCAAAGCCCAGGATGTCGCCCGGACGCAGGGCGGATACCTGCTTGGGCAGCAGCTGACCCGTACGCGTCTGATCGCGGCTCACCCGCGGGATGAGGATGCCATGCTCTGCGTAGGCATAGTGGATCAGTCCGGAGCAGTCGTAGCCGTTATCGTCGCTGCCGCCCCACTCGTACGGGGTGCCCATGGCATCCAGCGCTGTCTGCACCACCGACACCGCCAGTCCAGCGGATTCCTCCGACACTCCGTTGTCGTGTGCCGCGCCGTTCAGCTCCGACTCCGACGGCGGGTCGAAGGTGGGCGACGGCTCTGCTCGCCCACCTCCACCGCTGCCTCCGCGTGGGGCGCCGAGGGCCACGAACGCCTGGAGCGAGAAACCCTTGCGGTCGCTGGGATCGAGCTGCCAGAAGCCGCCCACGCTCTGATCCTGTACGCGGTAGCGCACGTCGGCGCCGAGAGAGAGCACGGAAAACAGGCTCAGCCGATAGCCCGCCCCAGCGCTCCATATCGCGTCGAGGTTGCCGTCGGTGTGTCCGATTCCCAGCGCGACCGAGCCGACACCGTAGAGCCCCCCTCCCCCGCCCAGCATGAGCGAGAGTTCCCCTCCGGTCATCGTGCGGTCGGGAAGCGAGCGGGAGTCGTCGAGGTGGAAGACGCCCAGGCCGTAGCCGAAGGGTCCGAGGAGCCGGTTCTGGTAGGCCGCGGTGAAAGTCGTGGACAGCGTGTCGTGCCACCACCAGCCGTAGGCCACGTCCACCCGTCCCCCCTGAGCGGCCAACGGCGAGGCCCCGGGGAGCGCCAGCGCTCCGAGGAGCGCAACACCGCGCAGGAGTGAGATTCTGTCCACGAGATGTAAACTCAATAGTAGCAACACAATAGCTTACGGTCAACGTGTCTCCAGGAGGGAGGAGCCAGGCCGGATGCAACTTCCGAGGGCTGGCATTTGTCTATATAGCCGATAGATTGCGTCGACTTTTTTGCGCGTACCCCCATTCCAGGAGTCATGATGCAGCGACGTTTCGTCTTCGCCTTGGCGGTGCTGGGTGTGTGTCTCGGGAGTGCGCCGGCAGCGGCGCAGGTCCCGCAGGGCACGGCCGAGCAGCTCGAGCTGGGCCTCACCGTGACCGGTGTTCGGATCGAGCCCGAAGCAGTCTCGATGAGCCGCGGCGACACCCTGCTCCTCACCGTCATCCTCATCGATGCCAATGGGCAGCGCGTCGAGGGCACGCAGTTCGGTCTCGCCCGTGCGTCGAACCACTTCGACGTGCGGTCGGTCAAGGACTCCGTCGCCGATTCCTACCTCGTGTGGGGGGTGAACCCCGGCGAGTCGGCGTTTGCGATCTGGGTGCAAGTCCCCGACGATTTGGCGGGCTTCCAATGGAACTCGCTCGACGAGTTCGCGGTCATGGTCGAGGATTGGCCGGTGGCACGGGTGGATATGATGGACCCCGCCTTCGAGACCTATGCCGGCACGACCTTCCCGCTCGAGGCGAAGGCGATGACCGACCACGGCACGGAGCATTTCGCGGCCGAGGTCACGTGGCGCAGCGAGACCCCCAGCGTGGCGACCGTCACCCCCGGTGGTGTGGCCAGCTTCTCGCAACCCGGCGAGGTCACCTTCATGGCCTCGACGGAGGGCATCACGGCCCGGCGCACCCTGCGCGTGGTCGAGAACCCGGTGCGGCAGCTGGATATCTCTCCGGGGTACGTCAGCACGCGGACCGGCGACGTGGTGCACTTCGACGTGAAGGCACTGGACGGTCGCGGGCGAGCCGTCGAGGGTATCGCCCTGACCTACGGCGTGCACGGCCTGGATTCCGCGGGCGCCGAGATCTACACCGACGGCGCGTTCGTGGCCGAGAACCCCGGCACGTACAAGGTGATGGTCACCGCCGGCGGCCTCGCGCAGGAGGCGATCGTGGCCGTGGAGCCCCGGGCACCCGCCACGCCGGTGGAGCTGCTGGGCCGGCACGGTCCCTCAGACGTGACCACCAGTGACCTGTGGGTGTTCACCGGTAAGGATGGCCGCGACTACGCCTACACGGGCACCCACGCCGAGGGCGGCGGCAACCGCATGTACGTGTGGGACGTGACCGACCCGGCCAACATCGAGCTGATGGACAGCGTGGTGGTAGACGGGCGCGTCGTTAACGACGTCAAGGTGAATGGCGACGCCAGCTGGGCGATCCTCACGCGTGAGGGAGCCAGCACCCGCCGCAACGGCGTGGTGGTGCTGGACCTCGCGACTCCGGCCCATCCCACCATCATGGGCGAGCTCACCGATAGCCTCACGGCCGGCATCCACAACGTGTGGATCAACGGCGACGTGGTCTACGCGGTGAACGACGGCACCAGCGCCATGAACATCCTGGACCTGAGCGATCCCACGAACCCAAAGCACGCGGGGCGTTGGGAGATCCGGCCGGGCGAGGAGGACAAGAGCCTGCACGACGTGTGGGCCGACGGCCGCTACGCCTACCTCTCCTACTGGGACGACGGGCTCGTGATCCTCGATGTCGGCGCCGGCACGCACGGTGGCACGCCCACCGACCCCGCGTTCGTGTCGAGCATCAAGTACGCCATGGGCAACACGCACACGGCGTTCCGCGAGGGGAACTACGTGTTCGTGGGCGACGAGATCATGGAGAGCAACGATCTGGACGGGCCGCTCTCGCCCAGGGGCTATATCCACGTGATCGACGTCTCGGACATCGGGAACCCGCAGGACGTGGCGAGGTTCGAGGTGCCCGAGGCGGGGGCCCACAACGTATGGGTCGAGAACGGCATTCTGTACATCGCCTACTACCAGGCCGGCTTGCGGATCGTGGATGTCTCGGGCGAGCTGCGGGGAGATCTCTATCGCCAGGGTCGCCAGATCGGCTGGTTCGAGACCGCGGTGCGCGACGACTCCGGGCTGCATTCGAATGCCACCCTGGCGTGGGGTCCGCAGCCCTTCAGGGGCAACATCTTCGTGAGCGACATGAACAGCGGGCTCTGGGTGCTGCACCACGAGCGGCCGGCCGAACTGTCGCCGTGAAGCCGCACATGATCACACGTGCAATGCTTGGCGGCGCGGTCGCGGCCTTGGTCGCGGCCGCGCCTGGCGTCGGCCAGACGCCACCGGCGGCGGACTATTGGGTATACGTCGCGAACGAGTCGTCGGACATCGTCTCGCGCGTGCGGTTCGGACCGGACGGGATCACCGAAGAGAAAAAGATCCGCGTGGGGATCATGCCGGCCGACCTGGACGGCGCCCACGGGCTGAGCGTGTCGCGCGACGGGCGCCACTGGTACCTGTCTCTGGCGCACGGTAATCCCTACGGCCAGGTGTGGAAGTTCGCCACCGGCAACGACCGTCTGATGGACTCCGCCCGGGGAGGTCTCTTCCCCGCTACGATGGGTATCACTCCCGACGGTGGGTTGCTGTTTGCCAGCAACTTCAACCTGCACGGCAACCACGTTCCGAGCTCGGTGTCGGTGTACTTCACGCCGCAGATGCAGGAGCTCGCCAAGGTAACGACCTGTATCATGCCGCACGGCGGGCGGGTGAACCGCGCGGGGACGTTTCATTACTCGGCTTGCATGATGAGCGATCAGCTGGTGGAGATATCCACGCGGCAGCTCGAAGTTGCGCGCCGGTTGTCGCTCACGCAGGGGATGGAGCAGCTCCTTCCGGCGGATGCCGCGGACGCGAAGACCATGGGCGAAGGAATCTGCAAGCCCACGTGGGTCGCGGTGAGCGTCGATGACCGACACCTCTACGTGCCGTGCAATGGGCGCGGCGAGGTGCTGGAGATCAACGCCGAGACGCTCGGGGTGGAGCGCCGCTTCGCCACCGGCAAGGGCCCGTACAATGCCGATGTGAGCCCCGACGGACGGTACCTGGTGGTGTCGCTCAAGGGGGACCAGGCCGTCGCCGTGTTCGACCTGGCCACGGGTCGCGAGAGCCGGGTGCCGACCTCGCAGCCGCTCACCCACGGCGTGGTGGTCACGCCCGACTCCCGCTATGCGTTCGTCTCCAACGAGGCCATCGGGCGGACGCGGGGCACCGTGGACGTGATCGACCTGGAAGCGAAGGAGCTCGCGGCCACCGTGGAGGTGCAGCACCAGCCCGGGGGGATCGGGTTCTGGAAGATGGAGCCGCGTCCATGAGTTGAGGCACTCGGCAGCGCACGACGGCCCGGTGGATCCCAGCCGGGCCGTCACCGTTGGGGGCCGGACTGGGCGCTTGACGCCGCGCGCACCGGCGGCCTAACTACGAGCCATGCCCACCGTCATGGTTACCCGGCGCGTCCACTTCAATGCGGCGCATCGCCTCCATAACCGAGCGCTGTCAGACGACGAGAATCGGCGCATCTTCGGCCCGTGCAACAACCCGAACTACCATGGCCACAACTACGAGCTGGAGGTGTCGGTCGAGGGTGAGATCGATCCGGCAACAGGGTTCGTGGCCAACCTCGACACCGTGAAGGAAATCGTGAAGCGTCGCGTGGTCGACTACCTGGACCACCGCAACCTCAACCTGGACGTCGCGGAGTTCGCCGAGCGGAATCCCACCACCGAGAATCTGGTGGTGGTCATCTGGCAACTGCTGGACGACCGTCTCCCGGGAAAGCTCGTGAAGCTCGTGCTATGGGAGACGCCGCGGAACCACGTGGTGTACGAGGGCAGGTAGCCTCAGCCCGGCATTCGCCGTCGCTCGCTGCAGTTGCCGCCCACGGCCCCCGACACCCGAGTGCCTGGCTTCGCCTCGCCCTACCCTACGGCCACAACCAGCCGAACACCCCTCCCGTGAACAACCCGTAGACGAGCGCCTCGGCCAGCGTCTTCGCCGTTGAGCTCCACGGCCTGCCGAACCAGATCGAGTCCGGAATGCCGCCGAACCCGTAGGCAATCCACGCGGTGCACCCGACGATGCGGAACACGGCGCGGTAGTCGGCCCCTGCATCGAGCGTGCGCGTCGCGATATAGGCCACCACGATGCCGACCACGATGTAGTACAGGACCGAGAAGACCATGTTCTTGCCCATGGTGGGCATGCCCGGCTTCCACAGCTGAATGATGCCGGTCGGACCCTCCTGGAACTTGCGGACGAGCTCCGGATCCTTCATCTGGTCGGGGGTTCCCCAGGGAACCCAGTACTGACCTGGTGTGACGCCCTTGAGGGCGCCGCGGAGCGGCTCCTCGTTGGGCAGCCCCTTGAACTCCTTCTTGCGATGCGGCAGGAACATCCAGACGATGGCGCTGAGGATCCAGACGACCACGGCGGACAGGAGGATCGGCAACCACAGGGACGGGATCGAGACCATGCATGCCTCCGGCGTGGGGGTGTGGCAAACAAAACTACGGCCCGGCCCCCAAAGGGCCAGGCCGCAGTGGCAACACGGTCCGGCGGGCTAGAGCGTAACGACGCCCCAGGTCTTCTTCACCGCCTCGGCCGACTTCTCGAGTGCTGCCTGCTCGTCTTTGGTGAGCTCGATCTCGAGGACCTTCTCGAGACCGCCCGCACCGAGCTTGCAGGGCACACCGACGAACAGCCCGCTCAGCCCGAACTCGCCCTCCAACCAGGCGGCGCACGGCAGCAGCCGCTTCTTGTCCCTGGCGATCGCTTCCACCATCTGCACGGCACCCGATGACGGTGCGTAGTACGCCGAGCCGGTTTTCAGGTAGCTGACAATCTCGCCGCCTCCCTTGCGGGTGCGCTCGACGATCGCATCCAGCTCGTCCTGCTTGATGAGCTGCGTGACGGGAATCCCCGAGACGGTGGTATAGGAGATGAGCGGCACCATGCTGTCGCCGTGGCCGCCCAGCACCATCGCCTGGATGTCCTCGACCGACACGTCGATCGCCTCGGCGAGGAACGTCCGGAAGCGGGCCGTATCGAGGATGCCCGCCATCCCGAGGACGCGCTCGCGGGGGAAGCCCGTGACCTCCTTCGCCACCCAGGCCATCACGTCGAGCGGGTTCGACACCATGATGACGATGGAGTCAGGCGCCACCTTCTTGATCTCCTGACTCACCGACTTCACGATGTCGGCGTTGGTCTTCACCAGATCGTCCCGGCTCATGCCGGGCTTGCGCGGAATGCCTGCCGTCACGACGAACACGTCGCTTCCCGCGGCGGGTCCGTAGTCGTTGGCGCCGATTACGCGCGTGTCGAATCCCTCGACCGGCCCGGACTGCGTCTGGTCCAGTCCCTTGCCCATCGGAATGCCTTCAAGGATGTCGACGAGCACCACCTCACGTGCCAGTTCCTTCTCGGCAATGCGCTGCGCGGTGGTCGCGCCGACGTGGCCCGCTCCAACTACGGTGATCTTGTTCATGGTTACGTCCCGTCTTCGTCGGATGTGTTGGCTGATGTTTCCGCGCGGACGCCGACCGCCATCCACTGCTGCTGGATGCCGAGCTGTCGTACGGCTTCATACAGTACGATGCCCGCGGCGGCGGCGAGGTTGAGGCTCCGCACGGCCTCGCTCATCGGGATGCGAAACGTCTGTTCCGGGTGCTTCTCGAGGATGCGTTGCGGCATGCCCTGAGTCTCGCTCCCGAATACGAGGACCGAGTTGGACGCATACGGCGCGTCGAGATAGGACTGCGTCCCGTGCGTGGAAAAGTAGAGGCAGCGTTCCCGCGACACGACGTCGCGGAAGGCGCGCCAGTGCGGGTGGACCCACATGTCCACCGCGTCCCAGTAGTCGAGCCCGGCCCGTTTGAGCCGGGGATCGTCGAGTGAGAAACCGAGTGGTCGGATGAGATGGAGGCTGGTGTCGGTCGCCGCGCAGAGACGCGCAATGCTTCCGGTATTGGGAGGGATCTGCGGCTCGATCAGTGCAATCGATAGACCCATGTGATGCCCGTCCTCACGACCTCATCCCGTTGGCGCCCACGGCGGCGCGCCTTCGCGTCGTTATTCTTCCCGCCACCGCGCGGCGCCGTCCTCGAACAGTTCCTTCTTCCATACCGGCAGCCGCCGCTTTGCTTCCTCGATCACGTGCCGACAAGCCGCGAACGCCTCGTCCCGGTGCGGCGCCGCTGCGATGACGGCGATGCTCGGCTCGCCGCGGGGGACTCGCCCGAGCCGGTGCTGCGCTGCGAACGTGGCCTCGGGCCACCGCTCGCGCGCCTCCTCGATGATGCGACCGAGCTCCTCCGCGAGCATCTCCTCGTACCCGGAGTAGTCGATCGCCGTCACCGGCCCGTCCTCGGGGCCACCCCGAACGGACCCTACGAAGGCCACCGTCCCCCCTCGTTCTCCATCGCCCACCGCCGCCATGAGCCGCCCGACGTCGATCGGCTCGTGGGTGCAGTAGCCCACCCCTACCCTCCGGCCATGGGCGGGAGGAAAGCGAGCTCGTCGCCGTGGGCGAGGCGGCCGGTCAGCGGAGTGTGCCGGCGGTTTACCGCCGCGAGGGGGCGCTCCGGCAGCATGTCGCTTGCGGGCAGCGTGCGCCGCAGCTCCCGCACCGCGTCGCCCACGGTTGCCGACTCGGGAAGCTCGAGCGGCAACACCTCGCGCCCCAGCACTTCGGCGTACCGGGCAAAGAACCGGCACTCGATGGTGATCGTATCCGCCGTCGGCGCGAGGTGGTCTCCGCTGGGTTGCATCGCACCGTGAATATAGTCCGAGGGAGAGGGGCCACCAATGCCGGGTGGGAACCGAAACGCGCATTCCGGCGTCCCGTATGTGAACCCGCGCGCGCGAGCGCTTGACAGGCGCCGCACCCCGGACGAGCTTGCGCGCTTCTCGCTGTCGACGCCCCTACAACACAAGAGAAAGCGCGAGGACCCAAGGACATGCATCCCACTCGTGCACTCCACACGTCCGTCGTCGCCACATGCCTGGTCGGGGTCCTGATCTGGCCCCGAACGGCCGTGGCGCAGTTTGACGACCCACCCCAGGCGGCGGCGTTCGCGCTGCAGGGGGTGACGGTCGTCGGCGCGGACGGCAGCCGCACGCCCGGTGTGACCATCGTGGTCCGCCGGGGCTTCATCGAGGCCATGGGCCCCGACGTGGCCGTCCCACCGGGCGCCGAGCTGCTCGAAGGCGACTCCCTGGTGGTCTACCCGGGCATGATCGACGCCCAGGGGGAGGCGGAGGTCGAGTTTCCCGAGCAGGAGATCGACCGCACGGAACTCGCGTTCTGGGCCCCACCCCGGGAGGCACAGGGCTTCGTGCCGCACCGGCGCCTGGTGGAGTTTCTGACTGCCACCGGCAGCGACTTCAAGGCGCAGCGCTCCGATGGTGTCGCGGCGATGGCGGTGCACCCGGAGGGCGCGCTGATGCCCGGGCGCGGTGCGGTGCTGGTGCTGCGCAAGGGCGCCGAGACGCCCCACGGTCTCGTGGAGCAGCCCGAGCTGGGACCGGTCATGTCGTTCGACGGCGCGAACGACATGTACCCCTCCACGATCTTCGGTGCCGCCGCCTTCCTGCGGCAGAACCTCGAGGACGCGCGTCACGACGGCCTGCTGCACGCGGCACACGAGCAGGACCCGCGTGGCCTCAGGGGCCCGGCATGGGATCCGGACTATGCGGTGCTGCGCGTTGTGATGACGGGACAGGTCCCCGTCTTCTTCGCAGCCGACCGCGCGGCCGACATCAAGCGGGCGCTGGAGCTGGGCGAGGAGTACGGCTTCCGGCCCGTGATCATGGGTGGTGCCGAAGCGTGGCGGGTGGCGGACCTGTTGCGGGCGCGGCGGGTCCCGGTGCTCGTCTCCCTCGCCTTCCCTGACCCGAAACAATGGGATCCGGATGAGGAAGCGGAAGAGCCACTGGACGCCGCAGCGGAGCGCGAGAAGCAGGATCTCGAGCACCGTTACGCCAATGCGGGGCGGCTGGCGGTTGCGGGTGTGACGTTCGCCCTCACCAGCGGTGGCGGCGAGGCGGACATCCGGGAGGGCGTGAGCAAGGTAATCGAGTACGGGCTGAGCGAGGACGCGGCGTTGGCGGCCGTGACCTCCTCCCCGGCGGCGTTGCTGGGACTCGACTATCTGACACGGGTGGAGGCCGGCATGGCGGCGACGTTCGTCGTGACCGACGGCCCGCTCTTCGGCGAGGACACCAAGGTTCTCTACACGTTCGTGGAGGGCGAGCTCGAGGACGCGACTACCGCCGACACGAACGGCGAGCCCCCCACGGTGGACGTGACGGGTGTGTGGGACGTGCAGACGTCATTCGGCAACTCGAAGGCCACCCTCACGCAGGACGGGGTGGAGGTCTCCGGGAGCATCGAGAGCACGCGCGGGCAAGCCGAGATCCAGAGCGGAAAGGTCTCAGGGAATGAGATCACCCTCATGATTCACGTCGACGCAGGTGACGAGTCGTTCGACGTCACCTACTCGGGAACCGTCGAGGGAGACGAGATGAAAGGGACTGTCGAAACGCCGTTCGGGTCCTCAGAGTGGTCCGCCAAGCGCGAGGCGGGACCGGGACAGGGGAAGTGAGATGACCAGAACACTACGACTGCTGACAGCGCTGCTCACTCTTGTGGTCTCGCTCACACCGGCCGCGAGCGCGCAGCAGGTCAAGACTCAGATCGAAGAAGGCGCCGTGGCGGTGCCGAAAGGCGGTCTCTTCATCCGTGACCTGGATGCCGTGTGGACCGCGAACGACACCGTCTATCAGGGCGTCTCGATCCTCATCCGGGACGGCGTCATTCGGCGCATCGGGCCCAACCTCGATGCTCCGGGCAACGTCCCCGTGATCGAGGGAGCCGGCCTCACGGCCATTCCCGGCCTGATCGACGAGCACTCCCACATCGCCTCGCGTGCGGTGAACGAGTGTACGGCACCGTTCGTGCCGGAAATCCGGGTCACCGACGCCCTCGACCAGGAGAGCTTCTCGATCTACCGGGCGCTCTCCGGCGGCGTCACGGTGGCCCAGGTGCTGCACGGCAGCTGCAACCCCATCGGGGCCCAGAGTGCGATCATCAAGACCCGCTGGGGCATGGAGGACGTGCGACAGCTCCTGGTGCAGGGCGCCCCGCAGACGGTCAAGTTCGCGCTGGGCGAGAACGTCACCCGCAAGAACTGGGAGACGCAGGGACAGCGGCGCTACCCGTACTCCCGCGAGGGAGTCGAGGCCGCGTACGTGGCCGCGTTCACGGCCGCGCAGGAGTACCAGGCGGTCTGGCAGGAGTACCGCCAGAACCCCAGAGCGCGTCGCGTGCCGCCGCGCCGCGACCTGCGGTTGGAGGCGCTGGTGGACATCATGGAGGGGCGCATCCGCGTACACGCGCACTCCTACCGCAGCGACGAGATCGTGATGCTGATGCGCGTGGCCGAGCGGTTCGGGTTCAGGATCGCCGCGTTCACCCACGTGCTGGAGGGCTACAAGGTGGCCGACGAGATGGCGGCCCACGGGGCCGGCGGCTCCACCTTCAGCGACTGGTGGATGTACAAGCTGGAAGCGTACGACGCCACTCCCTACAACGCGGCCATCATGCACCGCCACGGGGTCAAGACGAGTCTCAACTCCGACAGCCAGCTGCTGCAGGCGTTCTTCGTCTACGAGCTCAACAAGCCCGTGAAGTACGGTGGGGTCTCCCGCGAGGACGCGCTGCGGATGCTGACCCGCTACCCGGCGGAGCTGCTGCTCATCGACGACAAGGTGGGTACCGTCGAGGTGGGCAAGCACGGCGACATCGCGATCCTGTCCGGCGATCCGTTCGACGTGTACACCCGTGTGGAGAAAACCATCGTCGACGGCATCGTGTACTACGATCGGGAGCGGGAAGGCGAGCTGCGTGGCGAGCCGGTGCGCACGCTCCCGCAGTTCGACCTGGTGCCTGAGGTTGCCGATGCCACGGGCGCGGCACCGCTGGCCCGCCCCGCCTCGTTCACGCCAGGGGAGGACGCCCAGGGTGCCGTGACGGCCCTGGTAGGCGCCACGGTGCACCCGGTTTCCTCCGCGGCCATCGCCGACGGCGTCGTGCTCGTGGCCGATGGGCGGATCGCCGCGGTGGGAAGCGCCGCAGAGGTCCAGATCCCGACGGACGCTCCGATCGTCAATCTCGCAGGAAAGCACCTCTATCCCGGCATGATCGATCCCTTCACGCAGCTCGGCATGGTCGAGATCGGTCAGGTGCCGGAGAGCCGCGACGACCGCGAGGTGGGACGCTACAATCCTCACATTCGGGCGTTGACCGGCGTGCACCCCCACAGCGAGGCCATCCCGGTCGCCCGGGCCAACGGCATCACGACGGTACTCACCGCGCCGGCCACCGGCGTCATCCAGGGAACTGCGTCGGTGATCCAGCTCAAGGGCGACACGCCCGAGCGCATGGCCGTGAGCGATCGCGCCGCGCTGGTGATCGACTTCCCGATGCCCTCGGGCGAGGCGTGGGAGGAGCCGAGCCTCGACGGGGAGCGGATCGAGGAGCTCGTGGCGTTGTTCGAGCGAGCCAGGCAATACGCCCAGGCGCCGAACACACTCGATGAGCCGGACGCGCCATTCGAGCCCAACATCAACAACCGCGACCGACTCATGCTCGAGGCCCTCGTGCCGGCGGTCACGGGCCAGATGCCGGTGCTGTTCCAGGCGCATCGCGAGCGGGCGATCCGGTCGCTGTTCCTCTTGCTCGACGAGTTTCCCGAGGTGCGGGCCGTGGTGGTCGGCGGGGACCAGGCGTTCCGCGTCGCCAACGAGCTGGCCGCGCGTGACATTCCGGTGATCGTGGGATCGGGGGTCGCGCTGACGCTGGACCGGGAGGACCCCGTCACGGCCGCGTGGGAGAACGCCGGCATTCTGCACGCGGCGGGCGTGAAGGTCGCCTTTGGGACCGACGAGGTCGACAATGTGCGGAACCTGCCGTACCACGCAGCTCGCTCGGCGGCGTACGGGCTGCCCAGGGAGGCCGCGCTGCGCGGGGTCACCCTGACGCCCGCGGAGGTCCTCGGGTTGGAGGACCAGCTCGGGAGCATCGATGTCGGCAAGCGTGCCGATCTCATCGTGACCACGGGCGATCCGCTCCAGATCGTGACGCAGGTGGAGCGGGCGTTCATCGCCGGCGAGGAAGTGTCGCTGGAGAGCAAGCACACGCGGCTCTGGAAGGCGTTCCGCGATCGCCACTGATCCCGAGCGGTTCCACATACGGAACGGGGCGGTCGCTCATCGAGCGACCGCCCCGTTGGCGTTATGTCGTTCTCGGCAGCGAGCCTACGGCTCCTGCGCGATCCCTTCCCTCTCCTCCGCGTGCTGCGCCACCATGCTGCGCAACTCCTTGGAGGGCTTGAACACGGGAACCGGACGGGCGGCTACCTCGACCGGCTCTCCTGTGCGGGGGTTCCGGGCCATGCGGGTCTTCCGCATGCGGATCTTGAAGGTCCCGAACCCCCGAATCTCGATGTTGCTCTGGTCCGAGAGCGACTCCTTGATCGCCTCGAGAAAGGCGTCAACGACCCGCGCGCAGTCCTTTTTCGAGATCATCGGGCCCGCGGTTCGGGCGATCGCGGCCGTGACTTTCTCGACGAGATCCGCCTTGGTCATTCGTCCTCGCTTGCTGGGCCCCGGATGGCGGAAATCGCACCCCCCTAGGGGGGTGCTTGGGCCGTCATAAATAGGGGCTTACCTGTTGACTGTCAAGGGCTTGGACGAATTGGGTGAAGTGACCCCTGGCGTCATGGGGGCCCGGGGAGGCCTCCGGATGGTACTGCACGGCGAACAGGGGGAGCTCCCGGTGCCGTAGACCTTCCACGGTGTCGTCATTGAGGTTACGGTGCGTTACTTCGAGTGAATTGGCACCTGAGACGGCCTTACTCGTTCCCCTGACAGCAAATCCGTGATTCTGGCTGGTGATCAGAACCCGGCCCGAATCCAGGTCGCGAACTGGGTGATTCCCGCCCCGATGACCATAGGGGAGCTTGTCTGTCTCCCCGCCGAGTGCCAGCGCCAGGAGCTGGTGCCCCAGGCAGATCCCGAACGTGGGCAGCCCCGACTCGACCAGGGCCCGGATCTCGGGAAGGGCGTAGGCGACGGCCGCCGGATCGCCCGGACCGTTCGACAGGAAGAGGCCGGCCGGCTCCAGCTCACGCACCCGCGCCGCCGGCGTCTTGGCCGGGACCACCGTGACGCGGCATTCCAGCGACGTCAGGATGCGCAGGATGTTCTGCTTCATGCCGAAGTCGTATGCCACCACGTGGTGGGAGGCCGCGTGGTCACCCACCTCCTGCTCGCCCGGGATTGTCGCCCTCGAGGCGAGATCCAAACCCTCCATCCGTGGGCTCGCGTCCAGGGCTGCACGAATCTCGTCGGCCGGTGCTTCACCCAGGGCCACGATGCCTCGCATGGCGCCGGCGGACCGGATGTGCCGCGTGAGCTTTCGGGTATCCACGCCCTCGATCACCGGAATCCCCCGCCCCGCCAGCCACTCCTCCAGCGCCCCACTGGCCCGCCAGTTGGAGTACTCGCGGGCGAGCTCGCGCACCACCACCCCGTTGACCTGCGGCCTCTCCGACTCCAGATCCTCCTCGTTGATCCCATAGTTCCCGATCATGGGGGCCGTCATCACCACGATCTGACCCAGGTACGAGGGATCGGTGAAGACCTCCTGGTAGCCCGTGAGATTCGTCGTGAAGACCACTTCGCCGGGGGTGTGCTCAAACGAACGGCGCGCGGTTCCGGGGAACCACGCGCCGTCTTCGAGCAGAACGTAGGCTGGGTGGGGCGTCGTCACTCGCTAGTCGGGATTGGGCGTCTGCCGCTCGGGCTGCGGCTCCACGTCGAGCGGCAGCTGCTGCTGCGGCGCCACCGGTGTGGGCGGTGCCAACTGCTCGCCCTCCAGCACCGACCGAGGGGTGGCCGACTGCGTGGACAGACCCGCCAGGATCAAGCAGATGCCCAGAAAGATCCCCCCCAACCACCAGGTCGCCTTGGTGAGGATCGTCGCTGCCTGGCGTCCACCCAGGAACGTGTCGGTGGAGGCGCCACCGCCCATGGCGGCGAGGCCACCGCCGGTCCCCGCCTGCATGAGCACACCGCTCACGAGCAGGAAGCAGATGATCACCAGAAAGACCAGCAGAACTAGGAACATTCGTCTCCTCGAGCGGCGCGGAAGATACCCGGTTTCCGGCGCACAAGTCAATCGAGGGCGACGCGCGCCATCTCGCTCCACGCCGCGGGGTCCAGGGACGCGCCTCCCACGAGCACTCCGTCGATGTGCCGCTCCGCGATGAGGGCCGCCGCGTCGGCACCCCGTTCCCCCAACCAGGTGTGGATGGCCGCATGCACCTCGGCCGCGTCCTGGGGGGTGGCCGTCCTGCCCGTGCCGATGGCCCAGACCGGCTCGTAGGCGATGGGGATGCGCTCCAGCGCGGCCGCATCGAGCCCCTCGAGGACGGCGAGTTGCCGCCGCACGACCTCGAGCGTCTCACCCGCCTCCCGCTGCTCGATCTTCTCCCCCACGCAGAGCATCGGGACCAGGCCGCCGTCGAGGAGTGCCCGCACCTTCAATCCGGTCTCCTCATCGGTCTCGCCGAACACGTGGCGCCGTTCGGAGTGCCCCACGAGCGCCGCTTGCGCCCCGGCGTGCCGCGCCATGGAGACCGCCAGCTCGCCCGTGAAGGCACCCTTGGGCTCCCAATGGACGTTTTGCGCACCGACCCTCACGTCGGCACGGTCTGCCACCGCGCGGGCCACCGGCTCCAGCGCTACGGCGGAGGGGAAGAACCACACTTCACGGTCGCTGGCCGGCGGGTAGCCCTCGAGGAAGCTGTTGAGGAACTCCCGGGCTGCGTCGGGCGCCAGGTGCATCTTCCAGTTGGCGGCGAAGATCGGCTTGCTCATAGCTCGTCCAGGGCGGCCACGCCGGGGAGCTCCTTTCCCTCGAGCAACTCCAGCGACGCCCCACCCCCTGTGGAGACGTGACTGACTTTGGCCGAGAGTCCGGCCTTGGCCACGGCGGCGGCGGAGTCTCCGCCGCCCACAATGGTGGTGGCTCCCTTCGCGGTGGCGGCCGCCAGCCCGCGGGCGATGGCTACCGTCCCCGCGTCGAATGGAGGCGTCTCGAACACGCCCATGGGGCCGTTCCACACCACGGTCTTGGCAGCGGTGATCCGCTTGGTGAACGCATCTGCGGCGTTCTCGTCGATGTCGTAGACCGCCCACTCGGGACCGATCTCGTCCGGGCGCACGTCCTTGATCTCCGCCTCGGACGAGAGCTCCCTGGCGACCGTCACGCCTGACGGCAGCACGAGCTTGTTGCCGCCGCGGCGCAACAACTCCCCGGCCATGTCGATTCGATCCGGCTCCACCAGGGAGTTGCCGACTTCCAATCCCTGGGCGGCGTAAAACGTGCACGCCATAGCGCCGCCGATGAGGATCGAGTCGACTCTGGGGAGGAGCGCCTCGATCACGTCGATCTTGCCCGAGATCTTGGCGCCGCCCAGGACCGCCACGAAGGGGCGGGCCGGCTCGGCCAGCGCCCCCTGGAGGTACTCCAGTTCCCTCGACATGAGGAACCCCGCTACCGCCGGCTTGAGCAGCCGTGCGACCCCCTCGGTCGAGGCGTGCGCGCGGTGGGCGGTCCCGAAGGCATCGTTCACGTAGAGGTCCCCCAGCCGCGCGAAGGCCTCGGCGAGCTGGGGGTCGTTCTGCTCCTCCCCGGCATGGAACCGCGTGTTCTCCAGCAGCATGACTTCCCCGCGGCGCAGCCGGCGGCTGCGGTGTGGCGCATCTTCGGATAGGGGGTCCTCGAGGAACTGCACGGGTGCGCCCAGCTCTCGCTCCAGCACCGGCACGACAGGGCGCAGAGAGTACTCGGGCTTGGGCTGGCCCTTGGGGCGGCCCAGGTGCGACGCCAGGATCACGCGGCAGCCCCGGTCCTTGAGCCAGCGGATGGTGGGCAGGGAGGCCACGATGCGTGTGGCGTCGGCCACCCCGCCCTTGTCCAGCGGCACGTTGAAGTCGACTCGCACGAAGGCGCGCTGCCCCTCCAGGGGTTGCCCTTCCAGCGACGCCAGCGTGCGCTTCATCAGAGGCGCTGGGCCATGTACTGCATCAGGTCCACGCAGCGCGCGGAGTATCCCATCTCGTTGTCGTACCACGACGAGACGTGGACCAGGGTGCCGTCGATCACGTTGGTGGAGAGGGCGTCGACGGTGCTGGAGTGCGGGTCACCGTTGTAGTCGATCGACACCAGCGGCTCGTCGCTCACGGCCATGATGCCCTTCAGCGGTCCGGCCGCGGCCTTGCGGAACGTCTCGTTCACCTCGTCCGTCGTGGTCGCCTTCTCGACCACACAGGTCAGGTCCACCAGCGACACGTTGGCCGTCGGCACCCGCAGCGCCATGCCGTCGATCTTCCCCTCGAGCTCCGGGATCACCAGGGCCGTGGCCTTGGCGGCACCCGTGCTGGTGGGGATGACGCTCATCGCGGCGGCGCGGGCACGCCGTAGGTCCTTGTGTGGCAGGTCCAGAATGCGCTGGTCGTTCGTATACGCGTGGATCGTCGTCATGAAGCCACGCTCGAACCCGAAGGTGTCGCGCACCACCTTCACCACGGGCACCAGGCAGTTCGTAGTGCACGAGGCGTTGGAGACCACGTGATGGCTGGCAGGATCGTAGAGCTCGTGATTCACACCCATCACGATGGTGAGATCCTCGTTCTTGCCCGGCGCGCTGATCACCACTTTCTTCGCCCCGGCCTCGAGGTGCTTGCCCGCCGTGTCACGGCTGCGGAAGATCCCGGTCGACTCCAGCACGATGTCCACCCCGAGATCCTTCCACGGGAGTTTGGCGGGGTCCTTTTCCGCCAGGACCTTCACCTGCTTCCCGTCCATGAGGAAGCCGTTGCCCTTCAGCTCGACCGTGCCCGAGTACCGACCGTGCACCGAGTCGTACTTCAGCAGATGCGCGAGCGTCTTCGCGTCGGTGATATCGTTGACGGCGACGACCTCGAGGTCCGCCCCGCTCTGCACCGTGGCGCGTAGCACGAGGCGCCCGATCCGCCCGAATCCGTTGATTCCGACTTTGGTTGACATCGTTCCCTCTCGTTTACGTTCCCTGATTTGCCATCCGGTCGAATTCCACCGTACCGTCCGCGCGCAACTCGAAGGGGAGCGCCCGAGCGAAGGTGACCGCAACGACGTCGCTCCATCCTGCGGTCGCGAGAGAAGCGGCGGCGGCCGCCAGCGTCGCACCGGTGGTGAGCACGTCGTCCACCAATATAACCGCCGCTCCACTCCGCCTTCCCCGGTGGCTCGGAGGCGATGCGGCGGCGAACGCTCCTGCAACGTTGCTGCGCCGTTCGTCGGGAGTCAGGGCCGTCTGGGAGCGGGTGTCCCGGACGCGCCACAGGACCGATTCCGCGACCGGAACGCTCCATACCGTCCCCAGGGCGCGGGCGATGACGGCCGCCTGGTTGTATCCGCGCTCCCGCTGTCGGTCGGGTCCGAGGGGCACCGGCAGCAACACGCTGTCGCTCGGTCGCGGAACCGCTCGTGCGATCAGTTCTGCGAGTGGGCGTCCCAGCGCGGTGTATCCCTCGTACTTGAGGTGGTGCACGATCTCTCGTGCCTCCGGTCCGAGCCAGACGGCGCTGCGCACCCGTCGCAGGACGTCCGGCCACTCCCCACAGAATCGGCAGGGTCCCACCGGGGGAAGCGGCTGCTGGCAGCGGTCGCACCCACGACTGGGGCGGCGCAGCCGGGCGCGACAGAGGCTGCACAGCAGATCGTCCGGCCGCTCACGTGACACGGGGCCGTCGCACGCGACACAGACGTTGGGAAGGAGAAGTCGCTCCAGCGCCCGGAGGGCGCCAGCGGTCATCTCTCGAGGGCCTGCTCCACCGCCGCCGCCATCACGGCCCGGGGAGCGGCGTGGCCGGCGAAGAAGCGCTCGAACGCCCGGGCCCCCTGCGCGACCAGCATGGTGCGTCCGTCTTCGGCGTGCAGCCCGCGCTCGCGGCAACTGCGGATCCAACGCGTGCCCCCGGGGGCGTAGACCAGGTCGAGCGCCGCGGTGCCCCGCTCGAGCCGGCCCGCCGGGAAGGGGTCGTCGTCATCCGGTCGCAGCCCAAGCGGGGTGGCGTTGATCGCCACGCCGGCAGAGCGCCCGTCGTCTACCGCGATCTGTGTGAGACCCAGCTCCCGGCCCCATGCCACGAACCGGCTGGCGTGCTCGGGCTCGCGCGACCGCACGAGCAGGGCCACCTCCCGCTCCCGCGCGGCAGCGGCGACCGCGCGTGCGGCTCCGCCGGTGCCCGCCAGGAGCCACGGGCCGTCCGCCTCGAGGTCGCCCACGGCGTCGAGCACGCCCTGGACATCGGTGTTGTCCCCCAGGAGCCGCTCGCCGTCGGGCCAGAAGGTGTTGACGGTCTCCAGCTCGGCGGCGATGGGCGTGAGGCGAATCAGCAGGCGCGCCACGTCGAGCTTGTGGGGCACGGTGACGTTTCCCGCCACCCCCACCGCTTCGAACGCACGGATCACGTGAGCCACCCCGGGGGGCTCGACGCGGATGGCCACGTAGACGGCATCCAGCCCCAAGGCGGTAATGGCCGCATTCTGCATGGCAGGAGAGAGCGAGTGGGCGACCGGGTCGCCGATGACGGCGAGGAGGCGGCTACTCGCCCCGATCCGCATCGGCCTGCTCCTGGATGAGGCGGTCCGCTGCCTGCTCGATCAGGGCCTCCAACTCCTCGAACGTTTCCCGGTACACGTCCAGGTCACTCCCGAACGGATCGGCGACTTCGGCGCCCGGACCCGTGCGCCCGACGTACTCGCCCACCACGTGCACACACCCCTCGCCTCCGAGCTCGTTCACCCGCGCCCGGTGGTGCCGTGCCATCGTGAGGATCAGGTCCGACGAGCTCACCACTTCCCGGGTGAGCAGCTGCGCGCGGTGATCGGAGAGATCGAGCCCGTGCTCCAACGCGACGAGATAGGCGCCCTCGGACGCTGGAGCTCCCTCCCAAGCACCGGTGCCCGCCGAGGAGACCTTCACGCCGTCGGCGCTGCGCAACCCCAGCTCGCGCTTGAGCAGCGCCTCCGCCAGAGGGCTGCGGCAGATGTTGCCGGTGCATACGAGCAGAACGTGAGTCATGGTGCAAGGCTTCCTACCGCCGCGCGGAGCTCCGCGTGCGGGATGGCTCCCTCCCGTATCAGTCTCGGCACCGGCTCCGTGCAGTCCACCACGGTGGACGGCGGCTGGTTGCCGAGTGCCCCGCCATCCAGCACGAGGAGCCGGCCCTGGCGGACGGGGCCCGGAAAGGTATCTGCGATGGCCCCCACTCCGGGAGCCGTGGGGCCGCCGGGGCGGTTGGCCGAGGTGGACGTGAGCGGCATGTCCACGGCGGCGATGAGGCGTGCCATGCCGGCGTGGGAGGTCCACCGTACCGCGATGCCGCCCTCGGGGCCCCGCAACGCGTTGGGCAGCTTGCCCTCTGCTCCGGGGAGCACGACGGTTAGCGGGCCGGGCCAGAAGCGATCGGTGAGCGCCCGCGCGTCCGTTCCCAGCACGAGCCCAAACCGCTCCGCCATCTCCCAGCTGGCGACCAGCAGGAGGAAGGGCTTGCCCGCATCGCGTCCCTTGAGCCGCGCCAGGGCTGCGACGTCCTCCTCCACGGGGCGGGAGCCGAGGCCATACACCGTTTCGGTGGGATAGGCGAGCAATCCGCCGGCGGCCAGATGCTGCGCGACGCTGGGGATCGCTGCCGCGATTTCCGGCTCGGTCGCGAACGCCAGGGGGGTCATGAGGCGAGGATGGCCTCGGCGAGAGCCAGATCCTCGGCCGTGGTCACCTTGATGTTGGAGCTGCGGTCCGGCACCACCACGACGGGGTGGCCTGCCGCCTCCACCAGCGCCGCCTCGTCGGTGAAGCGCCAGTCACCGGAGTCCTCCGCGCCGCGAAACGCCTCCTCGAGCATGCCGCGCGGGAATCCCTGGGGGGTCTGTGCCCGCCACAGTCCGGCGCGCTCGACGGTCTCGAGCACGCGCGGGTCGCCCTCCGCCGTGCGCTTGAGGGTGTCCGATACCGGCACCGCCGGCACGACGGCCACCCCGGTGCCGGCGGCGTCGATGACCGCGTCGATCGTCTCTGGCGACACGAAGGGACGGGCCGCGTCGTGCACCAGCACGAGCGAGCACTCGTTGGGGAGCGCGGCGAGGGCGGCGTGCACGGAGGCGGCGCGGGTCGTGCCGCCGGCGACGAGGCAGAGCCGTCCACCCACGACCTCCCGGAGCCAGGAGGGAGGCGCCGCGGCGTGTTGGGCCGGAAGCGCGACCACAATCTGGCACACGCGGGGGTGTTGCGCGAAGGGGCGGATGGCCCGCAGCAGCATCGGTACGCCACCGACGGGCCGGAACTGCTTGGGCTCTCCCGCCCCGGCGCGCTCACCCCGGCCCGCGGCCGCGAGGAGGATGCCGACGTCAGGCGGCGAGGCGGCCGGCGAGTTGGGAGACATGGTCGATCGACACCGTGGTGAGCGGTGTCGTGACGCCGGCGCGTGCCGAGATGAAGGCGGTGCGGAAACCGAGCCGCTCGGCCTCGGCGAGCCGTCGCTCGATACCCCCAATGGGCCGTACCTCGCCGCCGAGGCCGATCTCACCCAGGAAGAGTGCGTCCGACGGGGCGGGTTGATCGCGCACGCTGGAGCAGAGTGCGGCGGCAACTGCCAGGTCGGACGCCGGCTCGACCACGCGCATCCCCCCGGTGACGTTGACGAACACGTCCAGGTCGTGGAACGACAGGCCCGCGCGGCGCTCCAGGACCGCCAGCAGCACGGCGAGGCGCCGTCCGTCCAGACCGGTCGCCACACGCTGCGGCGTACCGTACCCGCTCTTCGCCGCGAGGGCCTGGATCTCGACGAGCACGGGCCGGGTGCCTTCCATGAGCGCCGTGACGGCGGATCCGGCCGTCTCGGCGGCGCGTCCCGCCAGGAACGCGGCCGAGGGGTTGGGAACGGGCCGGAGACCCTCGGAGGTCATCTTGAAGATCCCCAGCTCGTCGACCGAGCCGAACCGGTTCTTCACCGCTCGCAGCACGCGAAAATCCCCGCTCGACTCGCCCTCGAAGTAGAGCACGGTGTCCACCGCGTGCTCCAGGGTCTTGGGGCCCGCGATCACCCCACCCCGCGTCACGTGTCCCACGAGGACCACCGCGGCGCCGGTTTCCTTGGCGAAACGCATGAGCCGGGCGGCGCACTCGCGTACCTGGCCCACGTTGCCGGGCGCGCCCTCCAGCTCGTCGGTGTAAGTCGTCTGGATCGAATCCACAATGACGACTTGTGCGCCCACAACCTCGGCGTGGGCCCGGATCGCCTCCACGCGCACCTCGGGAAGCACGTGCACCGAACCCGTCTCCTCCGGCAGCCGGTCGGCGCGCAGCCGCACTTGGTCGACGGACTCTTCACCCGAGACGTAGAGCGTGGGGATTCCCTGCGCTTCGAGTCGCGAGGCGCACTGGAGCAACAGCGTGGACTTGCCGATTCCAGGTTCGCCTCCGACCAGCAGTACCGACCCGGGGACGATGCCACCCCCGAGCACAAAATCGAACTCGGCGAGTCCGGTCGTCCAGCGCCCCAGTCCCTCGGCGGCGACGTCCGATAGGCGAACGGGAGGCGGGCCAGCCGCGAGCGCCGCACGCTCATCTGCGGCGCCCACCTTCTTGCCCACCGCTTCCTCGATCAGGGTGTTCCAGCTGTCACAGGCGTCGCACCGGCCGGCCCACTTGGGGTGCTCGGCGCCGCACTCGGAGCAGCGATACACCGAGCGGAACTTACGGGCCATCCGCCCCCTCGGCCTCGCGCTGGCTGTAGCTCTCGAACCGCGTGTACTGCTTGTGGAAGGCGAGCTTGATGGTGCCGGTGGGGCCGTTGCGGTGCTTGGCGAGGATCAGCTCCGCCACGCCCTCCTGCCCCGGGTCGCGCTCCACCAGGGTGGGGTACATCTCCGGTCGGTAGATGAACATCACGAGGTCGGCGTCCTGCTCGATGGCCCCCGAGTCGCGCAGATCGGACAGCATGGGGCGGCGGTCACCGCCGCGCTGCTCCGGCGCGCGCGAGAGCTGGGAGAGCGCAATCACCGGCGTGTCCAACTCACGCGCGAGAGCCTTGAGCGAGCGGGAGATGAAGCTGATCTCCTCCTGCCGGCTGTCGGCCTTCGCGGGACCCCGGATCAACTGTAGATAATCGACCACCATGAGGCCGATGTTGTGCTCCGCCTTGAGCCTGCGCGCCTTGGAGCGGAGCTCCAGCAACGTGAGTGCCGGCGAGTCGTCCACCCAGATGGGCGCCGTGCCCAGCAGGCCGGCGGCGCGCGACATCTTGGGATAGTCATCGTCCCGCAGGTTGCCGCTGCGCAGGCGCTGTAGGTCCACGAAGCTCTCGGCGGCGAGCAGGCGCTCCACCAGCTGATCCCGGGACATCTCGAGCGAGAAAACGGCCGTGGACGTGTTGCCCTCCAGTGCGGCGTTCGCGGCCACGTTGAGGCAGAACGCCGTCTTTCCCATCGAGGGCCGCGCCGCCACGATGATCAGGTCGCTACGCTGGAAGCCGTTGGTCTTGATGTCCAAATCTGAGAAGCCACTGGCCACGCCCTGCACCGATTCGTCGCCCCGATGGCGCGCTTCAATGCGCTCCATCGCCCGCCACATGAGCTCCTTGATGCGGAGGACTTCCTGCGTGCCGCGCTGGAAGGACACCTCGAACATGCGCTGCTCGGCTCCGTCGAGCAGGGTGTCGATGTCCTGCGGTCCCTGGTAGGCGCTCTGTACGATCTCGGTCCCTGCCTGGATCAGGCGCCGGCGCAGCGCCTTGTCCTTCACGATGCGGCAGTGGTACTCGACGTTGGCCGCCGTGGGAACCATGTCGAGTAGCTCGGCGACGTAGTCGGTGCCGCCCGCCGCCTCGAGGTCGCCCGCTTGCATCAGCTCTTCCCGCAGCACGACGGGGTCCACTACGTCGCCCCGCTCGACCACCTGCGCCATGATGCGGAAGACACGCCGGTGTGCGTCCCGGTAGAAGGCGGTGTCGTCGAGCAGCTCCACCGCCTTCAGGGCGGCGTCGGGGTCCAACAGCATGGCACCGAGGACGGCCTGTTCGGCCTCCTCGCTCCACGGCGTCTGCCGGGAAGCCTGCTGATCAGCCCCGCTACTCGAGGAGCTGGCGTGCGATACGGACGTCATCCCAGGTTGGCTTCTTCCAGTGAGGGTTCCGTAGCAGGGCCGCCGGATGGTAGGTCACGACCAGCGGTGTGCCGCGGAACCCGTGCACTTTGTTGCGGAGCGCGCCGAGGGACTGCCGGGTGCCAAGCAGCGTCTCGGCGGCCGTTCCCCCCGTGGCCAGTATAACCGCGGGCTTGATGACTTCAATCTGGCGGTAGAGGTACGGCACGCAAGCGTCGATCTCGTCCTGCTGCGGCTTGCGGTTGCTCGGCGGGCGGCACTTCACGACGTTGCAGATGAACACCTGCTCACGCGGCAGGTCGATCGCCGCGAGGATCTCCGTCAGCAGCTCCCCCGCCCTGCCGACGAATGGTCGGCCGGTCTCGTCTTCCTTCGCGCCCGGTCCCTCCCCGACCACGACGAGGCGCGCGTCCCCAGGTCCCTCGCCCGGAACCGCCAGCGCGCGGTTCTCGCACAGGCGGCACGCCGTGCACTCGTGCACCATTGCCGCCAGCTCGTCGATTCCCACGCTCTGCAGCGGGTCCTCGCTGAACAGGTCACTGGAGGGTGCGGCGACTACCATCCCCTTGGGCGGGATGGCCGGCGCGTCCTGCTTCCACTTGGGTCCGTGGCGACGGCGTGGTGGCTTGTCGGGCTTGGCTGCTGCGCGCGGCGGGGGATCGGACGGAGCCGCGCTGGGCGGTGGCGGTGCCTGCGCCGCGGGAATCTCGGGCGGGGCGGTCGCCGGTTCGGTCACCGGCTCCACGCCGTCCGGCTCAGCGGCGAACCAGAGGTCGTCTCCCAACCGCCCCCGCTGCTGGAGGTAGCGCGCCATCAACTCCCGGGGGTCGGTCACAAGAGTTCCTCGACGTGATCCAGGATCATCTCGGCGGCCTCCCGCTTCGTCATGAGGTCCGCTTCCTGCTGCGCATCCCGTGTGATCAACGTGATCCGGTTCGTGTCCACTTCGAACCCGCTTTCCGGCTCGTCCACGCGATTCAGCACGACCAGGTCCAGCTGCTTCTGCTCCAGCTTTTCGCGTGCCCGGCTCGCTCCCTCTCCCACTTCCAGGGCGAATCCCACCATCACGCTTCCCGGGCGCCGTGCGGCAATGGTGCTCGCCAGCACGTCCGCCGTGGCCTCGAGCGACAGCGTGAGATCCCCCTCGGCGCGGGGGCGCTTGGTGGTGCTGGGCTCCGCCGGACGAAAGTCGGAGGGCGCGGCCGCCATCAGCAAGACGTCGGCGTGTGGGAGGGTCTGCTCCACCGCCGCGCGGAGCTCTTCGGTGCTCGTCACGCGCACGAACTCGGGTCCGACGGGCTCGGTCAGGCCGGTCGGTCCCGAAACCAGGGTCACACGCGCGCCCCGGGCAAAGGCCGCCTCGGCCATCCGGTACCCCATGCGGCCGCTGGAAGGGTTGGTGATGACGCGAACGGGATCGACGTGTTCCCGTGTCGGTCCGGCCGTCACCAGCACGTGCTTGTCACGCAGGGCGCTGTGTGGGGCGCCGAGCATCCGCTCCGCGTGCACCAGGATCGCTTCCGGCTCCACCATGCGTCCCGGGCGCTCGCTGGGTCCCTCCGCGAGGGGGCCGATTGCCGGCCCGACGACGACCCAACCGCGCTCGCGGAGGGTGGCGAGGTTGGCCTGCGTCGCGGGGTGGGCGAACATCTGGTCGTTCATCCCGGGTGCCACCAGCACCGGGCTCGGGCTCGCCAGCAGGATCGCCGACAGCAGATCGTCCGCGATGCCCTGCGCCGCACGGGCCAGCAGGTGGGCGGTCGCGGGTGCCAGCACGATCAGGTCGGCATCCTGCGCCAGCTCGACGTGCGAGAGCGCCCGGCCCCGCTCCCACAGGGAGGAAAGGACCGGGCGCTTCGTCAGGGCTTCGAACGTAAGCGGCCGGACGAATTCCGTCGCGGCCGCCGTGAGGACCACATCCACCGCCGCGCCGCTCTCCGTCAGCCGCCGGGCGAGGATGCAGGACTTGTAGGCCGCAATCCCGCCCGACACGCCGAGGACGACGCGCCGGCCGTTCAGGTTCACGTCTCCTGACGCCTCCGCCGCACGAGCCGGTAGCTCAGCTCACCGCCGGTGAGGCTCTCGAGCGACCGCGTGGTCAGCTTCTTTTCCTCGAGCGACCGATCCCGGGGAAAATCGTTGATGTAGCGGGCGAACTTGGCCGCGACCAAGACGCCCAGGTACTTGTTGCCGGCGCGCTGCGCCACATCGAAGGGGGTAAAGATGTACATCCACTCTCCTCGTACGGCTATCCAGTCAGGTCCGTGGATCGCTGCTCCAACTCCGCCCGCAGTCGGGCGACCGTCTCCTGGAGCTCGTCGTGCCGCAATGTCCGGTGCGTCTCGGCGTCGATGATCGCCGCCACCTCGGCAACGGCCTGTGCCAGGTCGTCGTTGACGACGACGTAGTCGTAGTGCTCGGCTTGCTGGAGTTCGATCCCGGCTTGGGTCAAGCGACGGGCGAGACTCTCCCGATCGTCCGAGGCGCGCTTCGTCAATCGCTGGATCAGGACATCCGCCGACGGCGGCAGCACAAAGATACTCACAACATCCGATCGGCGCTGCCTGATCTGCGCCGCGCCCTGGATCTCGATGTCGAGCACCACGTGCTGGCCCCCGGCCAACACCCGGTCGACCTCGGCCTCCAGGGTGCCGTACAGGTGGCCGCCGTACTCGGCCCACTCCAGGAACGCGCCCGCCTCGCGCCGCCGGTCGAACTCCTCGGCCGAGAGGAAATGGTAGTTCACGCCGTCCTGCTCATTGTCCCGTGGAGGACGGGTGGTGGCCGAGATGCTGAACCCCAGGTCCCGGCGGGCCGTCAGAAGCGCATGGGCGATGGTGGTTTTGCCGCCGCCCGACGGGGACGACAGAATCACGAGGAACCGGCTCATTCCACGTTCTCCGATTGCTCGCGGATCTTCTCCAACTCCCCTTTCATCCCGATCACCACGTGGCCGATCTCGGCGTCGTTCGCCTTCGAGCCGATCGTGTTGATCTCCCGCAGCATCTCCTGGCCGAGGAAGCCCAACTGGCGGCCCACGGCTTCCTCCCTGATGAGGGTCTGCCGGCAGGCGCCGAGATGGGTCTTGAGTCGCACGATCTCCTCGGTGATATCCAACTTGTCGGCGATCAGCGCGATCTCCTGAGCGAGCCGGTCCTCATCAATCGCTCTCCCGTCGAGCAGCTCGCGCACCGACTCCCGCAGCCGCTCGCGCTCCCGGGTGAGCCGTTCCGGGGCCCGGCGCTCGACGGTAGCCAGGTGGGCTTCAATGTTGTCGAGTCGGTGCTCCAGCTCCCGGGCCATTGCCGCGCCCTCCTGCGAGCGGCTCGCCACCACGTCATCCACGGCCCGATCCAGCAGCCCGAGGAGCTGGCTCTGGTCGAGGGCGGGATCCTCCTCGTCGCCCGAGGCGAGCACGTCGGGCTGCCGCGCCACGAAGGCCAGGTCGATCTCCCCAGGGAGCTCGACCGCCTTCTTCAACCGGGTCACCGCCTCGATCACCGCCCGAGCCCGCTCGAGGTTGAGCGCGATGGTGGGGCCCCCCGGCGGCTCCTCCGTCCAGCGGGCCGTGACCGAGGCGTGCCCCCGGTCGAGCCGCTCACGCAGGCGATTGCGCAACTCGGTCTCGAACCGCTGCAGCGCGTGGGGCAGCCGGAACTGGACGTTCAGGTGGCGATGGTTGACGGTGCGGACCTCGATGGCCAGGCGGCCCTCGCCCAACCCGCCCTCGGCGGCACCGTAGCCGGTCATGGATTTCAGCACGGTCGCAAAACTAGCCGGGTGCCGGGGGGCAAAGCCAGGGGGCGCACCTCAGCTGCTGAAGGTCCAGTGGACGCCGAAGTACTGTGCGCTCGAGGGGTACTCGAGCCCCGGTACGAACTCCGCGTCGGTGAGTCGCGCGTTGCGCAAGTTCCAGAACCCGGTAAAGGTGACGATCTGGAACGAGACGTAGAACTCGTAGAAGGTCGCGCCGGGCAGCACGATGGGCTGGCCTGCGCCGTCGAGCCCGGCGGTACCCGTGCTCCACGACTCCGAACCGACCATCAGCTTGAGGTCGAACACGCCGCTGCGGAACGTGGGCCAGAACTTGGAGCGCAACGTGACCTCCCAGCGTCCGTGCCTGGGCGGTTGGAGGTCGGCGGCCTCCCCCGACACCGGATCGGAATACCATCCGGCGAACGTGAGCCAGCGGGTCGGGCGCGCGTGCAGGTCGGCGATGGCGTAGGTGGTCGCGGGCGAGGGACTGAGGTCGCGGATCAGGGGGAGGTCGGGATACGGCAACGGGTCGTAGGCATCGCGCCGGGCGAGCCCCGCATATCCGGTGAGCCACCTGGTGTCGATCCCCGCCTTCACCGACCAGTCGGACGTGGAGATGGCTGTGTCGGTGAGCAGTGCCGGTGCCTGCACGGCGTCGGCGAACGCGATCTCGCCCATGAGTGAGGCGAAGCCGTAGTACAAACCCGCCGAGGCGTGCGCTCCCTTCGAGGTGCGGTCCCCCTCGTGCCGCTTCCAGTAGGCGTCGCCCGCGAGCACGATCCCGGGGAGCGGCACCCATCCCAGCTGGCCCTCGACCGAGCCGGTCGTGCGCGCATCCGCGAGTCGGCCTCGGATCCCGGCCGACCAGCTGGGTCGGGCGTAGCGCAGCCCGGCCCACGCCTGCCGCACCCGCTCCTCAGGCAGGGCGGCTGCCGAGTCGGGGTTCCACGAGCTGGATGCGAGACCTCCTTCCGCCCGCACGCCCAAACCGTCCGCGCGCGACCCCGCAAAGAAGTTGAGCAGGTAGTCGGTGCGGGCGCCCTTGAGCTCCGGGATCGCCGGCTCGCCGTTGGCGGTGACCTCGTCGCGATCGAAGTCCCGCCGCACGATCTGGTACGTCGCGCCCACCTTGTCGCTCGGCATCCACCCCACCTTGGCCCAGAGGTCGAACTGGCTGCTCTTGGCCTGCTGATTGGGGCCGTCGGTGCCGTTGAAGTTGGCGGCGAGATCGAGCGTGATCCCCGAGTTCCAGTGATACTGGAACATCCCGGTGTACGCCGCGCTGCTGAAGCTGCCCGACGCGATGCGCACGACCGATCGGGTCGCTCGCTGCTCGTGGCGCTCGGACACGAGATAGACATCGAGTCGGGCGGGCCCGATCACGACGTCGACCCGGCGGATGTTGATCAATGGGATCTGACTCGGCTCCGCAAACAGCGTGTCGTTCCCCAGTGGCTCCCACTCCATGCCGTCCCAGAAGATCTTGAGTGCCGAACCGCCCCGTCCGCCATACTGCACGTACGTCGGCTCGCCCAGGAATCCGGATCGTGTGAGATAGACGCCGGGGATCTCTGCCAACAGCTCCCCGAGGGTCTCGGCGCTGGACCAGAGAATCGAGTCGCGCGTGAAGACGTACCGTGTGTACGGGGGAAGCGGACCGACGGGCACCTCGGGCTGTGGTGTGGGGAGCACGAGCGGCGCGGGCGCTTCCTGCGTCGCCACACTGTCGGGGACCGCTAGCGAGTCCTGGGTGGGTACGGCACGGGCGGAGTCAGCCCGTACCCCGGTGGTGTCCTGGGCAGCCGCCGCGCGGGCGAAGATGGGAAGGATGACGAGAATGACGGCGGCGACGGCGGCGACACGCCCCAGGCGAATCACCCCCCAGCGCGGCCAAGGACGAACTCGGTGAACAGCCGCACTCCCGTGCCCGTCGGTCCATTGGCCATGTCGGGGCGCTCTCCGTCGGTCCACGCGGTGCCCGCGACGTCCAGGTGCGCCCAGGGGAAGCCGTCGACGAACTCACGCAGGAACCAGCCGGCCGTAATGGTCCCGGCCGGCCGCCCGCCCACGTTCTTGACGTCGGCGATGTCGGACTTGAGCTGTTCTCGATACTCGTCCCACAGGGGCAGTGGCCAGCAGCGCTCACCCGCCAGGTCGCCGGCACGGAGCACCTCGCCGACCAGTTGGTCGTCGTTGCCCATGAGTCCGGTGGCGTGATGGCCGAGACCGACTACCACCGCGCCGGTGAGTGTCGCTGCGTCGATCACGCAAGCCGGCTTGAACTTGCGCGCATGGCTCAGCGCATCGCACAGGATGAGGCGGCCCTCCGCGTCGGTGTTCACGACCTCGATCGTCTTGCCGAACTGGCTACGCACCACGTCGCCCGGCTTGATGGCCGTGCCGGAGGGAAGGTTCTCGGTGGCCGGGATGATGCCAACGACGTTGACCTTGGGCTTGAGCTGCCCGAGGGTCTCGAACAGGCCGAGGACGGCCGCCGCCCCCGACATGTCGTACTTCATCTCCTCCATCTTCTCCGCCGGCTTGAGCGAGATGCCGCCGGAGTCGAACGTGACGCCCTTCCCCACGAAGCAAATGGGCTGGGTGCGCGCGCCGGCCCCCTTGTACTCCAACGTGATGAATCGCGGGTCCTGAACCGAACCCTGGGCGACTGCCAGCAACGCGCCCATGTCGTGGTTGGCCATCTGCTGGCGATTGAGAACGGTCACCTTGTGGCCGTACCCCTTGCCCAGCTGGAGCGCGATGCCCGCCAGGTAAGCCGGCGTGCACACGTTGCCGGGCAGCATCTGAAGGTTGCGCGCCAGGTGGTGGCCCGTGGCAATGGCAGCTCCGAGCTTGCGTCCCCGCTCCACGTCGGGCCGCTCCTCGCGCACCGCAATGATCTCCAGGACGGCGATCCGCCGCTTCTTCTTCTCCGTGGCCTTGAGCTGGGTGAACTGCCACGCCCCCTGGGCCACCCCCTCCACCACGACTTGGCCGACCACGACCGGCGGCACCCCGCCGTGCGTTTCGTGCGCCAGGTGGAACGCCAGCGTCTCGGCCCCGGCCGCGACGGCCTGGCGTGCCGCCACCGCGGCACCGCGCCGCACGGCTCCGCGCGTCACCTCGGCGGCCTTGCCGAGACCGACCAGCATCACCCGCTTGGCACCCCTCTTGGGATAGACTGCCGCCGTCTCGTCGCGCTTGCCGATGAAATCGCCGCTCTCGATGAGGCGGGACAGCTCGCCTCCGGTGTTGGCGTCGAGTCCGAGGAGGGAGCTGGGGAGCTTGCCGTTGCCCAGCTCGCCAACGGCCACGGCGAGCATCGGCGCGGCGACGCGCTCGAGCGGGACGACCTTAACCGAGGAATTCACGCGGAGTTCGTTCCTGTGTGGTGACGGGTGTTCACGTGCCGGAATGCCCAGAAGAACCGCGACACCCGACCTCCCAAGGGCCGCGGTCGGTTAAGCTTAGTGGAAGGCGGAGAGGTCGGCAAGTTGGCATATTGAGCCCTGCTACCACCCTGGATTCCAACCGTCTGGAGGAGGATATGCTGTACCTAGGCGGGTTGTTCCTGCTCGCGATCGCCGTGGTGCTGGCGGTCTTTCGGGCGCCCTCCCGTGCCGCGCAGCGCATCGCCATGCTGGCACTGGTCGGCGTCGTGCTGGTCTGGACGGCGGCCAACAGCGTCACCGTGGTCCCGGCGGGCCACGTGGGAGTGCAGGATTTCTTCGGACGCGTGAGCGACCGCTACCTGCAGCCCGGCGTCCGCGTGGTCAATCCTATGGTAAGCGTGCACCAGATGTCGGTGCGGACGCAGGAGATCATGGAGCGGGCGGCGGTGCCGTCTTCGGAGGGGCTCATCCTGAGTCTCGAGGTCTCCCTGCTGTTCAACCTGGACCCGCAGAAGGCGCCCGACGTCTATCGGACGCTCGGTCCGGGGTATCGCGAGGTGTTCGTCGTGCCGCAGCTCCGGTCCTACGTCCGTGGGGCGACGGCGGAGTTTGAGGCGAAGGCGCTGTACACCTCGGGTCGCGAGGTGATTGCCCGGCAGATCCTCGAGGACCTGGCGGGCCTCTACGCGGAGCGTGGTATCGCCAACGCGACGATCCTGCTCCGCAACATCGAGGTGCCCCGCGTCGTCTCCGAGGCGATCCAGCAGAAGCTCAAGGCCGAGCAGGAGGCCGAGCAGATGCGCTTCGTGTTGGATCGGGAGCGGCAGGAGGCGGAACGCAAGCGGATCGAGGCCGACGGGATTGCCGACTTCCAGCGCATCGTGGCCGAGGGGATCGATGAGCGTCTGCTGCGGTGGAAGGGGATCGAGGCGACCGAGAAGCTCGCGGCGTCGGCGAACGCGAAGGTCGTGATCGTGGGCGGCCAGGACGGGCTCCCCCTGATCCTGAACACGGGAGGCGGGTGCTAGAGCTCCGCCCTCCCCCTGCTGCAGGCCCAGTGGGCCCAGAACTGCTTGTAGTAGAAGCGACCCTTCCGTTGGGGCACGCGCTGCCACGGGTGGTTGGGGTCGTCCGCCGGCGGCGGGATCAGCATCCGGGAGACGATCACGCGCTTCCCGCAGTAAGGGCAGCGGTACGAGGCGATCCGGGGCTTCACCCACCACACGTACGGGGCGCGAGCGCACTGCGGCCACGTGGCGCAGGCGTGTACGGTGGCGCGGTACTGCTCCGGCAGCTGCTCGACTTCCTGCGTGAAGCCACAGAAGCGGCACTGCCGGAAGCGGCGCTCCGGCTCCTCGAACCGGGGCGCGTAGAAGCCGGTCCGGTGGCATACCGGGCAGGGCGAGGGCGCCCTCCCCTCACCGAATGCCGCCCAGCAGGCTGCCTCCCAGTCGGCGCGGCTGAACCGCAGGGCGGGCATCTCGGAGTAGCGATTCGGCAGAGCGCTCCCGGGCGCACGCCCGCGTGTGGCGTCGGCGTTGTGGAAGCCGGCTGGACGCATGGTGCGGATGGGTGGAGTGTGAGAAACGAGGCCATGCGATTACTGCGATGGCGCAACTCTCGGGGTTCTAACGTATGACGTGCCTCACGCAACGCCCGTGGCGTACGTCACCGGTGCGGCAATGAGACGTGCAGGTGGTCGGCCGTGCCAACATGCCGCAGGGTGCGCAGGCCCATCAAGTGGAAATAGCCCCGCATCAACCAGTTACGCCATGCGGCGCGGTCCATGGTCCTGAGATCCATGGCGTGCACGTAGCCGTCGGCCTGGCGGTAGTGGAGGGACGCCTCGTAGATCGGGAGACCCATGGTGATGTAGTCCTGCGGTGTCCGGGCGAGGTCGGTAATGACGAGGTCCCCGTCGAGCAACGTGAACGTGCTCACCGAGACACGCAGCAGCGGGTGGAGTGCGGTGTAGTAGCTGCGCACCTCATCGGTCTTGGCGTTGACGCTCGCGAGATGGAGCAGCGCGTACGCGCAGTAGAACAGCACCAGAGGAAGTGCCAGCCACTTGGCCACGAAGCCTGCCCTGGCCTTCCGCGTGAGCTTCTTCGAGACCCACGCGCCGTAGATCGTGAGGACGAGCAGTGCGAGCGCCGCGCCCCCGGCGAGTGCCAGCCACGTAGGCACGTCTTGTTGCTGGTACAGGTAGATCGCCGTGCGAAGCAGCACGACGAAGGGCAGGATCAAGATGAGCGCGACCTTGACGCCGAACGCCACCAGCCCCCAGAACAGCTGCCCCAACGTGAGTCGGGGCTTGGTCTCCGGGACGGGCGTGGTGAGCGCGACGTCGAGATCCATGGCTTGCCTCCATGGACTCTACGAAGAGCGCGATGCGGGGGTTTCCCGGGGCCGCCGCATGGATTGCCCTCGAAACCGGAACGCGCTAACTAGAGTGTCGATGCAGTCACAGACCCGATCCGCTGGAGGAGGAGTGGCATGCCCCGTGGAGGGAAACCCGGCCCCAAACGCGGACGCGTGGTGGCGCTCATCGTCGCGCTGGCGGCGTTCGCGGTCTACATCGTCATGGGCAGCATGCGGACCGTGGAGACCGAATGCGAGCTCTGCGTGACCTTCCAGGGTCAGACCGAGTGCCGCCGCGGGTCGGGGGCAAACGCGGCGGAAGCCCGACAGGCAGCGCAGAAGGCGGCCTGTGCGGTCATGGCGCACGGGATGAACGAGAGCGTCGCATGTGGCAACGTCGTACCCACCAACGTGCAGTGCCCCAGTCGGTAGCGTGGAGACGGTGTGATTCAACCGAATGAGGAACCGCCCCGATCCCGCACGCCCAGGGTGGGACCGTGGCTGCGCAGCTACGGCGAGCGCCAGCGCGAGAGCCGGCGGGAGCGCTGGGTCAGCACGCTGATCGGCGCAGCTGCCGCAGTGGTCTTTCTGGCCGTGCTGTTGGGGGTGTTGTGGCTGTTCGTACGGTATCCGCTTCCCACCCTCGCCGGCCTCGTGGGCGTGTGGGGAGTGGGCCTGTCGATCCTGCTCGTGAAGCGCCAGCGCGCCCGGCTGCGCGACGAGCTGCGGCGCCGGTCGCTCATGAAGTAGCTGGCGGCGGACCTCAGCCGGACTGCTCCAACACCTCCAGGGCGGTGACCAGCCGGTGTCAACGTCGCGTGAGGGTGCTGGCCGTCCCCTCAGCTGGCCATCCGCGCCGCTAGGAGCGCGACCGCGTACGCCCCGATCCCCACCAGCATCGCGGCGCCGAATCCCGCGGTCATCGAGGCGAGCACCGCGCAGACCGAGCCCAACACCGACGCCGCGGCGTTGACGGCCCACGACCACGAGACCATCCGGGCCGATATCCCGGCCACCGCCCGCAGCCCTCGCGGGAACGGCAGGCCCATCAAGAACGCCACGGGCGCGATCGTGGCGACGCTCACGGCGATCTTGGCGGCCGCCGACCCGCCCAGGGTCGCGTTCATCGCGGGGGGGAAGCCGAGGTGGTATACCACGAGTGCCGCCAGCACCCACAAAGCCGTGACGGCCGGCGACCAGTGCGTGAGCCACCGACCACCCGCCAGACTGCCCACACCGCTCCCCGCGAGGAGGGTCGCCAGCACCACCGCGAGGGCATAGGTCGGGTTGCCGAGGTACAGGTTGAGCCGATGGATCGCGACGATTTCGACCGTGATGTAGCCCAGGCCGATCCCCAAGAAGAACACGATCCACCACGCCGCTCGACCCAAGGGAATGGCGGACCCGGTACCACGTGCTGGACCCCGCAGGCGCGGCACCACCGGCAGCAACACCAGCACCATGGTGGCGGCGAGCGCAACGAGCAGGCTGGCCAGCAGGGTCTGCCCGCCGATCGTGAGGCGGCCCCGGCCGGCCGAGCGGGCCGGCAGGCCCAGCCTGTGCAGCACCCAGGGGGCCAACGGCACCCGGTCGAAGAAGAACGGGCGGTCGTCGGTCACGAGCGAGAGATCGTACGGGACGGACTTGATCAGGCTCTCGGCGTCCGCGTCCAGGATCTGGGCGAGGAGCGGGTCCCGCTCCTCGGTAACACGACCCGGATCGTAGCTCACCACGAACCCCATCGACCGCGCCCACTCGCGGAGCTGCTCCAGCTCCGCCTCGCGAAGCGGCGAGCGTGAGATCAGCACCGTCGCCAGGGACGGGATGGGCAGATTCGTGGGCTGCGTGCGCACCACGAACAGATGGCGTGCGACGTTGCCGCCCACCTCGCTGCGCAGCGCATGCTTCGCCAGGACGACGAGCCTCAGCACTTCCACCGGCGGGTGATGGTACCAGCGCGAGAACGCCATGACACCGTCGTCGGTGAGCCGGCCCAGGTACTCGCGGAACGCTTCCAGGGTGTACAGGTTGTTGTCGACCAGGGCGTAGGCCCCGGCCGCCGACGCCGCCCACGTGTCGACCAGCGACGCCTGAATCAGTTCGTACCGCTCCCCCGCCCTCCGCACGAAGTTGCGACCGTCGTCCCGTACGACCTTGACCTCGGGGTGGTTCGTGTAGAGCCCGCCGGTGAACGCCGCGAACCGCCCGCGCAGGAGTGCGATCGTGAGTGGGTTCACCTCGACCGCCGTGATCCCGCTGCTGCGGAGCGCGAGCGCCGTCAACACGTCGCGGCCCCCTCCCGCGCCCAGGACCAGGACCCGCTCGAAGCGTCGCATGTGGTACGGCGCGGACGTCACGTCGTAGCCGAGATACGCCACGCGCTCGAGATCCCCGTCGAAACCGGTGATCTGGGTCAGGGCATCGGCATCGTACCGCAGGAACACCTCGCGCGTGGTGGCGTCCTTGGGCAGCGTGCCGCTGTAGCCGAAGCCGAACGGCCTCATGGGCGTGACCAGATCCTCCGGCGTTCCGTTCACCTCTACCCGGGAGTAGGCGTTCCAGCGGGTTACGAGCGAGGGGAACTGTGGCCGTCCCTTGGCGACGCGCACGTCGTAGAACCCCCAGATCAAGTTCGCACCGGCGAGCAGCGCAAGCAGTGCCGCGACCTGCAAGCAAGCACGGCGCACCCGGACCACCGGATGGGCCAACACGGCCCCACTCAGCGCGCCCACGGTGGCCGCCACCAGCACGGCGGTGGGCGCCCCCAGCAGTGTCATGGCGGGAGCCACCACCGCACACGCCGCCGCCGCTCCCAGCAGATCCCAGCCGTAGAGTCGTGCCACCCGTTGAGGATTGTGCGTGAGGAGCAACGCCAGAATGAGTCCCCCGGCGACGAACGGCACCACTGCCGCGGCGAACACGAGCAGCGCGTTGCGGAAGCCGGTGTCGCGCAGCTGGAGCGTGACCGGCAGATGGAACGCCAGGCTGACCACCAGCACCGTCGCGAGCGCAAACACGAGGGCGCTCACCCCCGCTTGCACGGGCAGTCGCTCGCGGGGGAATCGCTCCGGCCAGACCGTCAATGCCAACCCGCCGGCGCCCAGCCCCGTCATGGCCAGCGCGACAGCGAAGAATGCGAAATGATGGAACATCGTGACGGAGAAGATTCGCGTGAGCAGCAGCTCGAGAAACAACACGGCGAAGCTCGCGAGGAAGATGCCGAGCTCGAGCCTCGAGCCAGTGTGTTCGGGTGAGACGGGGCTAGGCGAGGTCATGCGCGCGATGAGGCTTCGGAAAAGGGTTCACTCTCGCTACAGAGGTCCGCCAACGGTGTCGGTGATGTGTGGCACAGGTGGCGGGCCGGAGTGCGCCGGGACATAACAAGGGCCGCGCAGCGTCATCGCTGGCGGCCCCTTCGTTCGGTTGTCATGCCCAGCGCCAGGGTACCTCTGCGTACCCCTGGTCCAGGTCGCCCTCTAGAACTGCACGAACACCGGTTGGCGTTGCTCCACCGCGGTGGCCCTCTTGCTTTCTCGCGGATGCCCGAGGAGGGAGTCGAACCCTCACCCCGTTGTCGGGACGGGATTTTGAGTCCCGCGTGTCTGCCATTCCACCACTCGGGCTGCGGAGGGGAAATATAAGGCGGGGCGCCAGGGTCCGGACGACGAACGTTGTCTGGGCCCAGGGAGCAACTGAAACGCGGAGGGCCACGCGGTGACGCAGTCGGGACCTGCGTTTGTGAGCCGTCGGTCCTTGGTCTGTTACTGGTGATTGCGCGGAACCGCAACTGCGCGAGGCCCGAGACGCAAAGAACCCCGGGGCGGCACGGGGTTCTCTCAGCACGTAACGATGCTCGGGGCTGACCAGCCGGTCAGGGCATTCCCGGCCGCCTGCCCTGCTGCTGCATCATGCGACGCCTGACGCCCTCGATCTGGAACATGAAGCGGCGCAGCGCCAGCATGAGCTGAGCCTGCTGGACCGGGCTCAGGAAGGCCGCGTATTCGGCCTGAGCCGCCCGGGAGCCCTCCACCCGCTCCGCCTGCACGTCGAACAGCGCCCCCATGACCGCCTGGAGGCTATCCTCGTCGGCGGCGATCCCGGGCCGCATCTGGCCCTCTAGTGCCTGCCACAGCTCCCGCTCGCGACGCTGCAGCTGGGCCTGCCGCTCGAAGGTCCGTTCGGTCACGTCTCGGAACTGCTCGAATTGCTCGTCGGTGAGGCCCGCCGTCTCGCGGTAGTTCGTCGTGAAGCGCTGCATGATCTGCGCTCGCAGCTGCTCCGGGGGCATTCCGGGCCCCTGCGCCAGCGCGGGGGCAGCCAAGAGACCCAGCATCGTCGGAATCAGCCAGATTCTGTGCATCATCCCTCCAGTTCCTCCAGCAGAGCGCTGAGCTCGCTCTCGCTGAGGTCGTACAGGCTCACTTCCACCAGCTCATACACGGGGGCCTCGAGCTCCAGCGAGTCCAGCACCTCGGTCAACTCCGCACCAGCCAGCTCCTGGAGCTCCGCCGGCCCGGACAGGGCGGTCTCGCCTCCCGGGGTGGCCAACTGGAGGAGGCCGAACGTGCCCACCAGCAGGATGGCTGCGGCCGCCGCCACCTGCACCACGCGCCGGCGGGGCCACTGGCCGGCCCTGTGCCACCACGCCTCGGCGGCCGGCTCGCGGCGGAGCCGGCGCAACACGGCCTGGGCGGTGGCCTCGGGATCGACTCCCGCGGCCCGCTCCCGGCCGATCTCCCCTGCCAGCTGCTCCAACCGTTGCTCGTCCATCGCTACTCCAGAATGGCCTTGAGTCGCTTCACCGCCTGGTGGTAATGGACGCGGGCCGCCCCGACCGAGGTCTCCAGCGCTTCGGCGATCTCTCCGTACTCGGCACCTTGCTGGGCCCGCATCAGGAACACGTCCCGCTGCATTGGCGGCAACTCCTGCACCGCCAGCTCCAGTCGTCCCACCAGGTCCCGCTCCACCGCCAGTGCGTGGGGATCGTTCCGCTCATCGGCCGGTTCCCGATCGTCCAGCGGAAATACGGTTCGTCCCCGGCCGCGGCGCCGCAAGTCCTTGAGCGCGTTCGAGGCGATCGCCATGAGCCAGGTGCGGAAGGCTGCCGTCCCGCGGTAGCTCTCGATCCTGCGAAAGGCCCGGAAGAAGGTCTCCTGCACCAGGTCGTCCAGATCCTCCCGGGCGCCGGCTCCAGCCAGGAACCCCGCCACGGCCCGAGTGTGTCGGCGCACGAGCTCAGCCGCCGCCGCCTCGTCACCGGTTCTCCACCCGGCGATCAGCTCGGCGTCGGTGGGACGCTCGAGCGCCTCAGGCACGCTCACACCCAGTTCGACGGATCACGGTGGCCAAAGTTAACCGGCGCGAGGGGCCGCCGAGCGGCCCCGCTGGCCGGTGGCGGGCTCTGAGGACCAGAAACCGGACGGTTGACAATGATGAGGGTTCTGGTAGGTTTTCATTTTTCGAACGGCCGTTCGAATGGCACAGAACACCTACGACGAGCGCCTCGCGCGCCTGCTCTCCACCGCGGCGGAGGTCTTTGCGGCCAAGGGCTACCACTCCACGACGATGCGCGACCTGTCGCGCGCGACGGGGATGAGCCTGGCCGGGATGTACTACTACGTCCAGGGCAAGGACGAGTTGCTCGCCATGATCCAGGAGCGCTGCTTCCAGCAGGTGCTGGACGGCGCCCAGCAGTCGGTCGCCGCCGGATCGGACCCCGTGGACAGCCTGCGGCGCCTCATCCGGCACCATATGACCTTCTTCACGGAGCACATGCCCGAGATGAAGGTCCTGTCACACGAGGCCGACAGCCTCACGCCGGAGCGCCGGCGGCCCATCAACCAGCTCAAGCGTCACTACGTGAACCTGCTGGTCGAGCTGTTGGGGGAGGCGGTTCCCGAGCAGGGGGAGCGGATGGACCGTCGCGTCGCGGGCCTGGCGCTGTTCGGGATGATGAACTGGATCTACACCTGGTACAAACCCGACGGGGACGTCGCTCCCGGCGCCCTGGCGGAGCAGCTCACGGAGCTCTACCTGCACGGTCTGCTCGCCAAGAGTGGGACGCACGCCGGGGCCGGTTCCAACAGCTGAGCTGTCAGCCCGAGTCATCTCAACGTGAACGAGGAAACGCTGTGACCAAGACGGCCCGCCTGGATCCGGTGGAACAGCGGCTGATCGACAGGATCGCCGACGGCTTCATGGTCGAGTCCGAGGAGGACATGACGCCAGGCTACAAGAAGGCGCTGCTCACGCAGCTCACCGTGCAGGGCGACACCGAGCTCATGAGCGCGCCAGCCTACTACTTGGCGACCCGGGACGCCCCCACCATTAACAGTCGCATCGCGGTGACGGCCATCGTGCACGACGAGCTGGGGCACGCGAACATCGCGTACCGCATCATGGAGGACCTGGGGGTCGACAAGCAGCACCTCGTGTACGGGCGGCAGCCGCATGAGTTCAAGCACCCGTACGGGTTCGATCAACCGCTCGAGAACTGGGCCGAGATGGTGGTAGCCAACGGCTTCTTCGATCGTGCGGGCATCACCCTGTTGGGCGACGTGCACCAGCACACCAGCTACGGACCACTGAAGCGCGCGCTGGTGAAGGTGGACCGCGAGGAGGTGCTGCACCTGCGTCACGGCGAGTCGTGGATGAAGCGGCTTGCCAAGGCCGGCGGGGAGGCCAGGGAGGCGCTCCAGCGGGCCGTGGACTGGATGTTCCTGATGACGCTGGAGTGGTTCGGGCTGCCCGACGACCTCAAGCGCCACAGCGGCCAGCTCTCCTACCGGCTCAAGGGCAAGACCAACGACCAGCTGCGCCAGACCTGGATGGAAGCCACCGTGCCGCTGTGCGAGGGCATCGGCATCGACGTGCCGGCCCACTGGGACGAGGCCAAGCAGGAATTCGTCATCGACTGCCCCTTTCCCTGCCAGTACGATCCCGCGGCCAAGCGCTGGCGGCACGACGAGCCTCTCTCGTGGGACCAGGTGTTCGAGCGCTGGAAGGCCCGCGGGCCCATGAACGAGCGCTACGTGGAGATGGTTCAGGGAAACGGGGGGATCTTCGGAGGCCGCCAGTGGTAACCAGCGCGCAAGTGTGGGAGGCGCTCATGGGCGTCAGCGATCCCGAGTACCCCCTGAGCATCGTGGACCTGGGCTTGGTCTACGACGTGCGGGTGCACGAGGGTGCGGTGCAGATTGACGTCACGCTCACCTCCATCGGATGCCCGGCGATCGACATGATCACGTCGGACATCCGCACCGCAGTCGGCGCCGTTCCCGGCGTGAGCGGCGTGCAGATCGAGGTGGTGTGGAGCCCGCCCTGGACCAAGGACCGCATTACCGAGCGCGGCTGGAAGGTGCTCGGCATGTACGGCGTGGCGAACTGATGGCGCGGGATCAGGTTTACGAGGTCTTCGCGCGCAAGGCCCACGATGAAGAGCTCAAGCACGTCGGCAGCGTGAACGCCACCGACGACGAGCTGGCGAAGGCGTACGCCTGGACGCTGTACGACGAGGAGAATTGGATCGAGATGTGTGTGGTGCCGCGCAACGCGGTCATCCCCATCACCCATGAGGGGCGGCTGCCGCTGTGGGGCAACTGACCGAACGCGAGGACGGCGACACGAGCATGACCACTCGCACCGCGAAGGAGTTCGCATCGACCGATGGAATGAGCGACACCTGTCGGGCAGGCCTGCGCAACCTGCTCATCTCGTGCGCCGACACCAAGCTGCTGCTGGGCTACCACTACGGCGAATGGACGTTCGGTCCGCCGGAGCTGGAGGCCGCCATCGCCTGCTGCTCGTTGTCGCAGAGCGAGCTGGGGCACGTGCGGCTGCTGCACGCGGTGCTGCGTAACCAGTTTGGTGACGATTCGACTGCTCTGGTGGAGCAGCGGCCCGGGACGGAGTTCGCCAACGTGTCCTTCCTTGACGACGACATCGCCGACTGGGCGGGCTTCGTCGCGGCCAACTATGTGGTGGACCTGGCGGTCACGCGCTTGCTGCACGCGATGCGTGACTCCACGTTCGCGCCGCTGCGCGTCAACGTGGAGAAGATGCTCGACGAGGAGCGCTATCACACGCACCACGGGCAAGGTTGGTTCCGCACGCTGTGCGGCAAGAACGACGAGTGCCGTGCGGCGGCGCAGAAGAGCCTGCACGAGGCTCTGCGAGCGGTGGCCCACTGGTTCGGCCCGGCGGGAGACCCGCAGGATGAAGCACTGGTGGCCGCGGGGGTGAAGGCGAAAACGAATCCCGAGATCCTGCAGGATCTGCTGAGCGACTTGGCCGAGATCGCGGGGACCCTGGGTGTCGAGCTCGAAGCTGAGACGCCGGCGTTCGACGGCTGGGACCCCGCGACGCGTCGCGCGGGTACGAGCGGCCCGGCGGAAGAGATCCTGCACCATTTGCGGGGCAGCAAGAACGCGATCTTCAAGCTGAACTGATGGTATCACCGGCCAAGCGCTGCCCGTTCTGTCGCTCGACGGAGACCGAGAAGCAGGCGGACTTCAGCACCTCGCTCATGGTGAGCCTGTACTACTGCCGGCGGTGCCGCTCCTCGTTCGAGGCGATCAAGTGGGGAGACCGGACGGTCGAGCTCGACCTCCCCGGATTCCTCGACGAGAGGCGCCCGTAGGCGATTCGCATAGATGACACGTTTGTTTCGCGCCGTGATCCGATGGAGACGGCGCTCCACACCGTCACATCGGTGACACAAGGAGGAAGGACGAGCATGGCAAGCACTGCAGCCGAGACGAAGACGCTGGTCGAGTATCGCGTCGAGGACGGGATCGCGATCTTGGAGCTGAACGATCCCCCCGCGAACACGTACACCTACGAGATGATGCGCCAGCTGGAAGAGTGCATCCTCACGGCGCGGATGGACGACTCGGTCCAAGTCATCATCCTGCGAGGCAAGGGCGAGAAGTTCTTCTCCGCCGGCGCCAACATCAAGATGCTGTCGGAGGTCACCCCGCGGTTCAAGTACTTCTTCTGCCTCCACGCCAACGAGACGCTGAACCGTTTGGAGCATACGCCCAAGCTGGTGATCGGCGCGCTCAACGGGCACACGGTGGGCGGCGGCCTCGAGATCGCCATGGCAACCGACATCCGCGTGGCCTGCAAGGACAACGGCAAGATCGGCCTGCCCGAGGTGAACCTGGGGGTGCTCCCCGGCACGGGAGGCACCCAGCGGCTGTCACGCATCGTGGGAAAATCGCGCGCCATCGAGATGATGGTCTCGGGCCGCACCTTCTCGTTCGAGGAGGCCAAGGAAGTCGGCCTGGTGAACGAGGTGTTTCCCAAGGAGACCTACTGGGCTGACGTCATGGCCTACGCCAAGCAGTTCACCACGCCCAACAAGGCAGCGAAGGCGGTGGGCAGCATCAAGCGGGCGGTCTGCTCCGGCATGGAGGTGCCGTTCGAGAGCGGCCTCGCGATCGAGCGCGAGCTGCAGCAGCAGCTGTTCCAGAGCGCCGACGCGACGGAAGGGCTGGCGGCGTACGTGGAGAAGCGGTCGGCCGAGTTCACGGGCGCGTAGTGCAGACGCAGCTCTTCATCCACAACGAGTGGCGGGACGCCGCCTCGGGCCAGGTGCTCGAGGTGGTGAACCCCGCCACCGAAGAGATGCTCGCCGCGGTGCACGCGGCGGGCGACGTCGACGTGAACGCCGCGGTCGAGGCGGCGCGCAGCTGTTTCGAGGGCGATGCGTGGCGCGGCCTCTCCGCGCGCCAGCGCGGCGCCCTGCTCCACCGAGCCGGCGAGCTGTTGCACGAGCGGCGCAAGGAGATGGCCGAGCTCGAGACGCGACAGAACGGGAAGACGCTGTTCGAGTCGAAGATCGACGTCGCCTCCACGGTCGAGACCCTCAAGTACTACGGCGGCTGGGCCGACAAGTTGGGCGGCGCGGTCCTGCCGGTGAACGGCGACGACCTCGTGTACACCGTGCGCGAGCCGCTCGGCGTGGTGGGCGCGATCGTGCCCTGGAACTTCCCGCTCAACCTCGCGAGCTGGAAGTTCGCCCCCGCCCTGGCGGCCGGTTGCACGGTCGTGCTCAAGCCGGCGCCGGAAACGCCGCTCACGGCCCTGGCCATGGCCGAGATCATGCGGGAGGCCGGGTTCCCGGCGGGGGCGTTCAACGTCCTTCCGGGTGACGGCCCCACCACCGGCGCTGCGCTGGTGCGCCATCCCGGCGTGGACAAGATCGCGTTCACCGGCTCCACGGCCGTGGGCAAGCAGGTGATGCGCGACGCCGCCGAGACGGTGAAGCGGGTGACCCTCGAGCTGGGGGGCAAGAGCCCCAACGTCATCTTCGCCGATGCCGACCTCGAGGCGGCCGTGAAGGGCGCGCAGAACGGCATCTTCTACGGCAAGGGCGAGGTGTGTGCCGCCGGCTCCAGATTGCTGGTCGAGCGGGCGGTGCACGACCAGGTCGTCGAGGAGCTGGCATCCCGGGCGGCGCGGCTCGAGCCCGGGGATCCCATGGAGAAAGGCACGCGCCTCGGTGCCATCGCCTCCAAGCGGCAGCACGACAAGGTCATGTCCTACATCGCCGCCGGCAGGCAGGAGGCGACGCTGGTCGCGGGCGGTAACCCGGCACAGGTGAACGGCAAGGGGTACTTCGTCGAGGCAACAGTGTTCGACGGAGCGCAGCCGGGCATGAAGATCGTGGACGAGGAGATCTTCGGGCCTGTGCTGTCGGTGATCGCGTTCGACGACGTGGAAGAGGCGGTCCGGCTCGCGAACCAGACGATGTACGGCCTGGCTGCGGGGATCTGGACCAAGGACATCCGCAAGGCGTTCCGTGTGGCCCGTGCGGTGCGTGCCGGCACCGTGTGGATCAACACCTACAACCTCTACGACTCGGCCGCGCCCTTCGGCGGCTTCAAGGCCAGCGGCTTCGGGCGCGACCTGGGGCGCGAGGCGCTGGACGGGTACAGCGAGACCAAGACGGTGTGGGTGGGGCTGCAGTGACCCCCGCGCTCAGATGACCGCGTTCGAGCACGTCCGCACGTCCGTCGCCGAGGGGATCGGAACGGTCACCCTCAACCGCCCCGACAAGCTGAACGCCTTCGCGGGCCGCATGCGGCAGGAACTGGCCGAGGCCGTGCAACAGGTCGCCGACAGCGACGACGTTCGCGTGCTCGTGGTGACGGGTGCCGGTCGCGCTTTCTGCGCCGGCGCCGACGTCGGGTACATGCGGGAGGCACTGGAGCGCGAGGACTGGGAGGCCGCCAGGGGCCTGGTCGAGGCGGGCCGCACCGTGGTCAGCACCATCCGATCGGTGGCGAAGCCGGTAGTGGCCAGCGTGAACGGCGCCGCGGCGGGAGCGGGCGCGAACCTCGCGCTCGCCTGTGACGTTCGCATCGCCTCCGACCGGGCCGCGATCGGCCAGACCTTCAACCGCCTCGGCGTCCATCCCGACTGGGGCGGGACGTACTTCCTGCCGCGCCTGGTAGGGCCCGCCAAGGCGCTGGAGCTGATATACTCGGGTGAGATGATCGATGCCGACGAAGCCCACCGCCTTGGGCTCTTCAACCGGATCGTGCCGCACGATCGCCTCGAGGAGGAAACCCTAGCGTTCGCCCGGATGCTGGCCGCCAAGCCTCCCATCGCGCTCGCGCTCGCCAAGCGGGCCGTCTACCAGAGTGAGCAGCGACCGCTGGACGAGATGCTCTTGGTGGAGTTGGACCACCAGGTGCGCTGCTTTCAGAGCGAGGACGCCAAGGAAGGGTTGCAGGCCTTCCTCGAAAAGCGCCCCCCCTCCTTCCGCGGTCGGTAGCCGTGACGCTCGTCGTCGCTCACCGCGGTGCGTCGGCCTACGAGGTCGAAAACTCGCTGGCCGCGTTTCGGATGGCGCGCGACATGGGGGCTGACGGCGTCGAGTTGGATGTCCACGTCACTGTCGACGGCGTGCCCATCGTGCACCACGATCCGGTGGCCTTCGCACGGCCGATCGCCGCGGTCACGCACGGCGAGCTGTTGGGATTCCGCCTGGCGAACGGCGAGGCGATTCCCCCGCTGGCCGAGGCGCTCGAAGCCGTGGGCGCCGACTTCGAGGTGTTCGTCGAGGTCAAGGACCTCCCGCCCGAGCATGACGCCGCGCTGCTCGCGGTGCTCGATGCCGGACCCGACCCGTCCCGCTATCGGGTGCACTCGTTCGATCACCGCATCATTAGACGACTGCGCGCCGTGCGCCCCGCGCTCCCCTGCGGGGTGCTGGCGGTAGCTCGGCCGGTGCGCCCGCTCGTGCTGCTGGACGACGCCGACGCCGAGGTGCTGTGGCAGCAGGAGAGTCTGCTCGACGCGCAGCTGGTCGCGCAGGTGCACGAGCGCCAACGGCGGGTCTTCGCCTGGACCGTGGACGATCCGGAGCGCATGCAGCACCTGCTCGACCTGGGCGTGGACGCCCTATGCAGCAACACGCCCGACGTGGCGCGGAGCGTGGTCGGATGAAGCTGGCCGTCGTCGGTGCCGGCGCGATGGGGCACGGCATCGCGCAGATGGGGGCACTCGCCGGGTACGATATTCGCCTCACCGATGCGCGCGCCGAGGCGCTCGAGCCGGCGCGCGACCGGATCGTCACGAACCTCGAGGGCGGGGTGCAGCGCGGCAAGCTCACCCCCGAGCAGCGTGACGCGGCACTGGCCCGGATCGTCCTCGAGCAGGACGGGGATGCCGCGGCGCGCGGCGCCGACCTGGTTATCGAGGCGATCGTGGAGGATCTCGAGCTGAAGCGCGAGCTGTTCGGCCGCCTCGACCCCCTGGTCGCACCGGAAGCCGTGCTGGCCACCAACACCTCGTCCCTCTCGGTGACCCGCATCGCCGAGGCCACCGAGCATCCGGAACGCGTGCTGGGAATGCACTTCTTCAACCCCGTACACATCATGAAGCTGGTCGAGCTCGTGGTGCACCCCGGCACCTCCCCCGCGGCGCTCGACACGGCGCGCACGGTGGCGCGCCAGATGGGCAAGGACCCCATCGAGGTGCGGGACAGTCCAGGGTTCGCGTCGTCGCGGCTCGGTGTGGCGCTCGGTCTCGAGGCGATGCGGATGGTGGAGGAGGAGGTCGCCAGCCCCGCCGACATCGACAAAGCGATGATGCTCGGTTACGGTCACCCCATGGGACCGCTCGAGGTGAGCGACCTGGTCGGCCTCGACGTAAGGCTGGCGATTGCCGATTATTTGCACCGGGAGCTCGGCGACGCTCGGTTCGCGCCGCCGGCCATCCTGCGTCACAAGGTTCAGGCAGGTGACCTGGGGAAGAAAACCGGGAAGGGGTTCTACGAATGGCCAAGGAAAAAGTCGTCCTAGTCGATATCGCCGACCGCATTGCCACCGTCACCATCAACCGGCCGGACAAGCTGAACGCCCTCAACAAGGCCGTGCGCGAGCAGTTCGTGCAGGCGCTCCAGGAGCTCGCGGGGAATGACGACGTCCGGGTCGTGGTCGTGCGGGGCGCGGGCGACAAGGCGTTTGTGGCCGGTGCCGACATTGCCGAGTTCAAAGGTCGCACTGGCGTAGATCAGTTCCACGTCACCAAGGCGTTCGGGATCTTCGAGGCGCCGGAGAAGCTGCCCAAGCCGATCATCGCGGCGGTCAACGGGTTTGCGTTGGGCGGAGGATGCGAGTTGGCCATGGCCTGCGACATTCGCATCGCCTCCGACAAGGCGAAGCTGGGCCAGCCGGAGATCACGTTGGGGATCCTGCCCGGCGGCGGCGGCACCCAGCGCCTGCCCCGGCTCGTCGGCCTGGGCAACGCCTACAAGCTCCTCTATACGGGGCAGCTGGTAAAGGCGGATGAAGCGCTGCGCATGGGTCTGGTCGACGAGGTCGTGCCGCACGACCAGCTGCACGAGAGGGTGCAGGAGCTGGCCAGCGAGATCGCCAAGAAGAGCCCGGTGGCGCTGGAGTTCATCAAGGACGCCGTGCGCGCCAGCACTCGGATGCCGCTGGACGAAGGCGTGCGCTTCGAGACGACGTACTTCGGCCTCGCCTTCTCCTCGGAGGACAAGGAAGAGGGCGTCAAGGCGTTCCTGGAGAAGCGGGAACCGGACTTCAAGGGCCGGTGAGCGGCTCCGAGCGTCCCGGCGTCACGGACGCCCACGTCCACATCCAGCCCTGGCGCGATCTCAAGCCGTCGGTGGCGGACGTCATGCGTCGCGGCAAGGAGGACCACTGGGAGTGGCTCCTCGCGCTGATGGACGACCCGCAGGCGCTGCTGGAGATTCTCGACCAGTCGGGCATCTGGCGGGTGGGGCTCATCAACTACCCCAGCCCCGATCTCATGGGGTTCACCGATTCCACCAACGAGTTCGCGGCCCGCTATGCGGAGGCGGCGCCCGACCGGCTGCTGCCCTTTGGCGGCGTGCACCCGCGGTTCACGTCCGATCCCGAGGGCCAGGTGGAGGAGCTGCTGCGGCTGGGGATCCGCTGCCTCAAGATCCACCCACCGCATCAGGTCTTTCCCGCCAACGCCTATACCATGGGGCTGGAGACGTTGGGACGCATCTACCGGCGCTGTGAGGAGCGCGGCTTGCCCGTCCTGGTGCATACCGGGACCAGCATCTTCCCCGGCGCGCGGTGCAAGTACGGCCGGCCCATGGAGCTGGACGACGTGGCCCTCGACTTCCCCGACCTCACCATCATCATGGCGCACGGCGGCCGCCCGCTGTGGATGGACGAGGCGTTCTTCATCCTGCGGCGGCACGGCAACGTGTACCTGGAGTTGTCGGGCATCCCGCCCAAACGGCTATTGCATTACTTCCCGCGCCTTGCGGAGGTCGGGAACCGCGTGATCTGGGGGACCGACTGGCCCAGCCCGGGCGTGCGTGATCTGCGCGAGAACCTGGATCAGTTTCTTTCCCTACCCCTCGACGAGGAGCTCAAGGACGCGATCACGCGGCACACGCCGCTGGCGCTGTTCCCGCAACGATGACACGACGCGTCATCCTGTTCCTGGGGCCCAGCCTGTTCCTGCTCGCGGTGGCGCTGCCGGCGCCCGCCGCGATGCCCGAGGCCGCCTGGCGCGTCGCCGGTCTTGCGGCGTGGATGGCCTCCTGGTGGCTCACCGCCGTGGTGCCACTCGAGGCGACCGCCCTGCTCCCCATCGTGATCCTGCCGCTGGTGGGGGTGCGACCCGTGGGCGAGGTGACGCGGTCCTATGCGGATCCCATCATCTTCCTCTTCCTCGGTGGCTTCTTCCTGGCGGCCACGACCGAGCGGTGGGACCTGCACAAGCGCTTTGCGCTCGCGACGGTACGGATGGTTGGGACCGATGCTCCCAGGGTCGTGGCGGCGTTCATGCTCGCCTCTGCCGTCGCCAGCATGTGGGTCTCCAACACCGCGACCACGATCATGATGCTGCCCATCGCCATGGCGGTGGTGGGCCATCCGGCGAATTCCGGGGGGCGTGGGTTCCAGGTGGCGCTCTTTCTGGGAATCGCATACGCGGCCTCCATTGGGGGCGTTGCCACGCTCATCGGCACGCCTCCCAACGCCATCTTCGCCGGCGCGGCGAGGGAGTTGCTGGGTGAGGAGGTGAGCTTCGCCGGGTGGATGGCGATCGGACTCCCGATCTCGGTGGCGATGCTGGTCGGGTGCTGGCTCCTGCTGGTCACGATGTTCCGGGTTCGCGGCGCGGTGCCGGGCCTCGCTCGGTCGCTGGCGCAGGAGGAGCAGTCGCTGGGGCGCCTCTCCGGGGGTGAGCGCTTCGTGCTGGGCGTGTTGGCACTCACGGCGGTGGCGTGGGTGATGCGCACGCCCAAGACGATCGGCAGCGTGCGTATTCCCGGTCTCACCGATGTGCTGCCCGGGATCTCCGATGCGGCGATCGCCATTGCTGCCGCGCTCGTGCTCTTCGTGGTACCGCTCAGGAACAGCAGGCACCGGGTGGCGCTCGACTGGGAGTCTGCCAGCAAGGTGCCGTGGGGCATCTTGCTCCTGTTCGGGGGTGGCCTCGCCCTGGCCGGCGCCTTCGGGTCGAGCGGCCTCACGGAGTGGATCGGCAGCCGCCTGATTGCACTGCGTGGCGTACCCATGCCGGTCGTAGTACTCGTGACCGCGACGATCTTCGTGTTCCTCACCGAGCTCACGAGCAACACGGCCACGTCGGCGCTCGGCATGCCGCTCATGGCGGGCGTCGCCGACGGTCTCGGGCTGCCGGCGCTGCCCCTCATGGCGACTGCGGCGATTGCGTCCTCGATGGCGTTCATGCTCCCGGTGGCGACGCCGCCGAACGCGATCGTGTACGGCAGCGGTTGGATCCGCCCTGCCGAGATGGCGCGGGCGGGGATCGGCTTGAACTTCCTGTCGATCGCGATCACGACGATCGCGGTGACGCTGTGGACTCTTCTCTGACCTCTACCACGGGCGACGAACCATGACCCACGAAGAAGAACAGTTGGTCGCGGTGGCGAACTTCCGGACGCGTGCCGAGGCCGAAACGGCGGCGGGATTGCTGCTCGGCGCGGATGTCCCGTACGTGATCCAGTCCCGCGAGGGGGCCCAACTGGGGCCCGGGCCCGGCGGCACGACCATTCTGGTGCGCCCTCAGGATGAGGGGCAGGCGCGGCAGATCCTGCAGGACGCCGGCGCGACCGGGGACGAAGGAGCATGACCTCGGAGCGCTTGCTCGCGGCGATCGGGGGCGTGGCGGCCCTGATCGCCGTGGCGCTCGGGGCGTTCGGGGCGCACGCGCTGCGTGCCCGCCTGGCACCCGACCTCCTCCCGCTGTTCGAGACCGGAGCGCGGTACCAGATGTACCACGCCCTGGCCATTCTGGCGGCGGCGTTCGCCTACGGGCGATGGGCCACCGCCCAGACCCTCTGGGCTGGCTGGCTCTTCACGGCGGGCATCCTGGTGTTCTCCGGCAGCCTCTACCTGCTCGCGCTGACCGGCGCGCGTTGGTGGGGAGCTGTCACGCCGGTGGGCGGTCTCTGCTTCCTGCTCGGATGGATCGCGTTCATCTGGGGCGCCCTCGCCGAGTCCCGCTGAATCTCGGCGCACACGGGGGAATGCAGCGCTCGTGAGGCGGGACCACCGACTGACCTCGGCGGAGCGTCGTGTCGTGGCACGCTGCCGTAGCCCCCTGCTCACCCAACGCTGGCTCAAGTCCCTCGACTACAACTGGGAGCGCGACGGCGAGACCCTGCGCACGTTCCGCGGTGTGGTGCGGTCGGGTGAGGCTCATTGTCTGGAGGCTGCCCTCGCCGCCGCCACGGTGATGGAGCAGCACGGCTACCCGCCCCTGCTGCTCGACCTCGAGTCGCGGGATGACCTGGACCATGTGCTCTTTGCGTTCCGCAGCCACGGACGGTGGGGGGCGGTCGCCGGCTCGCGCGACGCGGGTCTGTGGGGTCGCAAGCCGGTGTTTCGCACGGTGGAGGCGCTGGCGCGGAGCTACTACGAGCCCTACATCGACCTCACCGGACGAATCACGGGCTTCGCGTTGGTGGATCTGCGCGACCTGGGTGCGTACGACTGGCGCTTCTCCGAGCGCAACGTATGGAAGGTGGTACGGGTCCTCATCGACGCGCCGCACCGGCCGATGCGCACCAGCTACCGGCGTTATATTCGATTGCGAAAGCGGTATCGGGAGTTCATCGAGACCCACGATCCTCGTGACACACCGTTCACGCGGGGGCGCAAGCACTGGATCTGAGGCATGACGACCACGACGGTGTATCTCAACGGCTCCTACCTCCCCAAGGACGAGGCGCGTCTCTCCCCGGATGACCGGGGTTTCCTGTTCGCCGACGGCGTCTATGAGGTGATCCGCGCCTACGGTGGGCAGTTCTATGCCATGCAGCCCCACCTGCAGCGGATGACCAACGGGCTGCGCGCCCTGCGCATCGAGGGCGCGGACGTGGCCGGGTTGGCCGACGTTGCTCAGGAGCTGTTGCGGCGCAACGGGCTCGAGAAGGGCGACGCGCTGGTGTATGTCCAGATCACCCGCGGGGCGGCCATACGTGGGCACGGGTTCCCCGATCCACCGGTCCCGCCCACCGTGTATGCCACGGCGATGCCGTTCAAGGCCAAGGGCGATCCCGAGACGGGCGTCGCGGTGATCACGGCACCCGATCACCGCTGGACGCGCTGCGACATCAAGTCGGTGGCGCTCCTGCCCAACTGCATGGCGTTTCAGGATGCCGTGGAGGCGGGCGCGCAGGAGGCCGTGCTGGTTCGTGACGGGGTGGCCCTCGAGGGCACCCACACCAGCTTCTTCGGCGTGATCGAGCGTGTGGTGCGCACGGCACCCCGCAGCAACTACATCCTGCCGAGCATCACGCGGCAGGCGGCGCTCGAGATCTGCGCCGAGCAGGGAATCCCCATGGCCGAGGAGCCCCTCATGTTGCGTGAGCTCCACGCGGCCGACGAGCTGTTCCTCACGGGTACTACCATGGAGATCATGCCCATTGTGCAGATCGACGGCCGGCCGGTGGGGGATGGGAAACCGGGGCCCGTGGCGCGCAAGCTCCTGAAGCACTTCCACGCCCGCACCCCGTGATGGTGTAACCGAGGTGCGGATCCGCGCGTAGTATCACACCATGGCGACCCTGAAACGCTGCGACCGCTGCGGTCACGGGCTGGAGATCCTGCGCAAACCGGTGCGGCGGCTGCGCTGGACCCGCTATTGGGGATTGGGGTGGCGCAGTTTGTTCACGGGCCCCCTCAGCGTGTGTCTCCAGTGCGGCGCGATGTACGCCACCGACGGCACGTTGCTGGCCGCCGGCGCGATCGAGACCGACGCGGAGCGGCGGCTCAACGTCTACCGGCGCGACATGGCCTACCTGCGGGACAGCTTCGGTGGGGTGTTCATTGCAGCCGGGGTCGCCGTGGCCTGGCTGACGGCGGGGGCAGAGTCGTTCGAGCTCGCCAAGGTACTGGTGGCGAGCAGCGCGGGTGGGCTGTCCCTGGTGCCGTTCTTCTACTTCGGACGCAAGGCACGCCTCGCCAAGAAGGACCTGCGCCAGCTGCGCCAGGCGCGGCAGTCCGGCAGCATTCTCCGGGAGCCCGGCTCGGAGGCTGCGGAGTAGTCACCGCTGGCCGGGGTGCCCCCCGAATCGTATTTTCTCCGAAACGGGAGTCCCTCCTTCATGTTGACGCGTGCCCTGGGGAAGCCCAAGTTCGAGGTGGGCATCCGCGCAGGGAGCCGCTCCTCGTGCCGCTGAGGGGGGGAGAGGGGGCGTTCGTATGCAGTGTACCTTCTGCTCCACACCGGTTCCGGACACCGCCCGGTTCTGTCCGAACTGCGGCTCGGAGGTTTCGGATGCCGAGGGGCAGGCCGCTGCTACGGCGTCGATGGACGACTCTTCCTTTCTGCACCTCGAATCCCTGCTGCGCGAAGACACCGAAGGCGAGTTCGAGGTCGAGCGCCCCATCGGGCGCGGCGGCATGGCGGTGGTGTACCTCGCGACCGAGATCCACCTGCACCGCAAGGTCGCCATCAAGGTCCTGCCGCCGGAGCTGACCTTCGGGCACGGGGTCGAACGCTTCAAGCGTGAGGCCCGCACCGCGGCGGCTCTCGACCACCCTGCCATCATCCCGATTTACCGCATCGCATCCGGCGGCAAGATCTTCTGGTACGCGATGAAGTACCTGGAGGGGCATTCCCTCGACGAGTATCTGAAGGAGAGGGAGCGGCTCTCCGTCGAGGAGACCATCGCGATCCTCGATCAGGCGGCGGAGGCCCTGGACTACGCGCACGAGCACGGTGTGGTGCACCGCGACATGAAGCCAGCCAACGTGATGCTCGACTCGCGCGACCGGGTGACGGTTACCGACTTCGGGATCGCGAAGGCCTTCTCCGAGGGCACGCTGACGGCGTCCGGATCGGTGGTGGGCACGCCGTACTACATGTCGCCCGAGCAGGGAATGGGGCGGCCGGTGAGCGGCGCGTCCGACCAGTACTCGGTAGGCGTCATGGCCTACCGCATGCTCTCGGGCCAGGTGCCCTTCGAAGGCGACTCCTCGATCGAGATCCTGCACAAGCACTGCATGGTGGCGCCACCGCCGCTGGACAGTGTGATGCCGGGGCTGCCCCGCCACGTCTACTGGGCGGTGCACAGGGCGCTGGAGAAGAAGCCGGACCGGCGTCTCGAGTCGGTGCGGGCGCTCGTGGATGCGATGCGCAAGGCCACGCCCGAGTCCGAGGTCAGCGAGGTCGCCACGGTCGTGGTGCCCACGGAGCCCTCGATGGCGTCATCCACCCCGCCACCCGGGTTCGATCCCTCCCTGGCCACCACGCCGATTCCCGCACACCCTGCGACACCCACGCCCGCTCAGCGGCCGGCAGTGGCCGCAACGGCAGCGGAACCCAGGCCACGCCGCAAGATCAGCCCTGTGCTGTTGGGAGCCGCGCTGGGGTTCGTCATTCTCGGCGGCGGCGCAGGTGCCATCTACCTGATGAGCCGAGGCGGCGGGCCCGATACGGCCGCCCAGGCTCCCGCCGAGCAGTCCGCGGTCACAGAGCCACCTGCCGGCGGGACGCAGCCGACCCAGCCGGAGGATCCCGGCGCCGCGGTAGCCGAGTCGTCCGCGGCGGTCGCGGCCGCCCCCGACACGACACCGGAGGCGGCGCCACCTCGGGTCGAGACGCCGCCGCCACCGACCACGGGACGCGTGACCGTCAGCGGGTTGCCCAGAGGCGGCTCCGTCAATATCGACGGTCGCACCCGCAGCGGGACGACGTTCGAGCTGCGCGGAGGAGCGCACGAGCTGCGCATGGCTGCGCGCGGCTACGAGACCGTACGCCTCACGGTGGACGTGACCCCGGGGGAGCGGATGACCGTGCCCTACACCGGCCGTCGCCTGCCGCCGCCCCAGCCCGTACAACAGCCCGCCCAGCCACAACGGGGCGTGCTCCAGGTCCTGATCCGCCCGTGGGCAAACGTGTTCGTCGACGGCACGGCCCACGGCTCGAATACACGCCTGGTCGATACGCTTGCCGCCGGGACGCACACCCTGCGGTTCGAGCGCAACGGCTTCGTCACGGTGGACACCACGGTGACGTTGCGACCGGGACAGACATTGCAGCTGCGCATTCGCATGAGGCAGGGGAGCTGACCATGCGCCAACTGTCACCCGCCGCCGCCCGCGGCGGCTTCTTCGTCCTGCTCCTGGTATGTCTCGCATTCCCCGCCACGCTTCAGGCGCAGGGAACGCGGGCCGACATGATCCAGCAGGCGATGGCCGCCTACGACGACTTCGAGTCCGAACGTGCCACCGCACTTCTTTGGACCGCCCTCGACCCGGCCGTCGGTGCGCCGGATGACGCATGGGCAACCGGTGTGCAACTCATGGCCCAGATTCTGATCGAGGAAGGTGAGGAGACGCTCGCCGAGGCCTGGCTGCGCTGGGCTGTGCGTCAGTGGCCGCAGCTGCCGGTGGACCGGGCGACGTTCCTGCCCGAAGTGATCGCCGCCGTCGAGGTGGCACGCAGCTTTGTGGGGAGCCTATCCGCGGGGGATCGCGTGACCCGCACGCGATGGGACTGGCCCGACCGGGTGTCCACCGCCACGCAGGGGACGCTCCGAATCGAGCCGGGTGCGATCCCGATGCGGGGTGAGATTCAGGGGGTGGGCGAGTTCCCGGCCGGGAGAACATTGACGCTCGCGCCAGGCAGCTACCGCATCGAGGCGACGGCCGAGGGCTACCAGAGCGCGGTGGTGACGCGTGAGGTCCTGCCCGGGGTGACCACCTCGCTCGTGTTCGATCTCGCTCCCACGGTGGTGGCCGCGGCGGAGCTTGCCGACTCGGTGCTCCCAGAGGGCATTCGCTCCCACGCGCTCCAGCGCGTGGCGCGGCTCTCCGTGTACCGCTTCGGCGCTGCGCCGGCCTGCGCCGCCGGCGCCGTGATGAGCGCCGATGGTCTGCTGCTCACGACGTATCGCGCGATCCGCGGCGCCGAACGGATCGAGGCGACGCTGCCCGACGGGCAGCGGCTCACTGAGGGCATCACGGTCGCTGCCTACGACGTGGACGATGACGTGGCGCTGCTCAAGCTTCCCGCCAGGTTTACCTCGCCGCTCCAGGTGACCGATGAGGTAGAGGGCGGCCAATTCGTCTGGGCGGTGGCATACCCGGGCTGCGGAGCCGTGACCGTGGAGGGCATGCGGATGACGGCCGAGCGCCGCGGCGTGCTCCAGCTCAGCGATACCCTGCCCGGCGAGGCGCAGGGCGGTCCCGTGATCGATCAATCCGGTCGTGTCGTGGGCCTTGGCACCGGCGCCCTGACGGCGGTCGCCGCCGGGCGTGCCGAGGACCGGCTCGAGACCGCCAACGCCAACGTGCTGGGTGGGGCGCTGCTCACGCCCGAGGAGGTGGCGCGGCAGGAGCGGCACCTCTACGGTTCGATCCAGGTCACGTCGGACGTGACGGGAGTCGTCGCCCGCATCACCCCGATCGACTGGTGGCTCTGGGCCGGGACAGCGCAGATGGGTACCCTGCCCCTCACCTTCACGGGACCGATGGGGCGGTACCGCGTCGAGGTGCTGTCGCGGGGCGAGGTGCAGCGCGCGATGGAGTTCTCCGTCCAGCCGGACATGGCAGGCCAGCTGCAGATTCCCGTGGCCGCGGCGATGGCCGAGGCCGAGGAGGGTGGTGGCGGGTTCCCCATCGCCATCGTGATCGGCGGGGTGGCAGCCGCGGGCGCCGCGGTGGCGCTGATGGCTGGCGGCGGCGGTGATAACGGCGGAGGGGGCGGTCCGCCGCCGTCGACTGAGCCCGGTAGCATCACGATCAGCATTCCGAACAGGTGACGACCATGAGATACCCACTGACTGCAGCGGTGCTGCTGGCCGCGGTCGGACTCGTCGTCGCTTGCGAGGACGACCCGGTCGCGCCGGCTACGACGGGATCCATCTCCCTCGAGTTCGTGGTCCCCTCCGACTCGGGCCGCGGCGCGGGACTATCCGGGGCTGCGCCCTCGAATGGTCCGGCGCACACGCCGTCGTCACCGGCCGTGCCGGTCCTCAAGAAGACCACCTTCGATGCTGCACGCGCCACGGCGATCGGGCCGCAGACGAAGGAGGTCATGCTGACCCTGAGCGGCAGTAACTGGACAGGCACTATCGACGCCCTCACGCCGGGCACCTATCGCGTGATCGTGGAGGGGCTCGTGGCGGGGGTGGTGGACTGGTACGGCGAGGCCTCGGGAGTGGCGGTGCAGGCGGGGCAGAATCGCACGGCTACCGTCACGTTCGACACGTTCGTGCCGGTGCTCAACACGGTGCCCTCCCCCACCACGTCCACGACGGTCACGGTGACCTTCCCGAGCGTGACCTTCGCGGCCAGCTACAACGTGCAGTGGGGCACCGATCCGACGTTCGGCAGCTCGAACTTCATCTCCAACGTCACCGGTGCCAGCGTCGACATCGATGTGGGTGGACCCGGGTTGTACTACGTGCGCATCCAGGCCGTGAACTCACAGGTGCCGGGCGGTGTGTGGAGCGATCCGGAGTCGTTCGAAGTGGTGGGCACGGCGTTCACCGGCTTCGTGAACCTCACGAGCGGTGGCTTTGGGGACACGCTGGTAATCAAGCCCGCGTCCAACGTCCCGTGGGACGGCGATGAGTGGGTGGACATCGGTGGGGCGGAGCCGTACTACCTGGACCACACCCTGGATTCCATCGCGGTCGTGATCCCCGACCTGCTGCTCGGAGCCCAGACCATCGAGATTGGCGACCAAGGTCCGGGCCAGGTCTACCAGACCCGGAACATCAACATCACTTCCCGCTTCACCCCGCACACAGACCCGCTCACCGCCCCCGACATCACGGGCGGGCCGTTTCCAATGGAGTTCTACATCAGCCTGTCGGATGCGAACGTGGACGAGTTCCTCACGCTCGCGCCGGGAGCGGACCTGGGCCTGCGGGTGATCATCGACTGGCAGTCGGGTGCGGACCTCGACATCTACTGGCAGGACGAGTTCGCTAGCATCGACGTCTTCAACTACGATGGCGCGGGCTTTTCGAATCCCGAGGTGTCCACGGCTACCCTGCCGGGCGGTCTGATCTGGCGCTTGCTGCTGAACCGGTACGATGTCACGTGGCCTTCAACCGTTGCGCGGGTGCGCGTCGAGACCGTGGCGCTGGGATTGATCGCGGCAGGTCAGAACCACTCGTGCGGCATCACGCAGAGTGGTGATGCATACTGCTGGGGCTACAACGGCGAGGGCCAGCTCGGTGACGGCACGAACACGTTCAGCAACTCGCCGGTGAAGGTGAGCGGTACCCTCAGCTTCCGATCGATCGATGCCGGTCGCTACTTCAGTTGCGGGCTGAGCGGGACCAGCGCGTACTGCTGGGGCGACAATGGCAACGGTAACCTGGGGGACGGGACCTACAACTCGAGAAACACTCCGGGGATCATCTCCGGCTACGCCTTTGCTAGCGTCATTGTGGGGGAATCCCACGCCTGCGCCATCGAGCCCGGCGGCCAGGCCTACTGTTGGGGGGACAACTTCTACGGCGAGATCGGTGACGGTTCGTCCGGCGGCTCGCTACCGTCTCCGACCCCGGTCGCGGGCCCGTCATTCCTCCAGATGTCCGCCGGCAGGGACCATACCTGCGGCATCGACGTGTTGGGCGACGCCTACTGCTGGGGCTGGAACCTCTACGGGCAGCTTGGCGACGGCACGTTCACCGACGCGACGACGCCGCAACTCGTGACGGGGGGGTATGAGTGGCACGCTATTGCCGCCGGCCGCTGGAGCACCTGTGGGATCACGGACCTTCGTGAGGTCTACTGCTGGGGCGCCGGATCGTACCTCGGCGACGGCAGTGGCAGCGACAGCCCCGACCCAGTCCTGGCCGTGAGCGCCATTGACAACTTCGAGGCGATCAGCTCCAGCCGACACACCTGCGCCGTCACGAGCGACGGCGACATGTACTGCTGGGCCGATGGCTGGTTTGGCCAAGGCGGTGACGGCACCACGGACTTTCACTATACCCCGGTGCAGGTCGCGTCCAATGAGTTCTTCCGGTCGGTATCGGCGGGCAGCTACCACGTATGCGCGGGCACCGATGGGGGCGACGCGCTATGCTGGGGGCGCAACAACCACGGGCAGTTGGGCGACGCCAACACGCCGCACCTCTGGCCGCTTCAGGTAACGGCCCTCGGCGGCTTGCAGTCCGTCGATGCGGGCTGGCAGCATGCCTGCACCCTGGATCCGGGCGGCAGCGCACACTGTTGGGGGAGGGGGTGGAGCGGCTCGCTGGGAGACGGACAGTTCAGCGACAGCGATGCGCCGGTGGCCGTGTCGGCGCCTACTCCGCTCAGGCAGGTGAGCGCGGGCGGATACCACACGTGCGGCGTCAACGCGAGTCAACAGGCCTACTGTTGGGGATACAACTTCTATGGCCAGATCGGCAACGGCACCAGCAACGACGCGGGCGTGCCGACGCTAGTCACGACCGGTATTCCCTGGACGCATGTCGCCGCCGGCGCGTACCACACCTGCGCCGCCACGACGGCCGGTACCGTGGCGTGCTGGGGGCGCAACAACTTGGGACAGTTGGGCGACGGCACGACCAACGACGGCGACATTCCAGTGTCGCTGCCCGTTCCCGTCCCTGGCTTCGTCGTGGCCGTGGCCGCAGGCGCGCTGCACAGCTGCGCGCTCAACAGTGTCGGCGCAGCCTACTGCTGGGGCGACAACGGCTTCGGGCAGCTGGGTGACAACTCATTCACCCAGCAATTCAAGCCGACCCCTGTGTTTGGACCGCTCACGTTCCGGTCACTGTGGGCGGGGGACGAGCATACCTGTGGCGTCACCACCGGTGGGAATACCTACTGCTGGGGAGCCAACTGGGACGGCCGGCTGGGCGACAACAGCCGTACAAACCGTGGCAGCCCGACCCTCGTATCCGGAGCGGCCATACAGTCCGTGGCTCCCGGCGTGGGGCACACGTGCGGCATCGGCGGCGCGACCCCGTACTGCTGGGGTGCGAACAAGTCCGCGCAGCTCGGCCTCGGGACCAAGACGCCCGACGAGATCACGCCACAGGCGGTGGCCACCGCACTCGGGTTCACGCAGGTCACCGCCGGGCAGTGGTTCTCCTGCGGCATCACGACCGGCGGATTGGCGTACTGCTGGGGCGACAACAGTTATGGTCAATTGGGCGTGGGCTACCGCAGCATCGAGACGAGGCCCGTGCAGGTGACCGGCGGCCTCGTGCTGAAGGCGCCGCGCGAGGTGAACCCCGGGCGGTCCAGGGGCAGCAAGGCACCGCGCGCGCTGGCGCGGTAACGCCGACTTACCTTCACTCGCAAAGCGGCGGGAGCCACGAACTCCCGCCGCTCTTCGCAGCCGGCTGGGGAGTGCCTAGTTGAGCCCGCTTCCCTGCAGCAGCATGCGCATTCCCTCGGCACCCTGCACCGCCCGCACACCTTGCCTGCCGCTGCGCTCGACCAGGTAGAGCTGGTTCGTGTCCCCCTCCACCCAGAAGCCCACGTAGGCGCCATCCGCCGACCACACGGGTGCTCCGCTGATGGGTCCCGGCGCCTGCACCGTGACCGGCTCCGTTTCCGGCGCCACGTCACCCACGGAGAGCGCGAGCCCGTCCCTCGAGACGCACGCCAGTCGCGCGACCCCCGTCGTGGCAGAGACGGCGAACTCGGCCGGGCACCACCCGATGCCGTCGATCGTGGCCTGATCGACTGCCACCGGCGCGCCACTGCCCGACAGGAGCAGTAGCCGGACCAGCACCACCGTTATCACTAACGTCGCGGCGAGCCCCGCCGCTGCCACACCTGGGTGCTGCCATGCGGGACGCTTCCCGGTCCTGGCCTCCAGCCAACGTCGCGCCGAGCGCTTCCCCGCCAGCACGGGCGCCAACTCCCCTTCCAGTTCCCGCCGCACCGGCTCGGGCATGGGATCCAGCATGCCGTGCAGCGTTTCCTGTGCAGCTTCCCTGCCCGACGCACGCTCGACCAGCGCTGCCGCCTGAACCGCGTTGAGTGCGGCCCGCTCGAAGTCGCCACCCGAGGCCGCGTGGTGGGCCGCGACCGACCACTCCGAGGGACGGCCCAGCCGAGCAGCCTCCTCGGCCAACTCGGTCGCCCGGTGGTGGTAGCGGCTCACCAGCGCTGCCGGCACGGTCTGGATGGCGGCCGCTGCGAGCTCGTCGTGCAGCAGGGTTGGCATTCCACTCCTGCGCCCGATGAGGCGCCGTCGCTGCAGCGCGCCGAGGGCTCCGGTCACGGCCTCGTCATCCAATGCCGTGAGCGCCGCGAGGTCCTTGACCGATGTTTCCCGCTCCGTCACCGCCAGCGCCGCGAACACCTCCAGGGCGGTCTCACCCAGATTCTCGAGACGCTTCCCCAGGATGGCGGCGGTCGTCTCCGGCATGGGCAGCGCGCCGGCCGGATCGCGCACCGCGTCACTGAACTGCCAGACGCCGTCCTCCACCGCCAGCTCGCCGGCATCGTATAGCGCCTTGAGCAGCTCCAGCACGTAGAACGGCACCCCCGCCGTCTTCGTCAGCACCCGCTCGGCGAGGCTCCAGCCCGTATCCTCCGCCGGCAGCTTCGCGATGGACCCGATGAAGTGCCACACGTCGGTCAGATCCAGCGGAGTCAGCTGGATGTCCGCCACCACACCGGTGCTCGTGAGGTCGTGCAGCGCTTGGCCGGTGTCCGCAACCCGTCCCACATCGCGCGCCGTCATCAGGAGCACCAGGTGGCTGGACTGTGCGCGCCGGGCGAGGCGGTGTACGAACTCGATCGTGGGCGGTGTGGCCCGGTCCAGGTCTTCCACGATCAGGGCGAGTGGGAGCTCCTCGGCGATGGCTGCGAAGGCGTCGATCAGGGAGGTCGCCATGGCCTCTCGTGGAATCGGTGCCGGGCGCGGGCTGATCGTGGCACCGAAGCGTGTGCCCACCTCGGGCACGAACGCGGCCAACACTTCCAGCGAGGAGGGTGACGCGGCCGCGAGACCCGGTGCGCCGTGCGCCTCGCGCAACATCTCTACGAACGGTCCCAGCGGGTCGGACTGCTCGACCGCGTAGCAGGCCGACTGCAGCACCAGGCAGGGGTCGCGCTGGAACCGGCGCACCAAGTCCCGCGTGAGCCGGGTCTTTCCGATACCCGCCTCCCCCGAGATCAGCACCGCCCCCCCGTCGCCACCCAGCGCGCGTTTCCAGCGGTCCACCACCGAGCGGAACTCCGCGGCACGGCCCACCAGCTCCGGGTGGCGCGGGAAGCCGCGCGACTGCCGCCGGTCGGGGACCGCAGTGGGTGTGATGGCGCGCGCCAGGCCCTCCTCCAGCACTTGCGGGATGCGCTCTCCGTGGATCTCCGCCGCGACACGACGGAACTCCTCGGCGGCGGCCTGAGCCCGCACCTCGTCACCCGAGAGTGACAAGAGCTCCACCAGCTTGAGCCGTGGTTCGAGATCGTAGGGGTCGCGCTCGATCAGCCGCCTGGAGTACTCGGCCGCATCGGACCAGTTCCCGGCATCGACCGCATGGACAATGAGGGTGCGCAGCAACTGCCGCCACTCGGCCGCAAGCTGCTGCCGCATGCCCTCAGTCCACTGCTCGAACTCGCGCGCGCCCGACAGGGCCACGTTGGCCAGGAAGTCGGACTCGTACAGCTCGACTGCCTCGATGAGGCGTCCCTCGGCCAGCAGCTGCCGGAAGGTGTCCACGTCGAAGGCGAGCTCCGACCGTTGGAGCACGAGGACTTCGTCACCGCTCAACAGGTCGCGGTCGGTTCCGTGGCGAATCTGATACACGACTTGGCGCAGCGCCTGGCGCGCATCGTGGGGTGAAGAACCCTCCCACAGCAGGCCGATCAACTCCTCTCGTGTGGCCCGGGCCTGCGGGCGGGAGGCGAGGTAGATCAGCACCGCCAGCTGCTTGGAGAAGCGGAGACATTCCCTCGCTTCGCCTCGCTCACCGACTGTGAGGTTGGGTGCTCTGGACAGAGTGTGGAGGCGGAATCGGGACATGGACGCAACTACAGGCTCGTCAGCACGTTAGCTGCACACTGTGACGTAGCTCACGCTTTCCTCACATGCGAGTTGTAGAACAAAGTGCGCCCCAGGGGACCCCAGTCAAGTTACCGCAACCCAGAAGAGGGGGGGCGGGAGGAGATGCATCGCAGCACCAGGGCCCGAACGGGTGCCGTGTTCGTGCTCCTTCTGCTGGCGTTCGGCGGCTGCGCGAAGAACACGGACCAGTTGGCGCACTGGGAGCGGGTCAGCCGTCCCGACTGTCAGTACGGAACCGTGCAGGTGCAGGACACGGTGGTCGTGACAGGGGTGGATGGGAAACGCTGGATGCTGGAGCGGATGCGGCTTCAGTGTGCAGCGGCACCCGTTGATCTGACTCCCTGATTGGGGCGTCAATGTGAGGTGGGCGGCGGCGCTACCCGTGGGCACCGCCGCTCGGCTTGCGAAGTACACCCCCTCCGGCAGGCAGACAAAGGCGGCGGATCTCGTCGAGATCCGCCGTCGTCGTGTGTGCTCTCGGAGTCGGCTGCGCGCTCAGGACGCCATGGCCTCCGCAAACACGCTCACCTTGAGGCGCTTCTTGTTCAGGTGCTCGAACTTCACCACGCCATCAATCAGGGCGAAGAGGGTATCGTCCTTTGCCCGCCGCACGTTTCTGCCCGGATGGAACTTGGTGCCGCGCTGGCGCACCAGGATGTTGCCGGCGCGCACCTGCTGTCCACCGAAGCGCTTCACGCCCAGGAACTTGGGCTGCGAATCGCGTCCGTTTCGGCTGGAGCCGACGCCTTTCTTGTGAGCCATAGTATCAGCCGAGCTTGAGGTCGGTGACCTTGATTTCGGTGAAGTCCTGGCGGTGCCCCGTCTTGCGCCGGTAGTTCTTGCGCCGCTTGAAGCGGAACACGAACACCTTGTCGTGCCGGCCGTGCCGCACGATCTGGCCCACCACCTTGGCGCCCTTCACCGTCGGCTGCCCGGCCTTCACCTTCTTGCCGTCGCTGGACAGCAGGACCTGGTCGAAGGTGACCTTCGCGCCGGGCTCCCCATCGAGCTTGGGAACGAGCACGGTCTTCCCCTTCGCAGCCCGAAACTGCTGCCCGGCAGCCCTGAAAATCGCGTATGACATAGGCGGTAACTGTACCCAGGACAGGGGGTTGGGTCAAGTAGCGGGAAGCGTGCAGGGGGAAGGGGGAAAGGTATACCCTTCCCTCTTCCCCGTCCTCACGCCACCGCGTACTTCTCCGTCACATCCCGTCCGGCCGGCTGCGCCACCAGCCGAAACTCGTCAATACGTGCGATGGGATCGTCCCGTAACTCGAGGTCGATCTTGGTGGCCTGCGCGAGGTTCTTCAGGAAATTGGGCTCCTGCTCCATGAGATAGAGCGCCACTTCGGGGTGCAGCCGCACCGTGAGACGCTGTTCCCGCTTCTCGCCCGCGACGCGCGCGAGCGCCCGCTCCAGCCGGCGCACCACCACCTCCGGGAGGAACACCTTGCCGGTCGCGCCACACGCCGGGCAGCCGGACGCCATGCTGTCCCACAGGGACGGACGCACCCGCTGCCGGGTCATCTCCACGAGCCCCAGCTGCGAGACCTGGAACGCGCGGGTACGCGCCCGGTCGCGCCCGAGATTGGTGCGCAGCTCGTGCAGCACCTTGTCCCGGTTGACCTGGGACTCCATATCGATGAAGTCGATCACGATGATGCCGCCGAGGTCCCGCAACCGTACCTGGCGCGCGATCTCCCGGGCCGCCTCCAGATTCGTGCGCAGGATGGTCTTCTCGGGGTCCTTGCGGCCGGTGTAGCGCCCGGTGTTCACGTCGATCGAGACCAACGCCTCCGTGGGCTCGATGATCAGGTAGCCCCCCGTCGGCAGCTCCACCCGCCTGTCGAACAGCTCGCGGATCTCCGTTTCCAGGTCGTACTCGTCGAACAGCGGGGTGGCCCGCTTGTAGAGACCCACGCGGTCTGCCAGCTCGGGGTCGACGTCCCGCATGTAGCGGCGGATCTCGCTGTAGACATCCTTCGAGTCCACCACCACGCGGTCCACCTTGTCGCTGAACAGGTCTCGGATGATCCCGCTGGCGAGGGAGGTTTCCCGATGCACGAGGGCCGGCGCCTTGAGTCGCACGAAGTGCGCCTTGCGGTGGATCTTCTTCCACTGCGCGAGCAGCGACTTGAGTTCCTGCTTGACCTGTCCCTCCGTCAGGTCTTCGGCCACCGTGCGGACGATGACGCCGCCGGAGTTCTTCGGCAGCAGCCGGCCCACCATGGTGCGGAGCCGTGAGCGCTCCTCGCGCGAGTCGATCTTGCGGCTCACGCCCACTCTCGAGGCAAACGGCATGAACACCACGAAGCGGCCGGCAATCGAGATCTGGCGGGTGACCCGGGAGCCCTTGGTGCTGATGGGTTCCTTGGTGACCTGCACGAGGATCGACTGCCCTCGCTTCACGTGGTCGGCAATGTTGGGAAGCCCGCGGTTGTTGCGGGAGGCGCGGCCGTTGCCGGTATCGAGGTCCTCGTCGGGCTCGACCAGGTCGGACGCATGGAGGAACGCGCTCCGCTCGAGCCCGATGTTGATGAATGCCGCCTGCATGCCCGGCAGGACCGCCTCGACCTTGCCGAGATAGATGTTCCCTACGGTACGATGGACTTCCGGTCGATCGTGCAGGACCTCGACGAGACGGTCGTCCTCCACAATCGCCACGCGAGTCTCGCGTGGGTTGACGTTGATCAAGATGTCGCGCTTCAACCTGTCCTGCCCTGGCTCCCGAGACAGTCGTCGGGCGAGTGCCCGCGCCGGCTATCGCGCCGAGCCGATGAATGTTGATGGGCGGAGGAGCGCGTCATGCGCAGTCCATCCGTCCAGTGGTGTCTGTTTCACGAACTCCCGGATGCCGGCCTGGGCCCGCGCCGGCGCCCCCCGGCAGCCGGGGTCGCAAAAGCACTACGGGCGAGAATCCGCCGCAGTATGGTGCGCTAAGTATAGATAGGACTGGGGGTTACGTCAACGGGTGCGGTACCTGCGCCGACCTCACGAAGAATCGCAAGATGGAGCGTCTGTCGCCTCATCGGCTGCACTGCCGGCACGACACGTTTCGCGACAATGAAGACGGCCCCAACCGCGCGCGCGATCGGGGCCGCTCCAGCCCTGCCCTGTGGGTTCAGGGCTGCGGGGGCTGATCGAACGTCATTGAGAGCGTGTAGAGCTCCGCCGTTGCCGGGCCGCTCACGTGACGCACGCGGACGAATACCTGAAAGACCTCGGGGCGTGTGCTGCAGTTTCCCTCGAGCGGTGCAATGACCCGTTCGTCCGTGTTGCCCGAACTGCTCGATGACCCGAGCAGTTGGATGGGGTCGAATCCCGAGTAAACCTCCAAGTCGTAATTCGTCTCCGCTGGAATGTCCGTGAGGTCCACGGTGAAGTTGAACTCTTCGAAGTTCTCTTCGTTGCACACGGCCGGTAACCGCTGCACCGCCTGGACGCGATACCAGTCGTCCGCGTCCGTACGGGGATCGTGAAAGTTGGCCTGGATGGACTCTGTCTCGCCGTCCTCAATGGCGCCAAAGACGGACCCCAGGAACGTCGCATCACCAGGGGTGTTGTTGCCCGTGGCACCTTCGTACTGATCCGGTGGAAACGCCGGCTCGGGGTTCGACACCGAGACCTCAGCGGTTCCGTCCACGTCTTCGCTGCTGGCGGTGATCGTCGCCTGCCCTTCGGCGAGCGCGGTGACCAGCCCATCCACGACGCTGGCCACGCCGGGAGCGTTCGTACTCCAGGTCACGTCGCGGTCCGTGAGGACGTTGTCGTTGGCGTCGTACAGCGTCACGCCGAGCTGCTGCTCGTCACCGACCTCCATGTCGACGGACAACGGAGTGATTCCCACTCTGGTCACGGGCGCGGGCAACACCGTGATCTCCGTTTGATCGAACTTCCCGTTGTCGCTCGTCGCCGTGATCGTAGCAGTGCCCTCGGCGACCGCAGTCACCAGTCCCTCGTTGCCAACGCTCGCGACATCGCCGTCACTGGTGCTCCACTCCACATCCCGGCCCGTCAGCACCGTGCCATCCTCGGCCGTCAACTCCACGGCCAGCTGCTCTGTCATATCCACGATGAGCTGAAGCTCGGCCGACTCCGGAGTCACCGTCACGGTATGCACCGGCACCGGGACCCCCGTCGCCTCGAATGTCGCAAAAACCTGCTTCTTTCCGGTCCAGGAGTTGACGGCGCGGACCTCCACGATGTTCTCTCCCGGCTCCGCTCCGAGGGTCCAGTAGTCCTGGGCAATGCCACGTAGGTTCGTCATGGCCGCGCCGGCGTAGACGCTGCCGTCACCCTTGGCCACGACGAAGTTCACGAGGTAGCGCCTGAGCGGCTTGCCCCGGTCGTCCGTCGCCTTCACCACGAGCGGCTCGGGAAGCTCTTCCCCGACTACGGCGGTCTGCTCGTTCCCGCCCACGATCTTCAGCGTGATAGCGCCGGTGTCCTGCGGCGCCGTCGAGTCGCCGCAGCTCGCAACTCCCCATGCAAGACACATCAGCGTAGCGACTCCAAACTTGCCAACTCTGTCCATCACCATGCCTCCGGGGTTTGAGAGCTGCGCGCGGCACGACGCCGGGCGCGTGTGACGTAGGTCACGTTAGCGAAGTCCCGTGAGCGCACCGTCAGAACAGATAGCTGCTTGTGTGGGGTTGTGTATCGTTCGTGCTCGGCGGGAAACGCACGGCAGCGATGAACAGCGGCGCCGCACCGGAGTGTGGTGGAACGAATTGAACCAGTATTCTAAACTGTGACGTCCGTCACACTCGATCGCGTGCGGTCAACGCGCAAAGGAAACCCGCCTCCGTGCAGACGCAGGCGGGTTTCCGCGGCTATCGGTGACTCTGTAGAGTGAGAGCGCTACGTCACCCGGTCACGCTGATCAGGTCGCCCAACAACTCCCGTGCGATCACGATGCGCAGAATCTCGCTCGTCCCCTCGCCGATCTCGCCCACCTTGGCGTCCCGGATCATGCGCTCCACGGGGTACTCCGTGGTGTAGCCGTACCCGCCATGCAGCTGCACCGCCTTCGTCGTCGCGCGCATCGCCAATTCGGAGGTGAAGAGCTTGGCCATCGCCGCTTCCTTCTTGTACGACTCCCCGCGCTGCCGCAGCCACGCCGCGTGGTACACGAGGTGCCGTGCGGCCTCGATCTCGGTCGCCATGTCGGCGAGCTGGAAGTGCACCCCCTGAAAGCTGGCGATCGCCCGACCGAACTGCTTGCGCTCCGACGTGTACTTGAGGCACTCGTCGAGCGCGCCCTCGGCGAGACCGAGCGAAAGCCCGGCGACACCGATGCGTCCATCGTCCAGCGTCTTGAGGAAGTTGACGAAGCCCTTTCCCCGCTCGCCGAGCATGTTCTCCTTGGGCACCACCGCATCCTCGAGAATCAGCTCCCGCGTATCCGAAGCCCGCCACCCCAGCTTGTCCTCCTTCTTGCCCGCCGAGACGCCCGGCGTCTTGGGCAGGTCGGGCTCGTGTCCGACACCCACCTCCTGGCAGCGGTCGAGATCCACGGTGTCCTTGGTCACGATGAACGACGTGATGCCCGCACTCGACTTCTTGGTATCGACTTCGGTGCGCGCCGTGATGGAGAAGACCTCCCCGACGCCGGCGTGGGTGATGAAGATCTTCGACCCGTTGATCACGAAGTGATCGTTCTTCTCGACGGCGACCGTCTTGGTGCCGCCGGCGTCGGAGCCGGCCTCGGGCTCCGTGAGCCCGAACCCGCCCAGCACCTGTCCGCTCGCCAAGAGGGGCACGAACCGCCGCTTCTGCTCGTCGGTGCCGAAGTTGACGATGGGTGACGTCCCGAGCGTCGTGTGCGCCGAGACGGTGATCGCGTGGCTCGCATCCACGCGCGCCAACTCCTCGACGAGCACGATGTAGGAGAGGTAGTCCATCCCCGAGCCGCCCAGCTCGGGAGACCATGGCGCGCCCATGAAGCCCAGTTCCGCCATCTGCTTGACGGTCTCCCAGGGGAACCTCGCTTCCAGATCGTGCTCCCGTGCGATCGGTCGGATCTCATTGTCGGCGAAGTCCCGCACGATCTCGCGGACCTGGTGATGCTCGTCGGTGAGAAACGGGTTGGTGCTCATCTATTCGAACGCCTTTGGTGGCGAGAAGATGGTCTTCCAGATCACCGCCTCGCGGGCGGTGCGTGGAGTGAGGCGATGGTACCGGGATCGGGCTCGCCGCGGCTGCGGCTTCCCCTGCGCATCGATATAACGATCGTGAAACTCGTCGTGCTCGCGTTGCCGGCTCAGCTCGACCGAGTCGAGGGCCCGTGGCTCCCTCGATGGGCGCTCCAGCGAGACTGCGTCGCGCCGGTATTCGTCGAGGGCCACGGCTTCCCGTGCCGGTGCGGGAGGCGGCAGCGGAGGACTACGCTGTTCGTCCAGTTGGGCGCCCAACAGCTCGAGGATCTCTGTCGTGATGCTCCGGCGGGTGGGCTCCCCTGCCGACTCTGTCGGCACCGGGGTCAGGGGCTTGCGCCCCTCGCGATCGGGCGCCGTGGGAGCCGGGCGCTGTACCGGCCTCGCCGTTGGCCGCCGTGCCGGAGGGCGCCGCTGCTGCTGTTGCGTGCCGCGCTTCTTCCCGCCCGCGAGCATCGCGACCAGCACGACGGCCAGGAAGATGATCAGCTCGACAAAGTCGCCCACGTCTAGCCCTGGCGCTCCGGCTCGTCGCCCTTCGCGATACTGCGACGCATGTCGGTATCGCTCTCGATGTTGCGGTAGCGCATGAAGTCCATGACCCCAAGATTGCCGCCGCGGAACGCCTCGGCGATGGCGAGCGGCACCTGCGCCTCCGCCTCCACCACCCGGGCCTGCATCTCCTGCGTCTTGGCCTTCATCTCCTGCTCGGAGGCGACCGCCATCGCGCGCCGCTCTTCGGCCTTGGCCTGTGCGATCCGCTTGTCGGCCTCCGCCTGGTCGGTCTGCAGCTCGGCCCCGATGTTCTTGCCCACGTCCACGTCGGCGATGTCGATGGAGAGGATCTCGAACGCCGTCCCGCTGTCGAGGCCCTTGGAGAGCACGGTCTTCGAGATGTCATCCGGGTTCTCGAGCACCGCCTTGTGCGAGCTGGCCGAGCCGATCGTGGAAACGATGCCCTCACCCACGCGGGCCAGGATCGTCTCCTCCCCGGCGCCACCCACCAACCGATCGATGTTGGCCCGCACGGTGACCCGGGACAGGGCGATGAGCTGAATGCCGTCCTTGGCCATGGCGGCGACCTTGGGGGTCTGAATGACCTTGGGGTTCACCGACACCTGCACGGCCTCCTGCACGTCGCGGCCCGCCAGGTCGATCGCGGCGGCCTTCTGGAACGAGAGCGCGATGCCGGCCTTGTCGGCCGAGATCAGCGCGCGCACGACCCGATCGACGTTGCCTCCCGCCAGGAAGTGCGCCTCGAGGTCGTTGACATCCAGGCTCAGACCGGCCTTGGTGGCGGCGATCAGCGGACGAACCACTCCGGGTGGACTCACCTTCCGCAGCCGCATCCCCACGAGCGTTCCCAAGCCGATGCGCACGCCCGAGAACCACGCCTCGATCCACAGGCGGACCGGGACGAAGTTGAACAACAGCCCCAAGAGGATGACCGCCGCCATCAACGCCACGACGATCACCCACGACCCCAACTGCGCCAGGTCACTCATCGAGCACTCCTTCCTTCGTTACGCGCTCGGCTGCTCGTCGATCGGCTCGACGACGTGCCGGTAGCTCTCCGATCGGATCACCCGCACCCGCTTGCCCCTGGCAACGAACCCCACGTCGGAGACGACGTCGAGGCGCTCGTCCCCCACCTTCACCGTGCCCGCGGGGCGCAGGTCGGTGATGGCCACCCCCTCGAGGCCCACGAGATCGTCCCGCGTGGAGCCGGCGATGTAGCCGTGTGCGCGGTCCGTGGCCGCCCGGAGGAAGATCCCGCGCGAGCGCCGGGCTGCGGGGAGGTGGCGCACCAGCACATAGATGGCGGCCACGACGATCATCGCCGTGGTGAACAGGATGCCACTGGCTCGCGTGACGTCGCCCCACGTCGGCAAGTTGCCGATCAGGGCCAGGAAGATCGCCGAGCCGATGCACAGGATCGCAATCATGCCGGCGACGCCGAATCCCGGCACCACGAACACTTCGATCCCCAGGGCGACCAGCCCCGCGCCAAGCAAGATCACTTCCTCCAGCCCGGCGAGGCCCACGATCAGATGGCTGCCAAAGAAGGCGGCGAGGGAAGCCAGACCCACGAACCCCGCGATGCCGAACGACGGCGTCTTGATCTCGATGATGAGTCCCAGGGTTCCAATCGAGAGCAGCAGCGGAGCGACGAACGGATTGGATAGGAAGCGCACCAACTGCTCTGCCCAGTTGATTCCCACCGTCTCCACCGCAGCGCCCGCCAGTTCCTGCCGCTCCACCAGGGCATCGAGGTCCTCGACCACCGCCACGGCGACGGCGAGTTGCACCGACTCCTGCGCGGTGAGCGTGAGCAACTTCCCCTCCTCGATCACCCCGTCGATCGCGATCTCCTCGTCCACCATGGCTTCCGCAATGCGCGGATCGAGCCCGCGGCGCTCCGCCAGCGCGCGCATCTCGCTGCGCATGGCCGAGACGATCTTCTCCGGGGCCTTCTGCCCTCCCCCCGTGACCGGTGTCGCCGCCCCGATCGACGACCCCGGCGTCATGTAGATCGAGTCCGCGGCGAGCGCGATGACCGCCCCCGCACTCCACGCATGCGTGTTCACCAGGGCGTAGATCGGCAGCTCGCTGCCGGTCACGGCCCTGACGATCTGCTGGGCGGCGTCGATGCGGCCGCCCGGGGTGTCGATGTCGAGGACGATCACCGTGGCCCGCTCGGCGTGCGCCTGCTCGATGCCACGTGCGATATAGGGGGCCAGGCCGAGCTCAATCGTGCCGGTCACCGGGATACGGTACACGAGCGCTTGCTGGGCCGAGGCCGAGACGGGCTGGAAGGCGAGAAGCGCCGTCGCCAGTGCAAGGGGCCAACGAGACACTGCATCCCCCGCGTGAAGGTCAACTTGGAATTTAGATGGGCGGAGAGAGTGGCGGAATGGCTTGCGGGAAGCACACCGCGGTCTGCTGAGCTCGGGCTTTGCGTGGTCCCGCTCGTCCCCTCCCGACGAGATGCTTGCCTGGCGACAAGGTGCTCAGCAGACCGCAGTCTATTCCTGCACCTCTACAAACGGAAATTCCGTGCCACCGGTCACACAGAGGTTAACTGCTTGTCAGTGCTGTGGTTATGTAGAACGTGGGTGGTGGAGCGGATGCCCAGACTGACCCCCGGCCTGGCAGGGTGTGCTCGGATGAGGACACTTCATGGGTAGCCGCACCGGTCACATCCGCCGCAGCGAACCGGCCGCTCGCCCAGGTACTCGAGCAGCACACGGCGGCGACAGCCGCGCGTTTCCACGTAGCGGCGCATGGCGCGCAGGCCCGCCTGGCGCGCCTTGCGATGGTTGCTGGCGCCGCGACCGGCCACCGGATCGTCCGCGCCCGCCAGGTGCCGGGCCAGCGCAAGGTCGGACGGAAGCCACAGCATGGCACAGTGTGCCAGGCGGCCGTCGCGCCCAGCACGTCCTGCTTCCTGGAAGTAGGCCTCGGGGCGCGGCGGGATCCCCAGGTGTGCGACCAGGCGCACATCCGGCTTGTCGATGCCCATGCCGAAGGCGTTGGTCGCCACGATGATGCGTACGCCGCCGTCAAGAAACCGCTCCAGCAGGGCTCGCCGCGCCGGCCCCGGAAGTCCTGCATGATAGGGAAGCGCGTTGAATCCCCAGCGCCGCAGTACGGTGGCGACGCCGTCGGTCTGGTTGCGCGTCGGGACGTAGACCACGCTGCTCTCCGCCGTGCGTCGCAGCAGCGCCGCGAGCGCCCGGATGCGCTCGGGGTCGGAGCGATAGCGCCGCGCCACGAAGGACAGGTTCTCGCGGTCGAATGATCGCACGATCCGCACGGGCCGGCGGAGACGCAGCACGCGCACGATATCCTCCCGGGCGGGAGGGGTCGCCGTTGCCGTGACCGCGATCGTCGGAGGGCGGCCCAGGGCCACCCGATGTCGGCCGAGCGCCCGGTAGTGGGGGCGGAAATCATGTCCCCATTCGCTGATGCAGTGGGCCTCGTCCACGGCCAGCAGGGCTATCGGGTCGTGCGGCGCCGCGACGAGCTGGGCCATCCGCTCGGGCGCCACGTACAGCACCCTCACCCGCCCCGACCGTAAGCCGGCCCATACGGTTGCCTGAGCCGACCCGGGCTGGGTGCTGCTGAGATAGGCGGCGGCCACGTCACGCGCGCGCAGCTGGGCGACCTGGTCCTGCATCAGAGAGATCAACGGCGAGACAACGACGGTGAGCCCCCGGAGCACCAGCGCCGGCACCTGGTAGCAGAGGGATTTCCCTCCCCCGGTGGGGAGCACCGCGAGGCAGTCCCGCCCCCGAAGCGCGGCGAGTACGGCGCGCCGCTGGTGGTGCCGGAAATCAGGGAAGCCCCAGACGTCCCGCAGGACGTGGCGGGCAGCCGACATGCCGGGCCGGGAATCGGCCGTCAGGACCGCGGCCGGGGTGGATGTGCGTGACCGAACACCACGCACGATGGGCCCCGGCGTTGCGCGCCGCGAGGCCATCCCGGTACCAGTGGGTGCGGATTAGCGCGCCGGCCGGCTGCGTTTCTTGCTGGTGGAGGCGCGCCTGGTGGTGGACTTCTTGGAGCGCTTCTTGGACGTCGTCGTCTTCTTCTTCTGGGCCGTCCGCCGCGGGGTGCTGCTGCCCCCTGACGCGCCCTGCTTCCCTGCCTTGCTGCGACCCCGGGAGGGCGTGAGCGGCGCCGCCAACGTGGCGCGCAGCTGCTCGAGCGAGTCGCGGCGCTTGAGGACCGGGCCCCGCTCCTTGGAGCGCTTCTTCCCGTTGCCACGGAGCGGGCGCAGTAGCTCCCGGGCCAACCCGTACTCCGGGAGCTTGGCCACCACAGTGGACTTGAGGCTGTCCAGTTCCTTGACCACCCGCTCGAGGTTCGGTCTCCGGGTCAGCAGCTCGGACCGGGCCGTCTCGAGATGCTGCTTCGCGCGCTGGGAGGACTTGGGCGAGCGGGAGACCTGCTGGTAGAGGCGGCTTACCAGCTGGCGCGCCGTCTGCACGGCCACGGCCCGCAACAGCACCTCAGGCGTCGGATCGCGCCGGTCCAGGCCGCTGCGGCGGTCCCCGCCGGAGCGGCGGTCTGCGATGCGCCGATCCCAACCGGTGCGGCGCTCGGCCACGCCGGGGGGCGGACCCAGATCCTTCTCGCGCCGATCCTCCCCCAGACGGCGATCCCGGCCTTCTCGGCGGTCCGCCTCCTGGCGTCGATCTCCTGCGCGGCGCTCGCTGCCCACGGTCTGGGCCACGGATCTCCCTCCCGATGATCCTGCCATGGTATGGTGGCACAATGCCATCACAGGGGCGTGAGGCGCTGCGGCACATGTCACGGTCCGCGGGATCGGGGCGGGGCTGCCGTGTCCGGGCGTAGAGGTCGACCGCCGCATCATCCGGCCGCGGGCGCCGCAGGGCGAGCCGTTGGGATGGGTGGGTGGTCGGCGGCATCTGCACTCGAGGTGCGACGCCCGGACGTCAGGGCGTCGAGGGCACCTGTCCGGCAACCGCCGTGAAGCTCCCCTCGAGCCGCACCGAGTCGGCCGTCACGCTCCCAAACACCAGGAACGCGCTGGTGGCGAAGTCGAAGGTGCCGCGCAGGGTGTCGGCGTTGGCGGCACTGATCGTGAATGCACCGGTGTCGCTGATGAAGGTGCCGATGTCGAGTGCGGTCACCTGATGTACGTACGCCCCGGCGAAGTCGTCGGCCGTACAAGTCACGCAGCTCGCCGAGTGGATGGGATGGGTGCCGACCCCTGGGGCGGTCGGATTGTCGCGTCCGAGGAAGATGACGTCTGAGCCTGCCTCTCCAAACACGCCACTCGACATCGCGATCGTGAAGGCCGAACTCCCCTGCTGCATCTGGGTGCCGAATACCGCCTGGCCCGACAGGTTGAGACTGAGGTCGCCCGATACGGTCGCCTGGAACGTGCCCTGCGGTTCCCCGTTGTCGCCGTTCGGGCCCGTGCTGTCGCCACCGCACGCCAGCGCGACCAGACCGGTCGCCGCCAGCAACATCGTTGCTCGTCTCACTCGGGAACCCTCCCTATCGCCTCAGGAAACGGGACACGGCCTGCGTGAAATCGGGCGTGGCACGTACCGTGGCGTTCACCTTGGCACCCAGATCGATCGCCTCTTCGAAACTGCGCCCGTCGATCTCGTAGAGCTGCCGTTTGATGAACGCCAACGCGGAGGCGCTCGTGGCCGCCAACTCGCCAAGCAGCTGCGCGACGTCCTCATCGAAGCTCGCCGCGGGGAACACCCGCGCTACCAGACCGAGCGTTCGTGCCTCCTCGGCCGTAAGCGTTCGTCCCGTGCCCATCAGGTCAAACGCGATCTTCTCGCCCACCGCCCGCCGTAACATGGCCATGACCATCGCCGGGACGAAACCCCGGCGCACCTCGGGATACCCGAAGCTCGCATCGGCCTGTGCCAGCACCAGGTCGCAGGCGGTCGCGAGGCCGCACCCGCCCGCCAGGGCCCTGCCGTGCACCACGGCCACCACCGGTTTGGGGAGCCGCCGCATGGCAACGAAGACCTCTCCCAGGCGGCGCGCGCTCGCCTCGTTCTCCGCCGCCGACCGGTCGGCGGATGCGAGCAGTTCGGCCAGGTCGGCCCCAGCACAGAAGTCCTTCCCCGCCCCCCGTAGCACCACCACACTGACGTCCGCATCGAGCTCCACCCGCTCCAGCTGTTGCAGGAGCTGTTCCACCATTGGCGAGTCGATCGCGTTTCGCTTGTCGGGCCGGTTGAGGGTGAGCGTGAGCACCCCGTCCTTCACCCCGGCCACTATCCGGTCAGTCGACATCGAGACCTCGTGGTACCGCAATCTCCATCCGCAACAGGGCGGTTGAGAAGACCTTGCCCTGGGCGTCCGTCTTGAGCGACAGCGTTCCACCCCCGCCCAGGGCGCCGTGCAGCAGGAAGTTCAGGGCGTTCAAGTTGGGCAGCTCGTAGCGCTCGACCTTCCCCTTGATGATGCCACGAAAATGTCGGGCCACGCGAGCGGCGGTGACTTCCCGCTCGAGCACCGGGTAGTACTCCGGTCGCAGCGCGATCAGGCCGATGTTGGCCATGTCCCCCTTGTCACCCGAGCGGGCGTGGGCCAGGCGCAGCAACCGCAGTCGCTTCGTGCCGCGCGCTGCTTTGCGCCCGGACTGCGTCATGCGCTACACCTCATGCGCTACGCCTCAAAGATCTCTACCTCGGTCTGGATCTCCGACTTGGGAACCAGCGCTGGCCAGTACGCCACGATATCCTCGACTTTGGGCCGCCCACCCGCGAACCCGGTCACGCTGGGCGGTCCATTGAGAATGAGCGGAGCAATCTCCCGTGTGAAGCGCCGCACCGGCGCCGCCTCCTGCGCGCGGACGCCGATGCGCAACTGCACTTCCGCGAGGTCGGGATCGGGCTCCCCTGCCAGCCGCCCGTGCGTCGCATTCACCCCGACGAACTCCGTGAGGATCTCCTCGAATTCGAGTCCGAGGCGATCGAGCCGCTGCCGCAGGATGCGGTCAGCTTTCTTCGCCTTCTTGTAGGCGTCGGGCCACGCGTAGACCAGCGTGCCGACGGCCTTGTACCCGTAGAGGTACGAAAGCGAGACCTTGAGCGAGTCGGTGGCGGGCCGGCCCCGCACGTCGGAGACCAACACCCGGTTCTTCCCGTCCTGCTTCAACCGGATGGTCGTGAAGTCGGCGACCCCGTCAGGTGTGATGTAGGTCTCGGGATCCCCCATTTCGTACAGCAGCTGTTCGGTCACGCTCGCAACCGTGACCCGCCCGCCCGTCCCCTCGTGCTTCGTCACCACGAAGCTGCCGTCCTCTCGCGCCTCGACGACGGGATAGCCGGGGTCGGCCATGTTGGGAATGTCTTCCCAGCCGACCAGACAGTTCCCCCCGGTGCACTGCGCGCCGCACTCGTTGATGTGCCCGGCCACGGTGCCCGCCGCGACGCGATCCCAGTCGTCGGCCGCCCAGCCGAACTCGTGCATCATGGGGGCCAGCGTGAGCCCGGTATCGGTCACCCGGCCCGTGATCACTACCTGCGCCCCACGCTCGAGGGCCTCCACCACGGGCTGGGCCCCGAGGTACACGTTGGCGCTCTGCACCCGGTCCCGCACCGCCTCGAGCGGCTCGCCCGTGTCGAGGTTGCTGAGGCGGTGACCGCGTGCGGTGAGTTCCCCGATGCGGTCGAGGATGTCGTCCCCGGTCACGACCCCCACCCGGACCTTGCCGCCCAACCCCAGTCCCTGCGCGCGCTCCACGACTTCCTCGGCACACGCACAGGGATTCACACCGCCCGCATTGGAGGTGACCCGGATGCCCCGCTCCACGAGGTCCGGCAGCAGTCGCTGAATGAGCGGCACGAAGTCCTTGGCATAGCCCATAGCCGGGTCACGCGCCCGCTGCTTCTGCATGATGGACATCGTGACCTCGGCCAGGTAGTCCATCATGAGATAGTCGATAGGGCCGCCACGGACCTGGCGGATGGGGGCCTCGAGCCAGTCTCCCCAAAAACCCTGGCCGGAGGCTATGCGAATGGTGCGCACGAGCTAGCGCTCAGTGGCTCCCCGGCGGACTGCCGCGGGCCCCCTGGCGGGCTCACCGCTGACCTCCACCAGCGGGGCGAACCCCTCCGGCAGCTCGAACTCCAGCGGGACCGACGCGAATTGGACACCGAGGCTCTCGGAGGGGGCGAGCTCCAACTCGGCCACCGTGCTGTGGCCCAGCGCCGACAGCGCGACCGGCTCGGCCGCTAGGTAGCTGATCTGCACCTCGGCCGTCCAGCTCTCCGGTGGATCGAGATGCGCAAACGCCGGGAACAGCTCGATGGTCAGCGTGCTTCCGGCATCATCCGCGTCGAGCTCCAGCGTGTGGCGCCCGAAGGCGTAGTTCAGGGGCGAGTCGGAGCGGCGCGCGCCTGTGGAGTCGAACACCGTCACGCCGAAGTCCGTAAGCCGGTGCCACGTCTCGACGGGGATGGCTACATCCAAAACCATCTTGGTGGCCCACGACGGCACCTCGGTCACGACCTCGAGTGCGTCGGTGCCGGTTCCGTGCAGGTCCTCGCGACGCACCGCCCCGACCAGAGCGGCTCGCGCCGTGGCCTTCACTGCCGTAGCGGCCGGATTACGGAACGTGGCTGACGGGCCGGTCCCCACGCTTGCAACGCTCACCGCCGGCAGCCTGGCGGAGAGTCGGTAGTTCGCCGCGCTCAACTCCGGCGCCACCACCACGGCCTCGTAGGCGCCCGGCACGAGGTCCTCTCCCGACACGGCGATGGTCACGGTGGTCGAATCCCCGCCGCCCGCCCCGAGACTGGCGCCGCCGCGGAACGGCTGTCCCGAGGGCTCGAACAGATACAGGGTCGCTTCGTCCACCCGGTGCGAGACGGTAAGCTCCACGATCAGGCCCCCGCTTCCCTCCGGCACGTCGAGGAAGTAGCGCACCGCGGCACCCGGCGTGAGCATGCCCCGTGTCTTGAAGGGCTCATCCAGAGCGTGTGGGACCAGGATCGTGTTGGTGAGCCCGAAGGACGGACCGGCGGCGGTATCGCTCGCCGGCCGGGCCCACACGGTCCCCACGTACACACCGGGCTCCGCCAACTGTGCGGCGGCGTACCCAAGGCGGACCGTCACGGGCCCGCCGCCCGGCTCGATCACAGGTGGGGCGTGGATCCAGGGGACCTCTGACTCTAGCATCAACCGAGCCGCCGGCTGCCCTCCCACCGAGGTCACCACGAAGTGCTGCACGGTGTCGCCGGGGGATGCCAGCCCGCCGCGGCGGTACGCCCCCGAACCCTTCGACGTGTTGCCGCCGTCGGCCAGCGCCTGCACGCGATAGATCCCGGTCTGGTGAGACGCCCGCAGCCAGCGGAACGCCGCACTCACCATGGGCACGCCCGCCCCCTCGTCCAGAATCGTGGTACCGGCGAGCGGCCGGGCAGTGGCCTTGAGCGCCTGCTTGAGGTCGATGGCGCGGACTTCACCATCGTTTTGGTGGATGCCGGAGAGCAACAACGCTGCGACCCCGGCGAGCTGCGGCGCGGCCATCGAGGTGCCGCCCGAGATCTCCTCACCCGTCTGCCACGCCGGCACGTTGGAGAACGCCACGCCCGGAGCACAGACGTCCGGCTTGGCAATCTCCCCGCCTCTGGCGCTCCACCACCCCAGGATGTCGTCCGGTGGTGGCCTCCCCGGTTTGGGTGGTGTGAACACGCCGGGGAACAGGGCGCAAACGGACAGCGCGTACTCCGCCGATCCGGGGAATCCGAGGCTCGAGAGTCCCGGGCCGTCGTTCCCCGCGCTGATCACGAACAGCACATCGGGGTGCTCGAGCGCAAACGCGTCGACCAGCGAGTCGATCGCCGCCGCGCCCTCGACCTCATTGCCCACCCCGAAGCTCAGGTTCAGCACGAGGGGGAGATTGCGCTGCCGCGCGAAGTCGGCGGCGTAGTACATCCCGCGCAGCATGCTTCCAGTGACCGAGATGCCACCACGGGAGTTGTCCGAAATCTTGAGCCCCAGCAGTTGCGCGCCGGGTGCCACGCCGTCGAAGCCCTCCACGCCAAACATGCTGTGACCAGCCGCGATGCCGGCCACATGGGTTCCGTGTCCCGAGTTGTCCATGTAGAGGTCGAGCACGGGGGCGCCGTCGGCCTCCGAGAAGTTCACCGCAAAGGTCATCGGCCCGTCATCACCCCGCGGGGTGCGGTAGGTGAACGTCTCGGCAGCCTGCGCGTAGTCGTGTACCGGCCGCTCGTCGTCGAGCAGTCCATCGCCGTCGGTATCGGTGACAACCACCCACCCGTCGCTCGCCCGCGCCACCACGAGGGGGAACGCGTTGCGGATCGAGCCGTCGGCGTTCACATCGGCCGCGGGTGCGGCGCCCAGGCGGATCTCGTGGAACACACCACCGTAGTACGGCTCACTGGCAAGGCGTGCCACGCGTCCGAAACCCTCCAGTCGGTGTCCCAATACCTCCACCGCGCCGTCGCGGCCCGGCGTGATCCGGTGGAGCTCAACCCGACCCTCGCCGGAGAAATCGCGCAAGTCGAGCACCTTGCGCCGACCCGTGCTCGTCGTGGCCAACCCCGGCACCGCTGGATCCAGACCGCTGTCGAGAATCGCGATGAGCACCCCGCGGCCGTCGTACGTGGGGTGCTCCGCGAGGAAATGCTCCGCACCCACGCTGCGCCTGGGCATGAGCCCGGCAAGCATGGCGAGCTGCGGCTGGAGCACGGGCTCGCGCGGCTCGATCCAGGATTCGTCGGCTTCCGGACGCGCCGACGGCGCTGGTTCGGTCTGCGCGGCGGCCATGCCCACGCATCCGGCACCGAGCGTGACCGCGAGCAGTGTCGCGCCCGTCCGGCTCCATCCAAGTAGTGGCATCACGAGGTCACGTAGTCGATCGGTGGGAGAACGAACGCTCCGAGGTGTGGTCCCCGGTAGTACTGTGAAGCGCCGAGCGCGAACGCCAGCATCGTGCGGGTATCCTCCGGGGCCACGATCGCGTCGACGAACCCGCGGGCGGCCGCGTACTTGGCGTCCAGGTTGTGCTCGTAGTCTGCGCGCATCTTCTCCACGGCGTCGGCGACTTCGGGGTCATCCACGCGCTCGCCGAAGACCGCGTTGACGGCCGACTCCCCCTCCATCACGCCCATCCGGCCGGTGGGGAGCGACAAGATGAAATCCGGGTCGAATCCCTGTCCGGCCATCGCATAATAGCCGGCGCCCGAGGCATGGTTGATCGTGAGCACCAGCTTGGGCCCCACCGCCACCGCCATGGCTTCCACGAACATGGCGCCCGCGCGGATGATCCCCGAGTGCTCCGCCTCGGGCCCTACCATGAACCCGCTCACGTCCTGCACGAAGAGCAGCGGAATCCGCTCGCGGCTCGCCGTGTCGATGAAGTAGGCGACCTTCTCCGCACTCTCGGTATACACGATACCGCCCACGCGCGGGGCCTCGCCGGGCTGGCGGATGAGGCCGCGCTGGTTGGCGATCACGGCGACCTGGTATCCCTCGATGGCCCCGTGCGCGCAGATCATCTCCTCGGCGATCTCGGGCTGGAACTCGTCGAAGTCTCCGTCGTCGAGCAGGCATTGCAGGACGTCGCGCATGTCGTACGCCATGCGGTGATCGGGCGGCAGCAGATCGTACAGCTCGGCCGGCGGCCGCGCAGGGGGTCGCGGAGTACCCCGGTTGGCGCCGGGCATTGCGTATGGCGCGGCGGGGAGCCGCTCCACGTACTCCCGGATCTTGGCGAGGCAGTCCGGATCGTCCTTGGCCCGGTAGTGCGCGACGGCGCTGGTCGCGGTGTGCGTGACGGCGCCCCCGAGCATCTCACCGTCCACCTTCTGCCCCGTCGCCCCCTTCACGAGGTTGGGACCGCCGAGTCCCATGAATGAGGTCCCCTCCACCATGAAGATCACGTCGGACAGGGCCGGGAGATACGCGCCGCCTGCCACGCACTGCCCCATCACCGCGCTGATCTGCGGCACGTGCAGATAGCGGCGCATGAGGGAGTTGTAGTAGAAGATCCGGGCAGCGCCGTACTGTCCCGGGAACACCCCCTCCTGGTACGGCAGGTTCACGCCCGCCGAGTCGACTAGGTAGATGATCGGGATGCGCTCCCGCATCGCCACTTCCTGGGCGCGCAGCATCTTCCGGATCGTCTCGGGCCACCAGGAACCGGCCTTGACCGTCGCGTCGTTGGCCACGATCACGACGTGTCGCCCGGCCACCATGCCGACCCCCGTGATGACGCCGGCGCCCGGCGCCTGACCGTCGTACCGGTCGTACGCGACCAGCAACCCGATCTCCAGCCACGGGGTCTCGGGGTCCAGCAGCCGGCCGACCCGCTCTCGAGCGGTCAGCTTCCCCTGGTCGTGTTGCTTCTGGATCTTGGCCGGCCCGCCCCCCTGCTCGAGCCGGACGGCGAGCTCGCGGTACTCCTCGGTGAGCTCGCGCAGGCGCGCGTGGTGTGTAACGGGCTCGCCGGTCGTCACTCGGGGTGATCCTCCGACCAGGAGACGATGTACTCGATGATCTCCTGCGTGGGGGTCCCCGGTCCGAACAGCTTGGCGACGCCTTGTTGCTCGAGCGTCTCGCTCTCCTCCATCGGGACGATGCCGCCGCCGATCAGGAGCATGTCCTCCCGGCCGGCCTCGTCGAGCAGCTTGCGCACCCGGGGAAACAGCGTCATGTGCGCGCCGGACAGAATCGACAACCCAACCACGTCGACGTCTTCCTGAACGGCCGCCGTCGCGATCATCTCCGGCGTCTGGTGCAGTCCGGTGTAGATCACCTCCATACCGGCATCGCGGAGGGCCGCGGCGACGACCTTGGCACCCCGGTCGTGTCCGTCGAGACCGGGCTTGCCGACCAGAATGCGAATGGGGCGTGCTCCCCGCGCCGGTGCGTTCATGGTGCGGGCAACCTAAATGGCCCGGAAAGCCGAAACAAGCGGGAGCGAGTTCGTCGGCTCACCGCGTCTTGAACCGCAGTACGGCCGCGAGCCCGTCCACCCGAGACCGCGCCGTCCCGTCTTCTACGACCTCGACGGTGCTGCCCTGGCGCAGCGCCTCCTCGATGGCCTCGTCCACCACATCGGGCACCCCTCCGGGCTCCCCTTCACCGTCACAGGCTTCCCGCTCGGTTGTGAGGCGCCCTGAGCTGTCGCAGCGGAAGCCCGCCCGATCGACCGTGGGATCCACGAACAGCGTGCGAACCTGGCCATGGGCCAGCGCCTTGAGCACGGGCTCGATCCCGTTCACGGCCCATCCGGTGCCGAGTCGCTCGTGCAAGGCGTCGACGTAGCCGGCTTCGAGTTCCCGCTCGGCCTGTCGCCGAACCGTGAGCACTGATTCCATCACCTCGGCCGGGCTCGTGGTCTTGGGGTTGAGCTTCGCGGTGCCGAGCACCTGCGCAGCGAGGTATGGGTGGAGATGAGGCGCGACGGCGTCGGCATCGGACCCCATGCCTGCCAGGACCACGCCGCGTATCGGTCGCTCACGGGAAGCCTCGAACAGCCGCTGTGCGACGCTGGCATAGTGGCGCTGCTTCTCCTCGCGAATCCGTTGGTGGTAGCGATGCTCGCCTGCTGCGCCGAACCCGGGCCCGGCCACGCCGGAGGGACCGTGGAACCGACCCGCCCGCGTCGTATCGCCCGCGGTGAGGCTTGGCAGTTCCTCGACGCCGAACGCCGTCACCGTGAACATGCGCGCCGTCGTCCGGTCATACACCGCGCAGAGCACGCGTCCGAACTCGTCGTTGAGGGCGGCCGCCTCACGGACGAGCGGCGTGTGGTCGACCGAGAGCCGCGAGCGGAATACCCAGGGCAACGGGATGACCTCGAACAGATTGAGCGGCTCACACGCGAACAACGCGATGCCCTGTCCTTCGCCCAGGTTGTCGGGATGCTCGAGGTGCTGCCGCATGCGCTCGAGGTCACGCCCCACCGTCTCCCGCTCCTGGCGGCCGAGACCGCGCTCCTCCAGCCACTTGAGCTGCGCCTTGATCCGGTTCTTCAGCTTGATGAGATACTTGCCGCGGCTACGGTCGCGCGGCTCGAGCTTGAGATAGCACGACACGACCCAGTGCTCGCTCGCACCCAGGTCGGTCAGCCAATCGACGATTGGCTGCAGCGTGGCGGCTTCGCCCGCGGCACTCGCCGAGGCGCCACGGCGTGAAACGGAGAGACGCTTAGAAGAAGACGGGTTCGCGGTATGCACCGTATACCTCCTCCAGGGCGTGGCGGATCTCGTAGAGTGTGCAGTACGCCCGCGCGCAGTCGAGCATGTAGGGGATCACGTTGTCGTCCCGAGCCGCGGCGGAGCGCAGCTCCTGCAGGGTGCTCCCGATGCGTGCCGCATCTCGACCCTCGCGCAGCCGAGCCAGACGCTTCCGCTGGAACGCGCCCGCCTCCTCGTTCACCTGCAGGATCTCAAGTTCGTCACCATCCTGGTCGACGTAATCGTTGACGCCCACCACGATGCGGCGCTTCTGGTCCACCTCGTGCTGGAACCGGAGCGCACTCTGATGGATCTGTCGCTGAAACCACCCGAGCTCGATGCCCTTCACGACTCCACCGATCTGCTCGATCTGGGTGAACAGGTCCTCGGCCTCCCGCTCCATGCGATCCGTGAGCGCCTCGACGTAGTAGGATCCGGCCAGCGGATCCACCAGGTTGGGCACTCCGGTTTCGAACGCCAGGATCTGCTGGGTGCGCAGCGCGAGCTTTACGGCCTCTTCGGTCGGGAGCGCCAGCGTCTCGTCCAGCGAGTTGGTGTGGAGCGACTGCGTGCCCCCCAGCGCGGCGGCCATGGCCTGGTACGCGACGCGCACCACGTTGTTCATCGGCTGCTGCGCCGTGAGCGACACGCCGGCCGTCTGGCAGTGGAACCGCATCATCCAGGAGCGCGGGTCGCGCGCGCCGTAGCGCTCGCGCATGTGCTTGGCCCAGACGCGGCGCGCGGCGCGCATCTTGGCGATCTCCTCGAAGAAGTCGTTGTGCACATCCCAGAAGAACGAGAGCCGGGGCGCGAAGTCGTCCACGTCGAGCTGCCGGGCCATGCCCCGCTCCACGTACTCGAACCCGTTGGCGAGGGTGAAGGCCATCTCCTGAACGGCCGTGGCACCGGCCTCCCGAATGTGGTAGCCGCTGATCGAGATCGTGTTCCACAGCGGCGTGTGCTCGGAGGCCCACTCGAACATGTCCACGATGATCTTGAGGGCAGGCTCCACGGGAAAGATCCACGCATGCTGGGCCATGTACTCCTTCAGCATGTCGTTCTGCACCGTGCCGCGCAGCTTGCCGATGTCGGCGCCCTGCTTCTCGGCGGCGGCGACGTAGAAGCAGAACAGCATGGCCGCCGGGCCGTTGATCGTCATGGACGTCGAGACCTGCTCCATCGGGATCCCGTCGAACAGGGTCTCCATGTCCGCGAGCGACGAGATCGCGACACCGCATTTGCCCACTTCCCCCTCGGACCGTGGGGAATCGGAGTCATACCCCATCAGCGTCGGGAAGTCGAAGGCAACCGACAGCCCGGTTTGGCCGCGCTCGAGCAGGAACTTGTACCGCCGGTTGGTGTCCTCCGCCGTGCCGAACCCGGAGAACTGTCGCATCGTCCAGAGCCGACCCCGGTACATCGTGGGGTGGATCCCGCGGGTGTAGGGGTACGCCCCTGGGTAGCCGAGGTCCCGTTCGTACTCCGCACCTTCGACGTCCTCGGGAGTGTACAGCGGGTTCACTTCGGCCGAGCTCTGGGTAACGAAGTCGATCGGCCGTTTGGAGGCTGCCTCGTAGTCCTCGCGCCAGCGATCGTACGCGCTCTTGTCCGTCATCGACGACGATCCTCCTGCAGTCTGCCCACGATATCGTGGGCGAGCTTGTACGGACTGATCCGACCCTGCACCACGTCGTCGAGCCCCTCGGCCAGCTGTACGTCGCCATCGCCTTCGTGCCAGATCAGACTGCTCAGCGCCCGGTCCACTACCTCGCGGGTGTGTCGCGCCAGCCGCTCCCTACGCAACACTGCGAGTTGCCCCGTGCGTTCCAGGTGAGCGTAGTGCTCGCCAAACACCTCGATGAGCCTCTCCACCCCCACCCCCTTCACCGCCACCGCCGTGAGCACCGGGGGTTCCCACTCCCCGTCCCCCACTCGCTCCTGCCCCGTTCCCCGTTCCCGGTTCCCGGTTCCCGGGGAGGGGATGTCGGCGGGGCGGTGATGTGGTGCGACGTGCCGAAACGCGTTGCCACGCCGAATCCCCAACATGATGTCCACTTCTTGTACCAGGCGGTCGGCGCCGGGACGGTCGGCCTTGTTGACGAGGTAGAGGTCCGCGATCTCCATCACGCCCGCCTTCAGCGCCTGCACGCCGTCACCCGATTCGGGCACCAGCACCAGCGCCGTGGTATCGGCGCTGCCCGCGATGGCCAACTCCGACTGTCCCACCCCGACCGTCTCGATGATGATCCGCTCGAAGCCGAAGGCATCGAGTACGTCACACACTTCACGGGTGGTGGTCGCCAGCCCTCCGACGCCGCCGCGCGATGCCATCGACCGGATGTAGACGCCGGGATCGAGCGTGAGCGCATCCATCCGGATTCGGTCGCCCAACAGCGCGCCGCCCGTGAATGGGCTGGTGGGGTCCACCGCGACCACGGCGACCGTGAGGTCCCTGGCACGGTAGGCCTGGACCAGCCGCTCGATGAGCGTGGACTTCCCCGCTCCGGGCGGCCCGGTGATCCCTATCCGGTGGGCCCGGCCCACCATGGGGTGGAGCGCCGAGAGTAGCTCTTCGTACCCGTTTCGCCCGTTTTCGACCAGCGAGATGGCGCGAGCCAGCGAGGGGATGTTCCGCTGCTGGATGCCTTGGACGAGGCCCGTGGCGTGCATGTCGTATGTAACTTCGTCCCTGCCCCGGCGGGCTCGCAAGCCGCTCCCCTAGGTGCCGTTGAGCAACAGGGTGGCCGCGAGCCCCAGGAGAATGAAGAACCCGGCGATATCGGTCACGGCCGTGACGAATCCGGAGCTGGCGACCGCCGGATCCACGCCCAGGCGCTGCAGAAGCAGCGGCACGGCCGCTCCCACCGTCGCTGCGACGATGAGGCTGCCCCACATGGCCAGCATGACGACGAGCCCCAGCTGCCACGGTCGACCCGTCGCCACCGTCACCAATCCGACCACCACGCCGATGGCCAGTCCGTTGATGATCCCGACCAGCATCTCCTTCCCCACGAGCGCGATGCCGCTGCGGGTCGGGATCAGGCCCAGCGCAATGCGCCGCACCGTGACCGCCAGCGCTTGCGTGCCCGCGCTCCCACCCAGTCCCGCCACGATGGGCATGATGGCGGCGAGCACCACGATCTGGGCGATCGTGTCCTGAAATGCGAGGACGACGGCTCCGGCGAAGAACGCCGTGAACAGGTTGAGATAGAGCCACGGCAGCCGGCTCCGCACCGCATGGTGCCAGGTACCGGCGAGCTGCTCGTCGCCGGCGCCGCCGCCGAACTTGAGAAGGTCCTCCGTCTGCTCCGCCTCCACCACGTCGATCACGTCGTCGAAGGTGACGCGGCCGAGCAGCTTGCCCTCGGAATTCACCACCGGCACCGCAGGAACGTTGTAACGGCTCATCAGCCGTGCCACTTCCTCCTGGTCCAGCTCCGGCGCCGCGGAAACCGGCGGGGGCTCCATGAGCTCCTGGACCGACGTCTCGGGCTTGGCCACTACCATGCGCTGCAACGGGAGGATGCCCACGAGGCGGTGCCGTTCGTCCACCACGAAGATCTGGTAGAACTCCTCCACTTCCGCCGCCTGGCGCCGCACCTCCTCGATAGCGTGTCCGGCCGTGGCACGCTCCGGCACCGCGACGACGTGGGCCGTCATCCGGCCTCCAGCGCTCTCTTCGTCGTAGACCAGGAGCCGTTCGATGTCGGCCCGGTCGGCCACATGCCTCAGGATGCGCGCGGCCTGATCGGCAGGTAGCTCGGCGATCAGGTCGACCGCGTCGTCGTCCTCCAGCTCCTCGACGATGTCGGCGGCATCTTCCGGGCGCAGCGCGGCAAGGAGCTCCTCCGGGTGCTCCTCCTCCTCCATTTCGGCCAATGCCTCCGAGACGAGTTCGGGCGGCAGGGTCTGCACGAGGCGGAGCTGGAGGTCCGGGTCGAGCCCGGCCAGCACGTCGGAGAGATCCGCAGGCTGGAGCTCGCGGGCCAGCCCGAGGAACCGGGCGACATCCCCCGACTCCGCCAGCTGGCGCAACTCGTCCAGGACCATCTCCTGCTGCTCGTTCATGCCTGGGTGTCCTTGAGAAGCGTATCCAGATCGAGTCCCCGCCGGCGCACCGAGGGCGCCTCATCATGAGGGCTCACCGCCCCCGCCGAAATGACGAGCTTCATCGCTTCGTCGACCGTGATTCCCGTCTCCTTGATCTTCGCTTTGGGCACGATGAGCATGAACCCGGACGTGGGATTGGGCGTGGTCGGGACGAAGACGTTGATGCACGGCTCGCCGATGAGCGCCAACATCACCGGGTCGTCCTCATTGGTCACGAACGCCACCGCCCAGATCCCCTCCGTGGGGTATGGGATGAGCACGGTCCGGCGGAAGAAGCTGCGTCGTTCGCCCACGATCGTCTGGACGATCTGGCTCATGGCGTTGTAGATCCTGCCCGTCAGCGGGAAGCGTGCCAGCGCCTCGTTCCAGAAGTGCAGGATCTGCCGCCCAGCCGCCCGGTGCACCGCCCATCCCACGCCCAGAACCGCCAGGACGAGGAGCACGAGCCCCAACCCCGGGATACGGATGCCCAAGAGGTTCTGGAGCGGCGTGCCCAGGATGTTGTCGATCTGCCGGAAGAGCCACACCAGCACGACCGCCGTGACACCCACCGGCGCGATCACGATGAGACCGGTGAAGAAGTAACGCCGCAGCTTCCTGGCCCTGGGGTTCACCTTCACTCACCTCCCCATAGTGCAATCGTGGGCACCGGGCCTCGCCGCACCATCACCCGCTCCAGTCGAGTGGGCGTCGCGGCCAACACATCGAACTCCAGACCGGCGAAGGCATAGCGCTCGCCCGCCTGGGGAATACGCCCCGCGGCTCGTGCGAGCAAGCCCCCAATGGTCTCCACGTCCTCTGGCAGCTCGACCTGGAACCGGGCCGCAATCTCCTCGGTCGGGGTCGCGCCCGTGGCCTCGACCAGGTCAGCGGCCGCTCCCTTCTGGGCATCGCGGGGCTCCTGCTCGCCGAACACGTCGCCCACCAGCTCCCGCAACAGGTCGTCGAACGTGACCATTCCCGCGGTGCCCCCGTACTCGTCCAGCACCACTGCGACCTGGTAGCGGTCTCGCTGCATCGCGAACAGGAGGTCGGTGCAGCGCTTTGACCCCGGAGTGGTGGTCACCGGTCGGAGTGGCAACTCCGCCCCCGGCGTGATCTTGAGCAGGTCGAACGCGTAGATCATCCCGCTGATACTGTCCAGCGACTCCCGATAGATCGGGAGGCGCGAGTATCCCGACTCGCTGAACAGGCGCCCGATCTCCTCCACCGGTGTACCCTCCCGCACCGCCACGATCTCGGTTCGCGGGGTCATCACTTCGCGAACGGGACGCTCCGTGAACGCCAGGATGCCCGACAGTTCAGGGAGCTCCACGCCGTCGTGCGGCTCGTCTGCCCGTGCCGGTTGCGGGTGCGCATCCAGCGCCGCCCGTGCCCGCGGCTCCGATGCCCTGGGAGCGAACGGTGCGAACAACCAGCCGAGCGTGCGGAGCCAGGGGATCACCCGGTGCAGGATCCCCTCCGGCCAGCGTCGCCCGACGGCGCGGGGCACGGCCAACGTTGCCACCACGATCACCGGCGCCGCGAACACGAGGATGGCCGCCGCCTCCAAGAGCACCGGGAGATGCGCCGTGAGCGCCGCCAGACCGAACCCCGCCACCAGTGTCCCGCCGGTCACCAACCCCTGCGCTGCCCGCACGATGCGTCCCGGCGCGGCGAGCAGCACGCCAGCCGACGCCCCACCGGCCTTGCCACCGGCGGCCCAGCGGTAGAGATCGACACGCCGCACGGCGGCCGCGGCCACCGCCGCCGCCATGCCCGTCGCGGCGACGACGACTCCCACGGCCAGCATGATCCACGCCGTCACGGCGCGGCCTCCCCAATACCCTCGGCCGGCTCGGGCGCCCGCCGCTCGAAGTACACGCGACGGATGCGTCTCCGGATGACTTGTTCGACTACGACGCGGAACTCGGCGATGCGCAACTCCTCGCCCGGCCGCGGCACCCGTCCCAGCTCCGAGTAGATGAGCCCTCCAACGGTGCTCACGTCCTCCCGGTCGATTGCGGTGTGGAGCGATTCCGACAGGTCGTCCAGCGTGACGGTGCCATCGACCCAGAACTTGTCGTCGCCTTCACTCGTGATAGGCGGGCGTTCCTCGCGGTCGTACTCGCCGTAGATCTCGCCAACGGCCTCTTCGAGCACGTCTTCCAGGGTGATCAGTCCCGACGTCCCACCGAACTCGTCTACCACGATGGCGATGTGGCTCGGGCCGCGCTGGAAGTCCCGCAGCTGGCTCACGAGCGACTTTGATTCCGGAACGAACTGCGCGGGCCGCACGATTTCCTGCCACCGCTTCGGATGCGGAGCGATCCCCGCCACTACAGGCGTGAGGTCCTTGGCATACAACACGCCCACGATGCTGTCGAGATCGCCCTCGAACACCGGCAGCCGCGCCCGCTCCCTACGACGCAGCGTTTCCACCACCTCGCGCCAGTCAGCGCCTGCCTCGATCGCGGCGATATCCAGTCGCGGTGTCATGGCCTCCGCCACCACACCGTCACGCAGCGATACCACGCCGGCGAGCACGTCCCGCTCCCCCTCACCCAGCCCCCTGACGGTCGCAGCGCGCGGCGGAAGCACCGTCTGGAGCAGCCGCCCCGTGGCCCCCACGACACCCAGTAACGGCTTGAACACTACCAGGCTACGGCGTGCCAGGGACACCATCGTCCCGGCGAGTTGCGGCAGCAGGACCCCGATCCCCCGGGGAAGGGCGTCGGTGATCAGGTAGAGCAGCGCGCCGGTCAGCAGCAGGCCGACCACTCCTTCGGCGGGCGGACGCTGCCACCACTGGATCGCCGCGGCCACCGCAGCTCCGGCCACCACGAGCAGCGCCACCCGCGCGACCTGCAGGGCCCGGTGCACCGGAACGGGTTCGCCACGCGCCGGCGGTGGGTCGCCCAGCGAGCGCGGGAGCGCGGGGGCCTCGTCGGCCAGCACCAGGAGGCCCGCCCACAGCGCCGCGCCCGTCGCCACGAGCACCTCGATCCAAACCATCCAGGAACTGCTCATCGTGGGGGGCGGCCGGTCAGCCGCTCCACGTAGTGCTCCTGACGGCGCCACATGGCCGAGCGCGTTCGGCCTGTGCCATCGGGGTGTTCCAGGCCGAGGACGTGCAGCACACCGTGCACGACGAGGCGGAGCATCTCCTCGCGCTCCGTCACACCTGCATCTCGGGCAGCGCGCCGCGCTACCGAGGGGCAGATGTAAATGTCTCCGGCGAGCTGGTCCACATGTGGCAGGCGGAACGTGATCACATCCGTTGCCCGGTCACGCCCCAGCGCACGCCGATTCAGCGCCCGCATCTTGGGGCCGCCGAGGAAAGTGATGGAGAGGACGGCCCGGCCGACGCCCTCACCGTCCAGCACGGCCGCGGCCCAGCGCCGCACCGCGGTGGCCGGGACCGCAAGCGCCGCGTCCGGATCGGTCACCCGCAGGTCACGCCTCGGACGCCGCTTCCCAGTCCGCGCCGATTCCGCCAACTTCCGCCGGGTAGTCGATCCGATTGTGGTACGCACCACCCAGGACCCGCTCGAACTCTTCCTTCATGCGGGCGAGCTGCGCGTACGTGAGCGGTGCCTCTTCCAGCTGTCCTGCCTCGATACGGTGCCGGATGATGTGTTCGATGGCGTCGCTCACCCTGTCCGGCGTGGGCTCAGCCAGGACCCGGACGGCCGCCTCGATGCCGTCGGCAAGTAATGCGCACGCAGTTTCCACCGTGCGGGGCCTGGGCCCGGGATAGCGGAAATCCTCGACGTTGACCTCTTCCTCCCCTTCCCGGCTACGCGCCCGCTCGAGGAAGTACGTGATCTCCATGGTCCCGTGGTGTTCGGGAACGAACCCCTTCACGACCTCGGGGAGCTTGTACTCCTCCGCAAGCGCCACGCCGTCCCGCACGTGGTTGCGGATGATCCCGGCCGAGACCTCGGGCTTGAGCTTGTCGTGCGGATTCACGCCCGCAGTCTGGTTCTCCACGAAGAACTGCGGCTTCTTGAGCTTTCCGACGTCGTGATAGTAGCACCCGACGCGGGCCAGGAGGCCGTTCGCGCCCACGGCGTTGCACGCCGGCTCGCACAGATTGGCCATCGCAATGCTGTGGGCGTACGTCCCGGGCGCTTCCGTGGCGAGCCGCCGCAGCAGCGAGCGATCGGGATCCGAGAGCTCGAGCAACGTGACGTCGGTCGTGACCCCACTGATGGACTCCACCACCGGGAGCAACATGAACGCGAGCGCGCCCGACGCAAGGGCGTTGAGACCGCCCCGCAGCCCGGTGAGACCCATCTCGACCGCCGACCAGTCGACGCGCAACCCCACCGCGACCCCCGCCAGGAGATAGGCGCCGGCTACCAGGACCACCGCCGTGAGGAACTGGTTGCGTCGCCGGATCGTACGCACGCTCACGGCCGCCGCGACGCCACCCACGAGCGCGATGAACAGCGCCTCCACACTGCCGTAGGCCGCCTGCGACCCGATGAGGATCGCCAGCACAATCGCGCCGACCATGGAGACGCGGCCGCGGAAGAGCACGGTGACCATCATCGCCGCGAACGGAATGGGAATCAGCTCGGGCGCGTCGGTGATGAACTCGCCGTTGACGGCGGCACCCAGGATCACGAGACCGAACAGCACGCTCAGCACCAGCATGCGCCTGAACATCCGGTAGGTATCCGGCCGGTACAGCGTGACCAGTAGCCAGAACACCATGAGGACCAAGCCGTTGGTGAGCATCTGGCCGAAGGTCCCCGCCGCGCTCGCGCCGGCTCCGCCGCCCCGTTCCAGTTGCGCCTGGTTCAGGGCGAAGAGCCGCTCGTAGACGTCGTCCGTGACGACCTCGTTGGCATCCACGATTCGTTCATTCGCCCGCACGTGATGCTTGACGGTGTCGACGCTCGCCCTGAGCTCCTGCTTGCGGAGCTCGTATTCGGTCGTGTTGGGGATCAGGCTGGGCTGGAACAGTCCGTTGATGAGCTTTACGTACACCTGGTCACCCACCAACGAGCTCGGGTCGGGGTGCGCCGTGGTACGCCGCTGCAGTACTTGCTCGTAGGTCGGAATCGTGTCGCGCCGCGCTACGCCCTCGGAGCCATTGCGCCGCACGATCACCTCGGGGACAATCTCCTGCTCGAGTGCCTGCGACTCGGCCACGCCTGCTCTGAGCTCACGGCGCAGGAAGCGCCGCGCCGCCTGACGGTATGTCGCGAGGCGGTTGCCCTCCCTCAGGTAGGTTGCCTCCTCCGGGGTGAGGCGTACGCCACGCTCTTGCCCCACCACCACGAGCGACTCGGGCGTGGCAGCGGCCTGTAACGCGACGAACACGGAGTCCAGGTCGGCCAGCACCGTATCCACCACCGCGCTCTGGTACTCGTAGATCGGCCGCGCCGTCGCCTCCAGGGCTGCCGCCTCCCGCTCGATCTCGGTGGACGATTTCCGCACGTCGAACGCGAACGGCGCGATCACGCGCTCCGGCGCCACGTCACCCGGTTCGAGCACCGGCGCCTGGGTCCCACCCGCCACGGGGAACGCCAGGTACGTCAACATCGCCAGCAGCACCAGCAGTCCCCAGCGACTTCCGTGGAATGCCACCGCTGCCGGCAGTCGGCTCGGTGCGAGCTCCAGATTGAGCGAACGGCGTCCGTCGCGGCTCATGCGTCCTGGTCCTCCGCGTAGGCTCGGATGATCTCCCGCACCAGGCGATGCCGCACCACATCCCGCTCGTCCAGGTAGCAGAACGCCACGCCCTCGATCCCCGGGAGAATGCGCTCGATCTGAATGAGGCCCGACTCCTCCCGGCTCGGCAGGTCGATCTGGGTCTTGTCACCGCACAGCACTGCCCGCGAGTTCAATCCGAGGCGAGTGAGGAACATCTTCATTTGTCCCACGCTCACGTTCTGCGCCTCGTCGAGGATCACGAACGCGTCCTGCAGGGTGCGACCACGCATGTACCCCAGGGGCGCGATCTCGATAGTGCGCGTCTCCAGCGCCCGCTGGATGCGGTCGTACGGCATCATGTCCTCGAGCGCGTCGTACAGCGGACGCAGGTAGGGGTCCACCTTGGCCTGGAGATCCCCGGGCAGAAAGCCCAGCCGTTCTCCCGCCTCCACGGCCGGCCGCGCCAGGACCAGCCGCCGCACTCGCTTGCGGGAGAGGGCCTCGACCCCCATCGCCACAGCGAGGTAGGTCTTGCCCGTACCGGCTGGACCGACCCCGATCACGATGTCGTTCTCCCGCATGGCCTCAACGTAGGCCTGCTGCCCGGCCGACTTGGGATGCACCGCGCGACGCATGCCGGGGAGCGCGATCTTGTAGTTGCCGTTGGCCAGCTGGGCGGCGTCCCGTCCCCCGTTCGCAGCGAGCTGCCCCACTTCCTCGGGGCTCACGGTCTCGCCCATCCGGGCCAGGTCGATCATGGCCGCCGCGATCCGAGTGGCCTGTTCCACCGCTTCCAGGTCCCCAGCAAGCGTAATTCGCTCGCCCCGCAGCGTGACGCGCACGCCGGTCACCTGCTCCAGTTCCTGCAGGTTGCCGTCGTTGACACCCGCGAGCGCCAGGGGGTCTGCGCCTTCGGTGGAGATGCGGTGCGTGACGTCTTTGCTCATGCGTTGTCCACCTTGAGCGCCAGCTCGCTCAATTCCTCGGCGTTGAGCTCGGTGGGCGCGTCCTCAAACAGCGCCCGCGCCGCCGTGGTCTTGGGAAACGCAATCACGTCCCGCAGATTGTCGGCGCCGGCCAGGAGCATCACCACGCGGTCGAATCCCACGGCAAACCCACCGTGCGGGGGAGCCCCTGCGCGCAAGGCGCGCAGCAGGAAACCGAAACGGCGCTGGGCTTCGTCCTCGGAGATCCCCAGCAGGTCCAGCACGAGCAGCTGCACCCGCGGGTCGGTGATCCGGATGGAGCCGCTGCCCAGCTCGTGCCCGTTGTACACCAGGTCATAGTGCAGCGCCCGCACGCCTAAGCGGTCCCCCTCGAGGAGGCGCTCGACGTCGTCGGGATGGGGGGACGTGAACGGGTGGTGGGCTACGAGCCACGATTCGCTCTCGCGATCCCACTCGAACAGCGGGAAGTCGTAGACCCACGCAAACCGGTGCTCCGCCTCCGGCGCGAGGCTGAGGCGCGCGATCACGCCGCGGCGCACCCGATCGAGCGCCCGGGATGTGACGTCATCCTGTCCCGCCGTGGCCAATAGGAGATCGCCCTCCCCGAGCCGGGCCCCGGCGGCCGACATGCCCTCGATCTTCGACAGCGGCCCGCTGAGCTTGCCACCCTGGTGCTTGAGCGTAGCAAGCCCACCGACGCCCGCATCCCGTGCCAGCTCGGTCAGTGCGTCCACGTCCTTGCGGGACAGCGTGGCTCCTCCGGGCACCCGCAGGCCCCGGACCCGTCCGCCGTCACCGAGGATCTGCTCGAACGCCCGGAAGCCGCGCAGCAACTCGGTCACATCCTCCAACTCGAGGCCGAACCGGAGGTCCGGCTTGTCACTGCCGTACCGCTCCATCGCCTCCGTGAACGGAAGCCGAGGGAACGGTGCCTGCACCGCCTGGCCCGCCTCATCCCACAGCGCCAGGAAGAGCGTCTCTAGCACACCGTACACGTCCTCCGGCGACACGAACGACGCCTCGAGGTCGATCTGGGTGAACTCGGGCTGGCGGTCGGCGCGCAGATCCTCGTCGCGGAAGCACCGCGCGAGCTGGAAGTACCGGTCGAACCCAGCCACCATGAGCAGCTGCTTGTAGAGCTGGGGTGACTGGGGGAGCGCGTAGAACTGCCCCCGGTGCACGCGAGACGGCACCAGGTAGTCGCGCGCACCCTCCGGCGTGGGCTTGGTCAGGATGGGCGTCTCCACCTCGTAGAACTCGAGATCGGTGAGGGTGGCGCGCGTCCGTTGCAGCAGCCGATGCCGCAGCGCGAGGTTGCGCTGCAGCTCGGCGCGCCGCAAGTCGAGGTGTCGGTGCAGCAACCGCAACTCCTCCGACGGCGGGTCCTCGCCCTTGGTGCGCCACACCGGAATCGGCAGGGCCTCGAGCTGCGCCGGACCCACCACCTCGATCGCGTCGGCGTGCACTTCCACGTCGCCGGTCGCCATCTCGGGGTTGCGTGCCTCGTCCGGGCGACCCACCACCTCCCCACGGACGAGGATCACCGACTCCGTGGTCACTTCCAGCACCGATTCCATGACCTCGGGCGGCGTCCAATCAGGCCCGACCGATACCTGCACGATCCCGTCCCGGTCCCGCAGGTCGAGGAAGATCAGTCCGCCCAGGTCGCGGCGCCGATGGATCCAGCCTCCGAGCCTCACCTGGGCACCGATATGCTCCGCGCGGAGCGCACCGGCACGGTGCGTGCGCATGGCCGTGGCAGTCATTCTGTCAGGCTAGTTGCCCAGGGGATGGCACAGCCGGGTGGCGGGGAGCCACTCACGGGCGGGGCTGGTCCGTTTTGGGAGCCGGCAGGTCGCGAATCGATGCAATGGCAAAATCGTCCAAGTCCTGTTGCTGGTTGAACATAATGGCCCCCGGGGAGGGCAGCAAGCGGCTTGACACCCGGCCCGAGAAAGGGCGAACCTTCCCGCGTGCGACCGGCCTGTTTGACCCTCTTTCTGGCGCTCGTCGGCACGGAGCCCGTGCTGGCGCAGGCGCCGCCCGCGGCCGGCCTCTGGCGCGTCACGGGCACGTCGCTCTCCACGCCGCCCGCCCTCGAGACGGGTGTCACTGCCGTGTTCTGGAACCCCGCTGCACCCCCGCACCAGGTCAGCCTGGCCGCCGGCGCACAGGTGGTGCAGACACCCGATGCCCTTAAGATGGGGGGGCTCCTGGTGGGAGTGGACAAGGCCCTCGCCGCGGGTTGGAACGTGGGGCTGCTGTACGGCCGGATGGACGTCAAGGATCTCGTGCGGACCACGACTTCCCCAGGCGCCGAGGAAGGCTCGATCCCCGTGTACGAGCAGCTGCTTGGGTTCAGGACAGCCTACCGTCGAGGACCCGTCGCGCTGGGGATCATGCTCGAGGTCCACGATGCGCGATTCGACAGCGACGACGACGGGGGACTCACGCTCGATGCGGGGTTGCGGCTGCAACCGCACCGACGCCTGACCATCGCGGCGGCGTCCCACTTCTTCCCTGCAGACTTCAGCACCACCCAGAGCACCGACTTCTACCTCGGGATCGAGGCCGTGCCGATAGAGAGCGCGGGAATTGCCGGCACCTCGACGTTGGTGGCACTCCGCTACGGGGCCACCTATCGTACGACCGGCGACCTCGAGCACATGCTGGCGACCGGCGTGCTCATCAATCGGCAGGTGCGTATCGACTTCGCACTCACTAACGAGTCTGCGTACGGTGACCGGGCGTGGCGCGTTGGATTGGGCCTGGGTCTGCGGATCGGTCGCTACGTGATCGCCGTCGCCCGCGGCGGCGGGCTCAACGACGTCGGCGCGACCTATCGCGTGGGTCTCGACGTCGACATCCTCAAGTGAATCTGCTCGACTGCACGCCGGGCGAGGCCGCCTCGACCGTCGCGCGGTGGGTTGCCGACCGGGGTGAGCCCCCCTACCGCGCGCGCCAGATCCTGCCGCGCCTCTGGCAGCGCCCCGTGGCGACCTGGAACGACGTCACCGACCTCCCCGAGGCGTTGCGCGCGGCCCTCGAGGTCGAGCACCCACTTCCCCGCCCCGCGGTGGCGGCCCGGCAAACCTCCGCGGACGGCACGATCAAGTTCCTGTGGGACCTCCCCGACCGGGGCGCGGTGGAATCGGTGCTCATCCCGGAGGGCGCGCGCCGCACGCTGTGTATCTCCAGCCAGGCCGGCTGCGCGTTCGGGTGCGCGTTCTGCGCCACCGGCCGCATGGGGTTCGTGCGACACCTCGCCGCCTGGGAGATCGCCGCACAGGTGCGTGAGATGGCGCTCGACCCGGACGTCGGCCTGCCGTCCAACGTTGTCTTCATGGGCATGGGGGAACCGCTCCACAACTGGGACGCCGTGGATCGTGCGCTCACCATCCTCAACCACCCGGAAGGCATGGGCATCGGGGCCCGCCACATCACGGTGAGCACCATCGGCGTGATCCCCAACCTGGAGAAGCTCGCCGCCCGGCCGGAGCAGTTTCGCGTCGCCCTCTCGCTGCACGCCCCCAACAGTGAGCGCCGCCGGCTCCTGATGCCGGTGGAGCAGAAATACTGCCTGGACGACGTGCTGGCGGTGCTGCAACGCTTCCCGCGCCGCGTCACGTTCGAGTACGTGATGATCCGCGATCTGAACGACCGGGACCAGGACGCCGGGGAGTTGGCGCGGCACGCCCGCGCCGTAGGTGCGTTGGTGAACCTACTTCCCCTGCATCCCGGTGGGGCGCCGGGCCTGGAGCCGACCGCCCCGGACGCGATACAAAGGTTCGCGCAGAAGCTGCGCGATCAGGGGGTCAACACCACCGTCCGCCGGAGCCGCGGGCTCGACATCTCTGCTGCCTGCGGCCAGTTACGGACGGAAGTTGACCAGCGGGATGGCATCGTGCCCGAGGAACACGCTAGCATCGAGGAGTAGTCGCGGGTCGGGCTCCACCACCACCTTCCCCACCCCCAGCGCCTCGCGCACGCGAGCCGCTCCCGTCGTGTCACCGCGCCGCGCCGCAATGAAGGTCTCGCGCAGCGTATCCATTGCGGCGGTGCCGAAGTGCACCACGTCGAAACCCCGGTGCCGCAATTGGCGCGTGGCGGCCCGGGCAAGCCCGTCGACCCCGGTCGCGTTCAACACCTCCACGGTGATGCGCTCGACCTCTCCCGGAATCGGATACGGCCGCCCGCCCTGTCCGGAACGGTGCCAAGCCCACCAGGCAGCAGCCGCCACCACGGCGACCGAGATTCCCCAGGTTACTCGTCGCCGCACACCAGATCGTTCCAGAAGGTCACCGTCTCGTCGAGCAGCGGATGGCCGACGCTGACGGTGAGCAGCAGCCGCCGCCGCGCTACCTCCCACAACACGCCACCGGGGTCGTCGGGCACCCGCTGCACCAGGGTCTCGCGGTCCTCCCCGGCCTTGCGCCGTCCCGGCTCCAGGAAGTCGGCCAGGTAGAGCATGCGGCCCACGGCGTCCCAGCGGGCCCAGCCGACGGAGTGGTAGCGCACGGCGTCGAGCACCCCCCGATCCCGTTCACCTGCCCGGGCCGCCATGGCGGCGGCGGCCGGTCCGTGACGCAGGCTGTCGGCGTCCCAGCTGTCGGGAGCGAGCTCGCGTAGCAGGGCCGGGGGTCCGTCCTTCAGCGCGTCGTGCAGGCTCACGGCGCGAAGCCAGCGCTCCCGCTCGACGCCGTCGACCTGCATGGTGTTCGCCCACGCCACCATGAGCCCGGCGACCCGCTGGATGTGGGCGAGCCGCCTGTCGCTGACCTGTGCCCAGTCGGGCAACGCCACCAACTCGCTTGCAGCTCGCCCTTCCCCGCTCATGCCTCCACCCGGATGTCGACCGCCGTCCCCCCACCCAGCGTCACGTTGTCGATCAGGCGCGCACCGCCGAGTCGAGCGGCCACGGCCACAATACTGTCTTCCTGGGGATCCTCGGTGGGCGCGAGCGAGATGGGATCGACGATCTCCAGATACTCGAGGGCGATGGCTGGGACCGCCTCGATCGGCGCGCGCGCAGCGGCCAGGAGCTTCCGCACGTCCCGCTCCCCGACGCCAAAGGCCCGGTGCGCCGCCTCCAGGCCATGCGAGAGCGCTGGAGCGACCTGCCGTTCCTCCGACGACAGGTACGCGTTGCGGGAGCTCATCGCGAGGCCGTCGGCCTCCCGCATGGTGGGCGCCACCGCGATTTCGGTGGCGACGTCGAGGTCCGCCACCATGCGCCGGATGACGGTCGCCTGCTGCACGTCCTTACGACCGAACACGGCGACCCGGGGCTCCACGATGTTGAGCAGCTTGAGCACGACCGTGAGCACGCCCTCGAAGTGTCCGGGACGGCGCGCGCCACAGAGGTGATCGGCCAGGCGTCCGGGCGTCACCCGCACCACCGGTGGCGCGGGGTACATGTCCTCGTCACCTGGTACGAAGAGGCAATCCACGCCCCGCGCCAGCGCGGTTGCCCGGTCACGTTGCGGATCACGCGGGTAGCCAGCCAGGTCTTCCTGCGGGCCGAATTGGATGGGATTGACAAAGAGACTCACGACCACGACGTCGGCCAGCGTCCTCGCGTGATCGATGAGGTGGAGGTGCCCCTCGTGAAAGCACCCCATCGTGGGCACGAGCCCCACCGCCTGACCGCCGTCCCGGCGCGACCGCGACCACGCCCGCATTCGCCGGGGATCGGCGATCTCGATCACGCGTCGTAGCTGTGCGAGGCGTCGGGATAGCGGCCTGCGCGTACGTCCGCTCCGAACCCCTCGACGGCCTGTCGCACCGCGGCGGCGAGGTCCGCATAGCGCTTCAGGAACTTCGGCTCGAAGCCCTCGTTGAGGCCGAGCATGTCGGGCAACACGAGGACCTGCCCGTCGCAGTGCGGACCCGAGCCGATCCCGATCGTCGGCACGTCCACCGCTTCGGTGACCCGCTTGGCGGTGTCGGACGGCATCAGCTCGAGAACGATGCTGAACACGCCCGCCTCCTGCAGCACGCCCGCATCGGCGACGATCCGCTCCGCCGCGTCAGCGTCGCGCCCCTGCACCCGATAGCCACCCACCTGGTGCACCGACTGCGGCGTGAACCCCAGGTGCCCCATCACGGGGATGCCGATGTCGGTCAGCGCGCGGATGGTCTCGGCCATGGCCGCGCCACCCTCCAGCTTCACACCATGCGCCCCGGTTTCCTTCAGGACGCGCCCGGCGTTGCGCTTGGCATCCTCGACCGACACCTGATAGCTGAGAAACGGCATGTCCACGATGACGAGCGCGTGCGCTACGCCGGCGCGCACGATCCGCCCGTGATACAGCATCTGCTCCAGCGTCGCCGAGAGCGTCGTCTCTTCCCCGCAGAGCACGGTGTTCACCGAGTCGCCCACGAGCACCACGTCCACGCCCGAGGTGTCCAGCAGCGAGGCGAACAGCGCGTCGTATGCGGTGAGCATCACGATCTTCTTCCCATCGCGCTTCATGCGCGCCAGGTCGAAAGTGGTGACGGGCTTCGGACTAGCCGGCATGAGGCTCCAGCTCCGCGAGCTCCCTCTGCCAGAACGGTCGGTTCGACAGTTCGGGATGCGGCAGCGTGAGCGAGGCGTCGTTCATGCTGTGGTCACCGTAGCGCACGATGTCCAGATCGAGGGCACGCGGGCCCCAACGCTCTCGCCTGTCACGACCGCAAGCGTCCTCGACCTCCTGACAGAGCATCAAGAGCTCATGCGGCGTCAATTGCGTTCGCAGCAGCACCATCTGATTGAGAAACTGCCCCTGCGGAACCGGACCAAGGGGATCGGTCTCCTCCACCGCGCTCTCCGCGATGAGTTCCGTGCTCGGGAGCATCGCGAGCCGTTGCCTGGCGAACGCGAGGCACGCGGCGCGGTCTCCCACGTTGGAACCCAGTGCGACGAACGCCCACTCACCCGCTGTCATCACGGGTTCGCTCCAATACCACCTCGACGTAATCGACCGGGCCGCTGATCGGAGCGTGTGGTTTACGGGCCGCCACCCGCACGCGCTCCACCGCAGGTTGCTCGAGCGTGCGCTGCGCGATCATCGCGCAGAGCGCCTCGAGTAGGCGGTGGTGGCTGGTCCCTACCGTGTCGGCAACGACGGCGTAGAGGTCGCGGTAGTCGAGCAGATCGCTGGGAGAGTCCGTGCGGCCCACGCTACGCAACGAAAGCCAGGCGGTCAGGTCCAGCTCCAGCGGTTGGGGCACCAGCTCCTCGTGCGGCAGCAGGCCGACGCACGTGTGAAACCGCATGCCTTTGAGCGAGATGCAGTCGTTGGCGGTCACGGCGGAATGGTACCGTGACCCGGGTCTATTCGCCAGTTGCGAACCGGCGCGTGATGTCGGACAGCATGGTGACGACGGACTCCAGCTCGCGCGTCGCCGCACCGATCTGCTCGACCCCCTTGGCGACGACCTCCGCCCGCTCGCCTACCGTGTCGGCGTCATTGCGGTTGCGCACCGAGACGTCCACCACCGTCGCAATCCGCTCGTCCAGCCGTCCCAGCGCCACGTTCTGTCCTTGTGCGACCTCGGCGATCTGCTGCGCGTGACTCGTGGCATCGCGCGTGGCGTCCACGATGGCGGCCAGCGCGTCCAGCGCCTCGGCGCTCAGCTTCTCGACACCGGCCACGGCCACTTCCCCGCGGCGCATCTGCTCGACGACCTCGCCCAACCGCACTTGCATCTCCTGGAGCAACTCGGCCGCCTCCCTGGCAGCCGCCGCGCTCTGCTCGGCGAGCGTGCGGACCTCCCGGGCCACCTCCGCGAATCCCCTTCCATGGGTTCCGGCACGGGCCGCCTCGATCGCTGCGTTGAGCGCCAGCAGGTTGGTCAGCTCGGCCAGTTCGCGAATCGACGCGAGGAACTTCACGATCCCCTGTGCCGACGTCCCCAGCTCGCCGACCTTGTCGGAGCTCTCGGACACGAACGATTTGAGGCCCACGAGCCGCTCCATGGCATCACCGATCGTGCGCCGGTGCTGCTCCGCCACCGAGCTGGCGGTACCGCTGGCCGTCTCGGCCTCCCCGCTCTCCCCCACGACCTTCTGGGTGGCGCGGCTCAGCTCTTGGGCAGCATCGAGCCCTTCCCGCACGGCGGCATCCCCCTCCGACAGCCCCCGGCCGATCGCCTCCGTCGATTCGTGCATGACCTGCACCGTGGAGGTCAGGGCCTCGGTCAACCCGGCGAGGTCCTCGACCTGGCGATTGACGCGGCCCACGGTATCGAACAAAGGGGCACGCAGTTCGGTGATGTGCACCAGGGTGGCGACGCGCCGCGCGATGGTCTCCACCAGCACCAGCTGCCACTTGCTGAACGTGCGCGGCTTGCGGTGGTCGAGCTCAAACGTTCCCAGGACTTCGTCCCCGAACAACAGCGGTTGAATAACCAGGGAGCGAACCCCGCTCTCCAGGTACGTGGCGCGCGGGTCACGCTCCGTGTCGGTCACGACCAGCGTCTCCCGGGCGTCGCACGCCTGCATGCGCATGTCATCGTATTCGCTGGAATGATCCTCGGACGCACCCAGGCCCAGCTCCCCACGGTAGGCCAGCGCGAACGTCCCAGCCGTCCACTCGTAGACCCGGAATTCGCGCCAGTCGAGCACCTGGTATGCGTAGCGCTCGATCTGCCGGAGCGCGTCCTCGAGCCCGACGTAGCTCGTGATCACGTGCTCCATGCCCTGGATCTTGTTGAGCTCCTCCGCCTGGATCGCCTCCTGCAGGATGCGCTTCAGGACGAAGGCGGCGGGCACGATCGGGCCGGCCACGAACGGCCACGCCAGCGGCGGCATCACCGCGAGCGTGAACACGGCCGTCCCCGCCCCGGCCAGTGTGGTCCCGTAGGTGACCACCTCGTAGCGCTGGATGAACACCTGCTCTTCGAAGCTGAGCTTTCCCCGTACAGTGAGTGTGTAGTAGAACAGCGTGCGGGACACCACAAAGTAGGAGCCCGCGAGCACCGCCAAGGCACCCATGCCCTCAGCGGTGAGAGGATCGGTGACCCCCAGCAGGGTGATCGTGGCGGCATAGAACCCGAACGCCACCACCACGCTGACGATCTCGCGGGCCGCGTTGACGCCTGCGGCCCGGTGGTCCTTGCGGAACACCACCACATCCGCCAGGAAGGTGCCGATGCCCGCGGCGAGCGCCGTGAGTCCCGGTCCCACCAGGAGTCCGGCCGACAGGGTGACGATCCCGACCTGGGACACGTAGGCATACTTGCCGAGCAGCAGTTGCGGTACGCGCAGCACCACCACCAGCAGGGTCACGACCAGGACGGCCGGCAGCTTGCTGCCGAGATCCGGGGTGCGAACCAGGATGGCGCCGACCATCAGGGTCCCGCCGATCGCGAGCCCCTGCCCGTAGAGGGCACTCAGCCGCACCGCGCCCACTCTCACGATCGTGACTCTCCTTTCCCCTCGCGCACGCCATCAACCGCCGAACGCAACTCGGCCATCAGGTCGCGTGCCGGTGCCAACCCTTGCTCCAGCCGCTGCACGAGCGCGCTTCCCACCACGACGCCGTCCGCGTACCGCGCGGCCACGGCCGCCTGCTCCCCCCGGCCGATCCCGAAGCCCACCGCCACCGGGAGGGCCGTCGCTTCCCGCACCCGAGCGATGGAGCGCTCCAGCGTCTCGTCCATCGTCGTCGGAGCGCCGGTCACGCCCAGACGCGAGATCAGATACACGAATCCTTCGGCCTGCGCCAGCACCGCTCGCAGTCGGGACCCCTCGGTCGTGGGGGCGACCAGTGAGATGAGCGCCAGGTCGCTGTCGTGCACCCTGCCCTCCAGCGCCGGATCCTCGCCCGCCGGGAGATCGGTGAGCAGCAGCCCCGCGACACCCGCAGCGGCTGCCTCGGGAAGGAACCGGTCGGGTCCGTACGCCAGGATCGGGTTCAGGTACCCGAACGCGATGACCGGAATCCCGAGCGCGGCGTCCCGCACCAGCTCCAGCACCCCCGGCACCGTCATCCCCTGTTCCAGCGCGACCTGGGTGGATTTCTGGATCACCGGACCGTCGGCCAGAGGATCCGTGAACGGGATCCCGACCTCCACGAAGTCGGCCCCTGCCTCGGCCACCATGGTGAGGGCCGCAAGGCTCAGATCGCGTGTGGGGAAACCGGCAGTAAGATAGGGAATTAGAGCGACGCGGCGCGCAGCACGCAGGTGCTCCCAGCGCGCCCGAACGACGACATCAGACAAAGTAGTCGGAGGGGTTGATCTCGTACTTGACCGGGTCGCTCACCTTGATGATCGACCGGCGGAAGGTGCCGTCCTGCTTCGTTTCGGCCAGGTCCGCCAGAAAGCCTTCTCCCAGCCGCACGCCTTCCGCACTGAGCACCACCCGCACGATGGGCCTGTGCAGTTGAGATGCGTCGGGATTGGCGGAGTGCACCACGCCGACCTCGTAGGAATCGAGAATGACACAGGTGCCCACCGGGTACACGCCGGTCAGGTTGATGAGCGCCTTCACCAGCACGGGATCCTGTCCGCGCCGGGGGTTCTCCCACATCTCCCGCAGCACCTGATCCGGCTGTAACGGCACCGTCTGGTACGCGCGGCGCGTCGTGGCGGCATCGAACGCGTCGGCCACCGCCACGATCTTGGAGTACACCGAGAGGTTGCGCGGCCGGATGGTCTTGGGATAGCCCGTGAGGTCGACCTTCATGTGGTGCTCGAAGGCCGTGATGATCGCACGGTACGGGATCTCCCCGTAGCCCCGCAGACCGAACAGGGTGAGCACGCCGAGCCACGGGTGGGCTTGCATGATGCGCCACTCGTCGTCGCTCAGCGGCCCTTCCTTGTTGAGCACCTCGATCGGCACTCGGCTCTTCCCGACGTCGTGGAACAGGGCGCACAACCCGAGGTCATACATCTGCAGCTTGGTCAGCCCCAACCGCTTCCCGATTGACACGCTGAAGATCGTGACGTTCACCGAGTGCGTGAACGTGTACTCGTCGTAGTCCCGGATGGTGGTGAGGCCGATGAGCGACACCTCGTTCTTGAGCACCTGGTCCACAATGCCCTGCACGGCGCGCTTCACCTTCTTGACGCTGGCACTCCGACCCATGCGCACCGAGTTGATGACCTCCTTGGTGACCGCCACCGTCTGCTCGTAGGTCCGCTTGGCGATCTCCTTGGCCTTCTCCTCGTCCTCTAGCACCTCGTCGCTCTCGGCCGGCGGGGCCACCCTGATGTGGGAGACACCGCCCTGGATCAGCTTCTGTTGCAACTGGCTCAGCTTGTCGGGCGCGGCCGCCGTGGCGGCGAACGCCAGGAGCAGGGACACCACTACCTGCCACTCGCGTCGCTCCGCCGAGGTGTCGACCTGCAGGATCCCGACGCCCGCCTGGCGCAGCGTAGTGAGGACGTGGCTAAACGAGGCGAAGTTGTCGAGCTCGAGGCGCAGGCGCGTGGCGTTTACGAACAGGAATTCGCTTGCTACCCGTACCTCGAGGTCCTGCTCGACATCGAGGATCGCCTTGGCCCGCGCCAGCAGCTCGTCGAGCGAGCGCTGCACTTGCTCGTTCTCGACCGGGTACAGCTTGAAGCTGCGTAGCGCGGCATAGAGCGAGATGAGAAAATCCCGCCCGGCCTGCCGCATGCGCTGGTCGGTCGCCTGCATCTCGACGATCGACGGCCGGCTCGCGCGAGGTTGGGCTTCGGACTCGCTCATCTCACCGCATCTCCCGCAGCGCCTTCGCCACGGCGTTGCGCACCAGGGGATCCTTGTCGCGTCCCGCCTTCTCCAACAGCTTGCGGGCTTCGGAGGTGCCGATCTTGCCGATCGCCATGGCTGCGCACGCCCGGATCTGGGGATCGTGCTTGCGCCGCATGAACCCCCCGGATTGGAGCATGGGCTCGAGCGTGCCGAGCCCGGCGGCGCCCGCCAGGGTGCCATAGGCCTCGAAGAAGACCGTGCGCTCCGTCAGGTCGGCGTCCTTGAGGGACTTCCCGGAGATCGCCGCCTCGATGGCCGGGAACGCCCCACGATGCCCCTGGCTGGCCATCACCCGCACGGCTGCCACCCGCACGTCCCGGTCCTTATCCTGGATCGCGCGCTCGAGCTGCTGCATCGCGCCTGCCGATCCGATGGCCGCAAGGGCGTCCACCGCCGCGCGCTTCACCTGGGTGCTCCCCTTGACCAGGAGCGCACCCAGACCGGGCACCGTGGGGGGCAGCTTGGCGTGCTTCGTCAGCCGGATCGCCTCCAGCAACACGACCTCGTCCGGGTTCTTGAGGGCGTTGGCCATCGCCTCCGGGTGGGCTTGGGCGAGGCGCTGGGCCGCGGCGTCCAGCACCGACCGCACGGGCTCGCTGGTGAGTTTGGGCAGCCAGGCCATGACCGCTTCCAGCGCCTCGGGCCGCAGCTCCCGGAACAACTCGCCCAGCTCCTCCTCCGGCGGGTGCACCGAGGCCTCATCGAGGGATTGCAGCAGCTGGCCCAAGGCGACCGGGTCGGACAGCCGCGCCGGCACGTTCTGCAAGGTCTCGCGGTGCTCCGGAAGCAGCTCGCGAGCCCGCTGCATCACGGTGCGGATCTCCCGTAGCACGTATCCGACCGACTTGAAGTCTCCCACGGCCAGCAGGTACGGGATGAAGTGCTCCAGGATCGAGATCAGCTCCGCCCGCACCGTGCTGTAGGTCTGGAGCTCCAACAGGTCGAACAGCATCGAGAGCGTGTTCTCGCGCAGGTCGTGCGAGTACTCACGGTCGATCTCTTGGCGGAGGTAGTCGAGCTCCTTGTCGTCCAGGAAGTAGAGCGTGGAGTCGAAGTCCTCGACCCGCACGATGCCGGGCGGCGGCTCGCCCTCGGCCGTCTGCTCTTGCGTGCTGGCAGCTTCCTCCGCGACCGCCTGCTTGACCTCCACCTCCGTCTTGGGGGGGGCCGACCCGAATCCCCACTTGTCCTCCGACGTGGGCGTGTCGGCGGTCATCGTGGGCACGTCGTCCATGGCGAGATCGACCGCGTGGTACTTGATGAACTGGAAATCCTCGTCCCACAGGAGTGTCAGCAGGTCGTCGGCCGCTTCGGACTGTAGGGTCCGGACCTTGTGAATCACGCTGAGGAAGCGGACAACCTCGTCCTCCTCGACACCGGGCGCGAAGCTCAGGGTGCGTACTCCGTCTTTGTACAGCACCCACGCAATGCTCTCGGACTTGGTCGGCTGGGCGAGCACGGTCTCGTCACCCAGCTGGAGGTCCGTCTCGGCCACCACCAGGTCCAATTCGACGAATTCCTCCCAAATCGGCTCGAACGCCCGCTTGACGTTGTCAATCGCACGCTGGTACACCGGGTTGTTGGGGAGATACAGCTGAACGGCACGCATGCCCTTGACCATCGTCTGCATGAGATGCGCGACCGGTGTGGTGTCTTGCAGTTTTTCCTGATCTTCCGTCGTCGTATCGGTCATCCACGCTCCGCCAGGCTGGCTACGTGCTGGACGTCCTTATCGCCGCGCCCGCTGAGCGTGAAGAGCAACACGTCGGATGCTGACCACCCAATCCCAGACTCCAGTACCCATGCCAGGGCGTGCGCGCTCTCCAGGGCCGGCAGAATCCCCTCCATCCGACCGAGAGTGTAAAACGCCTCCACCGCTTGCCGATCGGTCACCGTGTAATACTGCACTCTCCCGGAATCGCGCAAGTAGGCATGTTCAGGCCCGACGCCGGGATAGTCCAATCCTGCCGCCACAGAATGCGCCGGCTCCACCTGCCCGTCGGTGTTCTGCAGCACATAGCTGAGACAGCCGTGTAGCACACCGGGGCGTCCGGCCGTGAGCGAGGCGGAGTGACGGCCCGTGTCGAGCCCCGAGCCGCCGGCCTCGACCCCTACCAGCTTCACGTCCGGGTCCTGCAGGAAGCCGTGGAACATCCCGATCGAGTTTGACCCACCGCCCACGCACGCCACGACCCATTGCGGCAGCCCGCCCGTGCGCTCCAAGACCTGCTCGCGCGCCTCCTGACCAATGACACTCTGGAAGTCGCGCACGATGCGGGGGAACGGGTCGGGACCCACGACCGAACCGAGCACGTAGTGTGTCGTGTCGACAGTGGTGACCCAATCCCGCAGTGCCTCGTTGGTGGCGTCCTTGAGGGTGCGGGTGCCTGACCCGACCGGCACCACCTGAGCGCCCATCACCTCCATGCGGAACACATTGAGGCGCTGGCGCGCCATGTCCTCCTCACCCATGTAGACCACGCACTCGAGCCCGAAGAGCGCGCAGGCGGTCGCCGTCGCGACCCCGTGCTGCCCCGCTCCGGTCTCCGCGATGATGCGCTGCTTCCCCATGCGACGGGCCAGGAGCACCTGCCCCAGCGTGTTGTTGATCTTGTGCGCCCCGGTGTGGGTGAGGTCCTCCCGCTTGAGCAGCACGCGACAGCCGACCCGCTCCGAGAGGCGCGGTGCCTCCGACAATGGCGTGGGACGCCCCACGTAGGACCTCAGCAGACCCTCGAGCTCTTGCTCGAAGGCGGGATCCGACCGGGCCTCGTCGTACACCCGCACCAGCTCATCCAGCGCCGCCACCAGGGTCTCGGGCACGTAGCGGCCGCCGTACGGGCCGAACCGTCCCGGCGTCGTCCTCGCCTCCTGTTCAGACACTGGCCCTCCTCACGCGCGCCACCCCGACCAGCTCCCGCACTGCCGCTTCCGGATCGGCCGCGCCTGCCAGCGCCGTCCCCACCAACACGGCGTCGGCCCCCCAACCGGCTACCCGCTCCACGTCGGCTCGCTGACTCAGGCCGCTCTCGGCCACGACAGCCACTCCGGGCGGGACCAAGCGGACGACCTCCTCGATACGGCCCACGTCCACGCTGAAGTCCTCGAGGTTTCGACTGTTCACACCGATGGATTCTCCCTCGACGGCCATCGCTCGCTCGAGCTCTACCCCGTCATGCACCTCCAGCAGGCGGCCCAGCCCAAGCTCCCCGGCGGCGGCAGCTAGCTCGGCCAGCCGCTCCTGCTCGAGCGCGCGTACGATGAGCAGCACAGCGCTCGCCCCGGCGGCGCGGGCCTCATACAGCTGCAGGACATCCAGCGCGAAGTCCTTGCGCAGCACGGGGAGCGGCACTGCCTCCCGCACCAGCTCGAGATCGGCGAGTGAGCCCCCGAAGTGCGCTTCTTCGGTCAGCACCGAGATCGCCTTCGCGCCCCCCGCGGCATACGCCCGGGCGTGCGCCGCGGGGTCCAGCTCCGCTGCGATCGCTCCGGCCGACGGCGAGCGCCGCTTGAGCTCACCGATTACCGATACGTCTCTGCCCGCAAAGGCCCCCGACCAGGAGGGCGGTACCGGCGCGGCCCGCGCCGCGCTCTCCAGCGCCTCGCGCCGCGGTGCGAGGCCCCGCACCCGCTCTCGAGCGGCCTTCAGGATGGTGTCCAGCGTCGTCGTCACGGTGGCGTGTTGCGCTTCGGGGTGTGTTCGGGTATATTCGCTTCGGCCTTTTTTCGGTCGCACACGGCCAGGAGCGCGCCATGCCACTCACCCGGCGGCAGAAGGAGATTCTCGACTACCTGCAAAGCTATATCCACAAGCAGGGGTATGCGCCTTCGTTCGAGGAGATCGCCGAGCACTTCGCGTTCCGCTCCCTCGCCACGGTGCACGAGCATCTCACCAACCTCGAGCGGAAGGGCTACATCCAGCGCGGCCACAACGAGAGCCGCGCGATCGAGATGGTGCCCGTTCCGGGCCAGACCGGCGCCACCGAGCTGCCGCTGCTGGGCCAGGTCGCCGCGGGCGAGCCGATCGAAGCCGTGGTCACCCCCGAGAGCATCGCCGTGCCCAACGATCTGATCCCCCGGCGCGGCAATAGCTACGTCCTGCGGGTGCGCGGCGAGTCCATGATCGACGAGCACATCGAGAGCGGTGACTTCGTCGTCGTGCACGGGCGCGACACGGCCGACAACGGCGAGATGGTCGTTGCGCTCGTGGACGGCACGTCCGCCACCGTCAAGCGACTCTACCGCGAGCCGGGCGGGTGGATTCGCCTGCAGCCGGCGAACGAGACTGTCCGCCCCATTCGAGTGCACGAGGACAATGTCCTGATTCAGGGCGTCGTCGTGGGCGTCATTCGGAAGTACTGAGCGGCGCCGCGGCCTTGAGCCGCTCCAACACCGTCACGCCGACTCCCGCATCGAGCGTCTCCAGCGCCCCCCCGATGCCCTCCCGCAGGCTCGCCGTCAATCCGGCCACGTAGAGCGCCGCACCGGCGTTGAGTGCCACCGCCGCCCGACCCGCCCCGTCGTTTGAGGGATCTCGCAGCAGGCGCTCCACGCGCGCCGCGTTGCGCGCAGGCTCTCCGCCGACGAGCGCCGCTAGGTCGGCGTGCTCCAAGCCGTGCTCGGCGGGGTTGATGCTGCCCGTCGATACGGTGCCCTCCCGCACTTCCCACACCGTCGTCGGGCCCGAGGGCGCGATCTCGTCCATGCCGACGTCGCCGTGCACGACTAGCGCGTGCTCCGCTCCCAGCCGGGCCAGGACTTCCGCAATCAGTGGCCCCCGCTCGGGTTGCGCGATACCAACCAGCTGGCGCGTGACGCCCGCCGGGTTCGCCAGCGGTCCCACGATGTTCATGATCGTGGCAATGGCGAGCTCGCGGCGCGCCGGGGCAACGTGGCGCATCGCCGGGTGGAATGCGGGGGCAAACAGGAACGCCATGCCCACGGAGCGCAGCAGGCGTGCGGCCTCCTCACCGTCCGCGGCAATCCGCACGCCTAGTGCTTCCAGCACGTCGGCCGAGCCGCACTTGGAGGTGTACGAGCGGTTGCCGTGCTTGGCCACGGTGGCGCCGGCCCCGACCGCCACGAAGGCGGCGGCCGTCGAGATGTTGAAGGTGGGAACGCTCCCCCCGCCAGTCCCGCACGTGTCCACCAGGTGCGCGCTCGCCGCCGCATCCACCCGCACCATCGCGCCGCGCAGCGCCCGCACCGCGCCGGTAATCTCGTCGGCGGTCTCTCCCTGCACCCGCAGGCCCATGAGCAGCGCCCCGACCTGCGCGGCGCTGGCTTCCCCGTTCATTACCTGGTCGAACGCCTCGTGCGTGAGCGTCTCGCCGAGGCGCTCACCGCGCGACAGGGTTCTGAGCGCCCGTGTAATCGGGGTGGGGTCGTCGGGCACGGTTACTCCGTCCAGGAGCTCGGGTTGGTGAAGCACGTACATTCTGCCATCCCGAGCCGTTTGTCAACGCCGCAAGTGCTTGTGTCGCTTGCCGCTACGGCACCTCCCCGGTATCTTGCCGCGCATGTCGGGCAGGCCTTTTTACGCGGTGCTGCACTACGACGGTGGCGGGTTCGCGGGATGGCAGCGGCAGGCCACCGACCGCACAGTGCAGGGGGAACTCGAGGCGGCCCTCGAGCGGCTGGCGGGGGGGAGCGTGGTCGTGCATGCGGCCGGCCGAACCGACGCCGGCGTGCACGCGCTCGGCCAGGTCGTGAGCTTTGGCATGCCCCGCGCGTGGGACCCGTGCGAGCTGTTGCGGGCGCTGCGGGCCCTCACTCCCGACGACCTGTGGGTTGCCCGCCTGGGCCCGGCGCCCCCAGGATTCCACGCCCGCAAGCAGGCGCTCACGCGCCGCTACCGCTACGTAGTGGGCTGTGATGTGGCCGCGCACTCGCCGTTCCGGCGGCCTTACGAGTGGGCACTCGGGGTCCCGCTCGATGCCGACAAGCTTGCCGCTGCTGCCGCCGCGTTCCAGGGAGAGCACGACTTTCGAGCCTTCTCAGCGGTGGGCCAAGCCAAGCCGCACTACCGCTGCGGGCTGACCGTATCCCAGTGGAACCCGCGCCCGCATGAAGAAGGTTTTATCTTTACGGTCGAAGCGGACCGGTTCCTCCACCGCATGGTACGGTTCCTCGTGGGAACCATGGTAGACATCGCCCGCGAGCGCCGGCCGCCGGAGGATGTGGCTCGCCTGCTGCAAAGCACGACGAACGACGAGGCGAGCCCCCCGGCCCCGCCACAGGGGCTCTATCTCGTTGGCGCACGTTACCACCAACTCGAAGAGAGATGTGACCGATGAAACTCTTCCTCGACACCGCCGACCTCAGCGACATTCGGTGGGCCTCGCAGGCCGGTCTGATCGACGGCGTCACGACCAACCCGACGCTGCTGTCGAAGCACGCCGGAGACGTCGATCCTCAGAACGTTCTGCAGGAGATCTGCTCGCTGGTGGACGGCCCCGTGAGTGCCGAGGTGGTCGCAGTGGATCCCGACGGGATGTACACCGAGGGGCGCGAGCTGGCCAAGCTCGCCGACAACATCGTGGTGAAGATCCCAATGTTGGAAGACGGCATGATCGCCACGCGGAAGCTGGTCGCCGACGGTGTGAAGGTGAACGTGACCTTGGCGTTCAGCTCCGTGCAGTGCCTGCTGGCGGCCAAGGCTGGTGCGACCTACGTCTCGCCATTCCTCGGGCGGTTGGACGACATTGGCCACGACGCGATGGAGATCGTACGTGAGACGCGCCAGATCTACGACAACTACGGGATGGAGACCGAGATCCTCGCCGCCTCGATCCGGCACCCGCGTCACGTCGCCGAGGCTGCTCTGGTGGGCGCCGACGTCGCCACCATGCCCACCGCGGTACTCAAGAAGCTGCTCCTGCACCCGCTCACCGATCGAGGGTTGGACCAGTTCCTGAACGACTGGAGCAAGCTCGTCGCGCGCGCGAAGGTCAACGTTTGAGAACCGGGTCCGCGCTGTTCTTCGCCGTCCTGCTGGCCTGCGGCGACCCGACGCCCCAGGGCCAGGCGTCGGCGCAGACCCCGGACACGGCCAACCGGAGCCCCAGCGCGCCGGCACGGCACGCGCCCGCCGCACGCAGGGCGCTGTCGGACAGCATTTCCCAGTCACGCTACTCGGCGATCGCCGTCGCGGCGGAGCGCGTGGCGCCCTCCGTCGTGAGCGTCAACGTGGTGCGCCGCGTGCGTCAGCGTGCCCGCACGGCGTGGGATTTTCTCTTCACGCCGCCGGGCGCCGAGCGCGAGGTCCAGGGCCTGGGCTCGGGATTCATCATCTCCGCGGCCGGTATCGTGATTACGAACCAGCATGTCACCGCCGGGGCGCAGGAGATCGTGGTGACCACGCGTGAGGGGGCGGACTACGAGGCCACGCTGTTGGGGGAGGATCCTCTCACGGATATCGCCGTGTTGCGGATCGACTCGACGGCGGCCCCCTGCGTGCTCATCGGCGCCAGCGAGACCCTCATGATCGGAGAGTGGGTGGTGGCCATCGGGAATCCCTATGGCTACCTGCTGGGCAATGCCGAGCCGTCGGTCACTGCCGGGGTAGTGAGCGCGGTGGGTCGGAACTTGCTGCCGTCGGGCAACGACCGGAGCATCTACGTCGGGATGATCCAGACCGACGCGGCGATCAACCCGGGAAATAGCGGCGGCCCCCTGGTGAATGCCATCGGCGAGGTGGTAGGGGTCAACAGCTCGATCTTCTCCGAAAGCGGCGGCTCCGTGGGCATCGGGTTCGCCATCCCGATCGAGCGCGCCCTGCGCATTGCCGACGAGCTGCAGCAGTACGGCTCCGTGCGTCGCTCCTGGGTGGGGCTGAGCGTGCCGGGACGCGACCGGCTGCGCGACTGGAAGCGCACCGGCGGTCTCCCGGTCACCGCCGTGGCGCCCGACAGCCCGGCGGAGCACGCGGGACTGCGTCAGGGTGACGTGCTCCTGACCGCCGCCCGCCGGACGATGCGCACCTTCCTCGACTGGGAGTCGGTGAAGCTGGACGTGGCGCCCAGCGAGGCGCTGGAGCTCACTTATCGGCGCAACGGTCAGGAGCGCAGCGCGACGGTGGCGGTCGCGGATCTGCCCACGGCAGTGGCCGACAAGGTCGAGGTCCTGGGGGAGATGCGCCTCGTGACCGTGACGCCCGCCGTGCGGCAGGAGCGCGACCTCGAGACCGAGCAGGGCGCCCTCATCTTCGACATTGGGGCCGCGGCCCAGCGCAGCACGGGGCTGCGGTCCGGCGACGTGATTTACCAGATCAACCGCCAGCGCGTCGCGAGCGCGGAAGATGTACCCGACATCATTCGTGACGTCTCCCGACGAGGCGCCGTGCGCGTCTACTTCGAGCGCGGCGGTTCGCACGGCTACACCGACTTCTACGTCCGATGACCGATCAGCCACTTTACCAATCGCCGCTCGGGTCGCGCTACGCGTCGCCCGCGATGCAACGCCTGTGGAGCGCTGAGCAGCGCGCCGGCATCTGGCGCCGCCTATGGCTCGCCCTGGCCGAGGAGCAGCAGCGCCTGGGCCTCGACATTCCCGATGCGGCGCTCAGCGAGATGCGCGCGCACTTGGACGAAGTCGACCTGGATGCGGTGCGGCACTACGAGCAACGCTTCCGACACGACGTGATGGCCCACGTCCACCACTTCGGCGACCAGGCACCGGCAGCCAAGCCGTTTCTGCACCTGGGCGCCACCAGCGCCTACGTGACCGACAACGCCGACCTGCTGGTGATGCGCCACGCCCTGCGCCTCCTGCTGGGACGCCTCATGGCGGTGATGCGCGCCCTCAGGGGATTCGCCGAGCGGTACGGCGCCCTCCCCACCATTGCCTACACCCACTTTCAGCCCGCGCAACTCACGACGGTGGGCAAGCGCGCCACCCTCTGGCTGCAGGACTTCCTGCTCGACGCCGAGGCGCTGCGTGACTTGGTGGATGGCCTGCCGTTCCGCGGCTGCAAGGGAACCGCCGGCACCCAGGCGACCTATCTCGAGCTGTTCGGCGGCGACCACGACAAGGTGCGCGAGCTGGACCGGCGGCTGGCCGAGACCTTCGGGTTCGCCAAGGCCATTCCCGTGAGCGGGCAGACCTACACCCGCAAGATCGATAGCCGTGTGCTGGACGTGCTCGGAGGAATCGGGCAGTCGGCCGCGAAGTTCGGCACGGACCTGCGCCTGTTGCAGCACGAGCGCGAGGTGCTGGAGCCGTTCGAGGAGGAGCAGATCGGCTCGAGCGCGATGCCCCACAAGCGCAACCCGATGCGGGCCGAGCGCATCTGCGCCCTGGCGCGCTACGTGCTGGCGCAGCAGGAGACGGCGCACTACACGGCGGCGACACAGTGGTTCGAGCGCACGCTCGACGACAGCGCCATCCGGCGTCTCGCCATGCCGGAGGCCTTCCTGTCGACCGATGCGGCGCTGGTGCTCTGCGCGAACGTGAGCGCTGGCCTCGAGGTCAACGAAGCGGTGGTGCACCGACACGTCGCCGACGCGATGCCCTTCATGGCTGTGGAGCGCTGGCTCATGCTCGGGGTCGAGGCAGGGGGCGACCGACAGGCGCTGCACGAAATCATGCGCCGGCACAGTCTCGATGCGAGCGCTGCCATCGCGGAAGGGCAGCCGAACGACCTGCTCCAGCGCCTCGCCGCAGACCCGGCCTTCGGAACGGTAGGGTCCGATGCGCTGCACCGGGAGCTCGAGCCGGAGCGGTACGTCGGCCGCGCGCCGGAGCAGGTGAGCGAATTCCTGGCCGGACCGGTGGACAAGATGTTGGCCGCCTTGTCGCCGTACGACGTCCCCGACGGAGCCACGGTAAACGTATGAGCGCGACGCCCCTGACCGAGAGCACCCTGCCCCTCCCGTTGCTGCGCCGCGGCAAGGTGCGCGAGGTGTACACCGTCGACGATGACACGCTACTGCTGGTCGCCAGCGACCGCGTGAGCGCGTTCGACGTGGTGATGGCCGAGCCGATTCCCCGCAAGGGGACGGTGCTCACGCAGACGAGCGCCTATTGGTTCCAGCGGCTCGCGGATGTGACGCCGAGCCACTACCTCACTGCCGAGGTCGACGAGATCGTGGAGCGCGTGCCGGCGCTGTCCGGGCATCGGGACGTCGTGGCAGGCCGCTCCATGCTGGCGCGGCGCACCGTCCCGGTGCCGTTCGAGTGCGTGGTTCGCGGGTACCTCTCCGGCTCGGCGTGGAAGGAGTATCGCCAGGAGGGCACGCTGGCGGGCGAGGCCCTGCCCGACGGGTTGGTGGAGAGCCAGAAGCTCGAGCCCGCCATCTTCTCGCCCGCGACCAAGGCCGAGACAGGACACGACGAGAACATCACGTTCGTTCGCATGCGCGAGGCGCTCGGACCCGAGGTCGCCGAGCGACTGCGGGATCTCTCAATTGCCCTTTACACGAGGGCCGCAGCGGAGAGCATCGGGCGCGGGATCATCATCGCCGACACCAAGTTCGAGTTCGGTCACACGACTGAGGGCGAGTTGCTGTTGATCGACGAGGTCCTCACCCCCGACTCCTCGCGGTTCTGGCCTGTGGACCGCTACCAGGCCGGTCGCGGCCAACCCTCCTTCGACAAGCAGCCGCTGAGAGACTTCCTCGACGGGTACCGCAAGCGGGGGGACTGGGACGGCAATCCGCCGGCGCCCCCCCTTCCCCCGGAAGTGATCCAGGCCACAAGCACCCGGTACCAGGACGCCTACCTTCGGATCACCGGCGAGACGCTGCCAGCCGACCTGTGAGAATCGCCCCTGAGGGCCGCCCGTTCGTTGTGGCCGGCGCACTGGTTCTCGCCGTCCTTGCCACCGTGGGCGTCGCGCTGGGTGGGTGGTGGTGGGCGGCAGCCCTTGGCTGGCTGCCGGTCGCGCTCTGGGTCCCCTGGTTCTTCCGCGACCCCGATCGTGGCGGGCCGCGGGGAGGGGAGCTGATTCTGGCCCCCGCCGACGGCAGGGTGGTGGCGGTAGTGGACCTGCGGGAGCGAGAGTTCGTCCAGGGGGATGCCACCCGCGTATCGGTGTTCATGAACGTGTTCAACGTGCATGTGAACCGGCATCCCGTGGACGGCACCGTGGGCCACCGGGAGTATCGGCCTGGGAGGTTCGTGAACGCGACGCTGGACAAGGCGAGTGAGCAGAATGAGCAGATGTCCCTCGGCATCCGGAGCCACCGTGGCCCGGTGCTGGTACGGCAGATCGCAGGGCTCATCGCGCGACGCATCGTGACCGATCCGCGGGTGGGCGACCCCGTGCGTCAGGGCGAGCGCTTGGGACTCATCCGGTTCGGCTCGCGGGTGGACACGTTCGTACCCCGAACCGCCAGCGTTCGCGTGCGGGAAGGTGACCGAACCAAGGCAGGCGTGACTGTCATCGCGGAGTGGTCGGTATGACGCGAGCACAGCGGCGACGCCGACGCGTGCGGCGAGCCATCATCGTGGTTCCCAGCCTCTTCACGCTGGCCAACCTGTTCTTCGGCGTCTGGGCGATCGTGCTCGCCTCGCAGGGCCAGTTCTACCTGGCGAGTTGGTGGATCGTGATCGCCGGCGTACTGGACATGCTGGACGGGCAGCTGGCCCGGATGAGCAAGACGGGCTCCCGCTTCGGCGCCGAGCTCGACTCGCTGGTCGACCTCGTGAGCTTCGGGGTGGCACCCGCCCTGCTCCTCTACTTCCTGCACTTCGCCTCGTTGGGACAGTACGCCTGGGTGTTCCTCTACGCGTTCGTGGTGTGCATCGCGCTGCGCCTGGCCCGCTACAACGTCCAGACGGTCGATGGCCACAAGCTGACCTTTACGGGCCTCCCGTCCCCCGCAGCCGGGATGACCCTGGCCACGTATTACCCGTTCACGCAAACGGTCTTCTACCAGACGCAGCTCGCGAGCCTCCCCTGGAGCCAGATCCTCATCTTCCTGGTGATCGCGCTCTCGCTCGCCATGGTGAGCAACATCCAGTACGCCCGCGTGCCCCGGATCGGCATGCGATCCTGGCGAGGGCGGCTGGGGCTCGCCGTGCACCTCACGGTGATCGGGTTCGCGATCTGGAGCCGGGACATCTTCTTTTTCCCGTTGGGCATCACTTATCTGACCTATGGGATCGTGCGGGCGGCCGCGAGCGGGATCGTGGAGCGAGGGGACGAGCCCGTGGTGGTGGAGGACGAGGAGGCGGAGGGGGAGTATCCCCAGATCGTGCGCGACGCCGATCCGAGCAGACGACGGCGGCGGGGTGTGTGACGGCGCCACAAAAACCACTATCTTGGTAGATGCATCACGCCGAGGTCTTCGGAGGAGGGACGCAATGAAATGGCCCATACTGGCAGCCACAGCCGCGCTCTGCGTGGCGACCGCAGGCTGTGACCGGGTGTCCCTGCCGTTCTTGAGCAAAGGCGATGCCGACACGACGGCTACCGACACCGCGGCCGCGGCGGCTGAGACCGCTCTCGACACCACGGAGTTGGCAGCGGCCGAGCCCATGGAGTTGCAGCCGGTCACCCCCGAGCCGGAGCCCGCTCCGCGGCCCGTGCGGCAGCGCCCCGTGCGTTCCCTGATGGACGAGCCGTGGTTCCCCACGGATACCGGGACCGTCCAGCCGGGCATGACGCGCATGGACGTCATTGCGGTGTGGGGTGAGCCCGTGGCCGAGCGGACCGCCGGCAATCGTACGTACCTCTATTTCCGGAACGGCTGCGAAGTCACGTGCGGCACCTACGACGTCGTGTTCCTGGAGAGCGACCAGGTTGTGGACGCCATCGTGCGTGGGCCGGGACACAACTACGCGGGGATGTCCTCGTCCCCGCCGGATCGTGAAGCACAGTTCACCCCTCCCACGTCGGGAGAGGAGGTACCTGGAGCGAACTGATGCCGGACAAGCCGAGTCGCAACGAAGACGAGTACTTCGCCAAGCAGTCGGCCGAGCTGATCAAGGCCCGCAAGGAGCGCGCGCACAGCGAGGCGGAGCAGGCGCAGCGCCGCTCGCACTACATGAAGTGCCCCAAGTGCGGCGCCGACCTGCGCACGGAGGAGTACCACGGCATCCAGGTCGACCGTTGCTCTGAGTGCAGCGGCATGTGGCTGGATGCCGGCGAGACCGAGGAGCTGCTGGCACGGGAGGACGCCGGGGTCATCAACATCTTCAAGTCGATCATGCGCGGCGTGGGCAGCTGAGCCGACCGCGCCTCATGAACCACATCGCCCTCCCTCCGCGCGGAACCCTCCGCCACCACGACGCGTTCCCCGCAAGCGACCCATGTGCGGAATCTTTGGCGTAATCGGCGTCAAGCAGGCAGCGGAGCTCACCTACCTGGGACTCTATGCCCTACAGCACCGCGGGCAGGAGTCGGCCGGCATCGTGAGCATCGATGCTGACGGCCACGCCAGCGTGCGGCGCGACATGGGGCTCGTGTCGGAGATCTTCCCACCCGAGGTGCTTCGCCAGCTCCCCGGGTCGATCGCGATCGGGCACACGCGCTACTCCACCACGGGGAGCTCGGTGCTCGCCAACGCCCAGCCCGCGGTCGTGAACTACCACCACGGCGCGCTCACCCTGGCGCACAATGGCAATCTGACCAACGCCCAGGCGCTGCGCGACGACCTGGTGCGCAAGGGCTCCATCTTCCAGTCCTCGTCGGACTCCGAGGTCTTGATCCATCTCATCGCACGGTCCGATGCGCGAGAGCCCGAAGATCAGATCATCGACGCGCTGGAGCGGGTGGAGGGGGCCTACACCCTCCTCCTCTCCGTGGGAACCACCGTCTATGCGATCGTGGACCCCAGGGGATTCCGTCCCCTCGTTCTGGGCCGACTCGGCGACGGCTGGGTGCTGGCCTCGGAGACCTGTGCGCTCGACATCGTTGGGGCCACGCCGGTGCGCGAGCTCGAGCCAGGCGAGTGGCTCAAGATCGAGGACGGCAAGGTCGTGGACCTCCCGGCGCTCAAGGCCAAGCCGCACCGCCGCTGCGTGTTCGAGTTGATCTACTTCTCGCGTCCCGACAGCGTCGTCTTTGGGGAGTCGGTGGACCGCGTGCGCCGCGAGTTGGGGCGGCAGCTGGCCCGGGAGCACCCTGCCCCGGACGCCGACTGCGTGTTCTCGGTGCCCGATTCCTCGAACGCCATGGCACTGGGGTACTCCGAGGAGAGCGGGATCGACCTCGAACACGGGCTCATCCGCAACCACTATGTGGGCCGGACCTTTATTAACCCTGGGCAGACCAGCCGTACTGCCAAGGTCCGCATCAAGTTCAACCCGGTGAAGGACGTCATCGCGGGCAAGCGCGTCGTCGTGGTGGATGACTCGATCGTGCGGGGCACTACGTCCCGCGCCCTGATGCAGATGATCCGCCAGGCCGGGGCCCGCGAAGTGCACATGCGGATCGCGTCCCATCCCATCACCGGCTCCTGCCTGTACGGCATCGACACCCCGAGGCGCGAGGAGCTGATCGCCGCGACGCACTCGGTGGAAGAGATCCGCCAGCACCTCGGCGTGGACACCTTGGGATACCTGTCACTCGAGGGCATGCTCACGGCGGCCGGCAGCACCTCACGCTTCTGCCATGCCTGCTTCTCCGGGGACTACCCCACCGAGGTGCCAGGGGCGGAGCGTGGGAGCCGGTCCTCCTCCGGCGAGCACGTCACGGCACTCATTGACTGAAACTTCATAGCAACTTCACGCCCGACCGCCAGGTTACGGGGCGGACAGCTCAGGTGAAGGGGCAGGACCATGGCGGACGTCTACTCGTTCGGAAACGGGAAGGCCGACGGGCACGCCGGCATGAAGGACGTCCTCGGCGGCAAGGGTGCCAACCTCGCCGAGATGACCAACCTCGGCGTCCCCGTTCCCCCCGGCTTCACCATCTCGACGCAACTCTGTATCGCCTACCTCGAGAAGGGCGAGTTCCCGCCTACGCTGCGGGGCGAGGTCGAGGCTGCCATGCAGCGCGTGGAGGCCGCCATGGGGAGGCGGTTCGGCGCCGACGCGGAGCCCTTGCTGGTCTCCGTGCGCTCGGGGGGGAAGTTCTCGATGCCGGGTATGATGGAGACCATCCTCAACCTGGGTCTGAACGACCGCACCGCGCGGGCGCTCGCAGAGGAATCGGGTAACCACCGGTTCGCCTTCGATTCCTACCGCCGCCTGGTGCAGATGTATGGCAGCGTGGTGTACGGCATCTCCGGCGAGACCGGGGATCCCTTCGAGCACGCCCTCGAGACCGTGAAGCGAGAGCGGGGCGTCGAGCGGGATATCGACCTGGCCGCCGAGGATCTCGAGGCCCTGGTCGGCGCCTTCAAGGACATTGTGCGCCGGGAGACCGACCGCGACTTCCCAGACGATCCCTGGGAACAGCTCTGGGGCGCGATCGAGGCGGTGTTCCGGTCCTGGAATGGTCGCCGGGCGGTGGACTACCGCCGGGTGCACCGCATCCCCGACGATCTCGGCACCGCCGTGAACGTCCAGGCCATGGTGTTCGGCAACGTGAGCGAGGATTCGGGCACGGGCGTGGCCTTCACACGTAACCCCTCAACGGGGGAGCGGCAGGTGTTCGGTGAGTTCCTGATCAACGCCCAGGGGGAGGACGTGGTGGCGGGAATCCGGGATCCCGAGCCCATCGCCAAGATGGGCGACTGGCTTCCCAGGATTGCGCAGGAGTTTGAGGGCTACTGCCAGACGCTCGAGGGCCACTACAAGGACGTGCAGGACCTCGAGTTCACCGTGGAGCGACGCAAGCTCTACATCCTGCAGACGCGTACGGGGAAGCGCACGGCCCGCGCAGCGGTCCAAGTGGCCGTGGACATGGTGGACGAAGGGCTGATCGACGAGCGGACCGCCGTGATGCGGGTGGATCCGGCCCAGCTGGACCATCTGCTGCACCCAACTGTTGATCCCGATGCCGAGGTCACGGTGATCGCCACGGGGCTCCCCGCTTCCCCGGGAGCCGCCGTGGGGCGGGCGGTGTTCGACGCTGACCGAGCGGCCAGTCAGGCAGAGGGGGGTGGGGCCGTGGTCCTGGTGCGGCGCGAGACCAGCCCGGACGACTTCCACGGGATGGCCGCGGCCCAGGGCATTCTGACCTCGCGGGGCGGGATGACGAGCCACGCCGCCGTCGTGGCCCGCGGCATGGGAAAGTGCTGCGTGGCGGGGGCCAAGCAGGTCGAGGTCGACGAGGTAGGTCGCCACTTCCAGGCGGAAGGCGTCACGGTCAAGGAGGGCGACTGGCTCACCCTCGACGGGAGCACTGGCCGCGTGATCGCGGGAGAGACCCCCCTCGTGGAACCCACCCCGGGGGATGATTTTCTCAGACTCATGAGCTGGGCGGACAAGTACCGCCGGCTAAGGGTGCGCACCAACGCCGACACCCCCGGGGATGCTGCCCGCGCCCGCGAGTTCGGTGCCGAGGGTATCGGGTTGTGCCGCACCGAGCACATGTTCTTCGAGGGCGACCGCATCCGGGCCATGCGAGAGATGATCCTGGCAGACAGCGAGGACGGGCGCCGCAAGGCCCTGGCCAAGCTGCTGCCCATGCAGCGTGAGGACTTCGCCGGGATCTTCCGGGCCATGGACGGCTTCCCGGTGACGATTCGGCTGCTCGATCCCCCGCTTCACGAGTTCCTGCCACGAGACGAGGCAGAGATTGCCGAGCTGGCGGCCGGAACGGACGTTTCCGTCGAGCGGTTGCGGCGCACGGTGGAGGGCCTGGCCGAAACCAACCCGATGCTGGGCCACCGCGGGTGTCGCCTGGGGATCGCCTACCCCGAGATCACGGAGATGCAGGCTCGGGCGATCCTGGAGGCAGCGTGCGAGGTGGATGAGGCCGGGGTCGAGGTGCATCCGGAGGTCATGGTGCCGCTCGTGGGATACGTGGAGGAGCTGCGGCACCAGGCCCGGTTGGTGCGGGACACCGCGGAGGCCGTGTTCGAGGAGCGCGGCCACCGGGTGGAGTACCTGGTGGGAACCATGATCGAGATCCCACGGGCCTGTGTCACCGCCGACGAGGTGGCCCAGGTGGCCGAGTTCTTCTCCTTCGGCACCAACGACCTCACTCAGACCACGCTGGGAATCTCCCGGGATGACGCGGGGCGGTTTCTCCCGCTCTACGCGGAGCGCGGCATCCTGCCCGACGACCCGTTCCAGACGCTGGACCAGACCGGAGTGGGCCGGATGGTACAGATGGCGGTCGATCTGGGGCGCCGCACCAGTCCCAAACTCAAGATCGGCATCTGCGGCGAGCACGGTGGCGACCCCCGCTCGGTGGTGTTCTGCCACCGCCAGGGCCTCAACTACGTGTCCTGCTCCCCCTTCCGGGTGCCAATTGCGAGGCTGGCCGCGGCCCAGGCCGCGCTGGAGTAGCCGCTGCCGGAATGACCGCCCCGCCCTGCCCCCCCACGTTCACCCTCCCCGACCATCGGCTGGAACCGGCCGCGTCCATCACGGTCGCGTGGTGCCTACCGTGCGGCCACAGCTCAGGCTGCCCCACGAGTTATCCACATGACTGACCACAGAGATCCCGAGCCGGCCCAGCACTCACAACCCACTTGAGGACATCCACGTAGCATACAGTATAACAACGTGTTACAGGATCTCGCCTCAAGCGCCCGAGACTCTTGAAACTGCTTACGCACACCGCGTCCACATGACACAAGGCGGCCCCGAGGCCGTGGCGCCCGGGCCGCTTCAGCAATGGAGGCGCGGGGAATCGAACCCAAAAGGGGGGGGTAGGAAACCGAGGCACACAGGGCGCAGGATGCACAGAAAAGGGCGGTCTGCCACTGAGGCGGGCCGCCCGGCGTGCCTCGGGCGCATCCGACGTGTTCGGGTAAGGGACGGATAGGGCACACCGCCCTGCCCCAACCTCATCGGCGGCATAATGGTCGTTGGGCCACCCTGGCTGCCCGAGCCGCTAATCCCGAGTGGACCCGCCATTGTTTCGCCCGCCCCTGGCGGCACATTAGCGCCATCCGTCGAACCGCCGATGGCCTCGACGGCCCGCTGCCAGAGCGACGCCCCGACCCTCCCAGGACGCCCACCGACAACGCGACCGCCAGAGACCACCGACGAGAAGAGTACAACCTTCCTGATTCGGAGGTGGACCGTGCGTCGCAGCGTATTCGCAGCTCTTGTCTTAGCCGTGTTCTTGCCGCTCGCAGCGCAGGCTCAGCAGTGGACCGCCGCACAACACGAGGTGTGGGAGTTCGAGGAGGCATGTTGGGCCAGCCCAAACGCGGAAGCCCTCTTGCCCTGCTTCCACGATGACTACCTCGGCTGGTCGATTGGCTCTACCGTACCATTGAGCAAGGAAGACAGACGGCCTTTCTTTGCTCGGGGCTTCGAGACCGAGGAAACCGTTTTCCTTTTCCTGAAGCCCTTGGCTATCAAGGTGCACGGCAACGTGGCGATTGTGCTCTACCTGGCTACCACCACCTCCAAGAACAAGGCCACGGGTGAGGAGACCACGGTCACGCAGCGTTGGACCGACATATGCTTGAAGGACGGCGATGGGTGGACGTGGATCGCAGATCATGGCGCTGTGATCTCACAAGATTGACGGGCGGTCCGACATCTTAGTGCGAGCAGCGCACGCGCCCGGCCCCGTGCCGGGCGCTGTCTTTTCCGGGCTGCTAAACCCGAGCGGAACTGCCGTTG